>NZ_JACSLX010000011.1:0-43687 GCF_018618335.1 Exiguobacterium sp. s152
GCGCCGAAAGTAGTTGGGGGTCTCCCCCTGTGAGGATAGGACGTTGCCAGGCCAACGCGAAAGACGATCAAGCATCCGCTTGATCGTCTCTTTTTGTATATAAGTCGCATCTATTTCGGATAGGAAGGTTGCCTATATGACTCGAAAACCTAAACATAATCCTTTCACATTTATGGAAACATTGGAGCAACATGTACGCGAAGATCGTGTCTCTTTTCATGTACCTGGTCATCACAATGGAACAGTAAGAGATGAGAAACTTCCGACTGTATTCCAAAAAATAATGCCATACGATTTAACAGAACTCGGACACTTGGATGATTTACACCATGCTGAAGGTATTATTCTAGAAGGAGAGAGGGCACTAGGATCTCTTTATCAAAGTAAAAGTAAATGGTTAGTGAATGGGTCAACGGCGGGAAACTGGAGTCTGTTGGCAGCAACTGTGAAACGGGGAGAACGAGTATATGTACAACGTAATTCCCACAAATCCGTGTGGAACGCCATTGAGTGGCTCGGTTTAGAACCCATTTTACTCACTCCTGAATTAGATAGGGGGAGCAGTTTACCGACTGTCGTCGCATTAGAAACAATTCAAGATGCTGTCACGCAGTACCCAGGTGGGAAGGCCCTCCTACTGACATCTCCTACTTATTACGGAGACATGGCAAACATCCCGGAGATCAGTGCTTATTTGCGTCCGTTGCATATTCCTCTTTTAGTTGATGAAGCACATGGCGCTCATTTGATTCATCCTACATTTCCAAAGCGATCCGCTATCTTCGAAGGAGCTAGCGCCGTTGTCCAGTCTGCTCATAAAACCCTTCCAGCGCTCACGATGGGGGCATGGGTCCATTATAAGGAAGAGATTAATGAGAAACGTTTATTTCATGCACTCTCTTCTTTTCAAACGTCTAGTCCGTCTTATTTGATTATGGCTTCACTCGATTACGCTAGAGAGTATCTCGAAAATTTGAGTGAACGAGATTGGACACATATTCAAAAAAGTCATTTTGCATTCATCATGGAAATGAGACGTGCTGGCTTTTCAATCAAAGTGGGCGATGATTTTACCAAAATGACCTTGCTGACATATCCGAAAAATGGTCTCATCTTCAGTCAACATTTGGCGTCAATCGGTATTGATACGGAACTGGCTGCAGAAGATCATGTGTTATTCTGCCTGCCGTTAAGGGAATTAAAAAGCAAAGAGATTCAACATTGGGTGAAACTGATTAAAAATGCATCACAACACGTCCCACTCATAGTCGAAGATGAAACGATCTATCCTTACCCGATGACAGAACGTGTTTCGGTGTTGCATGCTATTTCAGATGATGCGGATATCATTCGCAAATCGTTTGAACAAGCAATAGGAGCCGTTGCTGCAGAAACCGTTATCCCTTATCCACCAGGAATTCCGTGGATACTAAGAGGAGAAGTCATCACACACGAGAAAATTAGAGTATTGAATGAATGGATTTCACTAGGACGGAACCTTCAAGCGAGCAGGCATGTTATGATGAAACAAATTGATGTTATCGTAGAGGAGTTTTAATCGTGAAAGGTATGTTTATTACTGTAGAAGGTCCCGACGGTTCGGGGAAAACCACGCAGTTGCAATTGTTAGTTCGTTCATTGACTGAAAAAGGATACGAAGTAGTCGTCACTCGAGAACCAGGAGGGACCAAAGTCGGAAACAGTATTCGAGAGGTCTTATTATCACCAGAACATGATGAAATGACCCCACGCGTCGAGATGATGCTGTATGCCGCGTCCCGTGCCCAAAACATCGATCAAGTGATTCGACCTGCCCTTAAACGAGGGGCGATTGTTGTGTGTGATCGATTTGTCGATGCCTCAATTGCCTATCAAGGATATGGGCTCCAATATGATTTGAATCAAATTCTATCACTGAACGAGTGGGCAACGGCCGGGATTAAACCCGATTTGACTTTCCTTTTTGATTTGACCCCTGATCAAGCGAGCCGTCGCATGAAAGATCGAGGTCAATTAGACCGTATCGAGAGCCGAGATGAGTCTTTCCATCAACGCGTATACGATGGGTTCAAAAAATTATTAGAACAACATCCGGATCGGATGGTTCGTATCGATGCGAACGCTACAATTGAAATGATTCAAGATGAAGTGTTAGATATTACGTTAGAACGATTACATGAAAGAGGAGTGACGCAATGATGAAGATGGTAATCGCGATTGTACATGATAAGGATAGTGCTCGGTTGTCAGATGCTTTAATCGAAGAGGACTTCCGCGCAACAAAATTAGCCACAACCGGAGGTTTTTTGAAAGAAGGTAACACAACGTTTATGATCGGTGTACCAAAAGAACGGTTAGACGATTTGCTCGCGCTAATCAAATCGAATTGTTCGAGCCGAGATCAAATGATCACGCCGATTTCACCGATGGGCGGTCACGCTGATTCATATATTCCGTATCCGGTAGAAGTACAAGTTGGCGGAGCGACGGTGTTCGTCTTGCCGATTGAAGGATTCCATCAGTTTTAATGGGAACGGTCACGAATATGAGCTTTCAAGATTTAGCGAAATCTCAAACGGTTATCGCCAAAGTGATTGAAAATTCGATTGTCGCTCAAAAGGTGGGTCACGCCTATATTTTCTCGGGAGATTATGAACCTTATTTAATTGAGACGGCGCAACTGTTTGCAAGATCCCTTTTTTGCGAGTCGCCTGACGGGGTAGAGCCGTGTGGCAGTTGTCGAAACTGTAGACGGATGGATTCGGGCAACCTCGTCGACTATATGGAAGTGGAACCGGATGGGGCCAGTATCAAAAAAGAACAAGTTCAACAATTGTTGAGCGACTTGTCGCTACGTGGAGCAGAAGGGGACCGTCAAATATATGTCATTCATCAAGCGCATAAAATGACACCTCAGGCGGCCAACAGTCTCTTAAAATTTTTCGAAGAACCGGGCGTTGGAAAACTGGCCATCTTGGTCACGACCCAGCCGCAACTCCTATTACCAACCATTCGCTCGCGGGCTCAGCATTTAGTGTTTCGACCGATCAATCGAGAACGGCTTGTGGAAACGTTGGTCGCAGACGTGCAATGTACGAGCGATTTAGCGCGTCTTGCTTTAGAGACATATCCGAAATTCGAAGACGCGCGTGAGGCGCTTCATAACGACTGGTTTGTACAGGCGTATGGGCTAGTGGTACAATTAGTTGAAGTATTGACAAAACGCCCGCAAGAATTGCTTTTATTTGCCCAAGAAAAATGGCTCGGTCATTTTAAAGGGCGGAATGAATTGCGAGTCGGTCTCGAGCTATTCGGAAATTGGTTGGAGCAAGCGCTCCACTTCAAAGTGCGAACAGACTATGTTCCGGAATTGTTTACGAAAGAACAGGCGCTATATACCGCGTTTGTAAAAGATCGTCCGGTTCATAAAATCGTCCATGCTATTGAATCTGTCCATGAGGCGATTCGACGGCTTGAGGCAAACGTCAATCCTCAATTAACGTTCGAACGGTTAACGTTCGATTTGCAGAAAGGATAGGAGAGCGTGCTTGAAGTAGTCGGAGTCCGTTTTAAAGAAGCGGGAAAAATCTATTACTTTTCACCAGGCGAAGCAACGCTTGAACGTGGAGACCATGTCATCGTAGAGACGGTACGAGGCATCGAATACGGTGAAGTCGTCCAAGTTGGTAAGCAACTGGGTGAAGACGAAGTAGTATTGCCGTTAAAGACAATCCTTCGTGTCGCCGATCAAAAAGATGCCGAAATCGTTCAAGACAATCGATTGGCAGCATTTGACGCTCACGCCGTCTGTGAAGAAAAAATTCGTGAACATCGACTTGAAATGAAGTTAGTAGATGTTGAGTATACATTTGATCGTAATAAAGTCATCTTTTATTTCACGGCAGAGGGGCGCGTTGATTTTCGGGAACTCGTCAAAGATTTAGCAAGTGTGTTTCGCACCCGGATCGAACTCCGTCAAATTGGAGTTCGGGACGAAGCAAAACTGCTGAGCGGAATCGGGCCTTGTGGTCGTGTGTTGTGCTGCTCCTCGTTTTTAGGGGAATTTGAGCCGGTATCGATTAAAATGGCCAAGGATCAGAACTTATCCTTGAATCCGAATAAAATCTCCGGTGTGTGTGGTCGTCTCATGTGCTGTCTGAAATACGAGAATGATACGTATGAAGAATTGAAGCGGGACTTACCAGACGTCGGAAAACGAATCAAAATTCCAGAAGGTGACGGACGTGTCATCGGTCTCAATATCTTGGATCAATTGATTCAAGTCGAGTTGAATGATCGGACCCGTGTTGTGACGTATACAATCGACGAGCTCGTCGAGGTCGGTGCAGTCAAACGAAAACCGTCGAAACAGTGATGGGGTGCTGAGCAGTGGAAAGAATGGATAAAAAGGAAGTCATGATGCGGGTCGATGCGATCGAGCAACAAATGCAATTGTTGACGGAGCATTTAGGGGTGCTCAAAGAGCAACTCGCCTATTTGCTCGAAGAAAACCAACACATGTATCTCGAAAACCATCATTTGCGTGAAAAAGTGGAGCAACTTGCAGAAGTCGAGACGCCTGATGGAGATCCCCAAATTGCGTTGTCCGGAAAAGGACAGAACAATCTGGCGGCGTTATACCAAGAAGGATTTCACATTTGTAATTTGCACTATGGACAAGTCAGAAAAGACGGAGACTGTCTCTTCTGCATGTCGATGCTAAATAAACATTAATAAGGGGCGATAGACGGGGGTATTCCCGTCCGTCGCCTTTGTACGTTATGTAGGAGGGAAATGGCGTGACTGTTAAACAAGGTGAACGTCTTGATGATTTGTTAGGGCGTCCCGGCAAGATCATTCAAAGTGATGACGTTTTTTCATTTTCATTGGATGCCGTATTACTCGCCGAATTTGTATGGGTGCCGATTCAAAAAGGAAAGCTCGTCGATTTGTGCGCCGGCACGGGGGCGATTCCGCTCTTTTTATCATATCGAACGAAAGGGACGGTCACGGGTGTTGAAATCCAGCCTCGCCTCGTCGACATGGCCAATCGAAGCATTGCCATCAATGAGTTGGACGAGAGGCTCCACATCGTTGAAGGGGACGTGAAAACTGCTGCCAGTCTATTAGGTCATGCCCGTTACGATGTTGTCACATGCAATCCCCCTTATTTTTTGGCGAACGAGACATCGCTACGCAATCAAAATGAACATCATACGATTGCACGCCATGAAGTCCTTTGCACACTAGAAGACTGTATTCGTTCAGCCAGTCAACTCGTCAAACCGGGTGGCAAAGTGGCCTTCGTCCATCGTCCGGAGCGATTACTCGACATTCTGACGCTCATGCGGGCATATCGGATTGAACCAAAGCGAATGCAACTCGTTTATCCGAAGCAAGGTCGAGACGCGAACACATTGTTAATAGAGGGGTCGAAAGATGGAAAAGCAGGGCTCACAATCTTACCTCCGTTTATCGTTTATGAGGAAGATGACACGTATACGAGCGACATGCGGGCAATCCTCGATGCGTAAGTACTTTGCCTATATTCTCGAGTGCAACGATGGAACGTACTATACCGGTTATACGACGGACGTTGATAAGCGGATGGAAGTGCATAACAACGGCAAAGGTGCGAAATATACACGAGCTCGTCTCCCGGTGACGTTGCGATATGTCAGGTCGTTTGCGACCAAACGTGAAGCCATGCAGTACGAATGGTCCATCAAACAACTCACGCGGGCTCAAAAACAGCAATTGATGGAGGGAACGAGTAATGAACTCACAGAAAAGTTATCAGACTGATGGGCCCACGCTCTATGTTGTGCCGACGCCGATTGGAAATTTAGAAGACATGACGTATCGGGCGGTTCGAATTCTAGGAGAAGTTGATTTGATTGCGGCTGAAGACACGCGCCAAACGATGAAACTCTGTCGTCATTTCGGCATTGAGACGAAACTGGTCAGCTACCATGAGCATAATAAGCACGTGAGTGGCTCGCGCTTAATCGAAGATATTGAGGCGGGCAAGTCGGTCGCCGTGGTCTCAGACGCTGGCATGCCGGGTATTTCGGACCCTGGGATTGACCTCGTGAGGTTGGCCATTCAAGCGAGGCTCCCCGTCGTCGTACTCCCTGGAGCGAACGCAGCGTTGACGGCTCTTGTCGCCTCTGGTCTTGCGACCGAGCGGTTTTTGTATTATGGATTCTTGCCCCGTAAAAAGAAAGAGCGGCTCGAGGTGTTGTCATCCTTACAATATGAACCGGGCACCATCATTTTTTATGAAGCGCCACATCGGTTAAAAGAGATGCTGACCGGGATTCAAGACGTGTTCGGCAATCGGCAACTCGTTCTCGGACGAGAGTTGACGAAAACGTTTGAAGAGTTTTTACGAGGGACGGTAGAAGAAGCGCTTGTCTGGTGCGGAGGCGAAGTACGCGGCGAATTCGTCGTCATGGTGGAAGGATCGACGGAAGCGGCACCGACACACGATTGGTGGGAGGCGCTATCGCCCCTCGAGCACGTCGACCGTTACATTGAGGATGGCTTAAAACCGAACGCCGCCATTAAACAAGCCGCTAAAGAGCGGGGTCTGTCACGAAGTGAAGTGTATGACGCGTATCATCAAGTCGACAAAAAAGAGTAAGCAAGGAATCCCTTGCTTACTCTTCGCTGTAGTAGTTTTCGAGCATGTTTTTCAACTCGACGAGAACGCGTTGTGCGCCTTCCGGTGAAAGGATCAATTTACCGTCAGCCAACTTGAAGTTGTCATCCGATACTTCGCCCGTCACTTGGCAAGTCATGTTCGGTTTGTATTTTTTCAACACGATTTGATCGTTGTCGACGTAGATTTCAAGTGCATCTTTCTCAGCAATCCCGAGTGTGCGGCGCAATTCGATTGGAATGACGACACGACCGAGCTCATCAACTTTCCGTACGATACCTGTAGATTTCATTTTGTGTTTCCTCCTCCAATGGTGTCGAAATCTCTTGGTGACATGAGTCGTCAAAATTCGACAATGTTACTACAGCAAAAAGCATACTAAACTTTCCAATTGCAGTCAACTGCTTACTATTGGAAATCTACATTTTCGAAAAATGACGATGTAGGAGCGATATATACCTAAAATTCCCCGAAAGTTAGGAAATGAAACAAAGAAAGGGTTTTTTTGGAACATATTTTATGAGATAACAACAAAAAAATTCCAAACAATTGGTTTGGAAATTCTTTTGTCGAACCGTGTATAATGGAAATTGCAAATGTCGAAAGGATGGAGAACATACAATGGCGAAGCCTACTTTTTATATTACGACTCCGATTTACTATCCGAGTGCCAAACTACACATCGGTCACGCTTATACGACGGTGGCCGGCGATGCGATCGCGCGCTATAAGCGTTTGAAAGGTTTTGACGTTCGTTATTTGACGGGGACGGATGAACACGGTCAAAAGATTCAAGAAAAAGCGAAAGAAGCCGGTGTGACACCGCAAGCGTTCGTGGATGAAGTTGTCAAAGACATCAAAGTGTTATGGGACCGTCTCGAAATCTCATATGATGACTACATCCGTACAACAGACGCACGCCACAAAGCTGTCGTCGAGCATGTGTTCGAGACGCTTCTTAAAAATGATGATATTTATCTAGGAGAGTATGAAGGTTGGTACTCGATTCCTGATGAGACGTATTATACGGAGTCTCAGCTCATCGACGGGAAGAGCCCGGACAGCGGTCACCCAGTCGAACTTGTACGCGAAGAGTGTTACTTCTTCCGTCTCAGCAAGTATGCGGATCGTTTGATCGAGTACTTCGAGTCGCACCCTGACTTCATCTTGCCAGAATCGCGTAAAACGGAGATGATCAACAACTTCTTGAAGCCGGGCCTTCAAGACTTGGCTGTCTCACGGACGACGTTTGACTGGGGTGTACAAGTCCCATCGAACCCGAAGCACGTCGTATATGTATGGGTCGATGCCCTCACGAACTATATCTCTGCCCTCGGCTACGGATCGGACAACGACGAGTTGTTCAACCGCTATTGGCCAGCCGACGTCCATTTGGTCGGAAAAGAGATCGTCCGGTTCCATACAATCATTTGGCCGGCGTTGCTCATGGCGCTTGACCTCCCGTTGCCGAAACAAGTTTTCGCGCATGGTTGGTTGCTCATGAAAGACGGCAAAATGTCGAAATCAAAAGGCAACGTCGTTGACCCGATTCCACTCATCGACCGTTACGGACTCGACTCGCTCCGCTACTATCTTCTTCGTGAAGTTCCATTCGGAGCAGACGGCACGTTCACACCGGAAGCGTTCGTTGATCGCTTGAACTTTGATCTTGCGAACGACCTCGGAAACCTGCTCAACCGGACCGTGGCCATGATTAAGAAGTATTTTGATGGCGAAATCCCTGCTTATGCGGGTAATGTGACGGAGTTCGATGCCTCGTTGCTTCAAGTCGTCAACGAGACGACAGAGAAGACGGAAGCGGCCATGGAGCACATGGAGTTTTCAGTCGCGCTCACAAGCATCTGGCAACTCGTCAGCCGTGCCAATAAATACATTGACGAGACACAACCGTGGGTCCTTGCGAAGGATGAAACGAAACGAGACGAACTGGCGTCGGTGATGACTCACCTCGCCGGCGTGCTCCGTCACGTCGCGGTCATGATTCAACCGTTCATGACACGGGCGCCAAAAGAGATGTTCCGTCAGCTCGGTCTCGAAGGAGAAGATATGTCATGGGAAGCACTCGATACGTTCGCGGCGTTCGATGGAGCCTTCGTCACAGACGGGACACCGATTTTCCCGCGTCGTGACGTCAAAGAAGAAGTCGATGCGATTCAAGAGATGATGCGTCAAGCTTCGCAAGCACGCGTCGAAGAAGCCGAAGCGGAAGCGGGCGACATCGAAGATGAGGACGTGCGTCCAGAAATCACGATTGACGTCTTTGATCAAGTCGAGTTCCGTGTCGGTCAAATCATCGAAGCCGATAAAATCAAGAAGGCGAAGAAGTTGTTGAAACTTCAAGTCGACCTTGGCGGGGAGACGCGTCAAATCGTCTCGGGTATCGCGGAATGGTATGCGCCGGAAGACTTGGTTGGCAAGAAAGTCATCGTTGTGGCCAACTTGAAGCCGGTCAAACTGCGTGGCGAGTTGTCACAAGGGATGATTTTAGCGGCTGATAAAGACGGCAAGCTTGAACTTGCGACCGTATCTGAGAATATGCCGAACGGGGCCATCGTCAAATAATCGTTTGGGGGAGACTTCGGTCTCCCTCTTTGTCTATACAAGGAGGAACCATCATGTTGATTGATACACACACACATATCAATGCAGAACAGTTCAATGAAGACGTCGAAGCGACGATTGAACGGGCTCGTGCTGCTGGCGTTTCCCCGATGCTCGTCGTCGGGTTCGACAATCCGACCATCACGCGTGCCATCGAGCTCGCGGAAACGTATGAAGACATTTACGCGATCGTTGGCTGGCACCCGGTCGACGCCGTCGATTGCACGGAGGCCGACTTGGCAAGAATCGAGACGTTGATGGATCACCCTAAAGTGATGGCGCTCGGGGAGATTGGGCTCGACTACCATTGGGACAAATCGCCTAAAGACGTCCAACAACGCGTGTTCCGGCAACAAATTGCCATCGCGAAACGGACGAATATGCCGATCGTGATTCACAATCGTGAAGCGACCGCGGACGTGCTCGATATTTTAGAGGAAGAACACGCCGAAGAGGTCGGTGGTGTGTTCCATAGTTACAGCATGTCCGTCGAATTGTTGGAGCGCTGTCTGCGTTTGAACTTCTATATTTCTCTTGGGGGACCAGTGACGTTCAAGAATGCGAAAGTACCGAAAGCGGTGGCACAACAAGTCCCGCTCAATCGACTCCTCGTCGAGACGGACTGTCCGTATTTAACGCCGACACCGTTCCGTGGCAAGCGGAACGAACCGGCTTACGTCACGTATGTCGCTGAAGAGATTGCATCGCTACGTGACATGTCTTACGACGCACTTGCCGAGGCGACGACCGCTAATGCGAAGCGCCTGTTCCGTCTTCCATGATGCTCAGACGGATCGTGTTAAGCGTCGGCGTCGTGGCCACCGCTGTGTTCGCTTATATGGCGATGCAACCAGAACCTGTCACCATCATCGATGACGGAGTGACGATGGTGCATGAAAGTCGGGGCGAGTCGGTGTTAGACGTGCTTGAAGAGACAGGGATTGTCGTTGACGAGTCAGACGTCGTGACACCGGCCTTGAGTGCGGATATTCCGCTCGACCGAGTTATTCAGATTGAGCGGGCCCGCACCGTCTCGCTACAAATTGGTTACGGACAAATCGAAACGATTGAGACGCGTGAACGAACTGTCGAAGACGTGTTGCTTCGTTATGGAGTGAGTGTCCGTGACGGGGACGATGTCTACCCGGGCGTCCGTACCCCGATTACATCGGGTATGACCATCCGGTATCAGCCTGTCGTCACCCTCGATGTCATTGTCGGCGATGAGGCGAAGACGGTTTATACGATGGCTCAAACTGTCGAGCAGGCGCTACAGGAGGCGAATGTGACGGTTTCTGACAAGGATACCGTCGAACCGGCTCTGGCGACACCAGTACGAGACGGGATGACAATCACGGTCAACGTGAGTCGAGACGTCGTGCAGTATGAGAATCGACTCATCCCATTTGAAATCGTCAGAAAAGAGGATGACACGCTTGCGCTCGGAGAAACCGAGGTTGTTCAAGTCGGTGTCCCTGGACTCGAACGGACGCGGTATGCACTGACAGTGGAAAATGGTACAATTACAAATCGGACCGAAACGAGCGTGGAAACGCTGCGAACCGTACGCCCTCAAATCATAAAACTTGGAACGAGAATCGTAGCTGAACCAGAGGCGAATCAAGAGACCGAGCAAGAACAAGAGGAGACGGCAACGACCGAACCGTCGAGCCCGTTTCGAGAGGAAGCAGAGATTAAAATCGAAGAGACGCCTCGAGCCGAGGATGTCTTAGATTTCACCTCTGCGAAACAGCTTCTCGTCGAGGCGACGGCGTATACGAACAATGCAGAAGATACAATTACGTTTGACGGCAGGGTACTGACGCGCAGCGGTTATGATGTGACGGACACGATTCTGTATGAAGGCATGCGAATCATCGCGGTCGATCCAGCCATCATCCCACTCGGCACACGCGTGTACGTTGAAGGGTTTGGGATGGCGATTGCCTTAGATACAGGCAGTGCCATCAAAGGCAATAAAATCGATGTGATGATGGACTCAAAAGAAGAGGCGGTGACGTTTGGGCGTCAGCCACTCACGATTTGGGTCATCCCGAAGCAAGAAGAGAAAGAAGGAACCGATGATGCGTGAAAAGATACAAGAAGTGATCGTCGTCGAAGGTCGAGACGACACGACGCGGCTACAGGAAGTATATGACGTCGATACGATTGAGACGAACGGGTCGGCCGTTTCGAAGCAAACAATCGAGCGAATCAAACGTGCCCAAGAGACACGAGGCGTGATTATTTTGACGGACCCGGATTATCCGGGTGACCGGATCCGGGCCATCGTCGAGGAGCAAGTCAAAGGGTGCAAGCATGCCTATCTCCCTCGAGCCGAAGCGAAAGACAAGCGCGGTAAAATCGGGGTCGAGTATGCTTCTCCAGCGACGATTCGCCGTGTGCTCGAAGCGTTGTATGAACAGCGGATTGAGACTGACATGCCGCTCGTCACCCGTCAGATGGTGCTCGAGGCCGATTTGATTGGCGGACCAGACGCGGCGCGGCGGCGCAAACGGCTCGGGGTGTTACTTCGCATTGGTGAACCGAACGCGAAACAGTTTGTGAAACGCGTGGAAGCGTTACGGGTCACGATTGAAGAATGGGAACGAGCACTGGCTCAGTTAGAGGAGGAAAATCATTGAAAGACATCGCCACAATTCAACGCACGAAATCAATTCTAGAACGTCACGGCTTCTCGTTTAAAAAGTCGCTTGGGCAGAACTTTTTAATCGATTTAAATATTTTGAATAAAATCGTGGACGCCGCGGAGCTGGGAGAGGCGAGCGGGGTGCTCGAAATCGGTCCCGGTATCGGGTCATTGACGGAACAGTCTGCCAAGCGGGCGAAGAAGGTCGTCGCCCTCGAAATCGACCAACGTCTGCTTCCGATTTTGGAAGACACGATGTCTCCTTATCCACACGTGCATGTCATCCACGGCGATGCGCTCGAGCTCGATATTCAAGCCATCGTCGAGCGTGAGTTTTTCAGTCAAGGCATCGAAGACATCTCGGTCGTGGCGAACTTGCCGTATTATGTGACGACGCCAATTATCATGCGTTTACTGGAAAGCCAAATTAAGTTCCGTTCACTCGTCATGATGATTCAAAAAGAAGTTGCCGAGCGGATTGGAGCGAAGCCTGGTACGAAAGCATACGGCTCTCTCTCGATTGCAATTCAATATTACGCAGAGGCGAACGTAAGCTTTATCGTCCCGAAAAGTGTGTTCATGCCGGCTCCGAACGTCGATTCAGCGGTCATCACGTTGAAGATGCGTCCCAAACCGGCGGTCGACGTGAAAGATGAAGCCTTCTTTTTCGAGATTGCCCGTGCCAGTTTCGCGCAACGTCGGAAAACGATCTTGAATAACTTGACGAACCACCTGGGCAAAGATAAAAAAATGGAAATCGAACGTCTCTTGGGTGAGGCCGAAATCGATCCAAAACGGCGAGGCGAAACGCTTTCGCTTGAAGAGTTTGCCCGGTTAGCGGACACAATTTTACCACTTAAAAACAGTTGACGACCGGATAGCGAATCGATATAATATTAATCTTTATTTTCATTTATGAATGTGTTATACTTGTAACAGTGAGGTGAAGCGTATGCCAAAGACGTTGCAAGAAATCAGACAGAAACTCGAATCGCATGTTGGAGAACGATTGACGTTGAAAGCAAACGGCGGTCGTAAGAAAGTCGTTACTCGGTTTGGAACGCTCGTTGAGACGTATCCCGCGGTGTTTGTCGTCAAATTGGATGAAGACCACCATAACGTGGAACGTGTCTCATATAGCTACGCTGATGTCCTAACGGATACAGTTAAAATTGAATTCAGCAATTGAACGATAAATGAGAGGCGGATGCATTGGCAGCTGCTTCTTTTTTTGTGCGCTCGTTTACGGTACAATGGCGAACAGGAGATACATGGGAAGGGTGAACGATATGCGCACGATCAGTGTGAAAGCGCCGGCAAAAATCAATTTGACGCTTGACGTCCTTGGGAAGCGGGCAGATGGCTATCATGAAGTAGAAATGGTAATGACGACAGTAGATTTATCGGATCGACTGGAATTGACCGTCCTTGATACAGACGAGATTCGGATTCAATCTGAACATGCCTATGTGCCGAATGACCACCGGAACTTGGCGTATCGTGCAGCCGAGTTGTTGCGGAAGCGATTTGGCATCAAGCAAGGTGTCGAAATCGTATTGGACAAGCAGATTCCGGTCGCGGCAGGGCTAGCTGGCGGATCGAGTGACGCTGCCGCGACGCTTCGAGGCATGAACGACCTGTTCGATCTCGGCCTGTCGTTAGAAGAGTTAGCCGAACTTGGGGCCGCCGTTGGATCGGACGTATCGTTTTGTGTCATGGGGGGAACAGCCATCGCGCGCGGACGCGGTGAACAGTTAGAGACAATCCCGTCACCGCCACCGTGTTACGTCGTCTTGGCGAAACCGAAAATCGGTGTGTCGACGGCCGACGTCTATCGCGCGGTGGAGATGGAGAAGATTGTGCATCCGAATACCGAGGCGATGGTCACGGCGATTCGTGATCGTGATTTTGATGGCATCTGTGCAAACTTAGGCAATGCCCTTGAGGCGGTCACGCTCGAACTTCATCCGGAAGTTCGCCAAATCAAAGAAACGATGCTCCACTGCGGAGCGGATGGGGTGCTCATGAGCGGAAGTGGTCCGACCGTATTCGCACTAATTGAGCATGAACAAAAAGCACATCGTGTCTATAACGGGCTGAAAGGATTTTGTCCTGAAGTGTTCGTCGTTCGGATTCTCGGCAAAAAACATTGAACAAAGACGAATGAGAATGATATATTCTGTTTAGAACATTCGTCTATTATTGAAGAAGTGAAGGGGAATCCGTATGAAAATTCGTAGAAGTGGTCGTCTCGTTGATATGACCCGTTATTTGCTGGACCATCCGCACCAGCTCGTCTCGTTATCGATGTTTTCGAGCCGTTATAAAGCAGCCAAGTCATCTATCAGTGAAGATTTGGTCATCGTCAGTGAAATGTTGGCCCACGATGGCACAGGTAAACTGGTCACGGTGCCAGGAGCGGCCGGTGGCGTCATGTTCATCCCAGGGTGGAGCAAAGATAAGTCGCTCTCGATGATCGATGGGCTATGTGAACAGTTGTCGAAGCCAGAACGGTTGCTTCCGGGAGGCTACCTCTATTTGACAGACGTTCTCGGTAACCCGCGTCAAGTGAAGCCGATGGGCCAAGTCTTCGCCTCGGTATTCGCCGATCGGAAAGTCGATGTCGTCATGACGATTGCGACGAAAGGAATTCCGCTCGCCTACGCTGTCGCCGAGCAACTCGGGGTACCGTTTGTCATCGTTCGGTCCGATAGTCGTGTCACCGAAGGTTCGACCGTGAGTATCAACTACGTCTCCGGTTCGTCGAAGGCGATTCGCACGATGGCGCTCGCGCGTCGTAGTTTGCCACGTGGTGCGAACGTGCTGTTGATTGACGATTTCATGAAAGCTGGCGGAACGATTCGCGGGATGATGAGTCTCTTGAACGAGTTCGAAGCGAACCTTGCCGGTGTCGGCGTACTTATGGAAGCAGAAGGCGCCGAGAAGAAAATGGTGAGCGAATACGTCAGTTTGATGAAATTGACGAACGTCGACTCGGATGAAGGTCTCGTCACGATTTCGCGTGGAAACGTCGAACAATTCTTAAAGTGATTGGCAAAAATTTGATTTCGTTTTATGATGAAAGGGTATAAGATTCGTACGAAGTCAATCGGTTCGCTTGGAATCATCTCAGCCTTTTAGAAAGTACACCACGGTCCAGACAACGATGAAAAGGGGATGCGAAACATGCAGATCACAGACGTAAAAATTCGCAAAGTCGCGACGGAAGGTAGAATGAAGGCACTGGCCTCCATTACACTCGACCACGAATTTGTGGTACACGACCTTCGAATTATTGAAGGGAGTACCGGTCTGTTCGTAGCGATGCCGAGCAAGCGGACGCCAGAAGGGATTTTCCGTGACATTGCTCACCCGATTAATGGAGATATGCGTCAGAAAGTCGAGGCTGCCGTTTTAGAGGCGTACGGTCAAGAGGACGTCGCTATCGCCGAGACGCAAGCCCAATATAATGCCATGAACGAGTAACATTTGACAGCGGATGGGGGATCCTTCCGCTGCCTTTTTACGTTTCATTGGTTACGAATAGGTACAACGGTTGAAACCGCGTCATGGTTTCGATATAGTAGATACGGTGTAAATAAGGTTTGAATGTATAAAAAACCGAACATTTGAGTACATTACAGTCGATATGAGATAGGAGCGAATCAAGAATGGATCGTTTTGCAGTCATTTTGGCAGCAGGTAAAGGGACGCGCATGAAGTCGAAGCTTTATAAAGTACTTCATCCGGTCCTTGGAAAACCGATGGTCGAACACGTCGTCGATCAACTCGACAAGATCGGGGTCAGTCGTCAAATCGTCATCGTCGGCCATGGGGCTGAAGCGGTACAAGAGACGTTAGGCTCACGCGTGGAGTATGCGGTCCAAGAACAACAGCTCGGTACGGGCCATGCGGTACAGATGGCAGAAGCTGAACTCGCAGGCAAACCTGGCGCGACGCTCGTCGTTTGCGGCGATACACCGCTATTGACAGCGGAAACGCTCGAGGCGTTGTTGGCCCATCACGAGGCGCAACAGGCAAAAGTGACCGTGTTGACTGCGATTGCTGATGATGCGACTGGATATGGCCGCGTCATCCGCGGGGAAGACGGAAATGTCACAAAAGTTGTCGAGCATAAAGATGCGTCTGACACTGAACTAGAGATCCGTGAAATCAACACCGGAACGTACGTGTTCGATAACGAGCTATTGTTTGATGCATTGAAGCAAGTCGGAAACAACAACGCTCAAGGCGAGTACTACTTGCCGGACGTCATCTCGATTGCGAAAGAAGCAGGCGAAGTCGTGGCAGCACACACGGCGCCGACATTCGATGAAACGATCGGCGTCAACGATCGTGTCGCTCTCTCACAAGCTGAAGCGGTCATGCGCAAGCGGACGAACGAACGCCTCATGCGTGAAGGTGTCACATTCATGGATGCAGCTTCGACATACATCTCACCAGATGCCGTCATCGGTTCGGATACGATCATCTATCCAGGGACGGTCATTCTCGGGAAAACGATTATCGGTTCAGAGTGCGTGATTGGTCCAAATTCAGATATCCGCAATAGCGTCATCGAAGACGGTACGGCGGTTCGTCAATCGGTCGTAAGTGACAGCCGTGTCGGAACTGAAGCACAGGTCGGGCCGTTCGCCCACCTTCGTCAACAAGCAGTCCTCGGCGCGAATACGCGCGTCGGTAACTTCGTGGAAATCAAAAAATCAACGTTCGGAGACGGTGCGAAAGCATCACATCTCAGCTATATCGGAGATGCTTCGATCGGGGAACGCGTCAACCTCGGCTGTGGCTCGATTACGGTCAACTATGATGGCAAGAACAAGTTCGAAACGGTCGTCGAAGCCGATGCATTCGTCGGCTGCAATGTGAACTTGATCGCTCCGGTGAAAGTCGGAAAAGGCTCAATCGTAGCAGCCGGTTCGACGATCACGGATGACGTTCCTGAAGAGGCGCTTGCGATTGCACGCGAACGCCAAACGAATAAAGAAGGTTACACGAAACGATAAGTTGCTGCCTATTATTATGGAAAACGATGGAGGAGAATCCTAAACATGTCTACTGTATATGAACGTGAAATTCGCCTATTTAGCTTAAACTCAAACCGCCCACTCGCCGAAGAGATTGCCAAGGAAATTGGCATCCCGCTCAGCGATTGCCAAGTGAAGCGGTTTAGCGACGGAGAACTTTACATCAACATCGAGGAGAGCGTGCGAGGCGATGATGTGTACATCATTCAATCGACGAGCTCACCGGTGAACGAAACGCTCATGGAGTTACTCGTCATGATCGATGCGTTGAAACGAGCATCGGTTCGGACGATTAACGTGGTCATGCCATACTACGGTTACGCTCGCCAAGACCGCAAGGCGCGCTCACGTGAGCCGATTACAGCGAAACTTGTCGCTGATTTATTGACGGTTGCAGGTGCCACGCGTTTAATCACGATGGACTTGCATGCTGCTCAAATCCAAGGTTTCTTCAATATCCCAGTAGACCAATTATTAGGTGTTCCACTCATCTCGACGTATTTTGAGACAGATGAATTTAAAGCGAAAGACATTGTCGTCGTTTCACCGGACCACGGTGGCGTCACGCGTGCCCGTAAGCTTGCCGAACGCTTGAAGGCTCCAATCGCCATCATCGACAAGCGTCGTCCTGAAGCGAACGTGGCTGAAGTCATGAACATCGTTGGCAGTGTTGAAGGCAAGACGGCCATCTTGATCGATGACATCATCGATACAGCTGGAACAATCACGCTCGCGGCCGATGCCATCGTCCAAGCTGGTGCAAAAGAAGTGTACGCCTCGTGTACACACCCAGTGTTATCTGGACCGGCGATGGAACGGATCGACAACTCGTCAATCAAGGAACTTGTTGTTTTGAACACGATCGATTTAGAAGGTCGCGAATGTTCAAGCAAAATCAAGCAGATGTCGGTTGCCCGTTTGCTTGGAGAAGCGATCATGCGTGTCCACGAGCACAAATCGGTGAGCACACTGTTCGATTAAAAAAACGAGGCCCGAAGGCGTTCGCCTTTGGGCTTTTTTGTTCAGGAGGAATAAGATGAAATGTATCGTCGGCCTCGGGAATCCAGGCAAAAAGTATGAGATGACCCGTCACAACGTCGGATTTTTGGCGATTGATCGCCTTGCCGACAAACATGGGATCAAACTCGATGAAACCAAGTTTAAAGCATTGATTGGAACGGGAAGAATCAATGGAGAACGTGTCGTCCTCGTCAAACCGCTCACGTATATGAATTTATCAGGCGAGTCGGTCCGTCCGATTTTAGATTATTATAAGATTGAGATTGACGACTTGCTCGTCATTTATGATGACTTGGACATGGTCCCAGGAAAACTGCGGTTCCGTCCGAAAGGCAGTGCCGGCGGACATAACGGCATCAAGTCGTTGATTCAGCATTTAGGCACACAAGACTTTAAACGTCTGAAACTGGGAATCGGCCGTCCGCCGCATCCGATTAAAGTGGTCGATTGGGTGCTTATGAACTACCGTAAAGAAGACATGCCAGAATTAAATGATACGCTCGATCAAGCTGTGTCCGCCGCAACCGATTTTGTGGATACTGAATGGATTGCGCTCATGAATCGATATAACTAAAGGGTCAACGTACCCTTTTTTGTCGTATGAGGTGGAGGAAAACAAATGAATGCTTTAGAGAAATTCATGGTGACGTTACCTGAGACGAATGTGATTCGGGAGCGGTTGCCGAAAGTCGATCGACAACTCGTCACCGGATTAACGACAAGTGCAAAGGCGCTTGTATTGGCGGGTTTGGCGAAAAATTCGCCGAGACGTCTCGTCGTCGTCACGCATAACATGTATCAAGCTCAAAAAATGTACGATCAACTCGAGTCGCTCATCGGTCCGAGCAAAACGTTGCTTTATCCGATTGATGAGACGCTCGCTGGCGAACTATCCCTCACATCGAGCCCAGAACTGCTTGCCGCTCGGATTGAGGCTCGGACACGTCTCCTTGACGAAACGGGAGGCGTCATTGTCGTGCCTCTCGGTGGCTTGCGCCGTTATATCCCGAACCCGTCAGACTGGCAGATGAGCCATCATCACATCAAACCTGGACAAGAGCTTGATTTAAAGCCGTTCGCCGAGACACTCATCACGCTCGGTTATGAACGGACGGCCACCGTGACCGCACCGGGTGAATTCTCCGTCCGCGGCAGTATTTTAGACGTTTATCCGCTCACGGCAGCGCGCCCGTATCGTATCGATTTGTTCGACACCGAAGTCGATTCCATCTTTACGTTTGATGCCGAGACGCAGCGTTCGCTAGGTGTCGTCGGCGAAGCGGTCATCCCACCCGCCACCGAGTTCATCGCCTCACGCGACCAGTTGCAGCAGGCCGGACAAGCACTCGAACGTCAATACGAGCGGACGCTCTCGCTCATCGAGACCGAGACGATCCGGCAAGCGCTCGAAGATGGAATCGCCCGGGACATCGAACAGTTCGGTCGAGGCGAGGCTCCTGAAAAAGTTGGGAAGTACACACCGCTCCTGTATAGCTCGACGCTCCTCGATTATGTCGGGGCGGAAGCGGTCTTGATGTTAGATGAAGTGGCACGGATTGAAGATGCTGCCGACGTGCAAGACCGCGAGGAAGCGGAATGGTTCTCGTCGCTCATCGAACGAGGGGAGTCGGTCAGCAACTACACGCTCGCCGTCCCAATGCATAAAGTATTCCGGACGTTGAAACAAGTCGCGTTCTCCTTGTTACCGTCACGACGGTCCGGGATTCCGGAGACGAACACGGTCCACCTCAGCTGTCGCCCTCTCCCGGCGTTCCATGGGCAGATGCACTTGTTGAAACAAGAAGTCGAACGGTGGCAACAAGGTGACCATCGTATCGTCTTCTTGGCAGGCGATCAAACACGGGCCGATAAAGTGGTGGAGCTACTTGACGATTATGGAATCTCATCCACGTTCACAAATGTGGACGGTGAGCTGTTGCCGCGTCACGTTCATGTCATGATCGGCCAAATCGAAGGCGGCTTTGAACTCTCGACGAGTCGTCTCGTCGTCGTTTCCGAAGAAGAACTGTTCAAGCGCGTCACGAAGCGGAAACGTCAGACGAAGAATTTGACGAACGCCGAACGGATTAAAAGTTACCAAGAATTGAAGCCGAACGACCACGTCGTCCACATCCATCACGGAATCGGGAAGTACCTGGGCATCAAGACGATTGAAGTCGGCGGCATTCATCAAGACTACTTACATCTCGTCTATGCCGGCGACGATGCGCTGTACGTCCCCGTCGATCAAATCGATCTCGTTCAAAAGTATGTCGGGGCCGAAGGCAAAGAGCCGAAGATTTACAAACTCGGCGGGACTGAGTGGAAGAAGGTCAAATCGAAAGTCGCCAAATCGGTGGAAGACATCGCCGATGAACTGATCAAGCTGTACGCGGCGCGTGAAGCGTCCGTCGGCTACGCGTTCCCGGGTGATGACGAGGAGATGAGTCAGTTCGAAAGCTCGTTCCCGTATGCGGAGACGGAAGACCAAGTCCGCTCCATCGCTGAAATCAAAGCGGATATGGAACGGTCACGGCCGATGGATCGTCTCCTTTGTGGCGATGTCGGTTACGGCAAAACAGAAGTGGCGATTCGAGCCGCGTTCAAAGCCGTGCTCGCTGGGAAGCAAGTCGCGTTCCTCGTTCCGACGACCGTGCTGGCGCAACAGCATTACGAGACGATGCTTGAACGGTTCAGTGAATTTCCAATTAACGTCTCCGTCATGAGCCGCTTCCGCTCTAAAAGTGAGATGGCGGCGACGAAGAAAGGCTTGAAGGAAGGAACGATTGACGTCGTCGTCGGGACGCACCGCGTCTTGTCGAAAGACGTGACGTTCGCCGACCTCGGTCTCGTCATCATCGATGAAGAGCAACGGTTCGGGGTCAAACATAAAGAACGGCTCAAACAGTTGAAGACGAATATCGACGTCCTGACGCTGACGGCGACACCTATTCCGCGGACACTCCATATGTCGATGATTGGCATCCGAGACTTGTCGGTCCTCGAGACACCGCCAGAGAACCGCTACCCGGTGCAGACGTACGTCATGGAATACGATGGTATCGTCTTGCGGGAAGCACTTGAGCGCGAACTCGCGCGAGGCGGACAGGCATTCTTCCTCTACAACCGCGTCGAAGGTATCGAGCGGAAGGCAGAAGAGATTCGGGCCTTGTTACCGGAAGCACGCATTGCGACGGCACACGGTCGGATGACCGAGACCGAACTCGAGAGCCAGCTCATCAGCTTCCTTGAAGGAGAGGCGGACGTGCTCGTCTCGACGACGATCATCGAGACCGGCATCGATATCCCGAACGTGAACACACTCATCGTCCACGATGCGGACAAGATGGGGCTGTCACAGCTGTATCAGTTGCGTGGTCGCGTCGGCCGTTCCAACCGGATCGCCTACGCCTACTTCACGTATCGGAAAGACAAGCGTTTGACGGAGGTAGCGGAGAGTCGGCTACAGGCCATCAAAGAGTTCACGGAGCTCGGGAGCGGGTTCAAGATTGCGATGCGCGACTTATCGATTCGCGGCGCCGGCAATCTGCTCGGAGCCCAACAGTCCGGGTTCATCGATTCGGTCGGGTTCGACTTATACTCGCAGATGTTGTCCGAAGCCATCGAGGAACGGAAAGACCGGATGCGCGGACAGGCGAAACAAGTCGTCTTCAAACCAGAAATCGCGTTCCAAGCGGATGCGTACATTCCGGACGACTATTTATCGGACAGCGAATTGAAAATCGAGATGTACAAACGCTTCAAGTATGTCGATACACCAGAGGCGTTGTTCGCCCTCCAAGACGAGTTGATTGAACGGTTCGGCGAATTCCCGGAACCGGTCGCGCTACTCATCCAACTGACGCGTCTGCGCATCTATGGCGAGATGGCGAAAGTGGCGCGCATCAAGCAGTCGCCGGGCCGCATCGAGATGGTATTGTCGCTCGAATCAACGACGGCGCTCGATGTCCCGTCATTCATGGAATGGACGATGCCACTCGGTCGGAAACTCGGTGTCGGACAAGACAACGGCGCCCTCAAATTGTCGCTCAGTGGCCGCATGCCGGTCGTCGAACTGTTGAACGATGCCGATACGGTGCTTGAGGAGCTCGTGAAGAGGTTGGCGCATGCGGTCGCCAAGTAAGTTTGCGACCGGCGTCGTCTTATTTGCGCTCGCGGGCTATCTTTCAAAGTTCATCAGTTTCGCGTACCGAGTCCCTTACCAAAATATCGCCGGAGACTTCGGGTTGTATGCTTATCAAACCGTGTATCCGTTTGCCGCAATCGTCGCTTCGCTCGGCATGTATGCGATGCCGGTAGTGATTGCCAAAATCGGTGTCGGGGCCCATGGACCGAGGCGAAAGCTCGAGGTGTTATGGGGCAGTTTTTATGTCTTGTTCGGTCTAGCCGTCATCCTTGTCGTCACGATGTGGATGCTAGCACCGGTCATCGCTCGTCTCCTCGGGGACATGGAACTCGCACCGACGCTGCGGATCATCAGCCTGAGTTATTTACTCATGCCGGCTTTGGCCGTGCTCCGCGGTTCATTTCAGGCTGTCGATGACTTGCGGCCGAGTGCGATTTCTCAAGTGCTTGAGAACCTCGTTCGCGTCACGGTCTTACTCGTCGCCTTGTTGATTGGCGTGCGCTTCGGTCAAGACGCCTATACGCTCAGTCGATACGCGTATGGGGCGACGCTCGTCGGAGGTGTCATCGCCATCGTCATCTTGTCATTATGGGCGAAGCAGTTACGGCTCGTACCGGTACAACCCGCGACGTTGCGGTCTGTCCTTCGAATCTTACTGACGACGGGGTTTGCCGTCGGTTTCGCCTCGCTCGGAATTTTATGGATGCAACTCGTCGACTCGTTCACGATTGTCAATCTGATGGGCGGGGATTATGCGGCGAAAGTCGGGAAAGGGGTATTTGACCGAGGCTATCCGCTCGTTCAATTTGCGATTCTTTTCACGACGGCGCTCGGAATGGCAAATGTCCCGAACTTGGTGCGGCATTATCGTGCCGGTCGTATAGAAGCGACCTCTTCCGGACTCAGTTCGATGATTCGCGTGACGACAACGGTCGCTGCTGCGGCCACAATCGGCTTGATGGGTGTCATGTTCCCGTTGAATGTCGCGCTATTTGAAAACGCGGCCGGGACGACAGCGCTCGTCTTGCTCTCGACGAGTACGTTCGCCGCGTCGCTTGCCGTGGCGAGCATGACGTGTCTACAGGCGATTGACCGGGAACGCACAGCTGCTGTCGGTATGATTCTCGCCATCGGCGTGAAGCTCGGCAGCAACTTGTGGCTCGTCCCTTACTATGGCATCGCGGGGGCTGCCCTCGGGACCTCGATTGCCTTTTTAGCGATGGCCGGTTTCAATTTCAATCGGCTCGACCAAATCATCCCGCTCGGCATGCTCCGGTTTCGACATTATGGACGTCTCGTCAAAGCGGTGGCGCCGATGGGCGTCATCTTGCTCGGCTTGAACGTCATGGCAATGGATGGGCTGACGCATCGTCTCGATGCCCTCGTCTGGCTCGTCTTCATGCTCGTGCTTGGGGCCGGCATTTATGTCTGGCGGTTATGGAAAGAACAAATTTTGACGATAGAAGAATGGGAAATGATTCCGTTCGGAGGTCGTCTCATCAATCTGCTAGAAAAAAAGGAGAACTGATATGAGTTACGGAATTACGGTCGTCGGCCTCGGGTCTGGCGAACTTGATCAACTACCGCTCGGTGTCTATCGTCATTTGAAGCAGCAACCGCTCGTATGGTTGCGCACGAAAGAACACCCTGTCGTCAGCGAACTTGAGGCGGAAGGCGTGACGTTCGAATCGTTTGATTCGATTTACGAGGCGAGTGACACGTTCGAGGACGTCTACCGACAAATCGTTGAGACGTTGCTTGAAAAGAGCGAAGAGCTAGCCATCACCTATGCCGTACCGGGGCATCCGTTCGTGGCGGAGCGGACGGTCGAGCTGCTCGTCGAACAAGGTGCGGACGTCACGTTCCTCGGCGGTCAGAGCTTTTTGGACGCCATGTTCCAAGCCCTCCGCATCGATCCAATCAACGGCTTCCAATTACTCGATGCGACGGCGCTCGATGTCGAACGGATTCAAGTGACCCAACACGTATTGATTGGTCAAGTGTATGACGGATTCGTGGCCGGAGACGTGAAAGTCCAATTGATGGAACGATATCCGGATGAGCATATCGTCAAACTCGTGACAGCCGCTGGAACGAAACATGAGCGGGTCAGTGAAATCCCGCTCTACGAGATGGACCGCGTGGCAGAAGTCGACAACTTGACGACGCTCTATGTGCCGCCGTTGACGGACGAGACGCATTTGGCGCGCGAATTTTCGACGTTGAAGCACATCATCGCGACGCTCCGCGGTCCGGACGGCTGCCCGTGGGACCGGAAACAGACGCATGAGTCGCTCCGCAAATATTTGCTCGAAGAAGCGTATGAATTGATTGAAGCAATCGATACGGAAGACGATGATGCGATTGTCGAAGAGCTCGGTGATGTGTTACTCCAAGTCATGCTCCACGCCCAAATCGGAGCGGACGAAGGCTATTTTGATATCCGAGACGTCATTGGCACCGTCAGTGAGAAGATGGTCCGCCGTCATCCTCATGTGTTCGGGGATGTGAAGGTCGATGATGCCGATGAAGTGGTGACGAATTGGAATGCGATTAAACAAGTGGAAAAAGGGGAAAAGAGAAAATCGCAGCTAGATGGTGTTCTCATGACGCAACCTGGTTTGATGCGGGCCGAGCAATTGCAGAAAAAAGCTGCGCAAGTCGGTTTCGAATGGGACGATGTTCAAGGCGCGTTTGAGAAATTGGAAGAAGAACTCCACGAGTGGAGAAGTCAGCCTGAAGATGAACGAGAACTTGGCGATGTCCTCTTCTCAATCGTCAACGTGGCGCGCTATTTCAAGTTGAACGCCGAACAGGCGCTCGAACGAACCAATCAAAAATTTAAGAGACGATTCGAATACATTGAAGCGAACGGCTCCCTCGAAGAGATGACGCTCGAAGAGATGGATCGGCTCTGGGATGAAGCGAAGGAGAAGGGATTATGAGACTAGACAAGTTTTTGAAAGTATCCCGCTTGATTAAGCGGCGTACGTTGGCGAAAGAAGTCGCCGACCAAGGCCGGATTCAATTGAACGGACAAGTAGCGAAAGCGAGCACCGACGTCAAAGTCGGTGACGAGTTGCAAATTCGATTCGGGAACAAGCTCGTTACGGTCGTCATTGACTCGATTGCCGAGCATGCCCGCAAAGAGGATGCGAAAGAAATGTACCGCCTGCTCAAAGAAGAAAAGGTGAACAGTGGTACGGAAGCGTAAAAAAAAGGTATACTGAACGTAACAGGACAGGAGGAAGGTGATTCGATGAATGGACGTAACCCGATGGAACGCAAACAGCGGATTCGGGCTCTTGATGAACGGAGAGAACAGCTGGAAAAAGAACAGAACCGGCGACGTATCCATCTTCGACGCCGCCTGGCTGCGGCCTCACTTCTCTTTTTGTTAATGGTTGTCTTCATCGGTCAGAGTTACTTCTCGAAAGTCGGATATGTGTCCGAGCAAGAACGGAAACAAAATGAAGCGCAAGTCGAACTTCGGGAAACGAAGAACGAACAATCAGAACTGAAAGAGCAGGTCGAGCGTTTACAAGACGAAGAATACATCGCTAATCTAGCGCGCAACGAGCTGTTGTTCTCGAAAGATGGCGAGATTATTTTTTACTTCTCACCAGAGGAATAAGTGGGTTCGTTGACCGTTGACGAATCGACTCGTATAATTGTAGGGAATCAATCAAAAAAAGGAGTACATTATTTTATGTCAATTGAAGTAGGAAGCAAGGTACAAGGTAAGGTTACAGGGATTACGCATTTCGGAGCGTTCGTAGAACTTCCAAATGGCAAAACGGGTTTGGTGCACATCAGTGAAGTGGCAGATTCTTACGTCAAAGACATCAATGAAGTGCTAACGGTCGGTCAAGAAGTGACGGTCAAAATCTTGAACGTCGAAACAGATGGCAAAATCGGGTTGTCTATCAAAAAGGCCGTCGATCGCCCTGTCAGTGAACGTCCAGAGCGTCCAGCCGGCGAGCGTTTCTCTCGTGGCCCACGCCCAGGCGGCCCGGGTCAAGGCGGCCCACGCCCAGGTGGTCCAGGACAAGGTGGCCCACGCGGTGGCGGCGGTCCACGCGGTGGCGGTCCACGTGGCGGCGGCGGACGTCGCGAAGTACGCCGTGAGCCAGAAACGTTCGATACGTTGATGAGCAAGTTCTTGAAAGACAGCGACGAGCGCTTGACGACGTTAAAACGTCAAACCGACTCAAAACGCGGTGGACGTGGAGCCAAGCGCGGGTAACCCTTCGTAAACCATCAGCTTCTACTCGTAACGATAGACGGTCTTCCTCAAGAAGACGACGAACCACAGACTTTTATAGTCTGTGGTTTTTTTTTGATTCTTTTTTGTTATGAAAAATAACTAAAAAGGGTTGCATTTTTTCGAGGAAGCGAGCACAATAGGTAACATGAAAAAATAGTTATGTTTTATAAGTGAAAGGTGAGAATGAAAATGAATGGATGGAAACTGTGGTTGGCGGAATGGAGAAGCATCGGGAAGAATCCTCGGGTCTGGGTCCCGATTCTCGCGGTCGCACTCGTACCGCTCATGTATGCCGGGATGTTCTTATGGGCGTTTTGGGATCCGTATGGACAGATGAAAGACTTGCCGGTGGCGATCGTGAACGAAGACCAGGGAGCGACGTTCGACGGGGAGCAACTTGCCGTCGGGGACGAACTCGTTGAGAAGTTAAAGACGTCTGAGGCGTTCGAATTTATCGAGACGACGAAACAAGAAGCCGAGTCAGGGTTGAACGATCATGACTATTACATGGCGATTGAGATTCCGGCAAACTTCTCAGAAAAAGCGACGACGGCTCTCAGTGAACAACCTGAGAAGCTCGAACTCAAATATATCGCCAATGAATCGTATAACTTTTTAGCGGCTCAAATCGGCGGTTCCGCGATGGAGCAAGTGAAAGGTGAACTGTCGACCGAAGTCGCGAAACAGTACGTCAGTGCGATGCGTGACGGGATTCAAGATGCCGCTGCTGGACTCGATGAAGCGGCGGCTGGGGCGGGAAAACTGGCAGATGGATCGCAGACGGCCGAACAGGGGGCGACCCAATTGGCCGACGGGACCGCATTGCTCGCTTCAAAACAACAAGAATTGGCTGACGGGGCGAGTCGGTTGAATGAAGGTGTGGCCCAACTCGAGACAGGGACGACGGAATTGGCGAAGGGAAGCCAGCAAGTTTATGCAGGTAGCGCCGCCTTATCAGACGGGGCACGTCAAGTGAATGACGGGGCGTCTGCCCTTCAAGACGGAACGAGCCAACTTGTCGAAGGGACAGGCACGTTCGCCTCGAAGTTGGAGGAATTGCACAGCGGGACGGCTTCTCTCAATCAAGGCGTTCAACAACTCGCGGCCGGGATTCAGCGTTCGAAGGACGGCAGTGAGCAATTGAGTGCCGGTTCAAATGAATTGGCGGCCGCGATGACGGCGGCGAAAGAAGGAAATGCCGCCTTGATGGCAGGAGAGACGGAACTTGTGGCCGGGATTGGTCAGATGAAGACGGAAATGTTGGCCAGTCAAGATCAGTTGATGGCCCAGCTGTCAGCACTCGCTGAGGCAGGGCAACCTGCTTCACCAGAGATGCTACAGGCGATTGTGGCCCAATTGGCGGAAGGTCAAACAGCGACGGCAGCTGGATTCGATGCACTGTCCACGGGAGCGACGCGTGTGAAAGAAGGGCAGGCCGCGCTCGGTGACGGATTGACGCAAGCGGAGGCTGGTGCCAATGAACTCGCTTCGGGACTGGTGACGTTACGTGACGGACAAGCCGAGCTCGCAAGCGGGGCACAGGCGTTGGCGGATGGGTCGACACAAGTGGAACAAGGGGCGCAAACGGCAGCCGTGAGTTCGAAAGAGTTGGCTTCGGCAAGCAATCGCTTAAATGCCGGCGTCGGAGCGTTGAAAGACGGGACCGCCGAACTCGCGTCCGGCAGTACGCAGTTGACCGAGGCGACGGGCGCCTTGTCAGAGGGGAGTTCGAAACTCGCGGACGGGGCGAAGAGCGCCGGCGCGGGCACGAATACACTCGCGAACGGGGCTGTACGTTTGGCAGAGGGCGGTAAAGACCTTCAGTCAGGTAGCGACCAGCTCGCAGACGGAGTGTCCGAACTTGCGGCTGGTAACAGCAAGTTACGGGACGCGCTCGCCGATGGGGCCGAAGCGGCCGCAATCGACATCCGAGACGATAACGTCGACATGATGGCCGGACCGGTCACGGTCGTCAACGACTCGATTCACAAAGTCCCGAACTACGGAACAGGTTTTGCACCGTACTTCATGTCACTCGGACTATTCGTCGGGGCTCTCTTGCTCTCGATTGTCTATCCGCTGTACGATCCAGCTGGAAAACCGAAACGCAGTCTGTCATGGCTCGTCTCAAAATCGGGTGTGTTGCTCGTCGTCGGATTTATTCAAGCGCTCGTCTTGGATGTGGCGATGGTCATGTTGCTCGGACTTGAAGTCGATGCACCGCTCCAGTTCTTCGGATTCAGTTGGCTCGTCAGCATCACGTTCCTTTTAATCGTGCAGCTGCTCGTCACGACGCTCGGAAATCCGGGGCGTTTCGTCGCCATCGTCTTATTGATCCTTCAATTGACGACGTCGGCTGGAACGTTCCCGCTCGAACTGATTCCGAGCGCCCTTCAACCGTTCAACGCCTGGTTACCGATGACGTATACCGTCTCGGGCTATAAAGAAATCCTGTCAGCGGACGGCTGGAGTTACTTGCAACAAGCGATCGTCTATTTGGCGTCCGTCTCGACCGCTTGCTTCTTCTTGCTCTGGGGATATTTCCGCATCGCCTGGAAGAAAAAATATCGGCTGACGACGTCAGAAGCGTGATGCACAACGAACTGAAAATCGTGTATAGTGGATAAGACGACACTATACACGATTTTTTTGTGAAAAAACTTTTAAAAAAGAATTGACACTGACGTGGGTACTGGTTATTATAGAAAATGTGCTTAGGACACAACAATAACATGGCGGTGTAGCTCAGCTGGCTAGAGCGTACGGTTCATACCCGTGAGGTCGTGGGTTCGACTCCCTCCGCCGCTACCATTTTATTTAGGCCCGTTGGTCAAGCGGTTAAGACACCGCCCTTTCACGGCGGTAACACGGGTTCGAATCCCGTACGGGTCACTTACCTAAGCGAAAAGAAGCCATCTCACTCGAGATGGCTTCTTTTGTTATATCAAGGAGGCGGACGGATGACGAAAGTATTGGTTGCCGTGTCCGGTGGGGTCGATTCGATCGTCTTATTGGATCGAGTCATTCGAACCGGTATGGAAGTGGGCGTGGCCCATGTCCATCATGGGTTACGTCCCGAATCGGACGAGGAATATCGGTTCGTGCAATGTCTCGCCGCATCCTATGGGGTTCCATTTCACGGAAAGCGACTCACTTTTCCGGATGGCGGTTCGCAGGCGAGTTACCGGACGGCACGATATGCGTTCTTTGAACAGGTTATGCAGAAGTTCGGCTATACACAACTGATGACGGCCCATCACGCGGACGACCAACTCGAGACCGTCCTCATCCAACTGCAGCGTAACGTCATCGAAGTGACGGGAATTCCCGAGCGTCGTCCGTTCGCAGGAGGAGAACTCGTTCGTCCGCTCTTATCGGAACCGAAGCGGGAATTGATTGCCTATGCCAAACGATACGGACTTGAATGGAGAGAAGATGCAAGCAACGCCACGACCGAATATTTGCGCAATCAAGTGCGGCATCAGATCGTGCCCCAGCTCCTCGCGTCGCAACCGGATCTTGTTCAAGTTGTGAGCGAAACAGCTCGGCATCAACGCGAACTGTGGCGGACCCGCTACCGACAGATGGAGAATTGGATCCAGGACAACGTGCGGCTCGAGATGAAAGCGTTTCACGTGAAATTGGATAACTTAATGTGTCTAAATCCTGTCGAACGATACACCGTCGGGCGCCTGCTATCAATGCGCTACGGGGTAGAGGTGGGGACCGCGATCGACCGTCTGTTAACGAGTGCCCAAGGTTCTGGCCACTTCGACTTAGAGGGGCCATGGGGCCTGCGGAAACAAGACGGGCTCTTATCGTTACAGGCAACTGGTCAATCGCTCCTAGCCCCACACAAACAAGTGGTAACGACCTTCCCAGCACATGTAGTGTTCGGGACTTCGTTATTCTCACTAGACGTTGAGGATGATACGGAAGGCATCCCGCTCGAGGCAATCGAGTTGCCGTTGATCATCCGCTCTGTCGAGGCTGGGGACGCGATGAAACTGTCCATCGGGACGAAAAAAGTCGCCCGCATCTTCATTGACGCGAAGATTCCGCGAGAAAAACGGCCATTCGTCCCATTGGTAGTTGACGCAACGGGACGGATTATCGCTATAGTAGGGGTAAGAGTTTCCGATTTTCCGGATAAGTCGGGTGCGATGTGCCCACGATTAATGGTAAAATGATGATTGTGTCGGATAAGAAAGAGGAGGATTTTAAGATGTCATTAATGAACGATATGGAGAAAGTACTGATTTCAAGCGAAGAAATTCAAGGTAAAGTGAAAGAACTCGCTACAACACTTAGCGAAGAATATAAAGAAGAGTTTCCACTCCTCGTCTGCGTGTTAAAAGGTGCGATGCCATTCATGTCAGACCTCGTCAAAGAAATGGACATCCATTTAGAAATGGATTTCATGGACGTGTCGACGTACCATGGCGGAACGTCATCGACGGGTGAAGTTAAAATTGAGAAAGATTTAAATACATCTGTAGAAGGACGCGACATCTTGATTGTAGAAGATATCATTGATAGTGGACTTACGCTCGGCTATCTCGTCGACTTGCTCAAGTACCGCAAAGCCAAATCGGTTAAAATCGTGACGCTTCTCGATAAACCGACGGGCCGCAAGAACGGATTGTCGGCAGATTATAGCGGTTTCGTTATTCCGCACGAGTTTGTTGTCGGCTATGGTCTCGATTACGAAGAGAAATATCGTAACCTTCCGTACGTCGGTGTGCTCAAGCCGAGCATTTACGGGGGCTAACGTTTTTCTTTTGAAAATGCGTCGTGTTAAGATAAAAGAAATACCCAAAGTATACACATATACTGAATGGGCGAGAACATCGTTTCTCGGAATAGGAGGCAGAGAATGAATCGTGCAGTGAAAAACACCTTAGTTTTCGGTGTGATTTTCCTAGCCTTGATCTTGTTCCTTCAATATTTACAAAACCCGAATAGCCAGAGCGAGACGCTTACGTATTCGAAGTTCTTGGAATATGTGGAAGAAGGTCGGATTGAAACGGCAACCGTACAAGAAATTCCGGGAGCCATCTCAATTACAGGAGATCTAACAGGAGACGAAGATCAGCGTTTTGAAACGAATATCCCGGCCAACGAGGCCGAATACGCCGAAGTGCTCTCGTCGCTTCGCGCGGATACCGACATCCAAATCGAAGAAGCAGAGTCGAGTGGTAGCTGGTTCAGCATCGTATTCGCGATCTTACCGTTCATCATCATCTTCATCTTATTCTTCTTCTTGCTCAACCAAGCCCAAGGTGGCGGCGGTGGCGGTCGTGTGATGAACTTCGGGAAATCGAAGGCCAAACTATACGACCAAGAGAAGCGCCGTGTGACGTTTAAAGACGTCGCCGGAGCAGACGAAGAAAAACAAGAGCTCATCGAAGTCGTTGAATTCTTGAAAGACCCACGTAAGTTCTCGAAACTCGGGGCACGGATTCCGAAAGGTGTCTTGCTCGTCGGTCCTCCGGGAACAGGTAAAACATTGCTCGCTCGTGCAGCTGCAGGAGAAGCCGGTGTACCGTTCTTCTCAATCTCAGGTTCTGATTTCGTCGAAATGTTCGTCGGTGTCGGGGCGTCACGTGTTCGTGACTTGTTCGAGAATGCGAAAAAGAACGCACCGTGTATCATCTTCATCGATGAAATTGATGCGGTCGGACGCCAGCGTGGTGCCGGTCTTGGTGGTGGCCATGACGAGCGTGAGCAAACGCTTAACCAATTGCTTGTTGAGATGGATGGATTCAGTGACAACGAGGGCATCATCATGATTGCCGCGACAAACCGTCCGGATATTCTTGACCCAGCCTTGCTTCGTCCAGGTCGTTTCGACCGTCAAATCACGGTTGATCGTCCAGATGTCAAAGGGCGTGAAGAAGTCCTTAAAGTTCATGCGCGCAACAAACCGCTCGATTCGACAGTCGACTTGAAGTCGATTGCGCAGCGGACGCCTGGGTTCTCAGGTGCCGACCTTGAAAACTTATTGAACGAAGCAGCGCTCGTCGCAGCCCGGTCTGACCGTTCAGCGGTATCAGTCGTGGATGTCGAGGAAGCGATTGACCGCGTCATCGCTGGTCCTTCTAAGAAGAGCCGTGTCATCTCGGAGAAAGAACGACAAATCGTCGCCTATCATGAAGCAGGTCATACGATTATCGGGATTGAACTTGAGAATGCAGATGAAGTGCATAAAGTGACAATCGTTCCTCGCGGTAACGCAGGCGGTTATGTCGTCATGCTTCCAAAAGAAGATCGCTACTTCATGACGAAACCTGAGCTTGAAGATAAAATCGTCGGTCTCCTCGGGGGCCGTGTGGCGGAAGACGTCATCTTCGGTGAAGTGTCAACAGGAGCCAGCAATGACTTCCAACGTGCGACTGGTATCGCGCGGAAGATGGTCATGGATTACGGGATGAGCGACAAGCTCGGACCGCTCCAACTTGGATCGAACCATGGGGGACAAGTCTTCCTCGGCCGTGATTTCCAAACGGAACAAAACTACTCGGATGCGATTGCACAAGATATCGACCTCGAAATCCGGGATATCATCAACCGTTGTTACGCGAAAGCGAAACAAATCTTGACGGATCGTAAAGACGATCTCGAACTCGTCGCGAAGACGTTGCTCGAAGTTGAGACGCTCGATTCGAAACAGATTCGTCACTTGATTAAGACGCGCGAATATCTTCCACACGAACCGGAAGAGCCGTCTGAACCATCGAAAGATGATGCAAGCGACGAAGCGAAAAAAGATGAGGCGGCCGTCAAGCACGGACAAGTCATCGATCAGCCTGGAGTCGTTCAAGAAGCGAAGCCTGACGTGGTCCCTGAAGGCGATAAGCCGGAAGCGACGCCGACGGAACGCCCGAATAACGAATCACGCTAAGTGTAAGAGACGAATGCCCTAAACAAGGCATTCGTCTTTTTTCGTGTTATAATTCGAGCGAACTGTAATTGACAACAAAGTGAGGAACGCTATCATGATTTTAGTGATTGATGTTGGGAATACAAATATTGTCCTTGGGATGTATGACGGCGAGACGCTCGTCCATCATTGGCGCATCTCGACAGACCGTACGAAAACAACCGATGAATACGGCATGCTCGTGAAATCACTGTTCGATCATTCGAACGTCTCGTTCGATCAGATTGACGGCGTGATTCTGTCTTCGGTCGTTCCACCGGTCATCTTTCCGCTCGAACAGATGTCGCAACGTTATTTTAATGTCCGGCCGATTGTCGTCGGTCCCGGCGTGAAAACCGGTCTCGACATTCATGTCGATAATCCGCGCGAAGTCGGTGCAGACCGCATCGTCAACGCGGTCGCTGGAATTGCCAAATATGATGGACCGCTCATCATCGTCGATTTCGGAACGGCGACGACGTACTGCTATATTGATGAGAACCGCCGTTATCACGGAGGCATCATTTCACCGGGGATCATGATTTCGGTCGAGGCGCTCTATCAACGGGCGGCCAAGTTGCCGCGCATCGAGCTCGCGACACCACCTACGGTCGTTGGGAAAAATACAATTCAAGCGATGCAGTCCGGGACGTATTACGGCTATGTCGCACAAGTCGACGGGATTGTCGGTCGTATGAAGCGTGAAGTCGGAGAAGCGACTGTGATCGCCACAGGCGGTCTCGCGCGTTTGATTAGCGAGCATGCAGAGACGATTGATGTCGTCGATTCATTTTTGACGCTCGATGGGCTTCGTCTCATCTATGAGCGCAACCAGAAATAAACTTAAAGGAGTTACTCGATATGATTCAACCAGAACAACAAGCATTACTTGACCAAATGAAAGCCGATTATCTTGTCCGTGCCCTCGGGTTCAACGGGGAAGTCCGCGCGTTTGCCGTCCGGACGACGAAAACAATCTTTGAAACGCAACTCCGTCACCAGACGACACCGGTCGCTTCAGCAGCGCTCGGACGCACGATGACGATTGGGACGATGATCGGTGCGATGCAAAAAGGCGCCGCTCGCGTGACGCTCAAAGTCGAAGGCGATGGACCGATTGGGAAAATCATCGTCGATGCTGATACGGCGGGAGACGTGCGCGGTTACGTGTCACATCCTCGTGTCGAAGGCGGCACGTTTGTGAATGATCACGGTTTGACGAAGTTGAAAGTCGGTGAAGCCGTCGGACGCGGGACGATTTCGGTGATTAAAGACCTCGGTTTGAAAGATTTTGTCGGCGGCTCGTCTGAGATTCAAACGGGTGAGATTAGCGAAGACTTCACGTACTACTTCGCGACGTCAGAACAAGTGCCGTCAGTCGTTGGTGCGGGTGTGCTCGTCCTCCCGGAAGATGAATCGATTCTTGCGGCTGGTGGCATTATCGTTCAATTGATGCCGGATGCGTCAGAAGAGACGATTCAAGCGCTTGAACAGGCGCTCAAGACGTTCCCACCGGTGTCGGTCCTCATCGGGGAAGAGAAAACGCCAGAAGAAATGCTGCAGATGCTCCTTGGCGACAGCCTCGAAGTGTTGGATCAAAAACCGGTCCAATTTAATTGCACATGTAGCCGCGACCGTATGGAGAGCGCGATTATCGGACTCGGTGCCGAAGAGATTCGTCACATGATTGAAGAAGATGGCGGCGCTGAAGCGGTTTGTCATTTCTGTGGCGAGAAATACCACTTCTCGGCGGAACAGTTAGAAACGATGAAACAACAAGCACGCTGACCGCTTTGCTCCAAATTGCATATTTTGAATCTGATAGGGTATGATTACAATATCGGAATAGTCGGAATTATGGAGGAGGAAATGAAATGCGTATCGTAGATTCAGTAACAGACCTGATTGGAAAGACACCGATTGTGAAGTTGAATGGATTGACTGGCGCTGAAGATGCCACGGTTTACTTAAAATTGGAGTATATGAACCCAGGCTCTAGCGTAAAAGACCGGATTGCGCTCGCGATGATTGAAGCGGCGGAACGAGAAGGGGTCTTGAAGCCAGGAGATACGATTATCGAACCGACCAGTGGGAACACAGGGATTGGTCTTGCCATGGTCAGTGCGGCCAAAGGCTATAAAGCGATTTTGGTCATGCCGGAAACGATGAGCATGGAACGTCGCAATCTGCTTCGTGGCTACGGTGCGGAACTCATTTTGACGCCGGGTCCTGAAGGGATGGGCGGAGCGATTCGTCGTGCGACGGAAGAGGCTGAACAAAACGGTTATTTCCTCCCGCAGCAATTTAACAATGAAGCCAACCCGAACGTGCACGAGATGACGACGGGACCTGAAATCGTCGACGCATTCGATGCGTCAGGCCTCCAAGTCGATGCGTTCATCGCCGGCGTCGGGACAGGTGGAACGATTACGGGAGCGGGTAAAGTGTTGAAAGCCCACTATCCGAACGTACAAATCCTAGCGGTCGAACCGGTCGATTCACCGGTTTTATCGGGCGGTAAACCAGGCCCGCATAAAATCCAAGGCATCGGGGCCGGGTTCATCCCGTCGATTCTCGATACGGAGATTTATGAAGGTGTCCTTCAAATCACGACCGATCAGGCGTTCGAATACGCACGTCTTGCGGCCAAAACGAACGGCGTGCTCGGAGGCATCTCGTCTGGGGCGGCGATCGCTGCCGCTGTCGATACGGCGAAACGTCTCGGCAAAGGGAAAAACGTGCTGGCGATTATCCCATCAAACGGAGAACGCTACCTCAGCACACCGCTCTATCAATTCGATGAAGAATCAGATAGCGTACGCTCGTAAACAAACGGCAGTTACCGGGAGACAACTTCTTTCGGTAACTGCCTTTTCTTGTGTACAATTAAAGGCATGAATCAGTGGAACGGGGGAATGTGGCGTGAGACAAACAGCGTTCAAAACCATGCGCATGACAAAAGAGAAAATGTACGACACGTATATGACATTGACGGAAGGGGAGAAGCACTACGCGTGGTTAGAGAGTGGACGCGTCGGCCGCTATACGATGGCCGGGATTGAACCGTTCGCTACGCTTCACGTGAAAGATGGGGTCGGAACGTTCGCTACATCAGATGCGACGGAAACACTGTACGGTGAGCCGCTCGACATCGTCGAAACAATCCGGACCCGGTACGCTACCGAGCGACCGGCTGGCGCTCCCCCGTTTTTTGGCGGGATGATCGGTTATGTGAGCTATGACGTGGCCCGAACGCTCGAACGGTTACCACGGCAGGCAGCGGACGATTTGGCGACACCGGATGTCTCCTTCTTACTGTTCGATGAAGTGGCGGTCTTCGATGAAGAAGAATCGCTCTTATATATGCTCGTCACGGCGGACGACCAGGTAGAGGTGAAACTCGATCGCTTTGCCGCCCTTTGGCACACCGAGACGCACTATGCGTTCCCGCCGGTCGCAAGCGGGACGCTCGAACGTTCACGCTCGCTGTCACAAGAGAAGTTCGTGACGGCGGTGCAAAAGATTCAAGACTATATCGTCGAGGGTGATGTGTTTCAGGTGAACTTGAGCGTGCGGCAATCGGAACCGTTGCTCGCGCATCCACGTCACATCTACGACACGCTCCGGAAAGTGAACCCGTCACCGTATATGGGTTATTTCGCTGACGACTCGCTTACGATGGTGTCGGCTTCACCGGAACTGTTGCTCGAGAAACATGGCGCCGCCATCTCGACCCGTCCGATCGCCGGAACGAGACCGCGAGGCCGGGATGAGGCGGAAGATCTGGAACTGGCTCGGACGCTGCTCGACAATGAGAAAGAGCGGGCCGAACACGTCATGCTCGTTGACCTTGAACGAAACGACTTGGGCAAAGTCGCGGCTTACGGGACAGTGCATGTCGATGAGCTGATGGTCATCGAGAAATACTCGCACGTCCAACATATCGTCTCGAACGTGCGCGGTTTGATGCGGGACGGCGTATCGGGAGCCGAAGCACTTGGCGCGATGTTCCCGGGCGGCACCATCACCGGGGCGCCGAAAATCCGGACGATGGAAGTCATCGAGGAACTCGAACCGGTCCGGCGTGGGATTTACACCGGCTCATACGGATGGCTTAGTTGGGATGATGACCTCGTGTTCAACATCACGATTCGGACGATGGTCGTGAAGGACGGAATCGCCCATGTTCAGGCTGGTGCCGGGATTGTGATTGATTCGGATCCTGAAGCGGAGTACGCCGAATCACTTTCCAAGGCGAAAGCGCTATGGACGGCGAAAGAAATGACGGAGGCGACGGTATGATTTTACTCATCGATAACTATGACTCGTTCACATACAATTTAGTTCAATACTTTGGGGAGCTCGGTGAACAACTCGTCGTCCGTCGTAACGATGACATCACGATCGAGGAAATTGAAGCGCTCGCCCCAAGTTATCTCGTCATTTCGCCTGGTCCGTGCACACCGAGTGAGGCGGGTATCAGCATCGATGCGATTCAGGCGTTTGCCGGTCGCATCCCGATTCTTGGCGTTTGTCTAGGACATCAAGCGATTGCTCAAGCGTTCGGCGGAAAAGTCGTCCATGCCGAGCGGCTCATGCATGGCAAGACGTCAGCGATTCAACATGACGGAAACACGCTGTTTAACGGCATCCCGCAACAGACAATCGTGACACGCTACCATTCGCTCGCGGTCGAACGAGATGCGTTACCGTCGTGCTTGAAAGTCACGGCCGAGACGAGCCTAGGAGAAATTATGGCACTCCGGCATGAAACGTTACCGATTGAAGGGGTCCAGTTTCATCCGGAAGCGATTTTGACAGAACACGGCAAAGACATGATTCGTAATTTCGTCGAGGTGTATCGTCATGTGGCTTTGGCATAACGGCGAACTAAGGGGCAGCTCTGAAGTAACGATTCCGATTGAAGATCACGGATTTTTATATGGGATGGGCCTATTCGAGACGTTTCGAACGTTCAATGGCATCCCATTCTTGTTTGATTTTCACTGGGAACGTCTCGAGAAGAGCTTAGCGGAACTATGGATTGATTTACCGTATACGAAACAAGAGATGGAGCAGGCGATTCAAGACGTCGTTCGTCAAAACGGGACCCCGAACCTGTATGTGCGCTTGAACGTGTCCGCGGGGGTGGCGCCACTTGGACTCTATGACGGACGCTACACGCATCCGAACGTGACGCTACTCGTCAAACCGCTGCCGGAGTCGTTTCAACCCGTCGAAAAACGGTTGGAAGCCATTCCGTTTCCAAGAAGTCGGCCCGAAGCTTCATTCCGCTTAAAATCCCATCATTATATGAACAATATATTAGGGAAGCGCATGCTCGTTGATCGGGAGGCGGAAGGGCTGTTCGCCGATGACTCAGGACATGTCGTAGAAGGGCTTGTCTCGAATATCTTCTGGGTCGAAGCTGACCAACTTTGGACGACGCCGCTCGCGACAGGACCTCTGGCTGGGGTCACGCGACGTTGGGTGATGGATACGTTTGATGTGAAGGAACGTGATGTGACGTTTGCGGAACTTACACAGGCAGACGAGGTTTGGTTGACCAATTCGGTTCAACAGATTGCTCCGGTCACAGACTATGCCGGGAACAGCTATCCAGGAAAAGACGGGGCAAAATTTAAAGCATGTTGGTCTGTCTTGTTGCATGCGATTGAGAGGGAAGAAACGCGATGACAAAAATCATGGGAATTTTAAATGTGACACCGGATTCGTTTTCGGACGGAGGACGATATACGGCGCTCGAACAGGCGGTCGCTCACGCCAAGCAACTCGTTCAAGACGGAGCGGACGCGATTGATATCGGCGGGGAATCGACACGTCCGGGAGCCCGGTTCGTCTCGGTGGAAGAAGAAATCGAGCGAGTCGTTCCTGTCATTCGTCAACTGAAGCAAGAGCTCGACGTGCTCATCTCGATCGATACGTACAAACCGGTGGTGGCAAAGGCGGCATTAGAAGCCGGGGCAGATATCATCAATGACGTCTGGGGCTCGAAGTGGGGCGATCAATCGATGGCACAAGTGGCAAGGGCGTTTAACGTTCCCATCATCTTGATGCACAATCGCGACAATCGAAATTATAGCCATTTCATTGAGGAGGTCGTCGGTGACTTGTACGAATCGATTGAAATCGCCCAAGCGGCCGGTGTGCCGGATGAGATGATTTGGTTAGACCCGGGAATCGGCTTTGCGAAAGACTATGCGCAAAACATGGAGTTGATGAATCGACTCGACGTGATCACGAACCTCGGTTATCCGGTGTTACTCGGAACGTCGCGGAAATCATTTATTGGGCAAGCGCTTGATTTACCGACTGAAGAACGACTAGAAGGGACACTGGCGACGACGTGTCTAGGCATCATGAAAGGCTGTGCGTGGATTCGGGTCCATGACGTAAGAGAGAATAAACGAGCGTCACTCATGATGGACGCGATGCTGGGAGGCGGACAAATTGGATAAGATGTTTGTGAATGGGATGCGTTTCTATGGCTATCACGGTGTGTTTGAAGAAGAGAATCGACTCGGTCAACGCTTTAACATCGATTTGATGTGTGAGTTGGATTTGGCGCCGGCGGGACAATCGGACGATTTATCAGACGGAGTCAGTTATGCGGGTCTCTATCAATTGACGGAAGAGATCGTCACCGGTGAGCCGGTCAATCTGCTCGAGGCGCTGGGTGAACGCATCACGAAGGCTGTCTTGGCCCACAGTGACAAAATTCAAAGCGTCACCGTCAAAGTCATCAAGCCGGACCCGCCCATCCCGGGTCATTATGACTCGGTCGCGATCGAGATGACACGGAGACGGAACGTATGATGTACGTAGCGTTGGGATCGAACATTGGGGAGCGTGCCAACTATCTAGCAGAAGCGATTCAAGCGATGGCGGTAAACGGTCTTCAGGTAACGAAAGAGTCATCCGTATATGAGACGGCACCGGTCGGATACACAGATCAGCCATCCTTCTATAATATGGTCGTCGAAGTCGAGCCGTCCCTTTCTGCGGAAGCGGCCTTGCTTCAACTCCAACAGATTGAACGGGACCTAGGGAGAGAACGACTATTCAAGAATGGACCGCGTACAATCGACCTTGACATCTTGGTCTATAACAGCGAAGATATACAATCGAAGCAGTTAACTGTTCCGCATCCACGGATGCATGAACGCGCTTTTGTCCTTGCCCCGTTCGCGGAGATTGCTCCGGCGGTCGAGGTAAAGGGAATGACGGTGCGGGCATGGCTAGAAGCCCTTCCTGCGTCGGAACGACAAGATGTCGTCCGTCTCGGACCGTTACAATCATTGGTCAGCTCGGTTTAACGTTAGCAAAGGAAGTGGAGAAGTGTCAGGGTTCAAGATTGGTAACATCGATATAAAGAACCGCGCCGTCCTTGCCCCGATGGCCGGAGTGACAAACCCTGCGTTTCGTTTGATCGCGAAAGAATTCGGCGCGGGACTCGTCTGTGCGGAAATGGTCAGCGATAAAGGGATTTTATTGGAGAATGCAAGAACGCTCCGGATGCTGTACGTCGATGAACGGGAAAAACCGCTCAGCCTTCAGATTTTCGGAGGTTCGAAAGACACACTCGTCAGAGCGGCCCAGTACGTGGATCAAAACACGAATGCGGACATCATCGATATCAATATGGGTTGCCCAGTCCCGAAAGTCACGAAGTGTGAGGCGGGTGCCAAATGGTTGCTCGACCCGGACAAAGTTTACGAGATGGTGAACGCCGTCTCGAATGCGGTCGATAAGCCGGTCACGGTCAAAATGCGCCTCGGTTGGGACGAAGACCATATTTATATTCTCGACAATGTTCGGGCGGCTCAATCTGGCGGAGCGGCGGCGATTGCGATTCATGGTCGTACGCGGTCTCAACAATATGAAGGAACCGCAAACTGGGATTGGATTGGCGAAGCCAAGAAGATTGCGACAGTTCCGATTATCGGTAACGGCGATATCTCGACACCACAAGAAGCAAAACATGCGATTGATCATTATGGTGTCGATGCTGTCATGATCGGACGGGCAGCGCTCGGTAACCCATGGATGCTGTATCAAACGGTGCAGTATTTGGAGACTGGTGAACTTCCGCCAGAACCAGCGGCGCGTGAAAAGATCGACATCTGTATGTTGCATCTCGATCGCTTGATTGCCATCAAAGGAGAAGTAACCGCCGTTCGCGAGATGCGTCAACATGCGGCATGGTACTTGAAAGGGTTGAAAGGCAGCGGCCCGGTTCGGAAGCAAATCAACGAAACGGAATCGCGAGATGCGTTTGGCATCGTGTTGTATCATTTTGTGGAACAGCTCGAGCGACACATGCAAGAAGTGTGAACTAGTGAAAAAAATTGATTTGTGGTAAGCTTGTTTGGCGAAAAAGTGAACCACACAAGCAAACGGTTTAGGCTGTGCTGTTGGCCGTGAGGCTGACAGTTTTTTATTAGGAACATCCCCAATACGTATAGAGGAGTGAATGGAGTAGTGAGTCACGAGTTGGAAATGAATGATCAAATGCAGGTTCGGTTTGAAAAAATGACCGAGATGCGTGAACAAGGGCTTGACCCGTTCGGACGTCGGTTCGAACGTTCTGCCCACGCCGGTGAATTACATGAACAATATGAGGCGATTGAAAAAGAAGCCTTGGCCGAACAAGACGTCGAAGTGACGCTTGCCGGACGAATCATGACGAAACGTGGAAAAGGGAAAGTCTTCTTTGCCCACATCCAAGACGTCACAGGACAAATCCAAATCTATGTGCGTAAAAATGACGTAGGTGACGAACCGTTCGATTTATTTAAGTCATCTGACCTTGGTGACATCGTCGGGGTGAAAGGGAAGCTGTTCAAGACGAACGTCGGCGAATTGTCGATTCATGTTGAAGAGTTCGAACTCTTAACAAAAGCACTTCGTCCGCTTCCTGATAAATACCATGGCTTAAAAGATGTTGAGCAACGCTATCGTCAACGTTATTTGGATTTAATTACGAATAACGATTCGCGTCAAACGTTTATTCTGCGTAGCCGGATTATCTCGGAAATTCGGAATTTCTTGAACCATCGCGGTTACTTGGAAGTCGAAACGCCGATGTTGCATACAATCGCAGGTGGAGCGGCGGCCCGTCCGTTCTTGACGCACCATAATGCACTTGATATGGAGTTATATATGCGGATCGCCATCGAGCTTCATTTGAAACGCTTGATTGTCGGTGGTCTCGAGCGCGTGTATGAGATTGGCCGTGTCTTCCGTAACGAGGGGATCTCAACACGTCATAACCCAGAGTTCACGATGATTGAATTGTATGAAGCGTATGCGGACTATAATGACATCATGGATTTGACAGAAGAACTCGTAGCTCACGTAGCCCAAGAAGTTCTTGGCACGACGGACGTTCAATATGGAGAAGATACGATTCATTTGGCTGTCGGTTGGAAACGTGCGCACATGGTCGACTTGGTTAAAGAAGAAACAGGCGTCGATTTCTGGCAACAGATGTCTGATGAAGATGCACGTGCGCTTGCAAAAGAGCACGGTGTCGAGATTCAAGACCATATGACATTCGGTCACATCGTCAATGAATTCTTTGAGCAGAAAGTTGAAGAAACATTGTTACAACCGACGTTTGTCACAGGTCATCCTGTCGAAGTATCGCCATTGGCGAAAAAGAACGATACAGATCCACGCTTCACGGATCGATTTGAATTGTTCATCGTTCGTCGTGAACATGCTAACGCCTTCACGGAATTGAATGATCCGATTGATCAGCGTGAGCGTTTCGAAGCTCAACTTCTTGAGAAAGAAGCAGGGAATGACGAAGCCCATGAATTGGACAACGATTTCCTTGAGGCACTCGAATACGGAATGCCACCAACGGGCGGTCTTGGAATCGGAATCGATCGCCTCGTCATGTTGTTGACGAATGCACCATCGATTCGTGATGTTCTATTGTTCCCGACGATGAGACACCAACAGTAAAGAATCGTTTTAACCTCTCGCTCTTACGGGCGAGAGGTTTTTCTATAGAGAATGTTGCCGATTTAAAGAGGATAAAAACTTTTTTAGAAAAACTTTTGCAAAAAGTCTTGCGTTCTATTTAGGGATGCGGTAAAGTAATAAACGTTGCCGCTGATGGCAGCGGAAAAGGATAAAAAAAGTGGTTGACAACTGTGTCGATGACTTGTATTATTTTAAGAGTCGCCAATGAGCGACAGACGAACTTTGAAAACTGAACGATGAGGCAAAAAAAGTTTTACAATGTTTGAATGAAGCGCAAGCTTCGTCATTTTTAAAGAGCTATATCAAATTCTTTGGAGAGTTTGATCCTGGCTC
>NZ_JACSLX010000012.1:0-43359 GCF_018618335.1 Exiguobacterium sp. s152
TGACCCCGGAACAATATCGGGGCCATCTGATCGCCGCATAGAAAACGTGGGCTTTTTATTAAACTGTCCATTTTACGGGGCTCAGTTCAAGTCTTATCGTGATGGGTCTTTTTAATAATGATTCGGCGGTTCTTTTCGTAAATAAACACATATGCTCCATTTTCGATTCTTATTGATTTGGTAATGTGACTGGGAATGGTAACCTGTCCGCTTTTTGTGATTTTCTTTAAAATGGCCATACTTCAGCCCTTTCATTCGATTTATTATGAAAGGATAGCTGCCCAAGGAGGGCTTAGGCAGTATCTCCCTGTTATTCAGGCTTATTGCCTGCATCCGGATCTGGTGTAAAACTTGGTGTAAAGCCGTCATACTTCACCATATTTACCATACCGGCTGTAGCATGATGCAAATCATGGCAATGGAATAGCCAGTTACCAGGATTGTCTGCCTTAAATGCTACGACAACTTCTTCTCCCGGTTTTAAATTTATGGTATCCCTAATGATTGAAGAGCCTTCAACCGGCTTGCCGTTTTTGCTCAGGACTTGAAAGAAGTGTCCGTGCAAATGCATTGGGTGGTCGTCCATCATCGAACTGTTGGTTAAAGTAACTTTTACAAGATCTCCTTCTTTAACATTAATATTGTCTGTCTCAGGAAAGGTCTTTCCATTGATGGTAAATACTTGCCCCTCTCCATCCATTTTTGTATTAAGATCCATTGTATACTCAACATCATAATCCTGTTCGAGTGTGAACTCAGCATCTTCAAACACACCGTAATTCATATAGTTAAATTCTGGGAGCTGCATTTCCTGGTTAGAAGTGTCAGTGGACCCTTCTGTATCTTCATATTTGATTAGAGTCTTCATGCCTGCTGTGCCTTCCATGTCACCATGACATTCAATGAACCATTCACCAGGGTTATCAGCCGTAAATTCTATATCGTAACGCTCGCCTGGTGCTATAGAGATTACTTGATCCTTAATTTCCTGTGGTTCATTCAACTCTTGCCCATCAATGGCAGCCACTTTAAATTTATGTCCATGCAAATGGATTTTGTGGGACATAAAACCCACATTGACCAGACGGAGGCGGACTTTTTCTCCCTCTTTCACCATCAGCGGCTCAATGCTATCCCCACTTTTACCGTTTATCGTAAAGATATCATAAGCACTCATGTCATGGCCCATGCCGCCCATGCCGCCTTGATCCATGCCCTCCATTTTGCTTTCTTCTTCATTGCCTGCTTCGGAACTCATATTGCTGTGGTCCATGTTGCTTTCGCCTTCTGCTTCTTCATTGTTATTCATATTATTATGCTCCATACCTTCCATTTCGGCGCTTTCCTCTTCGGGATTGCTCATCCATTCATCAAGCATCAAGGTATAGTCGCGATCATAAGTTTTTTCTTCAGGCTCGACAATAATGGCCCCATAGAGGCCTTTATCCATTTGTTCTACAGCGTTTTGGTGCGTATGGTACATATAGGTTCCCGGATCCTCAGGCGTAAATTCATAAGTGAAGGACTCACCAGGCTGAACCGCATTTTGGGTTACCCCCGGAATTCCATCCATTTCATTTGGAACAGTAATTCCATGCCAGTGGATGGAAACCGGTTCAGAAAGTTCGTTTTTCAAATTCACTTTGACTTTTTCCCCTTGTTTTACCCTTATCTGGGAGCCGGGAACGGAGCGGTTAAAAGCAAGGGCATTAACACTGACACGATCATTCAACTGATGTGTTCCTTCTTTGGCAACAATGGTAAATTCGTTCCCTGTAAGTGTCTCGGAACTTACAGTTTGAGCACCATCAACCTTTTCAGGATTAACCTTATTTTTAGTTCCTTCTTCCTTTTTCGTATTTCCATGATCCATGCCTTCCATATCGCCGCTCTGCTGGCTGGAACAGGCAGCAAGGAAAAGGACAGCAAGGAAAAGGACAGCAAATGCAAACAAAGCAAGCAATTTTCTTTTCATAACCATACCTCCTGTTGTTTTTCATCCTAATAATAGTAAAAAATGTTGCAGAAAGTATGGATAAAAATGATTAAAATAGCTCATTCACTACATTTTCGCAGTTAAAATATGAAAGTTAACAGAGTCTCCATAATTTAACCAAGCCTATATTTTAGAAAGCATGAAATTTCTGCAAACTTAAGGGTTAACATTAAAAGTTAAATAGGAGGGTGGTTAAAATGGAAAAGGTGAATAGGGGAACATTCATTTCCAGTTCCTTAAAGGAGCAGCGGGTCTATTTGCTATATCAGTTCTTCCCTCAGTTTATCTGCGTGCAGCAATAGAGAGAAAGTGGATACTAGTGCAATGGCCAGCCTGGGCCCGCTCAGTGAACTGGAGAAAGGTGACTTTCCCAAAAAAGTGTTTTATAAAACAACGGTTCAGGATGCGTGGGTTGAACAGGAAATGGAAGGGTTTTTGTATATCAATAAAAACAAGGAGGATAATTCCCTGTTAATTATGTCACCTATCTGCACACATCTGGGCTGTGCAGCAGGAAACGCAGAAGTGTCCATGAAGGAAAATGAAGGAGTCGAGTTTTATTGTCCATGTCATGGAGGCAAGTATGATGAGCAGGGAATCAATGTAGGAGGGCCTCCACCAAGGTCGTTGGATGTTTTTGAATCCTTTATCGAGGATAAAAATGTTTGTATTGCCATTCTCAGTCCTATGGTGAGGGAAAAGCGGAAAAAGTGAATGGAGGTGCTCTATGGCATGCTGTTCGAATCAAAAGGAAAAGCAAGGAAGAAAAAAACTCTCGCCGTTCGCTTTCCTTATTTTCTGGTCACTAGTAGTTGCGGCCGCCGGACTGGCTGGTCTTTACTTTAAATGAGCAACTACAAATATCCCCTAGAGAACAGGCCCTTAATGCAGGCCATGTTCTTTTTTTATGACTTGAAAACCTTCTATCTTATAGGCAGAATATGCAGTTTTAATGGATTTCAACAAATTGTACGATTTTAAAAACCTTTTATTTGCCAAGTGAAATATATCACAGTTGGTACAAAAATTAGCTGTTATGATTGCCTTACATTGATAAAGGAGGAGCTTTACATGAATAAAGTGAAAATGAGTATATTTATTTTTCTATTAATGCTGGGAGTTCTGGGAGTTGTACTAGCAGGGTGTAGTTCAGGCAACAATGCAGTTGATGAAGGCCCCAACAAAAAGGAGCTTGTTGCAGCAGTGGGAGAAAATGAGAAGCAAGAAGGGGAGAATACTGAAGAAATGGCTGGGAATACAGCTGCCCAATATTATTATACTGCAAATGAAGGTGGAAGCATTTCCAAAATTGACGCCGCAACCAACACAATTATAAATACGATTGAGCTGGAAGGTTCTGTTCATAATGTCCAAGTATCTCCAGATGGAAAAATCATTGGTGCAACCCTTGTACCGGAAACAGGCGGCCATGACGAAGAGGATGAAAGCCATGAAGAAGAGGGCGGCCACGGAGAGGGGAATAGTGGAAAAGCGCTTTTCTTTGATGTGGAAAGTGATGAACTAATCAAGGAAGTTGAAGTAGGAAATCACCCTGCCCACATCGTATTTACTGAGAACGGGAACTTTGCGGTCGTGACGAATAATGAGGATAACAATATTTCTGTCATAGATATGGCAAGCTACGAGGTTGTCAATACGGTAGAGACAGGAATAGGCCCTCATGGATTCAGGATTTCAGCCGATAGCCAGAAGGCTTATATTGCGAACATGGGAGAAGACACAGTCAGTGTGGTGAACCTAGAAACGATGAAGGAAGAAAAACGGATCAAAGTCGGTGCAGTTCCCGTTACTGCAGGTGTCACATCGGATGGAAAAACCCTTGTGGCCACTTTAAATGCTGAAAATGCGTTGGCTGTAGTGGACCTTGAGACTGAAAAGGTTGAAAAAATCGAAGTTGGCGTGGGTCCGGCACAGGTTTATGTTGATGTAAATGATGAATTTGCCTATGTGGCAAACCAGGGTACAAAAGACGCTCCATCTAACTCCGTCACAGTGATTGAACTTGCCTTAAGGAAAGCAACTGCTGAAATTATAACCGGAAAAGGGGCGCACGGAGTCGTAACCAGTCCGGACAATAAGAAAGTATATGTAACCAATATGTTTGAAGATACAGTGTCAATCATCGACAAAGGGCAAAACAAGGTAATCGAAACGATCGAAGTGAAAGGTGTTCCAAATGGTATCAGCATAACAGAATAACGCCAAGCCCCGCTGCCCACATTGATATGCTCCCCAATAGGTAGACAGATGAAATAACAAATCTGTTTATTCTATTGGGGAGTGTTTTTTATGGCGAGAAGTCGGCATACGATCGAACAAAAATTGAGTGCGCTGCGCATGATGGAAGAAGAAACATATACTTGGAAAGAAATCATGGAGGCTCATGGCGTCTCTAGGCACACCCTCCAGGTGTGGAAAGTGAAATTCGATACCGGTGGGATCGATGCGTTGAAGGAATCGAAGGCATGGAAATCTTACACCAAGGAACTGAAAATCGCGGCCGTCCGCGACTATCTCGATGGGTTCACTAGAATGGAGGTACTCTCCAAGTATCAGATCAGTGATTGGTCTGTTCTTCGTAAATGGATTAAGAAGTATACTAGTCATAGCGAGTTAACAGATTCGAGAAAAGGGATGGATCGAGCTATGACAAAAGGAAGAAAAACTACATTCGAAGAGCGCCTTGAGATCGTGAAATATTGTTTGGAGAATGGACGCAACTACCAGCAGACCGCGGAACAATTTCAGGTGTCCTATGCCCAGGTCTATGGCTGGATCAAAAAGTATGACACGGGCGGGGCAGAGGCGCTCGTGGACCGCCGTGGGCGTACGAAGCCAGAGGACGAACTAAGCGAAGAAGAGAAGCTTAAGCGCCGTATCCAGCAAATGGAGCTTGAGAATGAACTTCTTCGTGCGGACATCTTGTTTCTAAAAAAGTTAGAGGAGATCGAGAGGAGGTCATAATCAGCCAGGTACGGCTACAGCAACGATATATCGCCATCAAAGAATTGAACGAAGAGGAGGCCCTTTCGATCGTGCTCCTCTGTCGAGTCGCCGGCATCTCACGGGCGGCCTATTACAAATGGTTGAATCGCACCATACCGGTGCGTCAAGAAGAGAACGAGAAGCTTCTGGAGGACATCCGTCTACTCTATGACCAGGCGAACGGCACATACGGGTACCGTCGGATCACGATGACGATCAACCGGTTGCGCCGACAACAAGGACTGTCCCTGTTCAATGAAAAGCGAGTCTATCGCTTGATGCATATCCATGGGATCCAATCGGTCATCCGGCGGAAGCGGAAGAAGCATAAGAAGTCAACGCCGCAGCACGTGGCCGAGAGTTCAGCGCGTCCCGACCGGACGAGAAATGGTGCACCGACGTCACCGAGTTTAAATATGGTGCCGGGAAAAAGGCATACCTGAGCGCAATCATCGACCTGTACGACGGCTCGATCGTCGCCTATCGCATCGGAAAGTCCAACAACAACGTTCTCGTCTTCCAGACGATGATGCCAGCCATCACGGGGCTCCGCACAGGAGCGCGTCCGATGATTCATAGCGCCAATATACCTCGAGAGGGTTCAAACGCATGGTGGAAGACGCGGGACTGACCCACAGCATGTCCCGGGTCGGACGTTGCATCGACAACGCCCCGATCGAGAGCTTTTGGGGTACCCTGAAAGTCGAGATGTACTACCTGCGTGAGTTTCAGGCCTATAGCGAACTCACATCGGCCATCGAGACCTACATATCGTTCTACAACCATGACCGTTTCCAGAAACGGCTAAACGGCTTGAGCCCTGTCGAATACAGGTCTCAAGCCGCCTAGTTCGGTTTTCATTATTTGCCCTGTCTACTTGACGGGGGGCAGTTCAGTATCGTCCGACGCGAGATATTGATATTCGCGTGACGGAGGGCGTCGTGACACCTGAATTGAAAGAGGCGCTTCATGAATATGAAATTGAAATTGTCGAAGGGGTGATTCAGTTCCCACCCCGTGAAGACTTTAGGGAAAATGAATTCCGGCATAAGATTGAAGGGCTGTTCGAGGCGATTGATGTGTATATCCCCGACATTGAACTTTTAGCATGTACCAAGATTTTCTCCTCTCGCCAAAAGGATCTAGAGGATCTCGAAAAAACGAATCTATTGGCACTTTGCGATAAAGATAAACTTCTCGACCTTGTAGAGGAATACAAAGCAAACATGACGTGGGACGATCCATTTTGTAACGTGCATGACTTGAGTCGAATTTTTCAGGAAAAGGGTATATAATAAATCAAAAGAAGAGTAGAGGAGGGTGACCGATGTCAGACAGTAATCATGTACTTCTGCAAAGCGAGCTAGCGGATGAACTGAATCGTATGCAGGCAGGCGGGACAAGCTATCGCTTAGAGACGGCTCAATTGGCCCTGGCATTAAGTCGTCATGTATCGGTCCCTGAATCGCTACGTGACCGAGAAATGGCTCGCCAGTATGTTCGATCTTCACTGCATGATTTACAGGACGACCGGGCAGAGGATGTGGCAAAAATGCTTAGTATGGCAGCACGGCGTGCCTACAACACTCCTGAAAATACGTTCTCGGTAGATATGAAAGTGAAATTAGAAGAAAAGCGTAATCGATTCAAGGTGCGTGGATTGCAGGTGAAATCTTAATTGGACCAAGCGGAGTCATTTTTTATACTCTCATGAGGTTATGATTCTACGTGTGAATGAAGCATCTTTGGTCAAGTCATTGAACATGTATCAGACGATTTCTTCAAACCGTTAAATCCTTACTTTGTAATAAATATAAGGGTACTAGATTCAGTCACTGGTTGACTCAACCTAGTACCCTTTTCGTATCATTGTTTATTTTGTTGGGTGCTCCGCTCACGCAGGACCGCGAGCTCGACCTGTTCCTGTAACCGGTTCTCGAATGTCTCTTTCTCTCGACGGAGGAGCTGGACTTCTAAGTGCAGTTTCTGGTTCTCTTCTTCAAGCTGGTCAAGACGGCGTGTACGAGCTTTTAAGTCGTCGACAGCGTCCATAAGACTTTGATTTTGCCGATAGAGCTGGCTACGTTCATCTTCTAGCTTTTTCATGTCTCCTTCTAGATGAAAAACTGTTTTTTTCTGCTCTTTTAGTTCTTCTTTGTTAGACACACGTTCTGTTTCCAATGCGTCTTCAACGATTCTCTTTTCAGCGATTAGTTGGTTGATTTGATCTTGTAATTGAGTGAGTGCAATTTCATGTGACGACACCTTTCGCTCATACTCTTCTTGGAGTCGTTCAGCTTCTGCAATTACGCTTTGTTCAAGGTCATGAATGGTATTTTTATATCGCGCGTTGATTCGCTCATGTTCTTTTTGTTGCGTTTCTAGTCGAGTGATTCGTTCTCCTTGACGACTAAGGGGTCCGGTGACTGTTTATCGGCCAATGATATTAATTGCTCGAATAATTGGTTGGTTGATATTTGACGTTGCTCCATTAAACGCTGAATATGTTCTTTCACTTCTTGTGACACGCGGAATGACGTCACCTTGGTCTCGTTTGATTCCAATTCTAATCCCTCATTTGGTTATTATTTTGTATACAGCATATGTAGTTCCTATATTTAAATCATTTAAATACAAGTTGTTATAAAAAAAATCACTCATAAACTGGCACTTTGTGGTGTAGGAAGGTATACATTTCGACGTCGAAATGTATACCTTCCTACACTTTTTACTTATGAGAATGTCTCAATAGTAAGCTAGTAGTCGAATCATCTATTTAATCCTAGCGACTAAGCAACAAAACGCTTAAGACAATTCCTACTTTGTTTTATTACATCATATAAGAGATGACAGTAGTTAACAATTTAAAGCTGTATGAGTTCAAAATAAATACGACCCAACTAAGTACGAATCGAATTAGTGTTTTGAGAGAAACAATAAGCTTAAAGAAACATACAAAATGGACACGAATATATAGATTGACAAATAAAGTTTACAGTTGTAAATTTAAATCGATTACAAACGTAAACGAAAAGAGAGGAGAAAAAATGCTTTCGAAATTTCAATTATCTGATTTGCAAATGGTTAATCACTCTACGCAGCCTGTAGTCTTAAAGTTCACCACCTATTGGTGCCCGGGATGCCGTCAGCTCGCACTACTATTTGAAAGCGTTGCTGAAGGATATCCAGATGCGTTTTCTAGACAAGAATATAGCCAATGAAGACTGAATAGCGAACCCAAAAACATAATGGTTGACAGACGACGTTTACGATTGTAAACTTAAATCAAACAAAACGTTTACGATTGTAAACTTAAAATTTGGAGGTTAGACAAATGGCTGAACATGTCGAAAAACAAATCACGGATTCAGAATGGGAAGTCATGCGTATCGTTTGGGCCCAAAATCACGTGACCAGTAAAGAAATCATCGAGGTATTGGAAAAGAAGATGAGCTGGAAGCCTGCGACGACGAAGACATTCATTGGAAGGCTCGTGAAAAAAGGGATGCTCTCAACCGAGGCCGAGGGGAAGAAATTCATCTACTCCGCGAACGTCGTTGAAGGTGACGTCATCAGAGAGACGTTACACGATCTACTCGATCATATCTGTGACAGGGATGTCGGGAACACAATCGGAACGATGATCACACAGGCGACACTGAGTGTACAGGATATCGAGAATCTCAAAAAAATCCTTGAGATGAAGGAAAGTGAAGCGGTGGAGGACATTCCATGCACCTGTACCCCGGGTCAATGCAGATGTCAGGACCATTCTTGTGGATCCAGACATTGAGTTTGAAATGATGTCATGAATGTAGTGAATAGGAGGAGACTCAAGATGAAAAAAACGATTTTAACGATTAAAGGTATGTCATGCGCTCATTGTGTCAACAAAGTCGAGTCAGCACTTGAAGGTCTGAATGGGGTTGAAAGTGCGAAAGTCAACTTAAAGAAAGGCATCGCAAAAGTGAAGTACGATGAAACACGACTAGATGTGAATGAATTTAAAGAAGTTGTGGGCGAGGTCGGTTACGAAGTCGAATCAGCCCAATAATAATGGAGGTAAGACGATATGGAGAGTAAGACATTTGCCGTGGAAGGGATGACCTGTGCGTCCTGCGTTCAGACAGTTGAAAAAGCAACAAAAAAATTGCCTGGCGTAGTGACCTCCAACGTCAACCTAGCGACTGGGAAATTGAGCATTCATTACGATGAGACGAAAATCTCGCCGCTGGATATTCAGACGACCGTCGAGAAGGCTGGCTACAAGGCCTCAACCGAGACCGAGCAAAGATCATTTGTCATCACAGGGATGACTTGTGCCTCGTGTGTGCAGACGATTGAGAAGGCCACGAGGAAAATGGTGGGTGTGACTGAGTCGAATGTGAACTTGGCGACAGAAAAATTAGTTATTCGATATGATCCTCAGCTGGTGACTGTATCAGATGTCATCCGAGTGGTGGCAAACGCCGGATATGAGGCAAGAGAAGATCAAGAATCAGCGGATAGTCAAGATACCGAGAAAGAAAAGAAACTGAAAAAAATTCAATCGATGTGGAACCGATTTGTAGGGTCGGCGATTTTCACGATTCCATTACTCTATGTGGCGATGGGGCATATGATCGGCCTACCCCTACCGATGGCATTGCATCCAACGATGAACCCAGAATTGTTCGCTGTCTTGCAGCTCATGATGACCATCCCAGTGATGTTATTCGGATGGAAATTCTTCTCCGTCGGATTTAAGACATTGTTCCGAGGGCATCCGAATATGGATTCACTTGTCGCCCTAGGGACGAGCGCAGCCTTCTTCTATAGCGTCGGTGCCACCATGGCTATCCTCTCAGGTTATGAGGGATACGTGAATAGCCTCTACTATGAGACAGCCGCAGTCATTCTCACGCTGATCACATTAGGTAAATATCTTGAAGTCCGGTCGATGGGTAAAACATCCGAAGCGATTGAAAAATTGATGGGACTGGCACCTAAGACGGCAAAGGTCGTCCGCAACGGACAAGAGTTAGAAGTATCAATCGACGAAGTCATCGTCGGCGACACGGTTATCGTAAAGCCTGGTGAGAAGATTCCGGTGGATGGCGTGGTTCTATCAGGTAATACGTCTGTAGACGAATCCATGCTGACCGGTGAAAGTATCCCTGTTGAAAAAAATGTGGGTGCTCAAGTCATCGGTGCCAGCATCAACAAGAACGGGATCATCCAATACCGAGCCACGAAAGTCGGTAAGGATACAGCGCTATCTCAAATCATCAAATTGGTCGAGGATGCACAGGGCTCTCGAGCTCCTATCGCAAAACTGGCCGATATCATCTCCGGATACTTTGTACCGATTGTCATCGTCGTCGCGATCCTTTCAGGAATTGCATGGTATTTAGGCGGTCAGACCGGCCTCTTCGCCTTGACGATCACGATTTCAGTACTGGTCATCGCCTGCCCTTGTGCACTAGGTTTGGCCACACCAACAGCAATCATGGTGGGTACGGGCAAAGGTGCTGAGAATGGTGTGTTGATCAAGAGTGGCGGCGCCTTGGAGACGACCCATAAAGTCCAGACGATCGTGTTCGACAAGACAGGGACGATCACTGAAGGAAAACCGAAAGTGACAGATATCGTGACAGTGAATGGACATCAAGAAGATGAGTTGTTACGCTTGACCGCTTCCGCTGAAAAAGGGTCTGAACATCCATTGGGCGAAGCAATCGTAAGAGCGGCAGAGGACAGAATGATGCGTGTCATGGATATCGATCGTTTTGAAGCCATCCCAGGGCACGGGATCGAAGTCCTGATCGACGGAAAAGTCTTGCTTGCCGGAAACAGAAAATTGATGAAAGACCGCGGCATCTCACTGGATGTCCTTGAAGGCGCTTCAGACAAACTCGCACACCAAGGCAAGACGCCGATGTATATCGCGATTGACCAACAAATCGCAGGGATCATCGCTGTCGCAGACACCGTCAAAGAAAACAGTCGTAAAGCCATTCAGAAACTTCAACGAATGGGTATCGAAGTAGCCATGATCACCGGAGACAACAAAGGTACGGCCATGGCGATTGCGAGACAGGTCGGGATCGATCGGGTACTGAGTGAAGTGTTACCTGAAGACAAAGCGAACGAAGTGAAGAAGTTACAGGCCGAAGGGAAGAAGGTCGCAATGGTCGGTGATGGAATCAATGACGCACCAGCCTTGGCCCAAGCAGACATCGGAATCGCGATCGGTTCGGGTACTGACGTTGCGATCGAATCCGCAGACATCGTCTTGATGCGAAGCGATTTGATGGATGTACCTACAGCTGTCGAATTGAGCAAGTCAACCATCCGCAATATTAAACAGAACCTGTTTTGGGCATTTGCCTATAATGTCATGGGTATCCCGTTTGCGATGGGGATTGTTTATCTACTTGGTGGGCCCTTATTGAACCCGATTCTTGCTGGAGCGGCCATGAGTTTAAGCTCAGTCTCGGTCCTGGTGAACGCACTCCGTTTGAAACGATTCCAGCCTTCGATGATCAAATAAAAGGAGGAATTGGGATGGATAGAGATCTACAGCTCGAACTTTACACGCGTCCGACGTGTTCAGATTGTCAGGATGCCAAAAAATACTTAAAAACAATCTCAGTCTCTTATGTGAACAAAGATGTGGGTGTGAACCTTGACCTTGAACAAGAAATGGTAGCGATATCAGGGAATCGAATCGTACCACTGTTTGTCTTCTACAAAAAAGGGATGCTCAGAAAAAGAAGAGTAGTGAAGTACTTTGTTGGCTTCGAGAACAACAAAGAAGAGATTCTAACATTGCTACGATAAGCAACGATAGCTCACTCTCAGAACCTGTTGAAAGCGTGTCGCGCAATGAGGGACACGAACATAAGGTGGCGAGGGTGTAAAAAAATCGATACTTTTACACCCTACCCATGTATGGTAATTAAATAATCAGGAGGAACATATAATGAAAAAATCAACATTTCAGGTAGCGGGTATGTCTTGTGGATCTTGTATCAATAAGATTGAAGGACACGTTGGAAAGTTAGCGGGTATTGAATCAGTGAAGGTCAATCTTTCGGCGGGAGAGGTGGACGTGACGTTCGATGAAAGCCAACTCACACTTTCTGAGATTGAAACCGCAATTCAAGAGACTGGCTACGAGGTAACGGAGGCGACCGTTAAAATCGGTTGTTCTTGCTGCAAGTAATGGAGGTCGAGTGACGGTGCGATCAAGGACTACACAAAGGAGTGTTAAACGTGAAAGACCATGGACATCATCATATGAAGAACTTGACGGGAAATGAAGTGTCTGTAGAAGCTAAATATGAATTCGGGAAAATCAGTATCGAGTTAAAGGATCAACATCAGCAAGCCCCGGAACTCGAAGTCAGCCATGAAAAGGAATTCCATTTGATTCTCGTGAACGAAGACCTAACTGAGTACCGACACCTCCATCCGTTTAAAAAGGGTGAGGGTCGATTCGAGCAACCCGTCCAACTTGAGGCAGGGGCGTATAAACTCTTCGTGGATATTCAGCCTAAGGGACTGGCATATCAAGTGAAGCCGGTTCACTTACAGATTGATCATCAGTCCTCTTCCTCTATCGAATCGTCACTTAAAGTGGATGAGCGTCTGACGAAGACGATCGAAGGTCATACCGTCGAGCTGTCGATTGACTCTTTAAAAGCGCATGTCCCGACTGTCTTCAGCTATGACACCAAAGAAAGTAACCCGGAGCCATACCTTGGAGCACTTGGTCATGTCGTCATCTTGGATGAAGCCGGAGAACAGTTTATCCATGTGCATCCTTCTTCTCATGATACGACGGAATTTGAGACGGTCTTCCATAAACCTGGCCTATACAAGGTCTGGGCCGAATTCCAGTTCCATTGGACTGTGCACACCTATCCTTTCGTCATTCGTGTCTCAGATTGACCATGAGCGACCCATGGTTCCTCGTTGGGTCGCTTTCCTGTAATCGTTGTAAGCATAATTTTCGAAGGAGAGGACTCAGATGATAGAAAGTGAGCGGCTGGACACTCATGGTGATCGAAAAACCAAGATGAAATTCATCCTTCTACTCGCGTTACCAGCGGTTGCCGAGAATTTTTTCCAAACGTTGCTCGGATTTGTCGATACGCTGTTCGTCTCAAGAATCGGCCTAGCAGAAGTGTCAGCGGTAGGAGTGACGAATGCCATCCTCGCCATCTACTTTGCTGTCTTTATGGCAATCGGTGTGGCAGTAAACGTTTATGTCGCCAATAACTTAGGCTCAGAACGAATCGAGCGCGCGAGACATATCGCGCAGCAGGCCATCGTCCTATCTGTCGTGGTCGGGGTGACCTTTGGGGTCGTGACGCTATTTTTCGCTGAGCCTCTCCTGCGGTTGATGGGGGTGGAGAATGACGTTTTAGAAGCTGGTAGCACCTACTTCAAAATTGTCGGGATCCCATCGATCGTGATGGCATTGATGTTTGTGCTCAGTAGTATCTTACGAGGTGCGGGAGATACAAAATCACCGATGAAGGTGAGCATCGTCATCAATGTCGTCAATATTGTGCTCGACTATATGTTGATTTTCGGTTTTTGGATCATCCCCGAACTTGGTCTCGTCGGAGCGGCACTCGCGACCGTCATCGCCCGGCTCGTCGGGACGCTCTTATTGATGAACTATATTCGTAAGACGGAAGTGATCGCCTTCAGGAAAGATTTCTGGAGACCGGATCTCGAACACCAGTTGGAGCTCGTGAACCTTGGAAGCCCGGCGGCTATCGAGCGATTGGTCATGAGAGCCGGACAGATCGTGTATTTCGGATTCATCGTGGTACTCGGGACGAACACCTTCGCCGCGCATCAAATTGCAGGGAATCTAGAGGTGTTCTCTTATATGTTGGCATATGGTTTCGCGACAGCAGCAACCATTCTCGTCGGTCGCAACATCGGAGCGGGAGACCACGAGACCGCCAAAGAATATGCCAGATTGAGCACGTTCATGGCGATGGGCTTCATGTCCTTATTCGGGGTCGTCTTATTCTTCTTCGGAGGATGGGCAGGTTCACTTTTCACCGACGATCCCCAAGTCATCAAAGACATCGATGTCGCGTTAAAAATAGCAGCGGTCTTCCAGCCTTTCCTAGCAGTCGTCCTTGTATTGACCGGTGGATTCCAAGGAGCGAACAATACGAAGTTTCCAATGTATCTGACCACGATCGGTATGTGGGTGATCCGGACTGGGGCAGTATATGTATTGGCGATTCAGATGCAGATGGGCATTGCAGGAGTGTGGATCGCCATCGGTCTAGACATCATCTTTAAGGCGATCGTCCTTTGGATTCAATTCAGCCGAGGGCGTTGGATTGTAGCGGAATCCGAACCACAGAAACCCTGTCATCCCCAAACCAAGCATGAAGACGTGCGATGTATAAATAATTACTAACACTGGGCTAGAAATTGTAGGAAAGAGCAAAGTTGTTCTTTCCTTTTATCTTTTCTGAAAAAGTTATTAAAGGAGCCCGTCACGCCGACCTAAAGAAATCGAATCAGTGGTGAAAAACACACATATGTCATGCGGCCTATAGCTGCTCGATTATAAAAAATGGATATTTTTTTGTTCAGTATAGAAAAAACCTGGTCTTCGTCAAAAAGAACCAGGTAATTAAGAAAGTTATTGTTTATTCAAATCCATATTAGTTGTCAGTCGATGAATATGAACGGCTAGATAAGCTAGTTCCTCATTAGGAATTGTCACACCGTGCAACTGTTTAAGGTAGTCCCGTACTTTGAATGAACCATTCATGGCCTTTGGGTAAATGTTCGCAATCTGTTCAAATAGTTGATCGGATTCTTCATTCAATATTTTTCCAGCATAAAAGCGTTCAGCGAAATATTTCACATGTGTGATGAATCATGAATAACGAATATCTTCTTCATCGGTTTCAATATTGTAAGCATTATGAAAACGTCCAATCATGAGAAGTTTATTCAATTTCTAAACGAGCGCCAAGAAGTAGTGGAAGCCCATCGTGTATCAGGAGAAGGATGTTACCACCTAAAAATAAAAGTGACATCTCAGGAAGAACTGAATCTCTTTCTAAATTCGATTCTTGAATACGGGAATTATACGCTTTACTTGTCTATCAACGAAATCAAGCGGCGTCTCTCGCCAATAAAAGACGTATAAAATATATCGCTAGCTGTACAAAAGTTGATAGAGACAGTTAAACACCTTAGAAAAATCATTTAATTCTATGAAAAAGCTCAAATTCTTGTGAACTGCCCCATAAAAATTGGACATAAAAAAATCTAACTTTGGGCTAACCTAAATTTTTGAGACAATATAAAAACACCTTCGCAGTGGTCCACTTTAAAAAAGTGCTGGCATCGGAGGTGTTTTTGCGTGGGCAAAAACGTATATTCAAGTGAAGTGAAGTGAAGTGAAGTGAAGTGAAGTGAAGTGAAGTGAAGTGAAGTGGGCAGTGGTGAGAGACAAACTAAGTTGTGAGTTGACGACTAGAGAGATTATGGAGAAACACGGAATCAAAAATGAATTCCAGATTCACACATGGATGAGATGGTATCGGTCCAATGAAATTTATCGATTCGGCCAACCGATCGGGAAGCAGTACACCTACGGACTCGGTCCTGATTCCGCCAGCGAGGATGACAAGAAAGAGCGTCAACTATCCCACCTGAAGACGGAGAACGAAATCTTAAAAAAATTCATGGAGATCGAAAGAGAGTTGAGAAAGAAGTAGTCCTAAAGGTTGTAGAGCTCCTGAGGAGCAAATATACAGTCACGACAATCCTACGTGTGATAGACGTTCCGCGGGCAACCTATTACCGTTGGGCCAGAGAACCGGTGAAGCACCCTTCGGTGCTAGAGCAAACAATCGTCGCAGTATGTAAGCTTACAAAGTATCGATATGGACATCGAAAGATAAAGGCCCTGTTAGAACAAACCTATGAATTGGCAGCAAACCGGAACACCGTACAGAGAATCATGAAGAAGCACCATCTCCAGTGTCGGATCAAACCCAAACGAAAATGGAAGTCTCAGGGTGAGAGTATCGTCATCGCCCCTGACCTTCTCAAGCGAGACTTCACTGCCAGTAGACCGAATAAGAAGTGGGTGATGGACATCACCTACATCCAATACGGGGGCACGACGAAGTACCTCTCCACGATCATCGACCTATTCAACAATGAGATTGTTGCCTATAAGCTATACGATCATCAACAGACGCCCCTCGTCATCGATACGTTAAGGATGGCGTTGGAGAGTCGGAACAATCCCGAAGGGGTTATCATCCATTCAGATCAAGGAAGTGTCTATACATCATATGCCTTTCAAGATTTCGTAAAGAGGAAGTATCTGACGAGCAGCATGTCTCGAAGAGGCAACTGTTGGGATAATGCGGTGATCGAATCGTTTCATTCGAACTTGAAGTCTGAGGTGTTCCAGTACGTCAAGTTCAACTCGTTAAGCGACTATGAAGTGCGTGAGCGGGTGAATAATTACTTAACTTACTACAACGAAGAACGTATCCAAGAAAAATTAGGCTACCTCACACCGATAAAATATGGTGTGGCGGTAGCCTAATCAAGGTATTTTTATTAGTGTCTCATATAGCTAGGTCAGTCTAATCTTTTCTTTTTTTTAGGTTACAAATAGTTCATTGGGTTGACACTATTCGCTGCAGAATAACTGCTGTATTTATAACTGTTTTTATGAATCTCAAAGTGCAAATGATTTCCGAACGAGTTTCCTGTATTCCCAACTGTTCCAATCTTCATACCTTTAGAGACTGTCTGACCACTTTTTACCGAAAGGCTGTTCATATGAGCATAAACGGTTACGTATTTTTGATTCTGTAGACTATGTGAAATCATAACGTGTTTACCGTATGCACCGCTGTTTTTAGATGTAATGACTTTTCCACTGGCAGAGGCGTAGACGGGTGTGCCTTTTGCTGCAGCTAGATCAACGCCATTATGGAATGTATAACCGTAAGCACCATTAGAGTTTCCGTATCCTTGGGTCAGCCGACCTTCTGTAGGAGAAGCAAAAAGAGAGTTATTATATGATGTTTTTTTGGCAACGTGGCTCTTATATTTTTTTAGGTAAGAACTATAGATATACCGTGTGTTTCCTTTGTAAAGTACTTTTGTCCAAGCTCCTTTTTTTCCTAAATAAGAAAAGGTCTGCCCAGTGTTAGTGATGCCGACAATTTTGTGATTGAGAGAAGGACCAGTCCGAACACGAAGATCGTCTGTCTTCACTTTTATGTTATATGCACTACTTGCTTCGACTTTTGGACTATGCATCGAAAAAGTTGTTGTGAGTAAGACACTAGAAGCGATAAGTATTACCTTGTTTTTCATTAGTTGTACTCCTTTAAAGATACAGTGACGAACGATTTGTTAAAAGGAGTATAGCATCACTATATTACAAAAAAGTATATCAAATTCATTTCAAAAATTGACAAGAGATTTAATCAAAAAATGCATAGTTTTTTCACAAACGGATTTTATGATAAAAGTTAAACGCATTTCTTTTTTATAAATATTCCAAAAAATAGATTTATTTTTTGTGTGTAGGAGGAATTTGATGGAATTATCTTTTTTGTTAGCTTTTGGGGCAGGGTTTTTATCTTTCATTTCGCCATGTTGTCTGGCTTTATATCCCGTTTTTTTATCTTACATTACAGGGGTTTCAGTTAGAGAGTTAAAAGAAAATGAAAAGTGGAACTGGAATGGAGTTCCCCATACATTAGTTTTCCTACTTGGATTTTCGAGCGTATTTTTAGTGATGGGTTTTTCAACGTCATACTTGGCTGATTTTTTTATAGTGTATAAAGATGTTTTACGGATGAGCGGTGCACTTATTTTATTCATATTTGGTGTTATTCTAACTGGTCTATGGACTCCAACATTTTTACTTAAAGAGCGAAGATTGAACTTAGGAACAAGAAAGCGTGGCTATATCGGAACGTTTTTGGTCGGAGTCGGATCAGCTGCTGGATGGACTCCTTGTACAGGACCAATTCTCGCTGGAGTTATTGCTTTGATTGCCACAAATCCTGGTAATGGATTTTTATATATGCTCTTTTATGTTCTAGGTTTCTCCATTCCATTTTTCTTAATGTCGTTTTTGGTCGGGAAATCAAGATATTTAATGAAGTATTCTTCAAAGGTTACAAAAATAGGTGGAGGGTTTATGATTTTATTAGGTATCATATTGTATTTCGATGGTCTAACGAAACTAACTACAATATTGATTGATTTTACAGGGTTTAGAGGGTTCTGACGCTCTATTTTCTATTTCAAGAGGAGATGCATCGTAAATGTTTCGTAAAAATGTCCTGATAATGGGAGTAGAGGAAAACTGGAAAGTGATGGAGAACATAAAACAACTTAAACCCTCAGGTATAGATATTCATATTTCTTCAAAAGAAGGATGGGTTCGAAAGCTACTTCCTGATTTTAAATATTTTGATTCATTTTCAAAAAAAGAATCAGAAGAAGGGTATATTAGTAATCTCATTGAATATTGTACTTCTCAAAAAATAGGCTGGATTATTCCTTTAAGCGAACAAGAAGCAACTACGCTATCGAAACACAAGTTAAAAATGAGAGAAAATAACGTAATGTTTATAACATCCTTTGATTTGGATAAAACAATACTTCATGATTCATTTTCGGTTCAAGGTAATACCTTTACTTACTCTTTTGACCTAATAAAGAATGCGCCTGAAGGTGTAAAGCTGGGGAAAATTGATACATATATCGATTATCGATCTGATGAAGTGATTTGCTGTTTTTATGAGAGAAGAGTATGAACGGTACCAAGATACTGTTCTTTCATACGAGGTGTTTGCCAACTCGATTTTAGAGGAGTGCGTAGCAATAATTGCTCAAAGGCTTAATATAAAGGGTTCTTTTTCTTTCGATTATCAACGTGATTCGGAGGGAATGTATACGATTACAAAAATAGAATGTTTCATGACGCATTCTACTCGTGAGGCTATTTTTAGTGATTATGATTTCGCTAATTATTTGTGGAGCAATATTCAAGGAATTGTCCTTTTAAAAGAATCAAATGATAAAAGCTCTTTTGTGTATCGCCTAAATGAAGAATACTTTCTTTTCTAAATCTCAACAGTTTGTTTTTATATGTAATCATCTTAAATGAGAAAGGTACTTTATGAATAAACTTTCATTTAAAATAACGTTATTTTATTTTTTCGGGATTCTCATGATTTTCATTCTCTCATCTGCTATTGTATACAACATTCTTGAGCATCAACAAGTAGAAAGTGAACTGGAGAGCCTTCAAGAGAGAGGCAATAGTCATCGAGATGTTCTTTCCACTAACTTCGACAAGCAAACAGTTGAACACGTTGTTTTAATGGAGGAAAAGGCGATGACTGATGTGATTATCTTAGACAAAAATAATCAAGTCGTCGATTCATCTAACGACGCTGAACAATTTTTGAACCTGGATTGGATTCAAAAAAAGGATGGAATCGTAGAAGGTAATTGGAGAGAAGGCAAATTTTTAGTGACGGTGAGTAATATTGAAGATGGCGGTCAAATAATCATGTTAGAGCCGACGAAGTATATACAGCATTTGATGGGGGAATTGAAACAACAAGTAGTGTTCTCTATATTCTTGTTAGTACTTTTTCTATTAGTAAGTGTTTATTTTTTGAGTTATATCATTATAAAGCCACTTTTATCAATGAAAGAGGCAACGGTAAAGTTAAGTAAAGGCGAGGTGCTGAAAATCAGAGAAGCTGAGAGAAGCGACGAAGTAGGAGATTTAGCACGAGCGATCACTAAGTTATCTGTTGATTTACGTCACATTCAAAATACAAGAAAGCAATTTCTGACTTCAATCACACATGAATTGCGTACGCCGATTACCTACATCAAGGGATATGCAGGACTCCTCAAAAAAGACGAATCGAGATTTGGAGATATTATCTATGAGGAATCCGAAAGACTTCAAGAACTGATTGAGGATTTGTTTGAACTTGCTAGATTGGAAGAGCCACATTTTCAAATAGATCCTCAGATTACAGAGATGAATGATTTCTTAAAACAGATCAGTGAAAGAATAATTGTTAAATTTGAGGAGAAACAAGTGAAATTAATTCTTCAAATTAATAAAACTCCCATCTACAAAGAGATAGACCAAGCTAGATTCGATCAGGTTCTCTTAAATTTACTGGATAACGCGCTAAAATATACACATGCGAACAAACGCGTATTTTTAAAACTTGATGAAAACTTTATTGAAGTTACGGATGAAGGTGGTGGTGTGGATGAACATTCACTCCCGTATCTTTTTGATCGTTTTTATCGAGTAGATTCTTCACGAAATCGTGAAACAGGAGGTACTGGGCTCGGTCTGGCTATCACGAAAGAAATAGTTGAAGCGCACAAAGGGACCATCGTAGCTATTAATGTAGAAAACGGGTTGAAGGTTGTCATTGACTTGAGGGGGATTCCAGGATGAGAACCATTGCTTTAGTAGATGATGAGAATCGAATGTTAGAACTGATTGAACTCTATCTGCAAGACAGTTATACCTGTATTAAGCTGAACAACGGAAGAGAGATATTGAACTTGATTGATGTAGATGAGCCTGACTTAATCATATTGGATGTGATGATGCCTTTAATGGATGGTTTTGAGACTTGTCAAAGGATAAGGGAAGTTTCGAATGTACCAGTCATTTTATTGACAGCACTCGACGGAAAAGAAGAAATCGTAAAAGGATTACAACTGGGAGCAGATGATTATATTGTGAAACCGTTCGACGAGGCGGAATTGAAGGCAAGAATTCAATCGATTTTCAGACGAACTACAGTTTCTTCAGGATCAAAAATCGAATCGTCGGGTCTAATCTTAAATGAAGACGCCCATGAGCTGTATTACGATAATCATTTAGTCAAAGTCACACCAAAAGAATTTTCATTACTTGCTAAATTATTAAAAAATCCAGAACGTGTCTATTCAAGAGAGGAACTGCTCTCAAGTTTATGGTTAGCAAATGAGTGGACAGATGAACGAACGGTCGATTCTCATGTAAGAAACTTAAGAGAAAAGCTTAGGAAACTCGAGTTTCCTATTGAAGAACACTTTCGCACAGTATGGGGAATTGGTTACAAGTGGGTTCCTTAAATAAGGAGAAAGAAGACAAGAGAGGAACGGTTAAAAAACCGTTCCTCTCTTGTTTATCGTTTATTCTACAGATAGTTCGTCTTCAGTCACCCATTTATGATTTTTCACTTCTTCACCTGTAGTCGATTCAAAATCAATCATATACACTGTTGTTTGCTTAGCTGAATCGATAGTGGCCGTAGCATCCTTCATTCCTTTCATATGATCCGCGTCTACTTTTACTTCATCGCCTACTTCATAAGGAGATGATTTAGGATCTACAATCTCTTCTTGAATAATCCACTTATGATCCATGACACGTTTCCCACCATTTGTAGGGTCATAAGAAATGCTATAAGCAGTAGTATCATAAGCACCTACAATTTTAGCCTCGGCCCCTTTCATGCCTTCCATATGTGCTTCTTTGATCATCGCCATGTCGCCAACTTTAAATTTAGGGTTTTTAGCCTCTTGGAGCCCTTTCGGAACCTCTTTCGATCCAGACATGTCCATCGTCGAATGATCCATACCATCCATATTTTTATCCATGCTTCCTGTTGATTTAGAATCATCACTATTGCTTCCGCACGCAGCGAGTGCTAAAGAAAGCGAAGTAGCCATAGTTGTCATAAAAATCTTTTTCTTTAATTTCATAAAAATTACCTCCAATTGCTTTTTTATGCTTTCCATAGACTCTATCACATAAATTTGCAGAAACATTGCAGAGAGCAGAAAAGTAACACATTGAAAAAAACTATAAAATTCATGGGTAGAAAGACACAGTTCTTTCACAATCATTCTTTAAGTTAAAGATAATAATTGATTGGAAGGAATGATCCATATGAAGATAACATGGTTAATCGCAACTATCGGTATCTTCACTCTCATGATTATAGTGGGCGGTTCGTATTTACTTCTTACCCGAGGTACTATGTCAAACAACAAACAGCACATGGGATCTATGATGAATGGAGGAAACACTACTACAAATCAGAATATGATGGAAGGTATGGGACATGGTGCGAGTGTCGATTTAAAATCAACTGAAGAAAAAGAGCGACGATTAAACATCCCTAAGATACTAAAAGCCGATCGTGAAACCAAGAATTCCATTCAATACACGATTGTCGCTAAACAAGGGGAAACAAAGTTCTTTCGAGATGCTAAAAAAAACTAAAACTCTAGGATATAACGGAAATTATTTAGGTCCTGTAGTGGAGTTAAAAAAAGGGAAAACAGTAACAATCCGTACGGTGAATCGCTTATCAGAAGCCACTACATCCCATTGGCACGGTCTTGTTGTACCATCATCCGTAGATGGTGGACCACATCAGGTCGTGAAAGCTGGTGAGACGAAGGTAGTAAAGTTTAAAGTGAAGCAAAATGAATCGACATTGTGGTTTCATCCACATCCAATGGGTAAGACTGCTGAACAAGTATACAAGGGGTTGGCAGGATTGTTATACGTAAAAGATGAAAAAACTAAAGAGACGATGCTACCTCATAAATATGGTGAAAATGATATTCCATTAATTCTTCAAGATCGAAAAGTTAAAAATAGGAATGTCCTTGAATATGCTGATGTAGAAAAAATAGATGGGGCTTTAGGCGATACCCTCCTCGTAAACGGAACGATTAATCCGTATTTTAACGTGAAATATTCGCAACTTAGGGTCAGGTTGATAAATGGTCCAATGCACGGAACTATGCAGTGAAGTTATCTGACGGCTCATCCTTTAAAAAAAATTGCTGATGATGGTGGTTACATCTCAAAAGCGAAAAACGTGAAAAAATTTGAATTAAGTCCAGGCGAACGTATAGAGGTATTGGTAGATTTTTCAAAAAGAAAAATTGGTGAGACTGTTTCATTTGAGACGAATGGAGTAAGGGTCGTTAACTTCAAACTGAAGGATAAACAAGGGGCGAACCTAAGTGCATTGGCGCTGAAAAATGGATATGAAAAGCCGCTAAAGACCTTGTCTACAGTGAATCAAAAATTAACTCTTTTCGGAATGGGCAAAAATGTTGAAATCAATGGGAAAAAGTTTGATAAGACGAGAATTGATATTAAGGCGAAACAAGGAGAATCGGAAATTTGGGAGGTCTATAATAAAAAAGACATGATGGGTGGAATGACTCATCCCTTTCACATTCATGGAGTCCAATTCAAAGTATTAGAGCGAAACGGACAGAAACTGGATAATCAAGAAACAGGTCTAAAAGACACTATCGCTATAAAACCAGACGAACGAGTTAAGATTCAGATGACTTTCAAGGAAAAAGGGGTATTTATGTACCATTGCCATATCCTTGAACATGAAGAGAACGGAATGATGGGTCAGTTGAAAGTGGACTAAAAAATAGGTGAATGTTTTCATCTTTTCTTCACAAACTAAGGGAATAGGCTTTGTGTAAGTCAAAAAAGACGGAAAATGGAGGTATTTTAGAATGAATACTGGACAACAAGAAATCTTAGGTGCCCTACACAACTGTATAGTGACTTGTAATGAATGCTTTGATGCGTGTTTGAGTGAACATCATGTTTCTTCGATGGCAGAGTGTATACGTCTAGACAGAGATTGTTCTGAAATTTGTAGTCTTTTAGTACAAGCTATTTCTCGAAACAGCAGCAATATTGATGTTCTTGCAAGAAGCTGTGTTGAAATTTGTGAAAGATGTGCCGACGAATGTTCGAAACATGATCATGATCATTGTAAAAAGTGCGCTGAGGCCTGTAATGAATGTGCAAAAATCTGTCGTAAATTAATTGCTTAAAGCGAAGTGTTAAAAATGAAGGAGCATCTATGTCGCCATGCCGAAAAAGGTATGAGCTAAAAAGCTGATGCTCCTTTATCTATAAAAACTACGGTACTTAGTTATGAAAAATTTCATAACCTTTATAGACCAGTAGTATGGTGAGAAAAAAGAAGGATACATAGAGAGTAACGATTAAACTCTTCATAAATGCTTTCTATATAATCAACTCCATCCTATAGTTTGAGTTGATTATATAGAAAGTTCGTGAAAATAATGAGGAAATAGATTGACAATCATTTATTATTAAAAAATTCTAATGTAAGAGGTGGTGGCTAGGATGGATAAAATATTAATTGTTGATGATGAAATAAGAATGAGGCAATTATTAAGACTTTATCTAGAACCAATAGGATATGAATGTAGTATGGCGAATAATGGGATCGAAGCTTTGGAGAAAATGAAAAAAGAAACTTTTGATTTGATTTTATTGGACGTCATGATGCCAATGTACAATGGAGTCGAAGTATGTAAGAAAATAACGGATTCTCACCCGGAAGTCCCAATCATCATGATAACGGCTCTAAATGATGCTGAATCCATCGTCAAAGGACTAGATGCTGGAGCTACAGATTATGTCACAAAGCCGTTTAATGGGGACGTACTTTTAGCAAGAGTTCGATCTGTCATGAGAAGAAAAGCAAAAGAACCCGTTATATACCACGGACTTACGTTCGATGAGAGCAACGATTTAATTGTGTTAGATGGTAAGTCGATTGATTTCACACCCAAAGCACATGCGTTACTGAGATTATTTCTTCAACATCCTGGAAGGCTATTCAACAGATTGGAGCTTTATGAATTCGTTTGGTCTTATACATCAGAATCGGATCCAAGGACAGTGGACTCTCATATTAAAATGATCAGAGAGAAGTTAAGAGAGTTAGATTATCCAATTGATAGCCACCTGAAAACAATTTGGGGGAGAGGATATCGTTGGAGTGAGGATGAAACAAAATGACACCTTTGCTATACAAGTAAAAGTGTCATTATAAAAATCATAAAGGAGTGGGTGTCGGTTTCGAGTAGCCATCTTTATACGAAGAATCGATTTCAGAACGAATATCTTTAATCGATTCTCCATCCCGTTGCTTCAAAATAGACTTTACAGCAATCTCAAGACATGTGCTGCATGTTGTTCCGTGGCTTGTCCATTTCACCGACCCATCCGTCGTATTTTCTTCTATGAAGCAATCATAATTATTTTTGTGATTGACTGTTTCACCACAGCCACAATAACAAGGCATTTTCTCTAGTAGTTTACGATTTTTTGATACAGCTTGATAAACATTTCGTACATCTTCAGGTTGAGTTTTTAAAAATGTAGGAAGTATCACCGATGATGATGTTTCTTCAATCTTGTCACCGCTCAAATGTTTCGCATGATCGGCTTCCTTTGAATGATTGGGAGTAGAAGACTTCGTCGTGTCTTGAGCACAGCCGACCGCGATCAAGGACAGGCTAATAAGGCTTACTCTTTTTAAGAGTATGTTAAGTTTCACGATTCGATTCTCCCTCGAGATAATTTTGTAGGCGCGCAAAACAAAGCGTGTGAATTAGCATTTTTCGTATTTTCTAGTAGCTCTTTTTTCTGTTCAAGATAATACCTATTCATTCATTTGACATAGTTTTCATTGATTCAGTTAATTCATGAATCGTCATCAATCGTTTGATGTATACCTCGAACTTGTCCTTCAATTCCTTTTAAAGTTCCAGTACTTGTGTTTTTCACTCTAAATAGTCTTCTTTAAACAAAGGGTCTCATTTTAAAAGATATACCCTACTTGTATGATAGTTTTTAATTTTTAGTGTGTCAAAATACATTTTATATATAAATATAATTTAAAGAAAAAACGATATGTCACTCTATATAGACACCATACACGTATATATGAACTGAACCCCGAATGATGGACACTTGAAAAAAGTGCCTCACTCGGGGTTTTTCGTGTGCGCACGAATCGCTATAATGAATTCTGAGTGTACCGCTTTTTTTAGGTTATGCCTTTTTGTGTGGACAAGCACCTAAAAGAGAGGGACCTAATATGAAAGTTGTGAAAGTTTTTAACAATAATGTCGTTTTGATTGAAAATGATAATAATGTTGAAGAAATAGTGACTGGAAGTGGCATTGGTTCGGTATTCGAGAGGGAGACACCTTGAGAGATGTCAAAATCACACAAAAGTTTGTACTAGAACAACAGGCATCTGTGCATGAGCTGGAAGCACTTCTACAACGAATCGATGTGAAGGACATCGAATTGGCCGGCGATATTCTCCAACTTTATGAAACTGAAGTAGGGAATACGGTCAACAACATGGCTCTCCTTGGACTAGGTGATCACATTAATTTTGCGGTCGAACGTGCGCGAAAAGGGATGAACTTCCGTTCTGCGTTAGAGTGGGAAATTAAGCAGTTGTATGCGAAAGAGTACTCGGTCGCATCGGCGGAGATGAGTTCGTGATCCTTTCGCCTTATCCTTTGGACTTCAAGAAAGCGACATTTAAATACGAGCTCTCAATCGGAGATGTGCCGGTGACGCTCGATGCTTCAATTGGAGAAGCTGCTTATCCGACAGACGGGGACTCACTAGAGACACTGATTTTGGTCGCAGATGATGCGATGTACATACAAAAATATACATGATTGAGTCACGACATGCCATGACTCGACAACAAAAGAGAGTGTACACGTTTCGACGTCGAAATGTATACACTCTTTTATATATCCATCAAAGTGGAGTCGAATCGATTGTCTGGAAAGCACTCTGTCCCTTTAGAAATATACACATCTCAAAGTATTGTCGTCGCTTTTGATTATATATGACCATATATCATTTTTTTGTATACAAAAATCTAGATTGATCAGGAGAGGTAATTATCGAGATTAGGCGGTACGAGCGTAAGGTTAAGAAGGGCTCGATGAACGCATCAAGGACTCTTCCAACAACCGAGACTCTTCTAATAGTTCTTTTAACGTATTGCTATACGGGTTCAATGAGATTTGAGTATGTCCGATGCTTCCAAAACTGAACGAACGCTGCATCAATACACCCAGGAATGTCAGCTTGTCTGTACTCGTGTAAAACGATACGAATTCCGGGTCGTCGCTTAGCCTCGCCAGGAGGGCAGCCTCACGTTCTTGAGGGGGAAGTTGTTGAAAGACTGGATCACCGATCGATTGATAATAGGCGTCACAAGCGTAAACTAGTGTAAATTTAAGTTCGAGAGCAGCCGCGTGGTCATAGATGAGTTCAAAATGGCGAAGGTCGTTGTCATTCACTTGTGACAGAAGATGTAAGAAGAAAGCGGACTCACTATTCGCAGCGAGTTCTGGCCGGGCGAACACTTTCGCAGAGTAGATGGCCAATAGAATGGTCGCCTGATAAGAGTGATTGATCTCCGAAATCTCTTTAGCACGGGCGATGAACAGTTTGACGACATCGTCGCATGTCTTGAACTCTTCCATGAGCCAAGACATGTTCTCGAGGGTCATATCGCCCTCCGAATACAGTTTCCATGCGAGATAGTCCATGAAGCGGTGTCGGTATCTCACATAAGGAGACTTTTCGAGCTCATCGGAAAGACTGACCGAGAGAAGTTTGATTGGGTTAGTTGCTATTTCACAAGCAAGGGCTCCGTAATGACCGAGTGACACAGCAGACTCTAAAACAAGTTTAGGGGCATATTTGACGACTTTGCGGATTGGTTTTCGTTTCTTTCCCATGTAGCATCCTCACACCTTCCTGTAAGGGCTGGTCAACAAACGATTGGACGTCAATAGTGGCCGAACAATTTTTTGAGGGACCTCCACTTCGGCGGGTAAGCATTGCTGCCGCTATAGGAACTAGTCTCCCCCCCCTTCTTACAGACCTCCAACTTCCACTGGGTCCCATCGTGAGTGATTGTTTCTGTTTCTACGAACAACTCCGGCCAGAGATGCGTCTTAAAAGAATTGAATTTCTTTAAGACTTTTGCAGAGTCATCCTGGTTGTACCAACCGGATTCTATCCGTTGTTCCTCGCCAAACGTTTGAAGAATCAAGAGTTCTCGTTTAACGAAACCGTTCGAATGAAAAGTCAAAATGGACTCGTTATAAACGCCAAAACTCCCGATCCATAGCGTCACTTTCATGATAGGGTCTGTTAGTGTTAATTCACTAAGCGGAATGGTTGGCTCTAAAGCTGAAGACTGACGACGTTTGTTCTTTAACTCTGACTCCTGAAATTCCTTCTTGTCGAGAGAATCATCTTTTTTGTGCATCCTAATTCCTCCCGTTACATAAGTTTGATGTTGTACGAAAGTCATTTGTAATGGAGAATTACATAACTGTGTAGAATAAAGGAAGTAATTATCCGAAATGACTTTTCATGGGCTCATCACCATAAGGTGTGGTTGACACATAAAATCCATCGGATTTTGAATTGAACATAGAAAAAAAGCGAAAACCCCGGTATCGTAATTGTTGCTTAGACAAACCACGATTGGAGTTTTCGCTTTGTCCCAACAGTTTATCAAATTACTTCTTCCACTTCCAGCCCTTTTTCAGATCCAAATGTCGTCAGACGAAGAACCAAACGTTTTTCCGGTCATCCCGGGTCGACATGACATCCCTTGTCCGCTGTGCCAGAGAAAGACCATCCTGCATTCGAAAAAGCGGCGTCGCTTTCGACACGGTCATGCGTGGTACGTCGGTATACTCTGGATCGAACTGGATGTCCCACGTCAAAGATGCACCTCTTGTGATTTGACGTTCGTGTATGACTACGGTCTCGGGCTCGTCCGCACTTCCACCGAGGTTTTCCGGAAAGGCATCGCAAAACGTTGCCACGGACGGACAATCTCAGATGTCGCACGCGAGTACGGTCTCCCTTATACGACGGTGGAGCGCTGGTTCTATCAGTAGCTTCGGTGGAGCGTGCAACGCATGTCTTGGTCGACGAGTTCGCCACGAGAAAGGGGCACCACTATGCGACGATTGTCCTCGATGCCAAGAGTGGCCAGCTTCTGTCCATTGTCCCGGGCCGGGACGTGGCAGCCATCACGGCAGCACTTCAAGGCATATCCGGGGATATCCGTTCTGTCGTCAGTGATTTTGCACCGGCGATGGCGAAGGCCATCAACCATGTCTTCCCGGAGGCAGAACATGTGCTGGACCGGTTCCACCTCGTCCAGTTCGTCACGGACGCCCTTCGCCGACGGCGTCGTTTTTTGAACGAGGCAAGACGCCATCACCACGTTCGCGTGATCGATCGTTCGCTCGCGCGTCGCCCGGAAACACTGACTGGGGAAGACCGGGAGGTCGTCCGTTCCTGTATTCAGGAAGATCCATTCATTCGGAACCTCTATCAAGGGCTCCAGCATATTCGGTATGTGCTGAAGGCGACGTGCGAGATACAGGCGCAACGGCGGCTGTCGGACTGGTTGGACCGTTATCAGTTCCATCCGTGCGGGCCCCTGGCGAAGATCGCGAAAGCAATCCGGGTCCGGGAGCAAGCGATGCGCCAGACCATCGTGTCAAGGCTGTCGAACGGGAAGATGGAAGGGACGAACAACAAGATCAAGCTCATCAAACGCCGTGGTTATGGCTATCGAAACCTCGAACGATTCTTTTTAAGATTGCGCCTCGAGATCGGTCGTCAAAATAGCAACCACGAGTTATGGTGATGAGCCAGAAAAAGAGGATGAATTTATCGAAGTTTTCTCAAACAGGGGGTAAAATTACAAAGAATTTTTTCTTTTGTTCTTTGCCCAGATCACTAGAAACGATAGAAAGATCAAAATAAATAAGCCGTACTGATAACCGGGAGGTATGGATTCTACAAGGCCATAAACAACAGCCACTTCAAGAGAAACGGCCGGAATTTTACCGATGGTGCTGGCAATAATGAATAAGCCACCTGGAATGGGCGTCAAGGCCGCCCCTGCTGTTACCAGACCTGATGGGACAAAAGGAATTAAGCGCAGCAAGATGATTGCCCAGAAGACGCGGCTTATTGAAGAACTCTGGATGTACCTCCAGAACGGCCGCTTTAACCACTTTGGATTAACTTTTGAAAACCCATATCGATATAGGTAAAATCCGACGATAGCGCCAAAAATCTCCCCCGACAAAGAAAGGATGACGCCAATGGTTAACCCTAAAGAACTGATATTGAGAGACGTGAGCAAAAAGCTTGGGAAAAAGCCAACTGCACCCATACTTATGTTGAAAATGAGAAGCAGCAGAAATTCTAAAACGGGGAACTGAGTGTTTATGGTATAATCCGCCTCCTGCGCTGTTTAAAAAATTGATGGTATATAAAAGTTCAGTTGAATGAAATTTTAAGATAGAGAAGAGCGTTCTATATCCGTTTTTTTCGAATTCGGTAATACACTAATCCTGAAAAGCCAACGACGAGGAGGAACAAATAGATTGAACTTAAAATCCCAGGTGGGAAAAATGTGCGAACGTCTTCAGAATTAGAAGGAAGGTTTGTCTCAGAAGCACTGACAACGGGAAACTGATAAGAAGACAAAAGAGTGCCATCCTGATCAGTAATCCTTAATAGTCCATCTTCTTTTACAGCGATTGTCACTTGCTCATCTGTTTGGTGTGTATAAAAGAAATCGCCTGGCGTAATGTATTCCACATCACCGGCAAAAAAGCTGCTTTCTTTCGGAATGCTCACTGTTTTAAAATTTTCAAATCCAAAATCCAAAAGTTGAATAGTGTCAGCATAAGCTTCTGCCTCTGTGTCGCTTTTTAAGGTGACGACAATTAAATTCAGGTTTTCTCTTTTGGCTGTCGTGGCCAGCGTGACGCCTGCTTCTGGCACAAACCCGGTTTTACCACCCGTAACGCCTTCATAAGGTTTTTCCCTTAATAGTTTGTGGTGGGTATAAAGCGTGGTATCCCAGGATTCACCGTTCCAGGGCAGTTCTTTTGTTCCAAATATTTTCATGAATTCATCGTTCTTCATCGCATATCGGGTTAACTTCGCTAAATCTTCGGCTGTCGTAACATGCTCGGGATCAAAAAGACCGTGGGGATTTTCGAAGTTCGTATTCCGCAGGCCAATTACATCTTCTAAATATAAATTCATATCAGCAGAAAATAACTCAACGCTGCCGCTGATGTGTTCAGCAATGGCGACGCCGGCATCATTTCCAGAGTTGACTAAGAGGCCCAGCAACAGTTTTTCTAAAGTCACTTGTTCTCCCTCTTCCAAATAAACACGGGTGCCTTCCGTATTGCGTGCTTTTTTACTGATGGTTACAACATCATTTAATTTTCTGTTTTCAATTGCATAAATGGCTGTGGCAATTTTTGTTAGGCTGGCAGGATACATCTGCGACTGTGCATTTTTTTCATAGAGGATTTCTCCAGTCGTTGCTTCCATGACAATAGCTGCTTCACTGGATACGTTTGGCAGGGACGGGTCATCAGTTTTACTGAAAACGGACGAAACGATTAAAGTGTTGATCATGATTAAAATGGTTGAAACAACACTTAGTTTTTTCATAACTACTCCCTCCTGAGTGATTATTTTAGTTCTGCTTTATTATATAATTGACGGTTTCCCGGTCCGAATCAGTCGGTAAATGAAAGGTTTGCTGGTATTTCTCGTGTCCTTTACCGGTAATCACAATCCAGTCGCCTTCCTTGCTTTCATGGATTGCTTGCTGAATGGCGAGTGTACGGTCTGGAACGATGCTGCCTTTTGAGTTGCCGTATGTTTCATTTAGTTGGTTTAAAACTTCCAGCATATCTCCTGGAGAAACATTGTTCAGGTCGTCCAACGTTAAAATGTAGCGGTCACTCATTTCAGCAGATATGGATAGCATGTGCTTTCTCTTGCTGGCATCTCGATTTCCACGAAAGCCGAAAATATGGGTTATTCGTTGGGCCCCTTGTGATTTTGCAGTTTCCAGGCAGTAAGAGATGGCATCCGGAGTATGGGCATAATCCACAATAACGATCGAGCCCTTGGCCAGTTTCGTGATCTCAAAGCGTCCATCGACTCCCTTGAAATGGTGAATGGAGTTTAAGAGCTTTTCTTTGGGGATACCCAGCAACAATGATGTTCCGTAGGCCATTAAGGTGTTATACATATTGTGCATTCCGGTCATGGCAGCGACCATTTGATACGTTTCGTTACTTTCAATCACCCGCATAGTGGAGGACAGTGAATGAAATTTTGCAACACGCAGGTTGCATTCAGTGGATGTGCCAATTGCATAAATCGGTTTTCCCTTTGTTTGCAGGATTCCACAGAGCTTTCGTCCCCACTCATTATCTGTATTCACTACAGCAATCCCATGTTCTTTCATCTGATTGAACATTGTAAGCTTCGCCTGAAAATATTCTTCCATGGAACTGTGATAATCCAGGTGTTCATGGTGAAGATTGAGGAACAAGCCGTAATCAAATTCAATGCCTTCTAACCGATACTGGGCCAGTCCATGAGAAGAAACTTCCATAATGACGACCTCATCCTGACTGAGGGTCAACAGTTTATGGAGAGCGAGTGAATTTGGTGTGGTGTTCGAGCTTTTCATTTTTTCGCCATTGATAATATTTTGGTTGGTACCGATGACAGAACAACTCATACCGTTGCTTTCCAGAAAGTGCTGGAGCATATAGCTCGTCGTCGTTTTTCCGTTGGTGCCCGTAATTCCAATCATTATTTTCTGGTCAGATGGACGGCCATAAAAATTCCTGGCCAGGATGCCAAGCGCTTTCCGGCTATTTTCCACCTGTAAATAAGGGACACCTAACCGGGTAATTTCTTGTTCTCCGATGACAAGGGCTGCCCCTTTTTCAATTGCCTGGTCAATAAACCCGTGACCATCAATTTCAAATCCTTTAATAGCAACAAACACAAAACCTTTTTCCACATCGCTTGAGTTATCGGCAATCCCCTTGATGTCTAATTCTAATATTCTGGAATCTAATCGGGAGATTAGACCGGATTCGTTCAAAAGCTGATTTGTTTTCATAGATTTGGTGACCTCTCTAAAACTATTTAAATTTGATTTATTCTATTATAAAAATGTTGAAAAAATGTGCAGAATTTATACGGGAAGCCTAACTACTAAAACTTAATGTTTTTGTAATACAAACGAAATCGAATCCTTTATGAACCATTACAGATAAAAACCCGGGATCTTGTTGACAAGATCCCGGGTTTTGGCGCTTTTATTCGGGTGACAGTTCGCTTTCAGTCACCCATTTATGATTGGTGACTTCCTCGCCTCCGGTGGTCGGGACGAAATCAACCATATAGACGGTCGTTTCTTCGGTAGAATCAACCGTAGCCGTTGCGCCGTCCATTCCCTCCATATGGTCAGCGGCAATGGTCGCTTTATCGCCCGTTTCCAATGGTTCATCACCTGGATTTTCCAATTCTGCGTGAATCACCCATTTGTGATTATCAACCGGCTCGCCTCCGTCCGTCGGCGTATAGGTCACTGCATAGGCGGTTGTATCATAAGCCCCGACAATTGTGGCTTCAGCACCTTTCATGCCTTCCATATGATCGGTTTCAATAATCGCCTGGCTTCCAACTTCAAAGGTTGGATTTTCGGCTTCCTGCAAATCATCCGGGACTTCACCTGAACCGGAATAGAAGAAACTGCACAGAAAATCAAGAATTAATCGGTAAACTGGATTGGTTGACGTCTTCTGGAACGGTTAAGCAAGCACGGGGAAGTAGAAGTTAAGAGAGGGGCTGTATTTAATTTTACATACCTTGAAATTCCCCGAGTCTTATATAGAAAATTTCATTTGATTCCTTAAGGGATACAAAAATGATAAAGAAGAGGATTCAACTTACTGTAATAGGAGGTGTACAAGTGGCGGAAATTAGTTTGTATCTTGCGTTTGGCGCAGGGCTTTTATCATTTATCTCTCCATGCTCCCTTCCTTTGTATCTGGCTTTTTTATCCTACCTTACTGGAGTTTCAGTCAATGAGTTAAAGACGGGCAAGGGAATGATGAGGAGCACGGCTTTGATTCATACGGTTCTATTTTTGATAGGTTTCTCCATCATTTTTTAGCGTTGGGCTTGTCGACTTCGCTTATCGGAAACTTCTTCTTGGAATATCAAGTTCTTCTACGTCAATTGGGCGCTATTTTGATGGTGTTTTTTGGCTTGGTCCTAACCGGTATTCTGAAATTCGACTTCCTGCTGTCGGATAAGAAATTACAGTTCCAGAAAAGGCCCTCCGGATACGCGGGTTCTGTTCTGATCGGCATTGGCTTTGCAGCTGGATGGACCCCGTGTACCGGTCCCATACTTGCAGGAGTTATTGCACTCGGAGTAGCGGATCCGGACAGTGGCTTACTCTATATGCTGTTTTACGTTCTGGGATTTTCCATTCCTTTTCTCTTGATGTCGTTTTTTATTGAGAAAATGACTTTCTTGAAGAAGAAGAGCGCTCTTTTCATGTCAATAGGAGGAGCATTAATGATTCTGATGGGCGTTTTACTTTACTTTGACATGCTGACAGAAATCATCGCTTTTTTATCGCAATTTACGGGTGGATTTACAGGGTTTTAATGGACTCAACCCAGCATCTAGGAAGGACGTGACAGTGTATGGCTGCTAAAAAGGATAAAAAGAGAAATCGCTTGATTATGAGGACAAGTATTTGTTCATTCTGGTTGTCGCTATTGCATTTACCATCTACAACGGATTAACAAAAGAGAAAAACGAATTGCTGCAAGTTGGAGATTCGGCACCCGATTTTGCGTTGACGGATTTGAACGGGGAACGGCATCAGCTGTCTGAGTACAAAGGGCAGGGGGTGTTCGTGAACTTTTGGGGTACTTGGTGCAAACCGTGCGAAAAAGAGTTCCCGCTGATGGAAAAGCAGTACCAGGTATACAAGGATCAAGGTGTGGAGATACTCGCTGTCAATATTGCGCAATCCGATTATGAAGTGAGACAATTTGCTGAACAGCGAAATTTAACGTTCCCGATTGTTATCGATAAGGACAAAAGTGTTATGGAAGCTTATAATATCCGTCCATTGCCGACTACTCTGTTAGTCAATCAAGAGGGCAAAATCGAGAAAATTATTACGGGTGAAATGTCCGAAGAGGATATCGCGAGTTATATGGAACAGATCAAACCGTGCTGATACCTCTGAATTTCCCAAGCATAATGCGGGCCACGTTATTTTGAAAAATGCTGCAAAGAAAAAACGAGAAAAAAACATTTCTTTAAAGTGGACTAACCGAAAGAAAAGAAATGTCAGGTGTAGAAAATTTATAAATAAAAATCAGGCAAAGATCCTCCACCGGACCGATTGGAAGGATTATTCCTTTTGGGTCAATTGTAGAGGGAATGGATTAGCTGTTTTGAAATCAAGATATCTGCACAAAAAGTCGAAACTTTTTCGTTAAACTTTAAGAATGTTATACTTATAAAAAATAAAAAATGACATATTCGGAGGGCATCTACATGAAAAAAAAGAGAATAGGAACGGCAGTGCTGTCGGCTTTTCTTTTGCTGGCAGGCTGCAGCAATGATACAACGGATTCATTTGAAGTGCCGTTTGAAGGGGAACTGAACCATGTTCATGGGATGGGTTATGCAGGAAATGAGAACGGACTGTATTTTGCCTCGCATACCGGGCTGAAAATTTACCGGGAAGAGGGCTGGTTCGAAACGGCGGATAATTTTCATGATTATATGGGCTTTAATGCAACAAATGAAGGATTTATTACGTCGGGCCACCCAAGTGCAGACTCAGAATTACCCAATCCCCTAGGGATACAGCGAAGCATCGACAGCGGTAAATCGATTGAAGAGATTGCATTTCAAGGAGAAACGGATTTTCATGCCATGGCGGTGGGATATAACAGTAACGACATTTTCCTAATCAATCCGGCCAAGAATTCCCTATTGGAAGCCGGCGTATATAAAAGCGGTGATGAAGGCGAATCATGGAAAACTGTGAAGGCTGAAGGGCTGGAAGGCGAAGTGACTTCGCTCGCTCTTCACCCGGCTGACTCAAACTTCGTCGCTGCAGCTACGGCTGCAGGGATTTATTTCTCACGGGATGGCGGAGAAAATTTTAAAGCCATTACAGACGGAAGTGAAACAGGCACAGCGGTGCATTTCACCGAAGACCATTTGTACTTCGGAAGCTACGGGACAGCGGCGGCTCTGGTGAAGTATACTATGGAAAATGAAGAACTCGAGCCGGTGGATACACCGGACCTTTCACAAGATGCCGTCGCTTTTATTGCACAAAACCCGATGGATGGAATGGAACTGGCGATCTACACATTTGAAGGCAATGCCTACTTGTCGGAAGACGGATTACAGACCTGGAAAACGCTGCTGGAAGAGGGAAAAACCAAGTAGAAACCAGCTAGCCGTTTGAAAGACGAACCGAATCCAACAGCTTTCGGCAGCAGTCTTTGTCTTGATTGCTGCTAACCAATCGACTTAAAGAGGGATGCCATGTTAAACAGGCTTGCATTGAAAATAGGTTTGCTGTTTTTTGTGTTTATTATCATCATTGAATTGGTTTTGTTTCTAACCCTGTACGTTACTTTTGTCAATGAACGGGTGGATGAAGTCATGACCAACCTGCTTGCAAGAGGGAACACCCACAGCGAAGTATTGGAAGACAGTTTTGAACCGGCGACATTGAACCATGTGGCGTTGATGGAATCGGCCTCCGATTTCATCGTCATCATCACGGATGCAGATGGCAACGAATTGACCCATTCCGATCTGATTGAACCTGAAATGAGGGAAGTGTTGGAACACACCGATTTTGATGAGGTTCTGCAGGGAGGGAAGGTCGTGGAAGAGCGATGGGACAAAAAAGAGTTTATTGCGACGGACAGCCCAATCACCATTGAAGGAGAACATAGAGGCCACGTGTTCATGTTTGCGGAAACCAATCATATCAAAGGGATGGTCAGTCATTTGCGAAACCAATTCCTGATTGTTGGCCTGATTGCTGTCGGGTTGACCGTCATCACAATTTTTCTGCTATCCCGATTGATTACGTTGCCGTTGATTCGGATGAAAGAAGCGACGGAACAGTTAAGCGAAGGGCACCACGAGGTCAGCCTGAATATTGGCCGAAACGATGAGTTGGGAGAGCTGGCGAACGCCATCACTGCTCTATCCAGTGACTTGGAACATTTAAAAAATGAGCGGAATGAATTTTTGGCGAGTATTTCGCACGAGTTGCGGACGCCGTTGACCTATATCAAAGGATATGCCGATATCGCGAGCCGGCCGGATGCATCCGAGGAAGAGAAAAAGGAATACATTGGCATCATCCGGGAAGAGACGGCCCATTTGACGGAATTGATCCGGCAGCTGTTTGAGCTGGCTCAGATGGATCATAACCAGTTCGCCATTCAAAAAGAGGAATTTTCACTGGAGATGCTTTTTGCATCCGTCGTTGCCTTGGTTCGGCCAGCTTTTGACGAGAAACAGATTTCATTGGCTGTCCATTGTGAACATGAGATTGTCGCCTTCATTGATCCCGAACGTTTTCAGCAGGTATTGCTGAATGTCTTGGACAACGCCCGCAAGCATTCTCCTGAAGGAACACAAGTGGTATTACAGGGAGTCCAAGATAAAGGTACCATCACCATAAGCATCCGTGATGAAGGAGAGGGCATACCGGAAAAAGATCTTCCTTTTGTCTTTGAACGATTGTATCGGGTCGATAAATCCAGATCCAGACAGTACGGAGGAAGCGGTCTTGGCCTGGCGATTGCGAAAGAAATCGTCGAATCGCACGGTGGTCTCATGACGCTTCAAAGTGAGTACGGACAAGGGACAACCGTCCTGATAGAATTGAAAAGGGGGGATTCGCTTGCAGAAAGTGCTGTTGGTTGATGATGAACAACGAATGCTGGATTTAGTGGCTTTATATTTGAAGCCGCATCAGTACCTCTGTAAAAAAGCACTGGGAGCTCATGAAGCCCTCGACTATTTGGAATCGGAACCTTTCGATCTCGTCTTACTGGATATCATGATGCCGGAAATGGATGGCTGGGAACTGTGCCGCGAAATCCGGAAATTTTCGGATGTGCCAATCATTATGCTGACGGCGCGGGAACAACAGGAGGATATTGTTAAGGGATTGAATATCGGGGCGGATGATTACATCACAAAGCCGTTTAATGAAGATGAGTTGCTGGCCCGGATGGGGGCGCTGCTTCGCAGGAGAACTCCGAAAAATACCATTGAAGTGGACGGTTTGGTGTGGGACGAAGACCGGTTTGAACTTACGTACGGCAAACATATTATCAAATTGACGCCAAAAGAATTTCTGATGGTGGGCCATCTGATGAAGAATGCCGACAAAGTGTTTACGAGGGAGCAGCTGATCCAGTTAATTTGGGGATTCGACTCAGAGACGGAAGGGCGGACCATCGATTCGCATGTGCGAAATGTTCGGGAAAAAATCCGCCAGTCCGGTTTTCCGGTCGATGATCATTTTCTCACGGTTTGGGGAATCGGCTACAAATGGATCCATGAAGCAGAATGATGCTTGATAAAAGAAAAGGTCCGTCGGAAAATATTTCCGACGGGCCTTTTTGAGTAAGGTTATGCGGCGTTACGGCAAGCTTCTGCACATCTACGGCAAGCTTCCGCACAGCGTCTGCAATGTTCATGATGATCGGCGTGCTTCTCACATTCCTCTGCGCAAGCTTCGCAAATGGTTGCGCAAACGGCTGCCAGTTCGGAAACGAACGGTGAATTGTGAGTAATGGCATGTTCCAAAAATGCACAAATGTCCGCGCATTCCCGGTCTAATCGAATGCACTGTGCTAGCATCTTCACATCGTCTTCCTGCAGACAAGCGTCAAAACAATGGTTACATTCCGCTGCACAATCATGTAATGCCCGAATCAATTCCTGATGTTGTTCATGAGCCAAGTTAAAACCTCCATTTCTTATTTTTGCTTCATTTACTTGATTTCCCTCTCCTTTCCAAACTAAACAGAAATACCGAAACTCCATAGAAACTGCACATTTTATAGACAAGTAATCAGATATTAAAATCAATGGTGCGGTTTTTTTGGGGGGTCATTGTGAACTTCTAAATTAGAGTCATGGAAACAGCGATAAAGTAAAATGATACTAAACACTTGATATACCCTATCGGGGTATGTTAAGTTTAAGGAAATATTACTTTAGGAGGAATAATAATGATTGAAACATTAAAAGTACAAGGTATGTCCTGCGGCCACTGTGCAAACTCGGTTGAAACGGGCGTCGGTGAACTCGAAGGGATTTCATCTGTGACAGTTGATCTTAAAAAAGGCGAAGTGGCAGTAGACTATGATACTGCCAAGACATCATTAAACGAAATTCAGAAAGCGATTGAAGAACAAGGGTATGACGTCGTATAAGGGTGCTTTCACAGCACACTTTACTTTTAAATGAAATATACCCCCGCGTGGTATATTCGGCAAGAACTTTGTGAATGTTAAGAATGTAAATAGGGTTAAATAGGATAAGAACCACTAGTTTGGAGGAGGCGCACTGAATGGCTAAAAATGATAAAGACCATCACCACCATCAAGACGAACAGGTAGATCACAGTAAAATGGATCATTCCAAACATGTTGGGCATTCGTACCATGAAGACCAAGTGAAAGAAGGCATTCAAGACGACAGCAATCCTGCCAAAATTCATGATGATCATGCCCATCACAATCATGGTGGCCACGATCATAGTGACCATGGACATCACCATCATGGGAATTTCAAAGAAATTTTCCTGAAGTCGCTGCCCTTGGGCATTGTCATTCTATTATTGTCGCCGATGATGGACGTTCGGCTTCCTTTCCAATTTACTTTTCCATACTCGGATATTGTGGTCGCTGTATTAGCAACTATCTTATTGGTTTATGGCGGAAAACCCTTCTATCAAGGTGCAATCGCTGAATTTAAGGAAAAAGCACCGGGCATGATGGCCCTTATTTCATTAGGGATATCCGTTTCCTATTTGTACAGCATTTACGCCGTGCTGGCACGCTACGTAACCGGCGATCACATCATGGATTTCTTCTTTGAATTCGCGTCCTTGCTGTTGATCATGCTCCTTGGACACTGGATCGAAATGAAGGCTATCGGAGAAGCAGGAGACGCGCAAAAATCGCTCGCCGAATTGGTGCCGAAAGATGCACATGTGGTATTGGAAGATGATTCGATCGAGACGCGTCCCGTAAATGAGCTGAAAGTCGGAGACCTTGTACGGGTTCAGGCCGGAGAAAACGTCCCTGCCGATGGCATCATCAAAAGAGGCACCTCGCGGATCAATGAAGCTTTGCTGACGGGGGAATCTAAACCCATTGAAAAAGGAGCCGGAGACAAAGTGATCGGCGGTTCCACGAACGGTGCAGGCATCATATATCTTGAAGTACAGGAAACCGGCGACCAATCGTTCATTTCCCAAGTACAAACCCTGATAAGCCAGGCGCAGGATCAACCTTCAAGAGCTGAAAATCTGGCTCAAAAAGTAGCCGGCTGGCTGTTTTATATCGCCATTGCGGCAGCTTTCCTCGCTTTTGTCGTTTGGCTGTACATTGCTGACATTCAAACCGCTGTTCTTTTTACGGTTACGACATTAGTCATTGCATGTCCACACGCTCTCGGCCTTGCCATTCCGCTGGTTATTGCACGAAGCACCAGTTTAGGTGCAAGCCGCGGGCTGTTGGTGAAAGACCGCGAAGCATTGGAGCTGGCAACTAAGGCTGATGTAATGATACTGGATAAAACGGGTACATTGACTACTGGCGAATTTAAAGTTTTGAACATGGAAACACTGGATGGTCAACATACCGAAGCCGAAATCGCGGCGTTAATGGCAGGGATTGAAGGCGGGTCCAGCCACCCAATCGCCCAGTCAATCGTCCAATACGCTGAGAAACAAGGGATTCAGCCTGTCCACTTTGATTCGATTGATGTTGTGTCGGGTGCGGGTATAGAAGGAAACGCCAATGGCCGCAAATACGAATTGATCAGCCAAAAGGCACTTGGAAGAGATGTAGCGGTGGATGTTCCCAAAGGGGCAACATTAAGTATACTAGTTGAGGACGGGAATCCGATCGGTACGGTCGCATTAGGCGATGAATTGAAAGAAACGAGCAGAACGCTGATACAGGCATTGAAGCATTACAATATAAAACCGATTATGGCTACAGGTGACAATGAAACGGCTGCCCAAGGAGTAGCAGAGGAACTGGGCATTGAATACAGAGCCAATCAATCACCGCAAGATAAATATGATTTAGTGGAATCACTGAAAAATAATGGACAAACGGTTATCATGGTCGGCGATGGCGTCAACGATGCACCATCCCTTGCAATAGCAGACGTTGGGATAGCAGTCGGTGCCGGAACTCAAGTCGCCATCGATTCCGCTGATGTGATTTTGACTCAGTCGGATCCAGGCGATATTGAATCCTTTATCGAATTGGCCAATAAAACAACCAGTAAAATGAAACAGAACCTCGTGTGGGGAGCCGGTTATAACTTTATTGCCATTCCCATAGCGGCGGGTGTTCTAGCCTCCATTGGGATTACGTTGGCTCCTGCCGCAGGAGCAGTTCTGATGTCCGTGTCCACGGTTATCGTGGCTATCAATGCGATGACATTGAAACTAAGAAATAGAGCTGTTTAACACCGTGTTTAATTGTCGTACACGAAAAGTGCTGCCTCCCAAAAGTTGAATTTTCTTTAACCTTGGGGGCACAGTTTTGTATTAGGTTAAAGTCAAACGGAGGTTTGAAGACTTTGGATAATTAAATATATTTTTATAGTTAACATATGAGATATTATCGGAAGAGAGGAAGCCCAAAAGCTTCTTCTCTTTTCTACTTAAATTCAATTAACACAAAAAAGTTTTCAAAAATTAATCATTCATTCATTAATAGCCGATTGTAAAATTAAGCTAGACAATTGAAAAAGCCATTCGTGGTACACTCACAATGTATTTTCCGACCAAAGAAAAACATAGGAGTGATCACGAATGACCTACACCCATCTTACCACGGATGAACTGGTGATGATAGAATCCTACCACCGCCAAAATATACCTGTAGCGATCATTGCTAAGTTGATGAACCGTTCCAGGCAGCCAATCTACAACGTCATCAATTTCCTGAAATCAGGACATACAGCGCTCGACTTCTACACGCAATACAAGAAAAATAAGAAACGCTGCGGCCGGCGGAAGATTGTCCTGCCGAAGAAACAAGTGGCCTATGTTCAAGACAAGGTGGCGCAGGGCTGGACGCCGGATGTCATTGTCGGCCGGGCAGAAACGGCCATCGATTGTTCCGCGCGCACCATCTATCGCATGTTCAAAAATCAGGTCTTTGACGCCGCCACGCTGCCGATGAAAGGAAAACGGAAACCCAATGGACACCAGGAACGCCGGGGAAAACAGGCGTTCAAACGCCATATTTCCGAACGGGAAGCCGACAACCCGTCGTTCAAAAAAGAGTTCGGGCATATCGAAGGCGACACCATTGTGGGTGCCCGCCACAAAAGTGCGGTGATCACGCTGGTCGAACGGCTGACGAAAGTCATCATCGCCCTGAAGCCTGCAGGACGCAAGGCTTGCGATATTGAAACTGCGTTGAACCAGTGGTTCCAAGGGGTCCCGAGAAATCTGTTCAAATCCATCACGTTTGATTGCGGCAAGGAATTCTCCAATTGGAAACCGTTGTGCAACCGGCACGACGTCTCGATTTACTTTGCGGATCCCGGCACGCCTTCTCAGCGCGCCTTGAATGAAAACTCCAACGGGCTCCTGCGGAAAGACGGCTTGGCAAAGGAAATGGACTTCAACCAGGTGGATCAAACATTCATTTCGTCGGTGGCCGACAAGCGGAATAACATCCCAAGAAAGTCACTGAATTACCGCACACCGTTGGAGGCATTTTTGAGTCACCTGAATGGAGTCGATCTGTCTAGCTTAAATTGACAAACGGAACCTCCAATATGTTTTAGATTCTTTCGTTATTTATAAAAAGATGGTATTTATAAAAGTCAAAGTCTTCTTTTTTATTATAGCAGTCTAGTTTAGATGCGAAAAAACTATATTTATCCGCCCTTTTTATTTCTGAAAAAGTCGAGGAACGACACTACGTTTCGTGACGCAGACTTCGAACAACCGCCAGGGCGTTAGTCTATCGATTGTTCGACGTGAATGATTGCCTCGAACGGCACATGGATGATCCCTTCCCTTTGATTGGCCAGCTCGACGGTCCGCTCCATGTAGTTCGTCCGGTGCACGAATCCTCTGAATCGTTTCATCTCCCGCTTCTCCACATATTTTACCTCTACCAAATCTCCGCTGAAGATCGCGTCGTTCAGCACATTCTCATAGACC
>NZ_JACSLX010000013.1:0-37292 GCF_018618335.1 Exiguobacterium sp. s152
TCAGATAAAAATAATACTTGTTCATCTTTTAAATCACTATCTGGCACAACAAAAGAAGAAAAATCAGCATATGGAACTCTTAAATATTCAGCTTGACCACCCCAAAAATTCCCATGCATTTTTCCAAATCCAAATAACGCACCGTTATCCATCTTCCAGTTTGCAGGTTCTTCATTAGATTGATCACATTGTGATTCCATTTGGTTATTACAGTAAAAACAATCGCCACAACCAATATTAAAAGGAATAACGACACGATCACCTTTTTTTAGATTCTTAACTTCTTTACCAACTTCTTCAACAATCCCCATTGGTTCATGTCCGATAACAAAATCTTTATCCATAAACATATCGCCTTGATGATATAAATGTAAATCTGATCCACAAATACCTGAAGCAGTAATCTTAATAATTGCGTCAGTTGGTTCAATAATCTTTGGATCTGCAACTTTTTTTACTTTCATTTTCTTTTTACCTTGAAATGTTACAGCCTTCATACACATTACTCCTTTATTATATAATATCTGTATAACACATTATTAATACCCCTAATTTTAAATGATAAAACCTTTATACATATATTATTACCTTTACACAAGATTAAATATTCAACAAACTATTTATTTAATTTTACTTCTTAATTATCGAAAGATTTATCAGCTATGTGAATACCTATTAATTCACTATCTTTATTAAGGATAGGGGCTCATATTGCCCAAATGAAGTATCAGCTTAGTATATCTTCTTATTACATATACTTGCTTTTACTTTACCATCACTAAAAATATCTTACTTTTTTCACCACTAAATACACTCCTCTTATTTTTGAATGTAATTAGATAAATGTTTCCCAGTTACGCTATCTTGTATGCTAAGGACACCTTCTGGGTAACCACTGTATAATAATCTTCCTCCTTGTTGACCAGCAGCTGGTCCCATATCAATTAACCAGTCTGATTCTGTCATCATTGACAAGTTATGCTCGATTAGAACGACGGTATTACCTTCATCCACTAATTGATTAAATAATTCGATCAGCACATGGATATCCCTTTCATGTAACCCTGTTGTTGGTTCATCAAAAATAAAGATGTGGTCAGTCACTTGATTGATTAAATACTCACTGAGCTTTACACGTTGAATTTCTCCACCTGAAAGTGTGTCCAATGATTGTCCAAGTGTCATATAGCCTAGACCAGTGGCAGCGAGGGATTTTAATATCTCCAGAATTTTATGATGTGTATTGAAGTAATTTATTCCTTCTTCCACCGTTAATTGTAAGACATCTGCAATAGAGTAACCATCTACTTTAGCATCTAGAACTTCCTGTCTATAACGTGTTCCATGACATACTTCACAAACTTGTGAAAAATCAGGCATAAACGCAAGTTCTGTTTTAAGAATTCCTTTTCCTTTACAGTTTGGACAAGCACCTTCAGAATTATAGCTGAACATACTTTTCTTTAGCCCTGTCTCCTTACTGAAAAATGCTCGTAATTCATCAAATGTATTGGTATAAGTTAATATATTTGAACGATTTGAAACATTAATAGCTTTTTGATCGATGAATATAACATTTTTAATCTGTTTAAACCCAGTTTTTATGAGCGTACTCTTACCAGAACCAGCAACCCCTGTAATAACAGAAATAGCATTTTTAGGGAGATACACTTCAACATTTTTGACGTTATTTTTTGTAACTGGACCGATATGAATCATTTCTTGAGATGACCTTGGAACTTTTAGTTGATGTTTTTCTTTGAGTTCTTGTCCAGTCGCAGTGTGGGAGTCGAGAAGTTGATCGTATGTTCCTTCAAATGTAATTCTACCCCCATTTTTACCGGCACCTGGTCCTACGTCAACAATGTGATCTGCAATCTTAATAATATCAGGATCGTGTTCAACCACAATAACTGTATTTCCTTTATCCCGAATAGACATAATTATGCGATTGATATTTTCAATATCTTCAGGATGCAGTCCAACACTCGGTTCATCGATAATGTATACGAGATCGGTCAGTGGGCTACTTAAATGACGAATAAGCTTAATACGCTGAGATTCACCACCTGATAATGTAGGTGTTTCTCGACCAAGTGTCAAATAACCAAGTCCAATATCAACTAGAGATTGAAGTTGCTGTTTAAGCGGCTTTACAATATATGCAGCTGTTTTATCAGTAAGATAGTCTAAAAACAGGATATTTTCTACGATACTTTGATTTGTAAAATCAGCAATATCTGCACCGTTAATTTTGCAGCTTAAAATACGTTGATTTAAACGTTTTCCGTGACAGTTAGGACAAACCATTGTCGTTACAACACGCTCATATTCATCCGGCCACCTGCTTTTTTCATAGCCATCATTAATAATAAACAGTCGCCTGAATCGATAGACGACCCCTTCATATTTTGCAGTACGGGGCCATTCTTCAGGAGGATTGGTCAGTTTGGTCGGCTCTAAATAAAGTAATTGATGCATCTCTTCCTTCGAATACTCTTTCAGCTTCTTATCATTATCAAATAGACCCGAATGCGTATAGCTTTTACCACGCCAGTGATCTGGTCCGAATGTAGGAAAATTAATTCCATGTTCGTTTAAAGATTTGTCATAATCCAGCAATTCATCGATATCAATTTCCTCGACATATCCTAAGCCTTGGCATCTCTCACACATTCCTGCCGAATTATTGAATGAAAATTCATTTGAATATCCGACAAATGGTTGACCAATACGAGACCATAGTAGACGAACAGCAGAATAAATGTCGGAAATTGTACCTACTGTAGAGCGCGAGTTACCACCAAGTCTTTTCTGACCAATGACCATTGAAACAGGAAGATTTTGAATGGAATCTACATCAGGTTTCTCATAATGAGTTAATTGATTCTGTATATATGTAGAATAAGTTTCATTGAGTAGACGCTCAGATTCAGCTGCAATCGTACTAAATACTAATGAAGATTTTCCAGATCCTGATTTTCCTGTAAAAACGGTCAATTGATGCTTTGGAAGACTTAACGAAACATTTTTTAAATTATTTTGTCGTGCACCTTTGATGATGATATTTTTCATCCCAAACTTCCTCTCCATAATTAAATATATTTATATTTTTTACCTTTTTAACGAGAAATAAGTTTATAAGTATCAATTTTAAAGTTCCAAATTTTTAGCTGAATTTCCGATTATATTCTATTAAAAAATTTAGGGAAATTCTATAATCAAGTTAGCCACCTACGGTGTGCTTTAAAAAATTTAAATGTACGCAGATTGTAAAATTAAGCTAGACAACTAAAAAAGCCTTCTGTGCTAAACTTAATATGTATTTCCGACCAAAGAAAACATTAAGGAGTTAGCACAAATGGCCTATACACACCTTACCACGGATGAACTTGCGTCCATAGAATTATATTACCACCAGAAAATTTCGGTCAGTGAGATCTGCCGGAGAATTAAGCGTTAAAGAGAGATCGTCTATAATGTAATTAATGCACTCAAAGCAGGTATATCTGTACTGGAATTCTATCAGAACGATAAGAAAAGAAAATCTCTTTGCAGAAGACGTAGAATCGTCCTTCCTAAGCATCAGATCAGTTATATTCAAAAAAGGATAGCCGACGGCTGGACACCTGACACCATCATAGGCAGAAATGAAGAATCTATCAGCTGTTCTGTTAAAATTCTGTACAGAATGTTCAGAGAAGATATTCTTCCTGTTCACTCACTTCCGATGAAAGGGAAAAGAAAACCTAACAGTCATCATGAGAAAAGAGGTCGTCAGACTTTCAAACGTCACATTTCAGAAAGAACAGTTGAATTTCCTGACTTTGATAAAGCGTTCTAAAGTGGATCCCATTGTCAAAACACTAATTTTATAATAATAAGGTGAAAACAGTCATTCTTCTTGTCCTTGTCCCATCTTGCAGACCCAGCCTTTCCTATGCCAGGTTCTGTCAAGGGCGTATTTTCCCTTGACAGGTCCTGGGATGGGAAAGATAATTGCTCCGAGATGGCAAGGACAGTAACCTACTGAAAATAGATGGATGCCGGTGTCCTATAACCCAATGACTGGTGGGGACGTTCCCAGTTATAGAATTCCATGTAGTCACGGATGTTCTGTCTCGCTTCTCTTGGTGTCCCGTAGTCCTTCAGATAGACCTCTTCGTACTTGAGGCTCCGCCAGAAACGTTCGATCATGATGTTATCCAGTGCCCGACCCTTGCTGTCCATGCTGATTTGGACGGCAGGCTGTTCCTTCAGGAGGTGGATATATTTGGAACTGGTGAAGTGGCTACCCTGGTCACTGTTGAAGATGTCCGGCTGCCCGATCGTGAAAGCCCGCCGGACGGCATCCAGGACAAAACCTATTTCCAGTGTCTGGTCCAGTTCCCAGCTGATGATATACCGGGAGTGCCAATCGATGATGGCTGCCAAATACATCCAGCTATCCTGCAGGCGGATATACGTGATATCAATGCCCCAAGCCTGGTTGGGACGGGTAATGTTCACCCCTTTCAGTAGGTATGGATAAATGCGATGCTGCAGGTTGCGTTTACTCAGATTGGGGCCTGGATAGAGAGCCTGTATGCCCATCTCGCGCATGTGACGCTGGACCCTCTTGCGGTTGATATTCACCTCTTCATTTTTCAATACTTCGGCAATCCTGCGTGACCCGTAGAACGGATATTTGGTGTAGATCTCATCAATCCTATGCTTGATGGCAACCTCTTCAGGCGAAGGGGCAACCGGCCTGTAATAAAGGCTGGAACGATTGAGCCCAAGCAGATCGGCCTGTTGGGAAACAGGAAGTTTACTGTTTCCCCATTCCATCATCTCTACCCGTTCCTGTCTAATCGTGGTAGATGCCAGATTTTTTTTTGATCCACGACAGCTGCGTGGTTAACTTTCCGACTTCTGCATAGAGATTTTCCAGTTTCTCTTCATAGTCGGCTCTCATCTTCTCTTGGTCCTTGTTCTGTTTCTTGAACACTTGTGGCATCTCTGACAGGAAATGTGTTTTCCACTTATGCAGCTGGTTCACATGGATGCCATGTTCGGAAGCAATCTGGCTCATTGTTTTTTCTTCCTTCAAGATTTCCAACACAACTTGAGTTTTGAATTCGGGTGTATATCTTTTTCGTTTCATATACCTACCTTAACATCTCCTTTTTCGTGTCTGAAATCTTGGGTCCATTATAAAGAGACAGGGTTATGTGGTGCGCGTGGCATCGATCAAGAATTTATCCATGACGTGGATGCAACCATCGTGTTGGACCGTCGGGGCACACGCGACATTGTCACCGGATGTCGAGGCATGTTCGATTTTTGTGAAGCGTCTTATGGAGAACTGTTCGAAAGAGCGGGGCGATTGGTCGGAATGAACGACTGGAAGGCGACGCGCAACGGGGGATCAAGTGATGCAAAAGTATTTGCGGAATTCGGTATTCCGTCTGTGAATCTATCCATCGGTTACCGTGACGAGCATACAGACTTCGAGGAAGTTGACTATTGTGCAACATTTGAGACGGTGGTACTTGTCGAAACAGTCCTTAGTCATCGTCTGATTCAACAAAATAGCTGAAAAAATAGGAAGGCAGCACTTGAAAAAAATGCTGCCTTCCTATTTGCAATTTTCCTTGTATTAAAATGATTCTATTTTTATTCCCCTACCATTCCGTCATTATCGTTATCACGCATATAGGGGTAGAGCCAATGGTCGCTCATAATCGGCATTGTGAAACCGGCGTCTTTCGCTTCCTGGATCGTCACCTGACCGTTTCCATTCGTATCTACGCTCGAGACCTCACCTGTGGCTTCAGGTGTAGCTGCGGGATCCGGTTCACTTTCTGTGAGGCCGAGCGCTTCGTTCACCTCATCCGGGTTCACGTTGTCGAAGGAATCGGTAACGACATTTCCTTTGACCGTATAGGTGTACTCATAGTGTGACGGAATATGAGTTTTCGTATCCGGATAGGTGATGATCGCCTCGAAGTCGGTCGCGCCACCTGCCTTACGGATCACATCCTCCATATAAGCCTGGTCCCCGTAGCGGTTGAGCGTGCTATCCTGTGGTGTGATGTTGTAGGCGTTCGAGACGCCCCCGAGCGAGTCGGCGATGACATGACCCTCGTCGAGATCACTGTGTTCGACACCCGGCACCTTCGCCTCGTCATGGTAGTAGCGGCCATCTGAGGTCACATCCTCCGAATCATCATCCTGCAAGATGATCTGATCGGCGATGACACGAATCAATTGACCATGTTCGTTCGTGAACGCCCAATACTCACGATCCCCATATCCGATATCGACGATGACATTCGCTTCACGATAGCCGGATACGTCCCCACCATCAACGTCAATCAGTTTATAGCCGGAGAACAGATTGTTATCCGAATTTGTGACCGTTTCTTCGGCTTCTGCAGGCTCTCCGGAAGTCGTCTCTGTATTTGAGTCGTCTGTGCTCGTTTCAGTCGTATCGACGACTTCTTCTGTCTGAGTAGCAGGCTCCTCTGCTTTCTCATTTGTAGAAGGGGTGTTTTCACTGGTACAACCGGCCATCAGCAGGATGGCCAAAGGCAAGGCTAAGTAGGTAAATTTCATTTTGTTCTCCTTATAGCATGTATATATGTAGATGAGTCAATACGATCTATGTTCAATTATATCCTCCGCATGTTTACGATGCGCCAATCCTTCACGTTTTGTTCGTCCATATGTTGAGTGACGCGTTCGATCATTCTAAATCGTTCGCGCTGACAAAAGTTGTAGGCTTCTTCCGGTAATGGCAGTTCGACCTCAATCGTGACTTTCACTTTTTTTCTTCGTTTGTTGAATCGATTCAGCAAATGATGTTCCAGCTTCGTGATGAACGCGTCGTCACCAATACCCTCTTCTGACTTCAGTACGCCGGTTATCTCAGGACTGATTCCATCAAGGTGGTGTTTGATTTCAAACGGTGTCGCATCTAAGTACTCGCAGAGGTGATCAAAGCGCAGTAACTCTGTACCGTGATATTGCTGGATCCATTCTTGAAGTCGCATGAGGAGAACCCCTTTTTAGTTCAAGTGTACCTCGTAGGGTTTTAACAAACAGTGACGAAGTCGTGTACAGCGTATGTAAGGTGCCGCACATGAGACTTGTTCGATTTCGTAATTCTGTCCTTCCTTAAAAACGGACTTTGTTCTGAGCCTCCATCTCTGCCAGCTTTGCCTTTTTCACATCAGGATCAGTGGTGAACCGATAGCTGCTTCCCTCATGGATCCAGGTCTCATCAAGGATAATGCCATTCATAATGTGGCGATACGGCATGGCGGTACATAACGTGTATCCCTTCAGATAGTGTGCAGCTTCCTGAATGGAGACACACTCCTTTACTTCTACCCCGTCTTTAAAAATCAGGACCGGTTTATACGTCTTGTTTATTGCGATTGGTTTTCGTAAATCCATTTCTCTCACTCCTCCTATCATCACACCTTACCTATTTATGTATGTGGTCAACCGCAGGAATTAGAAGCTATTTAACAAATAGCGGATTATAATAAAGGTGTGTTGGATAATTTTACAATAATTTTAAAGTGGAGTGATAGAAGATGAATAAATTGATCAAGATTGGGAGTGCCGTTCTATTTAGTGGAGCGCTATTGGTGTCACCATACGGGGAAGCATCAGCCGCTACGAGCATTAAAGTCCATTACATCGATGTCGGACAGGGAGACGCCATCTACATCAAGATGCCGAGCGGTGAGGACGTCATCATCGACGGGGGTAACAAAGGAAAGGGCGATGCCATCGTCGCCTACCTCAAAAAGCAAAAAGTTGACGATATCGAGGTATTGATCTCGACGCATCCGGATGCGGATCATATTGGTGGATTAGACGAAATCCTAGATGCCTATCGTGTCGAGAACGTCTACGCGCCGAAAGTGAAGCACACGACCCAGGCTTACAAAGATTTTCTGCAAGCCGTCAAACGGGAAGGGAAGACCATCAAAACGGCACAGGCCGGCGTGAAGCTACCGATCAAAGGCGTCAGTGCGAAGTTTGTGGGTCCGGTCAAATCCTACTCGAACAGTGACTTGAACAACTGGAGTGCAGTCCTTCATGTAACGTACAAGAAGAACACGTTCTTGTTCACGGGAGACGCGGAACACGTTTCTGAGAAGGACATGATGGCGAAGAAGCAGACGCTCCGTGCAGATGTCTTAAAGGTGGGACATCACGGTGCCAAGACGTCGACAAGCAGTACGTTCCTGAACACGGTCAAACCGAAGCATGCTATCATCAGTGTCGGGAAGAACAGCTACGGCCATCCGACTTCCGAAGTGGTGACGAACTTGAAGCGTCAAAAAACGAACACGCTTCGCACAGATAAGAATGGCACGATCATCATTACAGGGAACGGTTCAAGTTATGCCGTAAAGAAATCAAGATGAAGCGACGAAGAGGTATCATCGATCGATTTGAAGGGGACTTGGCTGTCGTCGAATTCGGAGAAGTGATGGAGGATATTCCAAAGTCACGACTTCCAGACACGGTTCAACCTGGTGACGTGCTTTGGTTTTATGAAGATGGGAAAGTTGAAGTGGACGCCAAGGAACGCAAACGATTATCGAGTGATATCGATGAGTTGATGGATGAGCTTTGGGAAGATTAAAAACGAGTATCAATTATTCATGATTGTATTTTTAAAACTTACAAATCAGTATTTTTTAATAAAGACAAATCGGCAAATAATTTTTATCTAAATATAAAGCTCGATTGACATTGAATAAAAACTGATATAAAGTCAACAGCATAATATTCACTAGGAGGATTGTTAAGAATGATGCACGCCGGGAGATTACGCCACCACACTTTGAACAATGGCTAATTGAATATGTTCAAAGGCTCTGTTTTCATAAAACAGAGTAAATGGGAGTAGTCTGCACATTTTTATCAATCTTTGACGAAGAAACCACACACTTACAAACATAGCAGATTTACAACTCTTTTTGTCGTGTCCTTTTATTTTTGATAATGGACGCTTCTTGGTTGTAGCTCATTTACTCTTGATCACAGACACCATTTTGTCTGTGATTTTTTTATGACTTCATTTAGTTAAGTCTAATTAGAAAAGATTGAAATGAAAAAGTATTAAAAATGCATACATTTCACTTGCTTATCGCACAACATAAAAATTGGAGGAACAAATCATGAACGAATTTAAACGGCTTGCAAAAAATAAAGGATTAGATGTGTTAGAGAATAGCATTGTGGTAAATGAATCGGGTGTTGATTTTCAAGTTGCTTATGCAAAAGATACGCTTGGTAGCAAGTGGATACTAAGAATTCCTCGAAGATTAGATTCGATGAGGAGCGCCTTGAAAGAAAAGGGGGCACTAGAAATTATGGAAGAACATGTGAGTTTTCAAGTTCCAAATTGGTCAATTTTTGATGATGAACTAATTGCGTATAAGCAATTAGATGGTGTTCCGGTTGCAACAATTGATGTAGAGCAACAAGATTACATCTGGAGTTTTGACAAAGAGAATACACCACAATCTTACTATCAGTCATTAGGTAAAGTGTTGGCAGAACTACACACATTACCACATCGACACTTCAAAGAAATCGGTATCAAAACTCTATATGCTAGAGATTTAAACAGTTCAATGAAGATACGGATGGAGAAGGTGAGACAGAAGTATCATGTGAATTCAGAGCTATGGGAGCGTTGGCAAGAATGGTTGGCGAATGATTCGCTATGGCCATCGCATGTAGGTGTAAGCCACGGGGATTTACACCCTGGCCACATATTAATAAATAAGAATTTTGAGGTCTCTGGTTTGATAGATTGGACAGAAATTAGTATTGCGGACACATCTGTGGATTTTCTATCACATCTATTACTGTTTGGTAAGGATGGTTTGACAAAGTTACTCGATGCTTACGACAATGCAGGCGGAAGAACATGGCCAAGAATGGATGAGCATATAATTGAGTTGTTAACAACCAGCGCAATAACTGTAGCTGAATTCGCAGAGATATCTGACCTACAAGATATGCGTGAAACAGCTGCTCATATGCTTACACAAAATGTATGAGGTAAAAGCAATGGCAGCGCTCTGAAATTGAAAAGGGTATGAATTTTTAAATCATCATACCCACGAATGTCACCAGAGTCTTTCGATGTTAAACAATGAAATTCTTGAAAGGGACTTTTGTTCTTCATCTAACAACACGTCATGCCAGTGATTTTCAAGCGATTTCAGGACCGGTCTCTCCAAACGATTGGTTTTTTCAAGATGGTGTAAAGGATGTACGGCACTTTCCGGGACGAAGTGACCACTGACCAATGGTTGATTCGGTAATGCGATTGTATAAGCCACAAGCTGATCTTCACTGAAGTCATGATTATTGGCGATGCCGAACTGCTGAAACCCGAGACCCATACCATGAATATACATGAGCGGCTCATCGACGCGATCCATCTTCAGGTTCGTCTCGAGGGCCGCTTTTGAGTTCAGATAGGGCTCCACCTCCTCGGGGAACACACTTTGTACGGCATGCACCCGTTCATAAAGACTGAGGTCAGCGTCTTTCCATCCCATTCGCCGCTCCAGCTGTTCAAGGTAATCAAGAGGGCTCTGTTCTTTCTCCTGTTGTAAGGTGTGTACTTTTTCTAAGTGTGACTCGATATGGTCGAGGAAAGTTGCGGATGTCTGGTGGACCTCCTGCAACAATTGTTCCTTGTCTAAAAGTTCCTTGTCTTTCGTCCAACCGGCCAGATAGGAGAGCGAGAAGTCGTCCGTCGGGAACCCGAGTTGATGCGAGACGACGTAGGCGACCATCTCGGCCTGGAACTCCTTCTCGGGTGCCGTGAGTGGTTTGTCCCGTTCGAGGTTCCGCTCTTGGTTGTGTAACTCAGAGTGAGCGAGCTCATGGATCAGGACGGTGATGTCCTCGATGGATGTGTTCCGCGGATTCAAAGCAATCGCATGCAACTCCGGATAGTAACAGCCCTTTGCCGTCCCGATTTCGTCGAGCGGTTCCTCCAATAGTGTCACATTCCGGGCATCCGCGAGCGTCGTCAAGGCGTCACGGATGTCTTGTTCGTTCTCGAGCCCGCCGTCCCGGTGATACCGTTTGAAGATGCCCGAGACCTCGATTCCTTTCTCGCGCGCGTCGGTCTGTGTGTACTCGAACACGTGACCAATCTTGAAATACATCATCTTGCGTGACGGGACTCGCCCTTGTTTCACGCCGTCCTTGATCGACTTCGGTGCCTTGCTGAGCGGTACCCATTCATCTTTGTGTAAGGCGTACGTCACCGGGTTCGGGACGAACACCTTGATGCCACGTTCACCTTTTTGAACCTGTGCGCCTTGCTTCTCCCAGAACGGATAAGAGCCGACTGCGACTGCGCCGGGGAACTGGGATTCGATCAAGACCGCGTTCCGCATCGAGTATTGATGGAACTTGCCGAGGAACTGTAGATGCTCACGAATCTTTTCCGGGCTCTCGAAGTAGCTGTCGATCTGTTTTCCCATTTGTTCCGTCAAGGTTTCGAGCTCGGCCTTCCGCTCTTCGTTCGTCTTCATCTTGGCCATTGTGTCAGACTCCTTCCTTCAACAAGGCGGTGACAGATTCATCACTATCCGCAAATTCGTTCAGTTCACGTTCGAGTTGTGGCGATAATTCCGGTATGTCGAGTAACAGCCGTGTCCGCTCGAAATTGATGGGAAGCAAGACGATCTCGTCTTGCGCGATGGTTGTTAAAAGCTGGTGCTCGGAAACGGACACCGGGATGTCGTACCGTTTTCCATAGATGAGGACCGTGACGGTATCGGATTGAAGCGTCAACAGTTGTCCCATCGTGAAGGGACGGTCAAGTGGTCGCATAAGATTCATCCTCTCTCAAAAGTTAAAGTGTCCTTCTTCTGTTTTTGATGCTCGATACGTTCCTGGACGACACGTTCCGCCGTCGCGAGGAACGTCGGCTTGAACTGGTCCGTCGTCATGATGTCCTCGATGCCCTCGGTCTGCATGAGTGCCTGCAGGAGCTCTGTCAGGATTTGCCCATGACGGTCAGAGCGGTTCGCGGCGAGTCGTATCCGCTCGAGTTCCGTTGAAACCTGTTCATTCATCATTTCCTCGATATGACGGGAGACCTGCGTGCTGATCGAGCGGGTAAGGAACTGCATGTCCCACTTCTCGTCGGCCAGTTTTCTACGTTCTTCTGCGATATGGTCGATGACCTGACCGAGGTGGCCGAAGCGTTTGTCGTCGGCGAACTCTTCTAAATACGCGACCGTCTCCGGTTTCAATCGAAGACGGATCTGTCTCAACTCTTCCATCGTCCTCCCTCACTTTCCATATTCGATGTCCCGCTCCAACTGTTCGAAAGCGCGTTGGTTATTCAAATGTTCGAACTCGTCGTTCATGTGCCGCTCAATCCGGTAGAGTGATTCGTTGAATATCTTTTGTTGTTTGAACGCACGTCGGACCGGATGCTTGGGGGTCTTATTTTTCTCGAATATCACCTGTTCTTTTGACAAGTCGCACATCTCGGAGAGGATGGCATTCCCCATCCGCGTGTAGAGGTCCTGTCGCTTCGTCGTCCGGTACCGCTCGGCCTTCTCCGTGTCGCCGTAGCTACGACGATGGAACGACACCTCTTGCTCGAGCCGCTCGTTGAAGGCCTGGAACTCTGATTTGAAGTGAATGTCGATGTAGCGGTCGGTCAAGCGGTCGAGCGATTCACGGAGTGGCTGCATCCCGTTCATGTTGTAGCGCCATTGACGTTTGTCCTCCGGCAACCGTTCATAGATGTCCTTGAATTGACGGACGAGTTCGGGATGCAGGACACGGTTCGAGAGCATTTGAATCTTCCGGTTTCGTTTATGGGTGACCAGTTCGTCTCTTATGAACGCATTCAGTTTCTCCTGTTCTTTCGTCCGGTCGGCGAGGGAATGGATGACCTTCGACTTCATCAGCTCGATCGATTTTGGTTTGCGTTTGCCGCGCTCGCGCATATGGCTCGTCTCGACGATGGCGACATGGACGTGGATGTTGTCGGTGTTGTAATGCACGGCGCCGGTCCAGTAGGCATGGACCATCTTTTCTTTTTGGAGCATCGCCTCGACCGCGTTCCGTGTCGCCTGGATCAACCGTTTCTCGTCGACGAGGTCATCGTGGAGCACACCCGTCTCCCGTAGCCAGGCGTTATCGAACGAGATGACGTCCTGCCAGAGGATGCTCCCGTCCGCTTGTGCGTGTTTGAAGATGTCACGGACGGTGCGACGCTTTTCTTGGTCCAACCGGTCGTCCTCGCGTGTGAAGAGACCGCTCGATTTCGTCTCGTCTTCCATATAGTCGTGATACGTCTCGAACTGATCGGGGCTGTCTTTCGCATCCGGTCGATTGATGTAATCGAGGTATGTCGTGTAGCGACGTGACTTCTTTTTTGTGCTCGGCACCTTGAACTTCGACTTGATGACGACGCCCGGTGTCTCACGCATCCTGCATCACCTCGTTCAACAAACGGGTCACCTCGGCGAGCTCGTCTGCGCTCCGTTTCAGGTGGAGCGTGTTCGCCTCGAGCTGTCGTTCGAGCCGCTCGACCTGCGTCGATTGGATACCGTTCGCGCACCAGGAGGCAAGCAGTTCTTTCAAGTATTGTTGCCGGGAGCGATTGTGTTCCTTCGCCCATTCATCGATCTGCTTCACGATGACGGGGTCGATGTCGCGGAGTAACAGATCCATTTACCTGACCACCTTTCTGGAGGCTGTATATTGCCAATGTCCTAAAAGTTCGTTCAAAGAGCATAAGGGGAAACTGCTATCACTTGTCGTGATAGCCCAGGCAGAGCCTGGGGTTTCCGTGATATCATCAAAAGTCCGAAAACGGCACGAAATGTGCCAATAAAACCAACGATTTGGCACGAAATGTGCCACTTAAATCGACAGTTCCCGGAGCCGGACGCGCAGTTTGTCGTGCTTTTCTTCGAGCGCTTGAACCGACTGTTCGAGCTTCTCGAGTTCAAGTGTGAGCTCGTCACGCTTCCGGCCAAGATCGAAGATCTCGTTTTCCTGTTCGACCTGTTCGTCGAGCGAGAGGTAGGGAAGTTCGCCTTCGAGCTCCTCTTTGTCACGGTCGAGTCGCTTGATCTGTTGCCGCTGCGCTTCGACCGACTGCTGCGCTTTTTCTAACTGGCGCTCGGTCTCCGCGAACTCGTCCCCGACGAATAGTCTCGTGAAAGTTATCTCATCAGATGAACTGTGGTTCGCCTGTTCGATGGTCCGGCGGTCGGCATAGAGGGACGTCAAAAGACTGTTCTCACGTTCCTCGGATGTGAGTGTGTCGATTGATTGTGACTCGTCTACCCCATAGATTCGGACGGCGAGCTGGTCGAAGTCTCTCGGCACGTCCTTCAATTCGAGCACGTATTGGTCGTTACGTTCGTACAGCACCATGACTTCCTTCTCGGAATCCGGACGTGCCTTATAGACATAGCGGAAGAGATAATCGTTCGTGTTACCTGGTGCTTCATCGAGCGAGAGTCGGATGCGTATTGTCTTGGCCTCCGTATCGTAACTGGACGCGTGGAGTGTCACGGTCTCCCCGTTCGAGAGACGGATTGCCTCGTTGATTGGCGTCTCATTGACCGGCGATTCTTCAGCAAAGAAGAACGACGAGGTGCCGAAGAAGAGGAAACCGATGACAAAGAACACGCCGAGCCCGAGGTAGAACTGGGAGACGTTCTGGGTGAGACGTCGTCGCGTTTGTCGCCGCATCTAAATCCCTCCTTCCGATATCAGGTCTTCCATCTCGGTGACAACCAGATGTCCATTGATGGACTCGAACGTCAAGGCCAACAGCTCTTGCGTCGTCTCTTCATAACCCGTCTCGGTGATCAACAGGTCCTGTTCGAATCGCACGAGACAATCTTCTCCGGAGACAGAAGGGAACACCTCGACGTCGCGGACGGTCGTCTCGAACGTGCCGACATCACTGCCGTCAGCGGCGAAGAGCGTGGCCGCGAGATCATCCGACATGACGTCTTTCGCCTGTCGCTTCTGGGTCGTATAACTGTCCTTCGTGATGGTGAAGGCGTACTCGACGAAGCGCGTCGCGCGTATCGTCAGCTCTTCCATTCGTTCCGTCTCCGTCGAAGCGACGACTGGTGCAGTGTCTGACGGCGTATTCTCGGAGGTTGCCGATTCAGGGGAAGTGACACTCTCATTTTTCGTCTCGCTCGTGTCTGAAGTACTCGTGACCACCGTCACTTGTTGATAGAAAAAGACGTTCGCTGCGACTGAAATCAGGAGCAGTACCCCGAACAGATACGCGAGGTGACGTGCAGTGAAGTTCATTTTTCCTCCTCCTTTCCATACATCCATGACTCAAAATCCGAAGACCGGGGCGGGGTCGATATGACCGGACCATTCGCTCGTCTTGATCTCGAAATGCAGATGGTTCCCGCTCGATCGGCCTGTCGTGCCACAGTACCCGAGCGCCTGCCCGGCCTTGATTTGTTGTCCCGTCTGGACGCCGAGACGACTCAGGTGCGCGTACGCCGTGATGTAGTTGTCGTGTCGGACTTGGACGAGATTGCCGTACGGTCCACGATTCCCGCTATAAATGACGGTGCCGCTCTTGACCGCGTGGATCGTGTCGGACGGGGTGCAACTGAAGTCGATACCGGTGTGGTTGTCCCGTTGTCCGAAGACGACACGCCACCCGAAACGCGATGTCACGTTGAGCGGGATGGCGAGCGGGGAACGTAACCCCGACAACAGTTCTTTCGTGATGACCCCGTCGGCGATGGCGACCGGCGCGAGGTATTTCAACACCGCGTCGACGTATTCGATGTCCCCGTAACAGGCACCGTGCTGGACCGCGCTCGGGCGATGACAACGATAGATGCCGGTGTGTTTCACGCGTTGGTACATCATCTGCGAGAAAGAGATGGCGAGTTCTTTCGAGTAGCGCCCACCGTTCTCCTGGACATAGTCAATAAAGCCGCCTCCGAAGTTGTAACTCTGTAGCGTGAGCTGCACGTCACGGTTCGCCCGTTCGAAGACGGAGGCGAAATGTTCGACGCCGTAGACGATGCTCTCCTCGGGGGAGGTGATGCATCCGATGCGTCCACACTTCGATTCGCTCGCCTGCATCGGGTCGTTCCCGCGTCCGCCGCTCTCCTGCATCATGAGCGCGAGTACGAGGTTCGTCTGTTCGGCCAGTCCGTGCTTCGACAGTTCCGATTCGACCAAGCCCCGATATTGGAGCACCTGGTCGCTTACCTGTAGACCTCCTGCGGTATTGAACGTGACGTCGGTCGGTTGTTCGTTCTGGACACCTGTGAGCGTGTCGAGGATGCCGACAACGAGGATGACCAGGAACAACACGAGTGCCGCGATGCCGAGCAGGATGAGCCGCCACTTGAGCGTCGCGAGCTGCCATTTCGCCGTGACGGCGAAGCGGGCCGTCCGTTTCGCGGCCGCCCACATCAGGCACCCCCACCGAACAAGGCGAGCTCTTCGGGTGCGACATCGACGTCAAAGATGAGGTTCTGCACGCCGGAAATGCTGAGGACGACACGCCCCGTCTCGAGCGAGGGGATGATGCGCATCTCGGAATTCGAGAGTTGGCCATCAAACACCGTCTGGATGATTGGGATGCTCTCCGCGTCCTGTTCGCCGATGATCTTGTATTGCGTCAATTGGAAGAGCGACTTGACGTTCTCCGCATTCTCGGACTTCGATCCGGCCGGCACGAAGTCGGTGATCAAGTGTGACACGAAGAAGATGCCGCCGAAATACTTGCGCGCCTCGCGCATGCAGCGTTGTAGATACAGGATGGCCGGTTGCGCAATATCGCGCGTGTTGATCAAGTGGTGCGCCTCATCGATGACGATGAGGTACTTGCATGCCTCCTCGGTCCGGAGCACGCCCTGGTTATAGGCCTTCAGTTGACTCGAGCCGTTGGCAATCATCCCGTCCCACAGCATATTCATGAGCGAGAACACCTGCGCTTGAAACACCTCGTCGCGCAGGCTTGTCAGGTTCCGGAGCGGGAACGACACGATGAGCTCCTCGTCGAATCGGTCGATGGAAGAGTGCCCGTCGAAGATGTTGCCATAGTTGTGGACGAGGTTCGTGACGGCGAGCTCGATGTTCTCGAGACGCCGTACCCGGTTCGGACTGATCGCTTCTTTGATCGAGGTGCGTGTGTCGTCCGTGTAGAGCTCACGCCGCACGAGTTTTAAGAAGTCGGAGAACGTCGGGTACCGGTTCGCCGGATGCGTCGTGATCGGCAGTTCGCCCTGTTCGTCCCAGAGCCCGTGCCGAACGTACAGGTCCCGGAGCAGGATCTCGAACTCGTTCGTCTCTTCTTGCGTCGCCGCCGGGTTGATGTAGTGATAGAACACGGCCATCTTCGACAGGTGCTGCATGAACGAGAGTGCCTCGTTGGCGCTGCCGTCGTTGTTCGTCACGGTCTTATAGACATGGAGCGGATTGATGAGACCGGCCGACCCGTCAAGCGCGATCTCTTTCCCGCCGAGCTGATGCACGAGGTCCGAGAATTCGCCCGTGACGTCGAGGATGCGGATCTTGTTGCCCTTGATCGCCTGGTCGAGCACCGTCTTTTTGAGGAGCGTCGACTTGCCGGATCCCATCTTGCCGATCATGAGCGCGTTGTAGAACTTGCGTTGCTTGTCCTTGTGGAACAGGTCAAAGATGACGCTACCGTTCGTGTCGGTCGTCCCGTAATACGTGCCGGTCGCGTCCTGGAGCGACGTGAAGTGGAACGGATAGCCACCGGCGATGGAGAGGGACGGGATCTCTTTCCCACGCCGTCGGTTCGGTAATTTCTGTTGCTGGTCATAGCTCGTGAACAAGCTTTGCCATTCCCATTCCTGTTCGTTCAGGAAGATCGTCGAGCGGAAGTTCCGAGCCTCGAGCTCCTCCATCACTTCCTGCACTTTCACCTCGAGTGCGTCAAGTGTCTTCGCCTTCACATAGAGCCGCAGATGCAGATATTTCATCGTCTCGCCCTGGGTGATCTGTTCGTAGAGTTCGTTCAGTTCCTTATACGTCTCCCGGGCATCGATGCGGTCGATATTGTCTTTGGCGGTCTCGAAGCGTGTGTTCTGTTCGGCCATCGACTTGTTGATGGTCTGGATGATTTCACGCTTGTCGGCCGTCCCGATGTCGAGCGTCGTCAAAACGCCCGGCATGTTAAGAATGGGTTCGAGCCAGTAGTCATAGACGAGCGACTGATATTTATAGACATGGAGACAGGACAGGTAGCCGTCCCCGAGCCGGACGAAGTTGGCCTCAAACCGAATGCCGCCCTGCGGTTGGATTTTGGCGATGACGTCGGGGTTATAGCCTTTCTCGATCTTGACGGTCTCCGGGTCCGGTTGTTTGGATAACTTTTCACGCAGGCGCTGCCACATGCGCTTCACTCCTTTCTTCAGGCGTCGAGTTGCGGTTTCGTGTTCGGGTTGTTCAGCTGATAGAGCACATTGATCTTCTGGTCGAGTGTCAGCTCGCGCATCGGGTTCGAGCGGCGTAGCAGTTTATAGAGATGCGTCTTCCGCTCGCGTAGCGTCCGCTCGTCGTCGGCATAAAAAAAGAGGAGATAATCTCGATTGGTGCGATGCTCCTCGAGGTATTCGAGCTCCTGCTTTTTCTTCAACAAGAAGGGTAGATAGGCCGATGTCTGATTTTGTCGAATCTGTCGCTCGATGCTGATCTTTTGCCGCTCGAGACTGAGCGGTGTGTTCAATGGCACGACTTTGAACGGGTGCGTGTACGCCTGCAGAAGATAGGCGAGCGAGAACACGTCATGGTCTTTTTCCTCCTCATTCAAGGAGTAGATGTCCTTTGAGGTGAGCTGGACCATGTCGAGATAGGTCCCGTCGCGCATCTCGAACGCCTCGGTCCCGGTGATGTCGACGACCGGCATCAGTTCGGCAACTGTCGGTTTGACGACGACCTTATCTTTGACTTTCCGTTTCTCGACCACGTCCTGTTCGTCAAGCCAGGTGCCCGTGCGTCTCGGTTCTTTTAGCGTGTCTTCGATAAAGGCCATCTCAGTCACGTCCTTTCGTGTGCGCGTCGAGCGCGAGATAGGTGTCTTTCCGTTTGATGAGCGCGTAATAGAACGCGTGGACCATCCGCTTCTGTGGGTTCGTCGCCGGCCGGAGTACCATGAACAGTCCGAAGACGACGAGAAAGACCGTGAACGGGATGTGCAGCACGGACGGGATGAACGGGAGTGTCACGAGGCGGAGCACGATGAGCCCGACAAGGAACAGGAAGTCGTGCAGATAGAGCATCTTGTTGATTTTCAGTTCGGTCGTGACCTCGTTCGGGATCCGGTATTTGCGCATGGGTCATCACTCCTTTTTCTTTATGTTGTCAGGTTTCGGTGGCGAGGTCGGATAAATCCGTCGTGAATCTTCCTGTTGCTGGCTATGACGGTGTGTCTGATTCTCACGAACCTGTTCGATGACCTCGGTCTCGACGTCGAGCACGGTGTCTTGATGGATGGTGCGGCGGGCGCGTCCTTGGCGTTTCTCTGTTGCCGCATCACTCGAATTCGCCGCAGATGACGAAGACGAGGATGAATCGTTTGAATTTTGGGCCTCATGATGTGTCGGTGACGTCGCGTCGTTTCGGGCTACCGATTCATTGTGACGGTGGTCTGGTCTTGATGCGGCATCAATGGACCCGGTAACCGGTTCGATAGTCGACGAAGTAGGGATTGGAGATTGACTAGAACTTGAATGATCGTGAACCGACTCCGGTCTTTTCGTCTCCGATGAAGTTGTTTGATAGTCGGGTCCACGTTCGATATTTGATTCCGGATTCGTCGCATGGATTGATTCTGGAGACGTGCGGTCCGACGCTTCGTTCACGTGTTGGGAACCGTGCACTTCAAGCTCGGTTTCTTGACCGTTGTTTGGTTGCGCAACGTCTTGCGGAATTGTCGGTTTATCTTGTTCAGGTTGAGTGCGACTGGCGGTTTGAGCGGTCTGACCGATACTATCTGGCTCGGTTTGTCTTTCGATGTCCGCTCTTTGTGGAGCTTGGTTCGCCGCACTAAGCGGTGAGGCGTTATGCGGCACGGTGTTTGAATCCATCCGCGTCGTCGCGGCCTCATGGAGCGATGGCATCTTTGGTGCGCCCTGCGCGGCACGCGCGACTTTCGAGACCGCGTGGGCACCGACCGAGGTCACGCCTTTCCCGGCGGCATAGGCGCCGAGCGCGACACCCCAGCCCCGTTTGAGCCCGGCATCGATTCCGAACAGCCGCTCGACCATGTTCGGCCCGTCAATCAAGGCGACTGAGAAGGCGATGAGGGCGATCAGATAGGCGAACCCGTCCAACGTCTCCGCGAGATAGGCGGTCCCAATCGTGTACAGCTTGATGGAGACGAAGATCAGGATGATCACGAGGAACGTGTTCAAAATGCTTTGGATGACCTTCTTCGTCTTTTGACCACTGTGCAGGTCGGCAGGTGCGACGAGAATCGCCAAAACATAGTTAAAGGCGAGCTCGAACGAGAGGCGCGCCAGTTTATAAGCGATCGAGAACAGCGTGAAGCCCATGATTCCGAGTGTCACGAAGATGGTCAACCAGTTCGGCTGATAGCGGTAGTAATACTGGTTGTTCCATTCGACGCCACCTTGGTCGAGTTTCGAGGTTCCCATCGTTTCACCATTCCAGGTTAGTTTGGACTGAGAGATTTGTTCGCCAGTACTTCCCAAGCGAAATTCATTACTATCGAATACCTCGTTGATATCGATATTTCGTAAATGACTTTGAGGCAGAGAGTTCAAAGCCTCACCTTCCAAACCGGAAAAATCGTTTCGGTCATATTCAATCAAATCATGAATGTTTTCTCGTAAAATCTGATTTGATATCGATTCACCGGAAGAGTTTTCGCCAGAGTTTTGAGTTGTGAAATCAATCGCGGTATCACTGAATTCACTTACTTGCGTCATCGTTGGAGATAATAGTCCGAGAATGAGCAACGTGATAAACAGATTGATTAAAAATCCTTCCCGATCAAATTTCTTTTGAAAAATGATGAGGTAACCCGTGAATAGGAAGCTAGCAGCTAAAAGAACGTACAAAAAAGGTTGAATCGTAGAAACGAATTCAACCACTTGAGAGTTATTAAAAAATGTTTTAGTTAGTAATATGCTGTCAGTCACTTTTTCAAGTCCATCAATCAATACTGCTAAGCCACGTATTAAAATCCAACCCATTGAGCGGAGGGCATCCAGTACCAGTGTACTGAGACTAAGGATATCAGTGAACTCTTGTAGCTTATTTACGACTTCGTTATCACCCATAGAATCCCTCCATTCAGAGGCTATTTAATGAAGTTAGTAACTTGATCCTTTAATTCATCTTCTGTAAGAGCAGATACATTTAATTCACGACTGATTTCACCATCAATCATCTCATACAATCTGCCACCTTTAAGTTCAGAATGTTCTTGGGTAGAACGTTCTTCAAGATCTTCCCCATTAGGCTGAAACGGATTGAATAAGAGAACGTCTTTCTTTTTTTCCGTGGCGACTTCTCGCACAGTATCAACGTAAGCCCCTTCATTACCTTGACTGTCGCTGTCTACAAGAACGTATGCACTTTCTTGCTCAGTTTTAATATCTGCAATTTCTTCAACAGAAGTCGTAGAAAGATAATTCGAACTTTCGGCACCACATGATGCTAAAAGTAACGAACTTCCGAGTAGGACACCAATCAAGATTTTCCTCATAACGTTTACCCCTCCGTCAGACGATTTTCCCCTTCAGTAGATCCGCGATTTTCAGGTTGACCCGGAAGTCGAACTTATCTATTAGTGTAACAGTTTTTGGGGTGTCTGAGGTGTCGTCCTGATAGACGGTCAGAAAGCCGTCGGTCGTCTGGATGTTGAGCACGTCGCCCCGTTCGAGGCGGACGCGTTGCGTCTCGATGATTCTCGCGACGACACGCAATTCGTTCTGGATTCGCTTCTCTCTCGCACTCTCGGCCATGAATTCGGCCTCCTCTCTACGGTGTGCCTTGCTTCAGTTTCTCGAGTCGCTTCGCAATCATCGTACTCAAAAAGCTCTTTTGGCTGTCGGTGACGTCGTAGACTCCTAGGTTCAAGTTCGTCTCGAACTCGGGGAGGGACATCTCGCCGATGTCATGTCCTTCGAACATCGAGCGCAGGATGCTGTCCTGTAGTACGTCACGTACCGGCAATGACTTATCTTCCTGATTCGATGGTGTATTGATTTCCGTCTCGTCTTCTTTCTTTGCGAAGCGGATACGAATCTGTTCGAAGTCGAGACCGGCGTGACGGCATGGGATGTCGATGTCATGCAGGGAGCGGTCCGTGTCGAAGTCGTCCGCCAGATATTCGTAGCGGTACTTCATCGCCGTCTTGCCGCTCAGGAAGATCGGATACGACTGGATACGCCGTTTCTTCGTGTCCTGACGCTTGATGACACGGATGATGAGCATCTCGCCTTCCTTTAGCCCCATGACCTCGGTCGCTGTCATGAGCCGGCGGCCGTCGACGTTCTCCGTCTTCGATTTCTTGAGCGAGAACGTCTGACCGGATCGCGATTTCGTGACGATGGTCGCCTCACCGAGCTTCTTCGAGATCAGTTCGGCGGTCGATTCGTCCGCGGTCAACAGATAGTGCGTGTTCCCACAGTTGCCGTCAATCGTCTTCCAGTCCTCCCCGTATAGGTTCTCGAGTTGGGAATAGGCCTGGATGACGAGATTGAAGCGCATGTTCCGGCCGAGACAGACGGTGATGATGTTGGCCATGCCTTCGATCGGTGGCATGTTCCCGAACTCGTCGAGAAGGAAGACGACCTGACGCTCGCATTTACCTTGTTTCGTCTGCGAGGCGACCCGAGCGAGCGCCGTGTACACCTGTTTGATATAAAGGGATGCGATGACGTTGAATGTCGGGTCATAGTCCGGAACGATGAGGAACACCGCCACGGGACGGAGCTGATGCATCACCTCACGGATCTGTATCGTCCCGTCGATTGCGTAATGGAACCGCCCACTCTCCTCGTCATGCGCTTCCAACTGGACCGTCGCAGTGCTTGAGTCGGTTGAAATCTGAACGACGTCCCCAGATTGGAGCGGCGACGTATGGTAGATGATGAAACTGCCATCGTCGTCCGTCGTGAGCGCATGGATCGTCCCATCGGGGAACGTGAACATGAGTCGTGTCAAAGGCTCGGTCCGTCCACTGATCCAACGGTTGAATCCGATGCGTTTCATATCGAGTGAGTTCATCGACGTCAGCTTCCCGGTCCCGTTCAACGTGAAGATACCGAGCTTCGCGTTCGTATTGGCCAAAATACTCGCCCGTGTCTGGCCACCCGAGAAGTGGAGCGTCGCGAACTGGAGCCGGGCCGGGTGGTTCTCAGGGAAGCGCTGAAAGAACTCGTCCAGTGCGGAGATCTCCTGTCCTTGTCGCGTCACCACCGTCCGTGATCCTAAATCCGAGAGCATGAGCGCGACGTTGTACATGTTGATCTTCTCTGGTGTATCTTTCGCCTCCTCACAGAGCCCGAGGATGAGCGCCGTGCACAGGTCGATCGACGAGTTGGCCCAGAACGGGTCCCGTGCCTTCGGGTCATGGTACAACATGAAGGCGACCGAGCGTGCATACTGTTGGGCGAGCGAGTAGTTCTCCTCGAGGAATGCGTCGATCGTCAGTTGCAACAGGTTGTACGACATCGATTGGAGCGGGTTCATCAGGTTCAACACCTCGACCTGATACCCGCGTTGCTCGAGCGTTTCCTTCGAGGCGGCGAAGAGCTCGCCTTTCGGGTCGTTGATGATAAGACTGGCCTGATCACTGGCTCGACTGTACAGGTCGATCGTCGAGAACACGAACGTCTCGCCCTTCCCGGATCGGGTCGTCCCGATGACGAGGTTGTTGACGGGGGAGTCATCGATGAACAGCTCGTTCTTGACCCGTCCGACGGGGACACCGCCCAATCCGTCATACCGCTTCTTCCGGTCCGGGACACGACGATACTGTTGCTTCAATTCATCGAATGAGGTGAAGCGGGCGCTCCCTTTTTGATTCTTCCGAAGATCCCGGAAGTTCAGCCATACCTTGCCGAACACGACCAATCCGATGAACAGACTGAACACCATCAGTCCGATCAAGACGGTCGAAGAGGGAAGACTCACCTCCAAGAACATGGAGGGTGAGAGCGTCGGAATCGTCGCCCCGGCCAACAGCCCGTCTTGTAATATCGGGGTCATGATTTGTCGAATGATGTTGTAGACCCCGTTCAGCAGATAAAAAATCCCGGCCGGTAATACCAACAGGCAGAACAGGGCGGGGAAGATCAGACGTATCGAGAATCGTGGTGATCGGGACGGAGTTCTCAATTATTTCACCTACCTTAATCTGAATAAAGAATCGTTTCCAGGTTAACTTCTTCAGCTGCGATCGCGGCTTGAATCTTCTCACGGGCCGATGTGTCCTTGCTAGAGGTCTTCTTCAGTTTCTCGTTCAGTTCACCGATGGTGGCCGTGATATTTTTGTACTCGTCGATTTTTTCTTGTACGGCAGGGTCGTTCGTCTTGGACGCCCAATCGTTCGCAGCCTCGATGTCCCCGAGATAGAGATAGGCGGTCACTTTCGCGGAGATACGGGGAGCAGTCCACTCCACATTCTCCGTCTTGGCCACGGTCTCATGATCCCGTTCTAGTGTGGCGAGATCGAATGCGCCCTCATCGGTCGGATGTGACGCTTGGAACTCTTGGAGCCGTTCCAATTTCTCCTGATCGGATAGGTCGAGCCTGGCCAGCTTCGTCTCGATCAGGATAGGGTCATCCGTGAGCTCGAGCGCTTTCTGGTCTGCGCCTTCTGCGAGATAGAGGTCGACCAGTAGAATATCCTCTTCCTCGGACCGGTCTTTCCGTTCCAGTAAATCGATGAGCGAGGACTCCTCACCTTGGAGCGCTCGTTCGTAAGCATCTAACCACCTCTGTTCAGTACCGGTCACCTGTTCGGCGTGCGCCTCCTTGTCAATGAACCATTGTGTCGCAGTGAACAGGGAGGTGAATAGAATCCCGGCCGTGGCCGCACCGTAGATGAGGCGACGCTGTAGTCGGGTCAGGCGTGACTGATAGGTCGACGACACGATCGGGTTGGATTTGACGGAATGGCGTTTATAGTCTTCCGGTGTCTCGGACTCGATCTCGTCGAGGATCCACATCTTCTTCGCGTTATCCTCTTTCTTCGTCCGGATCCGTTGTACCCGGTCTTTCACTTGATGGTACAGGTTTGGATAGGTGCCTTCGGTCCCAAACGTAAACGTCCCTCGATAGAGCAACTCGTCTTTCTGGTCGAAGAGCCGGAAGTCACCGGAACAGGTCGTCCCTTCCTCGCTACGTGCCTGGTGCAGATCATGGGTCGCGACGACCGCCTCGGCGAAAGTGAGCCTTTCATAGTTCTGGATCCGTGTATCCGGTACGTCGGTGAATCGTACAAACAGCATCTCGTTCCTCCTCTCGTTTCAAGCAACAAAAAAAGCCTTCCGATTGGAACGCTGCGTGCGTGTGCATTAGAATTTGATGTTCTGGTCGACCAGCTCGGCGAGCGTGAACGCGCCCATGACGATGATCAGGCCGACTGCGCCACCGACGAGCCAACCGACGGCCTTCGAGCGACCTCGATCCCCGCCGAAGATGAAGTAGAAGCCCCCGATCGCGAAGGCGATGGCCGCGGCGATGACGGCGAGCCCCTGGAAGAACTGAAGCAAGCTGAGCCCTGTCTCATTGAGTCCCATGTCGTTCCCTCCTTAGTCCTGGTGCGCCGGCGACTTGAAGCTGAGCTTCGCCTCGAGCGCCTCCATGATGAGTTCCTGGTTGTCCTGGATAACCTGTTGATGTTGTTCGTCGAGCCACTCCTCATAGTCCTTCCCACGGATGCGTAAGAGTTTCTCGGCGAAGCTACGGTTCTGTTTCTGTTCTTTTGATGCCACAGTACACACTTCCTTCCCTTGATCTCTTGATGTGCAGCAGCACATCATTAAGGACAGTCGGATTCGGTGCGATGGGTTTCTAGCCGTTCCCCCACGAACTCCGCTCCTCGTTTTGATAAGGAGCTGTACAGGGTTTTTCGATGACCCGAAACGATGCGGTGACCTTGTGGCGAGTTTTAGGCGACTCTCGCCGAACCATCTGTGCGTAGATCCCGCCCACCCGGTCACTGGTGAGGGACACGCCGGTATGTGATTGGAGTAGACCATCCTTAAGGATGTGCTGCTGCGTCGATGTCGGTTACTGTCGGACTCTTTTCCGCTTCTTGACATGGATGAGCTCGTCATCCGGATTCTTTCGTTTAGCGAGCACATGGGCGTCACAGACGACCGTACGGATCCGATAGTAGAGCTGCGTCAACTGGACCGCCTCGCCGCTTCCTTTCTCGATGCCGATGAAACCGTGCAGTTCATAGGTTTTTCCGTCGAACGTGCGGACCGAGTCGGCCTGTGGCAACTCCTTCAGGTCGAACCGGCGTCGCTCGAGCTTGGTGACGGAACGCTTCGCCCCGTATCCGAAGTCGATGGCGTCCCACGGGACCGTTGCGAGCGTGTGTCCGAACGCGCGGGCCAGGTGATCAATATCGGCAATCGACGGCACCGACCGGTTCTGTTCATATTGACTGATGGCGGGCTGCGATATCTCCCCTAATGTCTTCTCTGATAGTTCGACCTGTGACCAGCCCGAGAGCCGGCGGTTCTCCTTCAACCACTCCCCGAATCGATACATAAGCCTTCCCCTTTCTGTAAACCAGAGCGGCGACCAAACAGATGTTTCCTTTTTGTTGGTTCCAATATAACAGGGATAGGGATAAAAATCATCAGTTTTCTGATATGTCAGAAATTTTACAGTTGACGATTCTTGTCGAATCCGCTCTATACAAGGGATAAAGAACAACAGTAACTCAATATTTTTTGTTTTGTAGCACAACTGTAAAAAATAACCCATTTTAGATAGAAAATAATGACAAGTGTTTTGATTTCAAGAGATTATGGTAAGGTACAGGAATAGAGGCGTTGGTAAAGAATAAGGATGAGGAGAGAACTTGGATCGTGGGGTGAGCAAGTGGAGTTGAACGAGGTAATCATCGAGCGGATGAAGGAACTCGCAGCCGAACATAACATGACCATCCATCAAGTGATTCAAAAAGGTGGATTGAATCAAGCTACGATTTCAGAGCTAATGAGCGGACGAACAAAACATCCGAAGGTAAGTACGATTCAAAAGTTTTGCGTTGGATTGAATATTTCATTAAATGACTTTTTTAACGATAAAAAGTTTGATAGTTAATGTATTAAACACTAGTTTCTAAACACATGAACATCCTTTTATATAACCGAATGTTAATCGTAAAACATTCGGTTATATATCCTAATTAGGGGACATTTTTAATGTTTATCGTCCTGATGTTTTTTTAAAGTTTTTCCCGCTTTACTTTTTTGTTTCTTCGAAGACGTTTTACTACCTAATGTCTTCCCCGCCTTTCCTACCTTCCCACCGGAATGTTTTGTCATTTACCCACCTCCTTTCTATATTTTGTTGTATAGACAATAAGACTAAGATGTTTTTTAAGATGCGTTAGGACTTAATAATTCCTTCTTTGTGAAGTACATCTACAAAATTTGTTAACTCTCTATTCAATTCATCAATGAACGATTTCAAATGTGTGTTTAATCCTTCTTTACGTATTTCTATAGGAATGAGGGTGAAATCAAACCATGCTTGAGGATTCACTTTATTCTTCCCTAATAGCTCAAACAAATCCCAATCCTCAAATATAATTCGTTCAAGCTCATATAAACTTATAAATTTGAAATTCGAGCACAGATGGTTGTATTGATCTATATCCAAATCCAGTTCTTGTGCGACTTTTTTATATATTTCTTCTCTACGAATAAAACTATCTTCTAACATAATCACTATTCCAAATGTATCACTTAACTCAAAGGTTTTTCGTTCGTCAAAGGGATGATATTCTTTGCCAAACTTCATGGTAGCATTCCCGTATAACTGAATCATGTTTTCACTTAATCGTAAAATGGTTCTTTCAATGTCACCTTCATTGAGATTACGTAATCCTCTTTGAGGCACTATTGATTTACATTCAATTAGTAGTGCTAAGTCCTGTTTCCTTAACATCAAATCGACGGTTCTTCTTTGATTTCTTTTAAAGTTATATGGGTATTCTTCGATACACTCTTCAAAGAAACTACCTAGACTTACTATGTGTGTTAAATATGACTCGAGAACGTACTTACCAAACTTTGATCTCAGATCATTATTCCCTGCTGTAAGCCTTGTCAAAAGGGAGGTTGTAACTGCTTCTGTCAACGTATGAGGTAAAGGGAAGTATCTTTTTTCTTGATGGAGAATAAATGGATAGGTATAAAGATAGTTATAACTAGTAACGTAATGTTCAGGTTTATTTATAAGTTTTCTCTGTAAATCTATAAACTCTTGTCTGTTGAGCTCTAAAAATTTAATTACTTGTGAGAATTCTTTATAAATTAAATTGTGAAAGTCTTCATTCAATATTGATTGCAACGAATTACCTTCGGGATAAAATAGATTGACTATATTACTTAACTGAAGAAAATCTTCATAATTCTGATTGAATTTCCCAAAGAATTCAGTCTTCATATCCACAAAATCATTTGAGAAATTAAAAAAATAGGAGTATCTATAATATTTCATATATTTATTTTCTTGAAGAATAAATTGAGTTAAGCCTACAACTATTAGAAAGTCCCTTAAAAAATTTGAGGAAGAGTAGCTTTTGGGTTTTTCTCCATGTTGAGATACTCTAATGCTTGTCATGATTTCTGAAAATCGCTTTTTGCCATACGTGTTTAAAAAGTTCTGATTGTTATACTCGTTAATAGTGAAAATTGAGAAAAGTGCATACGTATTTAATTCCCACGGTAACCACTTGCCTCTTAAAAGGTTGGCTTCAATTAGACCGCTTGGAGACATAATTTTATTTGAGTAACGCTGAGCTTCCTCCATTTTTGCTTCAAAGGAAAATCTTTTCAAGACTAAAGGAATTCGTTCATATTCCAAAATAATCACCTCTGTACAATTATACAATAGACTTTTAAAAACAGATTATGCTCTCTCACTATATTCTATGCGGTGAGCTGCATTAAGTTAATGAGAGTTCTTAGACATAGAATGAAACGAAGCCTGTACAGATTATTCGCGTCAGCGACCGTAAAGATGATAGCTTGACCGGGTAGGCGAGGTAAAAAGTAAAAACGCTTAAGTTTAACGTTTACGTCGACTTAAGCGTTTTTGATTAACGATTTAATTAGATTTTAGATATCTCTTCAATTCATTATAAAAATTTTCTCTGGTGCCGGCTAAAATAACGACAATCCATTCCCCGTCTTTGCCCTCTTCAAGGATATATGCAATCTCGTAAACGGTGCCCTTATATCTAAAATCATAGCCACGAATCCCGGATAAATCACCCGTCTTAAATTCTCCGATTTCAGGGTTACTTGAGATTTTTTCTAAAGTTAATTTGTACAAATCTTGAAGTTGTTTGTCATTCTTTTTGAGACTTTTAAAATATCTTTTTGCTGCGGGAGAATATTTAATACACAAGTTATCACTCAATTCAAATCAGTCCTCGTCGTCATCTCCGAATAAATCATCTAGTGAAGTCGGTTCGGATTCTAATGCTTCCTTAACCATTTGTGAAATAGCCGGACGAATCATATTTTTACGGCGTTGAAACTCTTTTAAGATGTCGTTCCCGGTGAAGCCCTCTTCAAGAACATCTGCTAATATTTCTTCTGAGAAATCATCCGTATGTGTTCTTACTGGTTTGATTTGAATAACTCCGTCATTCAGTTCCATAATAATCTCTTTTTCAATACCGATCGCATCAAAAAATTCTTTTGGAATGGCGATTTGTCTTTTGCTGGAGACGGCAACCTTTTTCGTTTTCGTTGCTAACATGGTTTCTCTCTCCTTTTTTCACTTTACCATTTTCATTGTTGTGTAATTTATTTTCCCTCGGTTTTTTTGTTCGTATGCTTTTTGTTAGTTGACTTTTCGCATTTTCACTTTATATCCAGTAAGAATTCTTACTCTTTACTTAATACTAACTATATACCACTCTTTTAATTTATTCAATCAAGTTACATATTCCCGAAATTTTATTAATCAGAAGTAGTTGATATAAAATCCAAATAAATACAAATAAATATTGTTGCACCCTTTTTTATTATTTATAGTTAATATATGTATAAAAATATTCTTACTAAAAGATCTGGAGGAGAAATATATGAAATTAATTAAGTTACGTGTATCTAATTTTAGAGGAATAGCGGGAAATTCAGTTACTGCTGGAATTGAGATTGATTTCGAAAACATAGACTTGGTCTATTTGATTGGACAAAACAATACAGGAAAATCTTCAATCCTCCATTCCTACGAGTATTTTGTTAATTCATCCATAAATGCAAAATTAAATGATTTTCACAATAATAATTCAGAACCTATAATTATCGAAGGATGGATCCAAGCCGAAAGCGATGAGGATCGACAACATAGTGCAATGGTGAATTCAATGGACCATGAAGGTGTTGGGAGGTTTAAAAAAGAGTGGGTTGAAATAGGAGGAAGCGCTAATAAATATACTTTTAACACAACGGATCAATGCTGGGATATAGGAGGTGCAGGAGGATTCGACACCTTATTACAAAACGCTTGCCCAGAACCGATTTGGTTACGCGGATTAGACGATGTAGAAATAATTCTAGCGAACGTTCAGAAACTGATTAAAGAAAAAGTAATAGACAACGCAGTCAGCTCTTCTCGGATCGGAACCATTCAATCAGAGCTAGAAGAACTTCGTAAGGAAATTTTACAAGATGAATACTCAATAAAATTAGAATCACGATTAAATGATATGATGCAAGAGACTTTCCCTGACTTAAAAGTATCTTTATTTGGAGATAAGAAAGATGATATAAGTAAAAAACTCTCTTCATTTATACATACCGATATCAACTTTTCTAATCGACAAGGGCAAGCTTTGCACATGAGTAATCATGGTCATGGCATTCGGAGACAATTCTTATTCAATTCATTAAGAGGACTAAATCATGTCTTTAAGGAAATGGAAACTGCTAGAAACAGAAGAAATGTCGAAATAATCGATAACATTGACCAAAAAGATACTTCATCAAGAAAGAAAATGCTTTTAATTGAAGAACCAGAGCTTTTTCTTCACCCTCAATCTATTAGACTTTTTTCGAAAATACTCTATGACTTAGTAAATCGAGAAAACGGGAACCCGGAGTTTCAAATTATAGCTGCCACACATTCTCCGATTATGATTGATTTAAGTAGAGATCATACTACTTTAATTAAAACTAATATCAATGACTTAGGGGATGTTTGCTTAAACCAAGTAAAATACTCTATTTTTGACGAAGAAGAAAAAGAGCACATGAAAATGTTAAATTCATTTAACCCGTACATTTGTGAAGCGTTCTTTAACGATAAGGTTATTTTAGTTGAAGGTGATACTGAGGCTGTAGTTTTTAGAGAACTGTTAAACAAGTTTGTCGAGAACGGAAAAATTTCATATAACGATGTTCCTTTAGTAGTAAATTGTGGTACAAAAAATAATATTCCGTCTTTCCAAAAAGTTTTAAACCATTTTAAAATTTGTTATACAGTAATTCATGATTTAGACGACACCTTGAACGTCAATAATCAAAATAATAGTGCATGGACTTTAAACTTCACTATTGAAGCTGGAATCATTCAAGTAAATGATCCTAATATAGCTAGACGATATGTTATGGAACGAAATTTTGAGGATGCCCACCACTACAGTCATACTTCATCATTAGGTAAACCGCTTTCGGCTTATAGATTAGTCCAGGGATGGGATGTAAATGATACAAGCATAAAGGCCGTAGAAGCGTTAAATTATTGTATTGAATACGACCCGAATCTAGTGTTCGATAGTAATTGGGTGAATAATCGAGATAATTCGAAAGTAACTCCTTAATGCTTGAACAATAATACACCCAAAGACAGAGTGGAATATACCGCACTAAGTATCCTCAGGTAGCTAAACGATTCAATTTTCCTTGAGTCGCCTAGCTACTTTTTTTATTTCTTAAAACCAAAATCCAATCTTCTTATATATAAAAATCAACCCTAAAAAAATCTATAATATATTACTCTTGTCTCAGTACGAACTTAAAATATCTAACTTGTGATAATATAAGATTATCACAAGTTATATATTTTATAATTTATATTTGACTACAAAAGTAATACTTTTATTATCAATTAATTAGTTCAATTGCTTGTTGTATTTAAGGCGAAATTACCTATGTATTACTTGTATTTATCGAGTATTTTATAAAAACTCATTTTAAGTTTGAAAATATATAATGAAAAGAGGGAGAAGCATGGAGCTTGAGAAAAAGCAGCAGGCATTCGAAGTAGCGTTGCGAGAACTGACCGGTGCGAACCCAAAATTGGCTGAGGCATTAAGGAAGGACCATATCGATCTAAAAACGTTGACTGACATCGAAATTATCGAATTGTTCTGGGCGACGGAACTGTTCCCAATCTATGCGGACAAGAGCCCGCACACGCGACGCGCATATAAACTGGACCTTGAGTTCATTCTTAATTTTGTGATGACGAAAACAGACGGGTTAAAAGACCTGACCGTGCTCGACATCCATCGCTACCTATTCGAGGTGAACGAACAGTATGCGCCACGCACGGCGCAGCGGAAGAACCACATGCTAAAGCGTCTCCTGACCTACCTCCACGTCAACCAGTATCATCTACATAATCTAGCCTTTCACGTGAAGAACCAACAGCGTCCAGAAATGCTCCGACGTGAAGTCGATTTCGACGAGATTGAGCGGATCGCCGAGTCGTTCCGCTATACCGTCAAACGGGCTCAAAAAAAGGAGCTCATGGAGCTCCGGAACGAGACAATCGGGTATTTGTTGTTGACGACCGGGATGCGGGCGGCGGAACTGTTATCAATCAAGTTCACCGACGTGAAGCGAAATCAGCAGACATCCTATGTCGAAGTGAAGGGGAAACGTGACAAGTGGCGTCGTATCCCGCTCACCGAGAAAGCGACCCATCTCGTAAATCGGCTGCAGACATTGATGATGATTGAGGAGGTCTCGTCCCCTTTTATCGCCTTCAGCACGAAAAAAGCTAACAAGGCCATCACATATGAAGCCCTGCGCTTGATGACTCATCAGGCGGTCGACCATGTCGCGAATGAAGAGAAGACCCCACCCCACTGGTTCCGCCGGGCTTACATCACAAAACTCTTGGCGAACGGAAGCTCGTTAATTGGGGTCATGCAACTGGTCGGTCATAATTCAATTAATACAACGAATGGTTACTTGCAATCGTTAAATCAAATTCAGGATATTTCCAACAATAAATTACCATTTAAATAATTTAATATTTTTCGTCATTTAATGTGGTTTATTTGGAAATTAAATTTATTACTGTTAACCTAAGGTGAACCTTTACTAGAAACTGAATATTTCCCTACTCTTTTATTTTTTTATAAAAAGAGCAGGCGTAGAGAATAACTTTTTTATTCTTGCTTTAAACCACCCATTTTTGAAAATAGAATAATTTCCACATGCTTAAAAAGTAATTAAATGCTAAGTAGAAAAGAGGAACAAATGGATGATTGTAAAGTATCAAATGTCATATGAAGATTATATGGCTTTACAAAAAGATTCTTTAAAAAGAACAAGATTTCATCGAATAAAATCTAGTATTCTGTTTGTATTGCTAACGGTAATGGTATTTTTATTTGGAATTGTGCTCTCTATTCTTGTTTTGCCACAATCATCGCACTTAATGTCGTTTAAAATGTACCAACTTCTCCCGATATTTATAGGAATCCTGCTTGCCTTGGTCATGATGCGTTATGTTAAAAAGTTTTATGCTTTTGCTACAATTGCACAACTAAAATTCATGCTTAGAAACGATAAACGTTGGCCTCGCGATATCACATTGAACATACATGAAGTCGGTATCGATTTAACATATTCTCGTGAGAATTCGGATATAACCACTAACGTAATCTGGGACTCGGTTAAAACAATCGGTCAAGACAGAAATCATCTTTTTTTGTATTATGAAGAAACCGAAGCGGTTATTATACCTACAAGTTATAATGTATTAGGTAAAGAAAAACACGAAATACTCCGAAAGCTACTTATGCAACATTTAAATTATGAGTTCCAGAATAATAGTGATTAAATCTATCTTCGAGATAATTTTCTTTGTTATTCAATTTCATACAAAAATAAAAAATTATATATGTATGCTCCTTGGGATTGCCAAATATTATTTAAATAAACTCAAAAAAACAAACCCCATGAAAATTCAGCTTTCATGGGGTTTGTTTTCTAAATACCTTTCAATAATTATCTTCACCAGATGATAGAGGTATTTGGACTTAAGGAGCCGCTGGTATGGTAGCGAAACGAATTTAAGATGTATGTTATGGATTTTTATATGAAGGTAAGTTATTTATGAAAAAAACAGAACTATGTTACTTTCACGTGAGATATAATTTTATATTTAGTAAAGAAAACTTTTTCTTCAGAATATAACTGAATCCTAATGCGTCAAATGTAAATAACAAAACGTATTTAGACTTAGCACATTTCATTTGGTTTCAGAAAAAAATAATCATAAGTGATTATAAAAATAATGACATGAAAATAGGAGAATCTTAATGATTATTAACTACCAATTGACTTATGAAGACATTATCGCACTACAAAAGAATCATTTTAAAATAACAAGATCTCCCCGACAAAAAAGAAGACTATAATCATCACAACAACTTTCTTCGTATATTGGATTGGTCTATTGCTTGCATCACTTCTTTTCAAACCGACTTTATCGACAAGTTCATTCTATTACATTCTTTCTATCCTGGGAGCATTTGGAGCCGTTTTATTTATTGTATTGGTGATGCCGGCTATAAGCAAAATTCCCGATTTTGTGAGGCTCTTAATCTCTAGGTTCGTTTTAAAAAAGACAATCACTTACCACGCGATTTAATTATGCACTTTCAAGAAACCGGAATAGAAATTCATTCAATCAGTAATCAGAGCAAAAAAATCACTAAGGTTACTTGGGAGTCTATTGAAAGATTGGGTAACGACGAAAATCGCCTTTTTTTATATTACCTTGAATCTAAAGAGGGAGTAATCGTCCCTATTAGTGATGATAGAATACGTGAGACTGAGAAACGAAAGCTCCGGGACTTGCTCAACCAATATTTACACCCTGACATAATCACCGCAAACAGTGGATACGGACAATTTTTTAATTAATTCGTTAACTAATTGAAAGTATTTTATTTGAAGCTCGAAGAGAACCACCACAGGAACTTACATCCTAATGCGATGACCATTCGGACTAAGGGTTTCACTATACTTATCCGGCCTACCAATCGCAGATTCGCGGGTAAGGATTGGTCCAGTCTATGTCACGTCGTAGGAACGGTCTGGACAACGCACCGTTCTAGTCTCATTACAAGCACCTGAAGGACCTTGTCGACCAGCGATTGGCACTGAACCTCACCGAGGTTCGTTTAATGGTTAACGCCTATATCGACTATTACAACAGCGAAGGCCAACAATGGAACTTGAAAAAGATGATCCCGTAACAATACAGAGGCCAGCTGATCGTCGCATAGAAAATCGAGGCACTTTTCATTAGACTGTCCCCATGAAACAAAGCTTATTTCATAAATCAAACTAAGCTCTTCTCTAACTGCTTTATTTGAAATGATAATACGTATTTGTCACTGTATACCTACCTGATAGTACCCACATTCTTCAACAAATAAAGATATGTACACGCTTTATACAAAATATGATTAAAGTCATATCGCTGGAAAATAACGTAAATAATCTGTTACGGTTGACCTAGGTTAGCATTATGTAAGTGAATTTCATTTATATGGAAGAAGAGGAGCTGTAGGATGGATACAAAATATTAATTGACGTTCGAAGACTTTATGGCATTACAGAAAGACTCTTTAAAGAGGACCGAGCGTCATAAAGCTAGATACAATATTACAACCATCGCACTCGCCATGATGGTCTTTTTGTTCGGCTTTATTGTTCTCCATATCATATTGCCGATGTCTCTCTATTTTTATTCTCTCTACTTGAATTCGGAGAATATATTTAAACTAATCGTAGTATGTTTAGCCATTATCCCCGTCATTCTATTGAGACCGTTTATCGGAAAGTATTACGATTTCGTCACGCTTCGCAAACTCAAATCTGCGTATAAAAACGATACAAGATGGCCCCGGGATGTGACGTTGCAGCTCCATGAAACCGGGGTTCACGTAAGCTCTTCTTTTAAAAGTGGGATCAAAAAAACTGATGTGCCATGGGATTCCATTAAGGTCGTTGGTGAAGACGATAGTCACTTCTTTTTATACTATGAAACGAACGAGGCAATTATTGTCCCTAAATCCATTTCTAGCCTGACCAAATCAGAAAATATGGCGTTTTATGATTTGATCGAACAACGATTGAATAATGATTTTGAGAGAAATGGAATGTAATTAACTATTTATACGAAAGTCCTAATGCTCATAACTGACAAAGTCTTCACTAACAAACATATAACTGAATAAGGTATTTTGAAACTTCCCGTCAAAAGATAAATCTATGGTTTCTTTATCTTTTGACGGTTTTTTATATATTTCATAAGTGCTGCTTATAACACTTAAACTTCTCATTTTTTAAAGTATTACAACGTTCTAAGATACAAAAATAAACTTTATCAGCATAGACGTGATGTTCAGTCGAATGGGGTTGAATTTTAACATGAGTTGATTCTTCAAAAAAATATAAACGTTATTATAATTGAACAATCCACAAAAGTGTGCGCCGGCGCACACTTTCAGTTCAATGTTTTTAATCAATGTTCCTCTTTAACCCCGTTTGCATATCACCCCTCAGTTCTTTATGGTTTTCGTTCTTAAAAAGTGTGCGCCGGCGCACACTTTCAATTCAATGTTCTTAACCAACGATTCCTCTTCAACTCTGTCTGCATACCAACCCTTGTATTTTGCAATACAAATGTGCACAATAATGCAACGAAAAGTACAGAACTTTGCCAGCTGGGTTTTAGTGTTTCGACAACGCATGCGT
>NZ_JACSLX010000014.1:0-31704 GCF_018618335.1 Exiguobacterium sp. s152
ATTAGGCTACCTCACACCGATAAAATATGGTGTGGTGGCAGCCTAATAAGGTGTTTTTATTAGTGTCTCATATAGCTAGGTCAGTCTAAAGGAAACAGGTTTTATTTTTTAACCTGTCTACTTTTTAGGGAGCGTATCAATTCGTCCGGGGCGGCTGCTTGTTATTGGACTTGCGTATACAACTTCTGCATATACTCGTTCACTTCATCGGCCGCTTGGAACATCATGAATGAATGTTGCAAGATGATCTCTGGCGAGAAGCCGAGGTCGAGGTCGAGCGTCGAGGCGAGCGTAACATCACGGTCGCTGTCGAGTACGCAGCGGAAGTATTTGAACTCTTGGTTGAACTCGTTCAAGGCGTTCAGAATCGGTAGGTCTTCGACGTAATCCGGCACGTGGGTGACCGTCGCGGCATACAGTTCCGCATCTGTCGTCTTTTTATTGAAGGCGATAATCATAACGGGCTGAGCCCCGGATTTAGTCGTTTCACGCGTCAAAAATGTGACATGCGTTTCAGTCTCGCTCTCTTTGAACGTCATATTGCGTTCAGCGACGAGCGCTTTAAATGATTCTACTTTTTCTTCGAAGTTCACAAACAAGTCCCCCTTAAAAGTCGTTACTCTAACTTTCGCCCATTTGCGGAGGGAAAGCAAGTGGAACTAGCGTTTCATCAACATTTTGATGGCTTCTTCGACGGTTTCTGACGTATCTTCGCCATCTTGTTGGGCGGTGATGATGCACTGCTCCAAGTTCTTCGCGACGATGATGGTCGAGGCGCGGTCAAGCGCTGATCGAGCCGCACTCAACTGTGTCACGACGTCACGGCACTCTTTCCCTTCTTCCATCATGCGGATGATGGCCCGGATTTGTCCTTCGACCCGTTTCATCCGGTTCAACACTTTTGTATCGTATTGATACTGTTCCATTAGATTCACCTCTATATTCAAATCGTTCAGTAACCCAACTATTTATTGTGTAGTCTCATCTTAATACGTGGGGGAGTATGTGTCGAGCAACAACGTTTGATGTGAATTTTTTTCAAACGTTTACCGATTCGACAAACAAATCCCTTGCAATCAAATACCACAGGGGGTATATTATTGACGTGAAAGCGATATGTTCAACGAATCACAAATTTTCGTCGAACGCCCGCTACCAAGCTGACGAATAAATAAGTGAAATATCATAGATCAAAAGGATGGGTAAACAAACATGAAAGCATCTGCCTTGAAACGTCAAATGGATTTCGAAGTACCAGTGAACATCGTCGACGTTCGTGAACGTGACGAGTTCCAGGAAGCGCACATTGCTGGTGCGAGAAATTATCCGCTATCTGAAATTTCGGAATGGATTGAGACACTCGACCCTGAAGAAGAATACATCGTCCTTTGTCGTTCAGGGGCTCGCAGCACGCAAGCAACTTGGCAAATGGAAGCGAAAGGTTATAAAGTGGTCAATATAGAAGATGGCTTGATGAGCTGGCCAGGTGAAGTCGTCAAAGGAGGAAATGCGCAATGAGTAAAAAAATCGTAATCGTCGGTGGGGTCGCTGGTGGTGCTTCGGCAGCCGCCCGTCTTCGTCGCTTAAATGAAGAGAACCGAATCGTCATGTTCGACCGGGGCGAGTATATCTCGTTCGCGAACTGTGGACTTCCTTATTACATCGGTGATGTGATTCAAGACCGTCAAAAATTGCTCATTCAAACCGTCGAAGGGATGAACAAGCGTTTCCAACTCGACATCCGTAACTTGACGGAAGTGACGAAAATCAACCGTGCCGAGAAGACGGTGTCGGTGAAACACGTCCAGACAGGTGAGACGTACGAAGAGTCGTACGACGTCCTCGTCTTGTCACCAGGTGCGAAACCAATTCGTCCGAACATCCCAGGGATTGAAGAGGCAGAAGACATCTTCACGCTCCGCAACATTCCGGACACGGATAAAATCCGTAGCTACGTCGATGACAAAGCGCCGAAACACGCGACAGTCATCGGTGGCGGTTTCATAGGGATTGAAATGGCTGAAAACTTACGGGAACGTGGCGTCGATGTCACGCTCGTCGAGATGGCCGACCAAGTCATGACGCCGCTCGACCGTGAGATGGTCGCACCGGTTCACGAGCATATGCGTTTGCACGGCGTCGACCTTCAGCTTTCTGACGGTGTCGACTCCTTCTCTGAGAAAGGGAAACGTGTCCACTTGAAGAGCGGTCGCGTCATCGAGACCGATATGGTCGTCTTGTCAATCGGTGTTGTGCCCGAATCTTCGATCGCAACGGAAGCAGGACTTGAAACAGGCATCCGCGGCGCCATCCGTGTCAACGAGAAGATGCTCACGTCAGACCCGAATATCTACGCCATCGGTGACGCCGTCGAAGTGCTCGATTATATCTTCAAAGAGCCGACGGTCGTTCCGCTTGCATGGCCGGCCAACCGCCAAGGTCGTCTCGTCGCCGATATCATCAACGGTCGTGACGTTAAATACAACGGAACGATGGGGACTGGGATCGCCAAAGTATTCGATATGACCGTTGCTTCGACAGGTTGGAACGAGAAACGTTTGACAGCAGCTGGTAAAGAGTTCGAAGCCGTTCACGTGCACCCGGGTTCACATGCGGGCTATTACCCAGGATCGACACCCGTGTCGCTCAAACTGTTGTTCCATCCGATGACCGGTGAAATCTATGGCGCGCAAGGCGTCGGGATGAACGGTGTCGATAAACGGATTGACGTCATTGCGACAGCGATGAAAGGTAGCTTGACGGTCCTTGACCTTCCAGACCTCGAACTCAGCTATGCACCACCGTTTAGCTCGGCGAAAGATCCGGTCAACATGATCGGTTACGTGGCGTCGAACGTCGTCCTCGGCGATAACGAAGTCGTACATTGGAACGAGATTGACGACTTGGTCCAAAACGGTGCGACATTACTCGACGTCCGTGACGAATCAGAGCACGAGCTCGGTAAAATCCCAGGCTCAATCAACGTTCCGCTTAACTCGCTACGCGATCACTTGGACAACTACAGCAAAGACGAAACGATTTATGTGACATGCCAAGTCGGACTTCGCGGATATCTCGCATCCCGCATCTTGCGTCAAAATGGATTCAAGGTTAAAAACTTGAGTGGTGGCTACAAGACGTGGTCACAAGTGAGACGTGATTTTGATGCGATTGAAGCAGGAACGAAGGCAGCGAATGAGACTGCCGCAACAGCAACGGAGGAGGCACCACCAGCAATGACGAATCAACCAGTCGGGGAACCGATTTTCCTAGATACGTGCGGTCTGCAATGCCCGGGACCAATCTTAGAAGTCAACAAAAAAGTAGCCGAACTTGGCGAAGGCGAGACGCTCCGCGTCCTCGCAAGTGATCCTGGCTTCTTTGCGGACATCAAAGCATGGGCGAAGAAAACGGGCAACAAGCTCGTCTCGAAACAATTTGTGAACGGTCGCGTCGAAGCCGTCCTTCAAAAAGGTCAAGGACCTGCAGCCGTCCAAGCGGGCGCACCAGCAGGCGACGGCGCATCGATGGTCGTGTTCAGTGGAGACCTCGACCGTGCACTCGCGTCGTTTATCATCGCGCAAGGTGCAGCGGCAATGGGTAAAGACGTCACAATGTTCTTCACGTTCTGGGGGCTTAACGTCATCCGTAAACCAGATGCACCAGAAGTGAAAAAGCAAGGCCTCGAGAAAATGTTCGGTATGATGATGCCATCTCATGCAGGTGAGCTTCCGCTCTCGAACATGAACTTCGGTGGCGTTGGTCAGAAGATGATGAAGAAAGTGATGAGCGACAAAAATGTTCCGTCCCTCGATCAAATGATTAAATCGGCTCAAGAGGCAGGCGTCAAAATGGTCGCTTGTACGATGTCGATGGACGTCATGGGGATTAAAGAAGAAGAGTTAATCGACGGCATCGATCTCGGTGGTGTGGCAGCATACCTCGGGGCAGCCGAAGGCGGTAACTTGAACCTCTTTATCTAACCAACTGAGATAATCTAGGCGGCCGGTCACTTGACCGGTCGCCTTTTTGTTGTTCGACACCCGAAATGAAAATTGTCGAAAAAGATTGCATTTTTTAAACGTTTTTCCTATAATTCTACTCATGTAAAGAAAGTTGACATAACTTTTTCTTATAACTCACACATACACGGAGGATTGAAAGATGGAGAAATTCGTAGAAGATCTCGTTTCATCAGCCAACGACCTGCTCTGGTCGTCAGTGCTAATCGTTGTCCTTGTCGCCTTAGGTTTGTATTTCACCGTTCGCATGGGGTTCGTCCAGTTCCGGATGTTTCCAGAGATGGTTCGTCTCTTATTCAAAGATGGCATGAAGCGTGAAAAAGGCCAAGTTTCGTCGTTCCAGGCATTCGCCATCGGGACGGCGGCGCGCGTCGGGACCGGGAACATCGCCGGTGTCGCGACGGCCATCGCGCTCGGAGGCCCGGGAGCCGTCTTCTGGATGTGGCTCATCGCCCTCATCGGATCGGCTTCGGCATTCGTCGAAAGTACGCTCGCGCAAGTATATAAAATCCGCGACGGTCGCACATGGCGCGGTGGTCCAGCTTACTACATGGAACGTGCGCTCGGTCAGCGCTGGCTCGGGATTTTGTTCGCCATCTTGATCACGTTCTCGTTCGGTTTCGCCTTCAACTCGGTTCAGTCGAACACAATTTCGTTGTCAGTCAGCAACCAGTTCGGGATTAGCACGACAACAGTCGGTATCATTTTGGCGCTCGTCACTGCAGTCATCATCTTCGGTGGGATTCAATCGATTGCCGTTCTTTCGAGTATCATCGTTCCGGTCATGGCGGGTGGCTACATTCTACTTGCCACTTGGATTATGATTACGAACGCTTCACTATTGCCTGAAGTGTTCGGCTTGATTTTCTCGGAAGGCGTACTCGGTCTTCAGCAACTGTTCGGTGGTGCCATTGGAGCAATGGTACTTCAAGGGATCCGTCGTGGTCTCTTCTCGAACGAAGCGGGAATGGGTTCAGCCCCGAACGCGGCAGCTACAGCTGAAGTATCACACCCGGTTAAACAAGGGTTGATTCAATCACTCAGTGTGTTCGTCGATACACTTCTCGTTTGTACATCGACAGCGATGATCATCTTATTGTCAGGCGTCGCCGGTTCAGAGTCGTTCGCTGGTGTCGAGTTGACACAGGCCGCGCTCACTGCCGAGATTGGTCCGATGGCGACATCTTTCCTCACAATCGCGATTTTCTTGTTCGCGTTCAGCTCGATTCTCGGAAACTACTACTATGGTGAGACGAACATCCAGTTCATTTCGGATAAAAAGATTTACGTCACGCTCTACCGCATCGGTGTCGTCGGTATGGTCCTCTTCGGAGCGGTCCGTTCGGCCGGTCTCGTCTGGTCAATCGCGGACGTGTTCATGGGTCTCATGGCACTCGTCAACTTGTATGCGATTTTCCGCCTCGCGAAAGTTGCCCGTCTCGTCCTCGACGATTACTTGGAGCAACGCCGTCAAGGTGAAGATCCGGTCTTCTACGCCGATTCGATTGAAGATCTGCCAGGCCGCGAGTACATCGAGGCTTGGGAATCGGAAGAAGAAGTCAAAACAGGTACAATCCGTTCATAAACGACAAACCGTCTACGAAAGCACGTAGACGGTTTTTTTGCGCCCGCAAGATGGGTAAACTGAAGAAAAGGGGGGCGTTCAATGATGGAGACGACACACTATATACGCATTTCCCCGGAAGTATGGGTCTCATTCGGACAAGATCCGGAAATGATTTTAGATTGGCTGCTGCACGTGCATAGTCAACAACGTGACACGTATGAGACATTGACGCTCCCGAGTATCGAGCGCTTCCAAAAGATTCTCGGACAAATCGAGATTTATATCGATGGGGATGACACGTACAACTTAGAGATGGCCGTCATCGGGGAAGAGTTGATTGTAAACGAGAAGCAGGCGGTCGTCGTCGGGATTTTGACGCCGCAGCTGCTCCATATCGTCAAAGATGCGATGAACGCGTTCACGAAAGAAGATGTGGCCGATATGGCGTTCGTCGACCATGATGGCCTCGATGACGTCTGGCTCAAATGGACGCTGTTGAAACGATTCTGTGAAGAAGCGATTGAACGGGATGAGCTCGTGTTGATTTACTATGAATAAACAGTCTATGAAAACACCTTGAAAATTGGTAAACTATTACAAATAGTTTGCCTAGGGGTGGATGTATGCTGGATTTCTCTTCAATGGTCGCCATCGTCATCAGTGTGTTTAGTCCAATATTCGCGTATCGAGTCGGTCTAACAACCATTGGTCGCATCAATCTTTTCACCGTGTTACTCTTTATCGGTTCCTGGCTGTTTATCCTCACAATGGGGCTGCTCTATAACCATCCAGTATCGATGCTCTTTTACGTTTCGATTATGGCGAACTGTTGCTTTGCCATAGGGAACAGCGTGTGGTTTATGCACAAACGCAATCCTAAAGCTAGCGTGAAGAAGTTGCTTGTCGTCCTTTCTTTTTTGACAGCGCTCTGTTTCGTGTTTATTGAGAAAGCTTACTCAACGACCGTGCTACAGGACACACTGATGCATACCGTGATGTTGGTTACAGCGATTTTTGTGACCGGTATCATCTGGACTAGGCTTAGACAAATCGACCGGGAACCAGAACATACATAAACAGCTCGGCGCGAAGGCGCCGAGCTGTTTTCTGAAATGCTTATTTCAATGCCGTCTCAAGCGCTTTGACGTTCTCGCGCATGAGGTCGAAGTAACTCTTGTCCATCTGCTCTTTCGTGACCGACTCCAAGTTGTAAATCGTCACCGTCTCCGCACCGATCTCGTTTTGAACGACCTGTGCGACTTTCGGCGTCACCGTGTCTTCGAAAGCGATATATTTCAAGTCGTGAAGTCGTGCCTCTTCGATGACACGCTTCAATGCTTGCTGTGACGGTTCTTCTGAAGGCGTGAGACCCGTGATTGGAAGTTGGTCAAAGCCGTACCGTTCCGCCAAGTAACCGTAGGCTGCATGCGTCACGAGCAACTCAGACTTCGAGCCGCCATCGACTGCTGCTTGTAGTTCGCCATCTAACGTCGTAGCTTCTTCTTTGAAGGCGCTTAAACGATCCGCGAACTCATCTTTATAGTCCGGTGCCTGTTCGCTGAAGGCTGCTTCGACAGCTTCCGCCATCGAGACGGCATTCATTGGGTCGAGCCAGACGTGTGGGTCGTATTGGCCGTGGTTATGCCCGTCATCTTCGCTATGCCCGGCTTCTTCCTCGGCATGAGCGTCCTCCTCATGTCCGTGCTCGTCCTCGCTATGTTCGTCCTCACTATGCTCATCCTCGCCATGGACGTGAACTGTGTCTTCTGCCGAAAGGAGTGTCACGTCCTCGGCCGTCTTCACGAACGTGACGTTCTCATTGGCCAAGCTCTTTTCCATCGACTCGACGTATGGCTCGAGATCGTGCCCGACCGTCAAGAACAAGTCGGCTTCGGCGATATCGGTCATCTGCTTCGATGTCGGCTCGTACGTATGAGGGTCAGCGCCAGGCGGGATGACCATCTCGACGCGGACACGGTCGCCCCCAATTTCTTCCGCAAATGACTTCAAAGCGAACGTTGACGCATAGACGGTCAACTGATCGCTCGTCTCCTCCGTCGCGCCACTCTCTTCATTACTTGCACATCCACCTAATAAAAGTGTGCCGGCAGCGGCGACACTCAATAACTTCTTATTCATGAACTCTTCCACCTGTCCTCTCTATATGAACCTTTAAATCGTAACCGTTACGTTCTGAGACTGCGAGTTATATTATAGGGGGCGAATCCGTGCACGTCAAGTCCGACTTCAGATGGATGGTTTTTCGAGAAAAAGGGAATATGATTAAAAAAAGAACGAGGAGTGGATGTATATGAGAAAGGAGACCGCCTGGTTCGTCGGAGGTGCGGCACTCGCGGCCGCCACGGCAGCAGGGGCCAGCGTATGGAACCAGTATGGATCGCTCGTGCGTTGGCAAGAGCCCGAATTGCCGGCGCAACCCTCCACCCGTAAACGTCGAACGCACACGTACAAGATTGTCAATGACCGCCCGCTCCAGTTTGACGTGTATTATCCGCCAGGGGATGGACCGTTCCCGGTCGCGGTATATGCCCATGGGGGGGCGTTCGTACGAGGGAATCGAGGCATGGTGACGTTGTTCCATCCGTTACGCGACCATTTTCTCGCCAAAGGGTTCGCGGTCATCAGTATCGACTATCGTCTGTTCGAGGATGGGGTCTATTTCCCGGACAACATCATCGACGTCTCCGATGCGCTCTGTTATTTGAAACAGCACGACGGTCTGCTCAACTTGGATATTAACCGATTGATCGTCTGGGGTGACTCGGCAGGTGCGGCCCTCGTCTTAGCGACGGCGCTCGATCGAAGCAAACAGTTCACCGGTGAACTTGGAGATGACGTGCCACCGATTAAAGGGGTGATCGCGCTCTATCCGCCGACGAACTTCTTATTGTTCAAGTTCATCCAGACGTGGCTCGCTCATTTGAAGTTTTATGAAGGGAGCCGCGAGGCATGGCGCGAGCTGATGGTGAAGTGCTCACCGGTCACGCATCTCTATGACGACGCCCCGCCCATCCTCATTCTTCACGGAAAGAAAGACCCAATCGTTCCGTTCGGACAGGCGCTCCACTTCGTCGAACATGCGAGTGAGGTCGGTGCGAACGTGCAACTGATTTCCTTCCCGAACGGTACCCATTCGTTAGCGAGCTTTCTCCAATCCGACAACCCGATCAAAGAAACGCAGCTCATGGCTCGCATCGACCGTTTCATCGATGACGCGATGATGTGACGTTGCGCTTTTTCGCAAAGATGGTACGATGGGGTAGGATTTAGGAATCAAAAAGGAGTGACTCGCGTGACAGAACTTTGCTTGGTCCGACATGGTCAGACCGATTGGAACTTTCAAGAAATCATTCAAGGACGGGAAGATATCCCGCTCAACGCACTCGGACATCGGCAGGCCGAAGAGAGTGCGGCCTTTTTAAGTCAAGAATCGTGGGACGTCATCGTGGCGAGCCCGTTATCGCGAGCCGTCGACACGGCACGTTACATCGCGGAGGCGTGCGGCATCGACGCAGCACACATCATTCAAGACGAACGTTTCATCGAGCGTGAATTCGGGGCCGCGTCGGGAAAACCGGTACCGGGCATTTATGAAGCCGTCCAAGCCGATGACCAAGACCGCGTACCTGGTCTCGAGTCAGAAGACGAGATGCGAGCCCGTGTCTTGAGCGGTATGCATGATCTCGTCGAGACGCATGCCGGAAAACGTGTCATTGTCGTCTGTCATTCACATGCGATTAAAGCTGCGCTATCGGCGATTGACGACACGTATACGTTCCGTCATGCCATGCGCAACGCCTGCTCGAACTATATCGAACATCAAGACGGTCAGTTCGTGGTCAAGGCGGTCAATGTCGCCGACCATATTACGAATGTGATTGTCGCGAAGTGAGGAGAAACTCATGACGACATTGCTCTGGATATTCATCATCGCATCATTTATTGTCGCGTTCGCAGGATTGATTTATCCGGTCATCCCGAGCGTCTTGTTCTTATTCATCGGTTATGTGATTTACGGCTTCGGCTTCTCGTTCGAGCCGCTCACATTGACATTTTGGCTCTGGCAGATTTTGTTCTTGATCTTCCTGTTCGTGGTCGACTATATCGTCACCCGGGCTACGGTCGATAAACGAGGCGGTTCTGAACGGGCGAAATGGGGAGCGACGATCGGTTTGATTGCGGGACCGTTCATCTTCCCGCTCGTCGGGGTGCTCATCTTCCCGTTCATCTTCGCATTTTTAGCGGAACTCACGCTCGGTAAGTCGACGCGTGAAGCGTGGAGTATCGGTGTCGGGACCGTACTCGCTTTCCTCGGCAGCACGGTGCTCAAAGTTGTCGGGATGACGATGATGGTCATCTTGTTTTTCATCTACATTTGAGGCGAAGAAATTTCTTCGCCTTTTTGGGTTGAGTTATTTATAAAAACGGGGAAAGAAAAACAAGACCGTTCGACTTATTCGAACGATCCTGTCTTGACGAGCTGTGTGAAGGCGGAGCGGCTGAACGACTGCTGCTGTTCGACTTGTTTTTCGAAGAAGGACGGTTTGAGTTCGGCGTTCGCCACGCCTTCGGAAATCAACGAATCGAGCACTTGCTTGGTCGGATCTTGTTTCGGCATCAGCATGAGCCCTTCCGCGACGAACGTGTGATGGTCGCTGAGCGACCGTTCGCTCGTGAACGTCAACGCGAGGGCGGCCGGGCGGTTCGCCGGTGACGTGATGACGGCTTCGGCAAGGAGCAGGATTCGCTTATTCAAATAGTGATGAAGCGTGACGGCAAATTCGGTCGGAACGAGCATCTCGAGGAGCCATTCGTTGTCATGCTCTTTCGAGATAATCAACCCATCGAGCAGTTCGACGGGGAGGTTCAACTCGTTGCCATACTCGTCTTGGACGAGGCGAACTTGGACTAGGCGGAACGTTTTCATCATATCGGTCCCTTCCACATTTTCTTTAATCCATCTTAACATAGTCTGCTTCGAAGATTGTGTTACGATAGCGGGGAAGCGACGTAAAAATAAAGGACAAGGAGGCATCAAGATGAGTTGGGTTGTTGGCATAATCGGGTATATCACGATTCTAGCAATCGGTTATTATGGTGTCCTTTTCTTCAAAGTAAAGCAGGAGCGGAGTCGGGCCGGATATCGAATCTTTCTCTTGCTCGCGGGACTGTTCTTCGTGAGCGGGAGTGACTATATCATCGCGTTGTTCCAAGGGGATACGGAAGCGACGTTTTGGCAACGGACCGTTTACTTCATATTGATTTTGATTTCTCTTTCAATCGCCCTTTACTTTCGGAGAAAAGAAGATAAAATTCATGCGAACGAGATGACGACGGCATAAACAAGAGGCTACGGAACAAATCCGTAGCCTCTCGTTTTATTTCGGGATCCGGGTTTGACGAATCATCTCGAGTTTCAAGTCCCAGAGCGGTTTACTGAATGTGACCGAGTACACTTCCGGCAAGCGGAGGCGTTTATACTCTTCCCATAAACCGTTCATTTGCTCATGATGATACGCGCGAATCTCTGTCGCGTTCGGTAAGTCATAGACGCGTTCGCCGTCTTGGAAAATCGGGACGAGCAAACGTTTGACGCTAAAGTTGCGTGTCTTGATGCGGAACGCTGGGTCGCGCACGTCAATCAAGTCGATTTCGTTATACGACTCGACCGGTTCGTCGGACAAGGCGATATAATCCCCTTTGAATTTCCCAGTCTCGTTATCGATGATGCGATACAACTCTTTCTTATGCGGCGTCGTCGTCTTCACTTTCGAAGACGAGACTTTGATGACCGGCTTCAGCTTCCCGTCGGCGCCTTCGCGGGCGACGAGCTTGTACACCATGCCGAGCGCAGGCTGTTCGTACGCGGTAATCCCGCGCGTCCCGACGAGGAACGTGTCGGCTTCAGCCCCTTGCATCCGCAAGTCTTGGATGACGTATTCGTCAAGATCGCCTGAGACGACGATTTTGACGTAGTCGAGTCCGGCAGCATCGAGTGCTTTCCGGGCCCGTTTCGACAAGTAGGCCAAGTCACCCGAGTCGAGTCGGACCGACTTCAAGCGATAGCCTTTTTCCTCGAGTTCCTTCGCGACCGTGATCGCGTTCGGGAGACCCGACTTGAGCGTGTCATACGTGTCGATCAACAGGCTCGTGTTGTCCGGATACATCTCGGCGAACGAGCGGAACGCTTCGAGTTCCTCATCGTGGAACTGAATATCGGCGTGTTCCATCGTTCCCCCGGTCGGGACATCGAAGTCGCGTCCGGCCGAAACCAAACTCGTGACGTCGAAGCCGGCGATATAGGCGGCCCGAGTTCCGTAGTACGCGGCATCGACACCTTGGGCGCGACGGGCTCCGCCTTCAAGCAGCGTTTCGTTTGGTGCGGCTTGACGGATGCGTGCGTATTTCGTCGCGATGAGGGACTCGTGGTTGGCGATGTTCAAGAGTGCCGTCTGGAACAGCTTCGCCTCGAAAATCGTCGATTCGATGCGGACGACTTGTTCGTTCGGGAAGATGACTTCTCCTTCGCGGACGCTATAGAGTGAGCCGGTGAACTTGAAGTTGCGGAGCACGTCCGCGAACTCGTCCTCGAAGTCGAGTTGTTGTTTCAAGTAGCGGATGTCCTCTTCCGTGAACGAGACGTTCTCTAAATAGTGGACGATGTTTTGCAGACCGGCGAAGACGACGTAGCCGCCGCTGAACGGATTCGAGCGATAATACAGGTCGAACACGACTCGTTCGTTGTGACGGCCTTGTTTCCAATAGATATACATCCAACGGGGGAGGTATAAATCAGTGTGAAGTGCTAGGTTGCGATGTAACATAATCGTTCCTTTCTGTTTTATGTCACTTCCCGGTCACAGTGGCCCCGAGTGTCGTGACAAAATGTTCGAGCGCCCAATCGTGCCCGACTGGGTTGAAGCTTTGGACGGCATCGGCGTGGACGACGATTGTATAGCCGAGGTTGTACGCGTCGACTGCCGTATGGAGCACGCAGATGTCTGTACAGACACCGACAAGATGAATCTCCGTAATGGCCCGTTCGCGCAAACGCAAATCGAGGTCGGTCCCGGCGAAGGCACTATAGCGTGTCTTATCGATCCAATGGTCGGCCCGGCTCGCCGCGGTTTTCACGGCGCCGTAAAGTTCGCGGCCTTCCGTGCCCCGGATGTTATGGGGTGGGAAGAGCGTCGTTTCCGGATGATACGTGTCGCCAGCATCGTGGACATCGTTCGCGATGACGACATAATCCTCGTCCGCGAACTCCTCAATCAATTGGACGATTCGTTCTTCTATGTCTTGCCCTGGTTTTCCACAAGTCAAACGACCCGTATCTGCGATAAAATCAAACGTGTAGTCGATCACAATCAATGCACGCATGGCGAGATCTCCTCTCTCATGTAAAGAATAGTTGGCTATCCTTCTTATTCTAAATCATTTTGCGTGAAGCGAAAAAGATTATTTTTGATCGCGGTCGGGTACTAGGTGTAAGAAGAACTGTTTGCGAAAGGGGAATCAGCACATGCTGCTGTCATCAACCGAACTGTCAGAGCAACTGTCCCGCTTAAATGGCTGGGACGTTGTCGAAGGGGAATTGCAAAAGACGTATCGACTCGATACGTTTCCGGAGGCGATTCAATTCGTCCATCTCGTCGCCGATTTGGTGGAGACGCTCAATCATCATCCGAACATCTTAATCGAGTATCGGAACGTCACGTTGACCGTGTCGACGCATGATGAAGGCGGCATCACGGAGAAAGACATCATGCTCGCGAAAGGGTGTGAGGAGCTTGTCTAAGCTATTCATGACCTTCGCCTCAGGTACGGTCGCTGAACGATTGCGTCAACAACCGGGCGTCATCGTCGCGAACGGGACGGAAACGATTCTGCTTGCCGAAGGGGACAAATCCCCGTTCCAGAGTGGCAAGATGTTTCAAATCGAGGAAGCGGAAGGACAATTCGCTCCGAAAGGGAATATTGTCTATGCGAACATCCCGGTCGATTCGAACGCCCGGTCGCTCTTGTTCCATCGCTTGTTGAAAGACAAGTCACGTCTTGGGTCCGGCCATAGCGGTTTCGCCGCCTATCGGCTCGGTGTCGACCCGGACGACAACCATGGGATTGTCTTCATCCAATTCACCGAGGGCGGGAATCGTTTCCGTGATTCGACCGACTACGTCTTGTTCCAAGAATGGCTGAAAGAAGCCGTCGAACAAAAAGGAGCCGGTCCGATCATAAAACACTATGTCGTCGATGGAGCGGATGACCTATAATAAACATAACGTCACGTTAGGGGAGGATTTTTTATGAACAAGAACTACTTCTGGATGGGAATGGCCGCAGGTGCCATCATCGGAGCCGGGGCATCGCTTCTCCACAGAGAGACGCGTGAGCAACAAGTCAGTCAGCTCAAGCATATGAAATCACGACTCAAGTCACACGATACGTCTACACAAGCTCATTCGGTCGGCCTCCAAGCCTCTTCGAAAGCGAGTTTGAAAGATCGCGTCATGGATTTGAAGGCACTCTATGAAGAGAACCAAGATACGATTCAAAATCTCGTCGAAGACGTGAAAGACTTGGTCGATGCGCTTCAAGACGCTCGTCATAAAAATCAAATCTAATTCATGTTCACGGTCCGGTGCTGTTGCACCGGACCGTTTTTTCATGCTCCGGCGAGCCTCGCTCTGTTTAATTTGTATAAAAATACAATTGACAGTATAAATATACGTATGTTTTAATCAATTTATTCTTTTAAGGAGGTTCGGCAGATGATCACTTGTGGAATCGTCGGCGTCACGGGATACGCCGGCATGGAGCTGTTGAAGCTCATCGGGAAACATCCCGAGTTTACGCTCGTCCGGGCGATGAGCGATTCGAGCGCCGGGGCGACGCTCACGCAACTGTATCCATGGTTAGAAATCGACAATTTGACGCTCGAGCCGTTCCAAGTGGACGCATTGAACGACATCGACGTCATCTTTTTAGCGACGCCGAGCGGAATATCGGCGCAATATGTGACGCAGTTGACCGAATATGAAGGGGTCGTCATCGATTTGAGCGGCGACTTGCGTCTGCCGGCATCGATTTACGAGACGTGGTACGACAAACCGGCCGTACCGGCATCGCTACAAGCGCAGGCCGTATACGGATTGACGGAATGGAATCGGGACGCCGTGAGGAAAGCGAACTGGATTGCCAATCCCGGGTGTTACGCCACGGCGGTCGCCCTCGGCTTGTTGCCGTTCGTGAACGGCGGTTGGATCGACCCGAACGAGATCATCGTCTCGGCCTGTTCCGGCATCACCGGAGCCGGGAAGGGACTCAGCGCCAAGACGCACCACGCCCGCTCCAACGAGAACGTGCAACTTTATAAAGTTCATACGCATCAACACATCCCAGAGATTGAACAGACACTCCACGCAGTGTCTGGCCTCCCAGCGACGGTGTCGCTGTCGACACATCTGCTGCCGATCAATCGGGGCATCATGGCGACGATGAGTGTCGTGCCGACAATCACGCAGAGCGAGGCGGACTGGGTGCATGCGTTGAATGAGGCATATGCGGACGAACCGTTCATCCGGGTGCAACAAGGCGAACCGGAGATTCGGACGGCCGTCGGCTCGAACTACTGTGACATCTGGGTGTACGCCGATGCACGGGCGAATCGATTGACCATCGTCTCGGTCATCGACAATATGCAAAAAGGTGCGGCCGGACAAGCGATTCAAAACGCCAACGTCCGCTTCGGAGTAAACGAAACAGCCGGGTTGACTGAACAACCCCAATACATATAAGGAGGTCAAACGGATGATTGAAACAACGATTAGCCCTGTCGTCCACGTCGTCACGCCGAAAGGGTTTCAAGCGTGCGGAGTTCACGCCGGATTAAAACGAAAACGTAAAGATTTGGCGTTGCTCGTCTGCGAACAGCTGGCCAGTGCCGCCGCGGTGTATACGACGAACCAGTTCCAAGCGGCGCCGATTCAAGTGACGAAAGAATCGCTCCTTGCGACGAGCGGGAAGCTTCGTGCCGTCCTAATCAACAGTGCGAACGCCAACGCCTGCACCGGTCCGCAAGGGATCGAGGACGCGTATGTGATGCGCGACAAGGCGGCCGATCATATCGGGGTCAAACCAGAGGAAGTGGCGATTGCCTCGACAGGTGTCATCGGTCAACTGTTGCCAATGGAGACGCTCTTGAGCGGCATCGATTTGCTTGAACCGATTCATGAGGAGACGGGGGCGGAGTCGTTCGCGGAAGCGATTTTGACGACCGATACGGGAACGAAATGCACAGGCGTCGCGTATGCCGAAGGCGATGCTACCGTGACGATCGCAGGTGTGGCCAAAGGTTCGGGGATGATTCATCCGAACATGGCGACAATGCTCGGCTTCATCACGACCGATGCCGTAATCGCGCCCGACGTGTTGCAACGGGCGCTGAAACAGAGCGTGGACGCCTCGTTTAACAGCATCACCGTCGACGGGGACAGTTCGACGAACGATATGGTGCTCGCTTTGGCGAGCGGACTGACCGAGATGGATGAAATCATCGAAGGGACACCAGCCTATGACCGCTTCTGCCAAGAGTTGACTGACGTGTGCACAGATCTCGCCAAGGCGATTGCTCGTGACGGGGAAGGGGCGACGAAATTGATTGAAGTCGAGGTCGTCGGGGCGAAGACAGATGAGGCGGCTCGGATGATTGCGAAACAAGTCGTCGGCTCGTCGCTCGTGAAGACGGCCGTCTATGGACAAGATGCGAACTGGGGACGCATCATCGCCGCCATCGGTGCATCGGAGCAACCGATTAACGTGAACCACGTCGACATCCGCATCGGGTCACAGCATGTGCTGATGGAAAGTGCGCCGGTCTGGTTCGATGAGGCGCTCGCGACAGAAGAGATGGGACAAGACGTCGTCTCAATCCAAATCCGATTGCAGGACGGCACCGGACAAGGTCAGGCGTACGGCTGCGATTTGACTTACGATTACGTCAAAATCAACGCGAGTTACCGGACATGAAACAACGGAAAATCGTCAAACTCGGCGGGAGCGTTTGGGACACGCTCCATCCGGACTATTTCAACGAGTGGCGGACGTGGCTCGACGCAGGGCATGAACTTGTGATCGTTCATGGGGGTGGACCTGCGTTGTCCGCTTATTGCGAGCACCAACAAATCGAACCGGTGTTTCAAGACGGACGTCGTGTCACGACAGCGGACGTGTTGACCGGTGCCGAGCGCGTGCTCGCGGGGGAGATGCAGACCGAAATCGTCGCTGCCCTCGGTCGTCATCATATTCAAGCGGTCGGTCTCTCGGGTGTGGACGGACAGACGCTGACAGGAAAGCAATTGGTGGAACTCGGGGCGGTCGGTGAAGTCGACCGGGTCGAGACAGACTTGTTCGAGCTGTTGCTCGCGGGTCGCTACGTGCCTCTCGTGACATCATTATTACACGGTACGGAAGGCACGTTGAACTGTAATGGGGACGATTGTGCGATTGCCGTCGCGGTCGCTCTCCAGGCCGACTGCTTCGAAATGATCACTGACGTCCCAGGTATCCGGATTGATGGGACGTTCCGTCAAACATTGACACGTAAGGACATCCAGACGGCCATCGCCACAGGGGATATCTATGGGGGGATGATCCCGAAGACCGAGGCGCTGTTGGCTGCTCTAACAGGAGGGATTGATGTCGCCGTCATCCGTGACGGCAAGGACCCGGTTCATCCCGGGACAACACTACAGGAGGTGCACCATGCATTCACTACTACCGACATACGGACAACGACATATTGAGATTGAGCAGGCGGGCGGGTCCTACGTGACCGATACGGCGGGGAAGCGGTATCTCGATTTCGTCATGGGCATCGCCGTCTGCGGGACGGGTCATCGTCATCCGCACGTGAGCCAAACGCTAGAGGCGCAGCTTCAAAAAGTGTGGCACACCTCGAACCTTTACAACATCAGCGGGCAAGCGCGCGTCGCCGAGACGCTCATGTCAGGGACGCATTTGACGCATGCGTTCTTCTGTAACAGCGGGACCGAGGCGAACGAAGGGGCATTCAAATTGATTCGGAAATGGACGAACAAGACAAAAATCGTGACGTTCACGAAATCGTTCCACGGTCGCTCGTTCGCCATGCTCGGGGCGACCGGACAAGACAAGATCAAAGCCGGATTCGGCCCGATGGTGTCTGATTTTGTACACGCACCGTTCAACGATATGGATGCACTCGACATGATCGATGACGAGACGGCTGCGGTCTGGCTCGAAATCGTCCAAGGCGAGGGTGGGGTCGTCGTCGCTGACGCGGCATGGCTCGAAGCGCTTCAAGCGAAAGCGACTGAGCATGGCGTCAAAATCGTCGTCGATGAGGTGCAGACCGGGATTGCCCGCACAGGTACCCGTTTCGCGTTCGAACAGACACCGCTTAAACCGGACGTCGTCACGCTCGCGAAAGGGCTCGGTAGTGGTTTTCCTGTTGGAGCGATTTTGACAGCAGCAGGTGCGGAACACGTCTTCACGGCTGGCAGTCACGGTTCGACGTTCGGCGGCAATCCGCTCGCGATGGCCGCGGCGGAAGCGACGCTCGACATCTTGTTCGAGGCGGACGCACTTGCTCACGTCCATGCGGTGGGCGCGCGATTACGAGCGGGCTTGGAACAATTTGTCGACGGAGAGACGTTCACCGAGGTGCGTGGACTCGGCTTGATGCTCGGGCTCGTCGCGACGCAACCGGTCGCGACATGGATTGAACAGTTGCGAGACGCTGGCCTCTTGGTCGTCGCGGCAGGTCCGGACGTGATTCGCTTCTTGCCGTCTTTGCTGCTTACAGAAGCTGAAGTGGATGAGGCGCTCGCAATCATTGAACATGTGATTACAAAGGAGATGGTGTCATGACGGGGACAGTGACGTTACAAAGCGGTCAACAGTTCAACGGGACGTGGGAAACGAGTGCACGCTCGGCGAAAGGGGAGGTCGTCTTCTTCACAGGGATGACCGGTTATCAAGAAGTGTTGACCGATCCATCGTACGCCGGTCAAATCGTCGCGTTCACTTATCCGCTCATCGGACAATATGGGTTGACCGACACAGCATCTGAAAGTGCGGACATTCAAGTGGCGGGCGTACTCGTCCAGACGTTAGCCGGGAACGGGGCGGCGACCGACTTGAAGGATTGGCTGGAGCAGTCCGGGGTGCCGGTACTGTCTGACATCGACACGCGCTCGCTCGTCCATGCCCTTCGTGAACACGGCGATCAGTGGGGTGTGATGACGTCTGAATCAGATGTGTCGTTCGATGGGGACTTACATCAGATTACGGAGACCGTTTCGACGCCAAGTCATGTGCGTCACGGTGACGGGGTGAACGGACATATCGTCTGTCTTGATTTCGGCGTGAAGGCGTCGATGGTTCAAGCGATGGTGGGGCGAGGGTACACGGTGACAGTCGTTCCGTTCGATACGACGGCCGCCCAAGTCCATGCGCTCGCGCCGACCGGGATTCTCGTGTCAAACGGTCCGGGAGACCCGCGTGATTTGGTCGATTACCTCGACAATGTGCGTGAAGTGGCATTGGCGTATCCGACGCTCGGCATTTGTATGGGCCATCAACTGCTCGCGCTCGCGTTCGGGTGTGAGATTGAAAAACAGACGTACGGACACCGTGGATCCAATCATCCGGTCCGAAACGTCCAAACGGGTGAAGTGTGGATGACGTCGCAAAACCATGGGTACGTCGTCACACGGAACAGTTTGGAAGCGACGCCGCTCGAACTGCTATTTGAAAACGTGAACGATTTGTCGGTCGAAGGGACGTTGCACCGCACTGCCCCGATTCTCTCGGCCCAGTTCCATCCGGAGGCCAGTCCGGGACCGAAGGAAGCGCAAGCCATCTTCGACCGCTTCGACAAAATGATTCAGCAAGGGGTGAACGTCTATGCATAAAAAAGTACTCGTCATCGGCTCGGGTCCGATTATCATCGGACAGGCGGCCGAGTTTGACTATTCGGGCACACAGGCATGCCAAGCGCTTCGGGAAGCAGGCTGTGAAGTCGTGCTTTTCAACTCGAACCCGGCCACGATTATGACCGATCCCGGTGTAGCCGATCACACGTACATCGAGGCGATGACGTTAGAGAAGGCCGAGTTGATTATCGAGACGGAACGTCCGACCCACTTGCTCGCCACGGTCGGGGGGCAGACCGCCCTCAATTTGGCGCTCGCGTTAGACGAGGCCGGCGTGCTCGAACGATACGGCATCGCCCTCCTCGGGACGTCGCTCGAGACGATTCGCGACGGGGAGGACCGCGAACGGTTCAAGCAGAAGATGAACGAACTCGGGGAACCGCTCCCTGTCAGCACAACCATCGAGTCCATCGATGCCCTTGACGGCTTTATCGCCGAGACAGGCGTCCCGCTCATCGTTCGTCCGGCATTCACGCTCGGCGGCACCGGCGGTGGGATTGCCGAGACGGTTAATGCCGCCTACACGCTCGCGAAGCGTGGTCTCGAGGCGAGTCCGATTTCACAGTGTTTAATCGAGCAGAGCATCGCCGGTTATAAAGAGTTCGAATATGAGGTCATGCGTGACGCCAACGGGACGTGCATCATCGTCTGCAACATGGAAAACATCGACCCGGTCGGCGTCCATACGGGCGATTCGGTCGTATTCGCCCCGGCCCAGACGTTATCGGATACGATGCATCAGACGTTGCGGACCGCCGCGTTCCGGATCGTCTCGGCGCTCGGTGTCATCGGCGGATGTAACATCCAGTTCGCCGTCCATCCGACGGAAGACGCCTATTACGTGATTGAAGTGAACCCGCGCGTCTCGCGTAGCTCGGCACTCGCCTCGAAGGCGACCGGGTATCCGATCGCGAAGATTGCGACTCGTCTCGCGCTTGGGGAGCGACTCGACGATTGCATCAATCCCGTCACGAACGGGACGATGGCGAGCTTCGAACCGGCCCTCGATTATGTGACGGCGAAAGTGCCGACGTTCCCGTTCGATTTGTTCAACGGGACGGACCGGACACTCGGACCGCAGATGAAAGCGACTGGGGAGAGCATGGCGATGGGCAAAACGCTCGAAGAAGCGCTGCAGAAAGCATGGCGTGGTGCCGGTGTCGAGCAGAATCCGCTCTATCCGAGTTGGATGGCGACAGCTGATGCCGACGCGCTATACGATGAAATTTCGGCGCCGACCGATCGTCGTCTCCTGGCGTGCCTCGCGCTACTCGACCGAGGAATCGCCACGACGTCACAACTTGAAGCGCTGACGGGCATCGTCCCGCACTTCGTGATGACGTTCGAGCGACTCGTGACGACAATCCGTCTGAATCTGTCCACGCCAGCGAACCTGTTACAGGCGAAACGGTTCGGTTTCACCGACGCTCAGATTGCGCAACAGATGAATGTCACGGCCGACACAATCGCAGCAATACGGCTCGAACACGACATCCATCCGGTCTACCAGATGATTGACACGTGTGCCGCCGAATTCGAGAGCCGCACGCCGTACTTTTACGGGTCGTGGCACGGGACGTCCGAAGTCGTTCCAAGCGAGCCCCAGAAAGTCGCCATCATCGGGTCTGGTCCGATTCGAATCGGGCAAGGCATCGAGTTCGATTACAGTTCGGTGCATGCGGTCTGGGCGCTTCAAAAGCTCGGGGTCGAGACGATTATGATCAACAACAACCCGGAGACGGTGTCGACCGACTTCACGGTCGCCGACAAACTGTACGTCGAACCGTTGACGATTGAAGATGTCGTCCACGTATTGGAGGCAGAAGGCTGTCAGGACGTCCTCATCCAGTTCGGCGGCCAGACCGGCATCTCACTCGCCCATGCGCTGGAAACCAAAGGCTACCACTTGCTCGGGGCGACGGCAGACGTCATCGATCAAATGGAGGACCGGGATCGGTTCTATCAATTCCTCGACGAGATCGGGGTGGCCCACATCCCTGGAGAAGAGGTCGGATCAGTAAACGAGTTGACGTCCGCAATCGATCGTCTCGGCTATCCATGTGTCGTCCGTCCGTCTTATGTCATCGGTGGGAAAGGGATGTATATTATCCGGACCGCGGCGGATTTGCACCAAGTCGAACCACACTTGACCTATCCGCTCCTCGTCGATGCGTATGTCGATGGACGTGAACTCGAAGTCGACTGTGTCACTGATGGGAAAAGCGTCTACGTCCCGGCTTTGCTCGAACAGATTGAGGCGGCCGGTGTCCATTCGGGCGATTCGACGATGATTCTGCCGCCGGTCAAGACGTCACAAGCGCAACAAGCCGAGATTGAAGCCATCGTTCAAACGATTGGACGAGCACTCACGTATCGGGGCGCGCTCAATATCCAATTCGTTTTGAAAGGCGACGTCATTTACGTGCTCGAAATCAATCCGCGTGCATCTCGGACGGTCCCAATCGTCAGTAAAGTGACCGGGGAACCACTCATCGAATGGGCGACGCTCGCGGCGTTCGGCCATGAGTTGGCAACCGTCGTCCCAGACGCACGTCCGGTATGGAGCGGCTATGCCATTAAGACACCGGTGTTCTCGAGTTTGAAATTGCCGGGCGTCGACCCGCTCACCGGACCCGTCATGCGCTCGACTGGAGAGACACTCCAATTCAGCATGACCCCTTACGTGTCCGAACGGTTCTGTTACGATGCGACGACGACGCGCGTCATGAATCGGACTGAGACCGTAGCCGGCCAAGGCTGGTCGTCATATAGTGATCAAACGCTTGATGAGACGACCGAGTTCCAAAACGTGTCGGTCCTATTCTCGAACGCACCAGAAGAGCAAGCGGCACGTGAGACGGCGGTCCGAAATGGCGTCCACGTCATCTCGGAGACACATCTTGCCGAATACTATCAACAAGCGATGCAAGCGGAACCGATGCCGGTCCGTTCACTTCAAACGATGCAGACAGGAGAGGGACTACCATTATGACGACGAAAACCATCAATCATCTACTGACACTCGAGGAACTGACTCCGTCCGCCCTCGACGACTTGCTTGGACTCGCGGCCGAAGTGAAACGACAGCCGGAAGCGTTCCAGTCGGCGCTCGCCGGCAAGAAAGTGGCGCTCTTGTTCGAGAAGGCCTCGACCCGGACCCGGATGTCGTTCGAGGTCGGTGTCGTCGAACTCGGCGGTTATCCGCTGTTCTTGAGCAGCAGTGATTTACAAATCGGGCGTGGGGAACCGCTGACGGATACGATACAAGTCATGAGTCGTTATGTCGATGCGCTCATGATTCGGACGTACGCCCACGCGACGGTCGAGACGCTCGCTTCGGCAGGTTCGATTCCAATCATCAACGGATTGACCGATTCCCATCACCCGTGCCAAGTACTCGCCGACTTGTTGACGGTCGAGGAAGTGTTCGGCACGAGAACAGGGAAGACGTTGACGTACATCGGCGACGGGAACAATATGGCCCACTCGCTCATGATCGGGGGCGCGCTCAGTGGGATGCACGTCCGCATCGCCTCGCCAGAAGCATATACGGTCGAGACCGACATTTTCGAACGAGCGAATGAACTCGCGGCAACGACAGGGGGTAGCATCACGCTTTGGCAAGACCCGGTTGCTGCCGCCACGGGTACGGATGTCATTTACACGGATGTGTTCGCGAGCATGGGGCAAGAAGCGGAAGCGGCGGAACGGTTGACGCAGTTTGCGACGTTCCAAGTCGATGCTTCGCTCATGCAGCAAGCGAAGTCAGAGGCGATTTTCCTGCACTGCCTCCCGGCCCATCGTGGCGAAGAAGTGACGGCCGACGTCATCGATGGTCCGCAGTCGGTCGTGTTCGATCAAGCCGAGAATCGCTTACACGCGCAAAAGGCGCTCATGCTCACTTTGCTCGCCTAAACAAAAGAGAGGATTCGCCGCTCGGGCGAATCCTCTCTTTATTACTGTCATAAGAAGCGGGCGAACAAACCGAACACGGCCAGTCCGACGATGACGTAGAAAATCCATTTGCCTTCACCCGTATGAATGATTGGAGGTGAATATTTGCGCGGCTTGTACTTTCCGTAGCGGAGCGGGCGCGAGTATGGGACCGCGAACCGGGAGAGCGGGATTGCGAGCAAGAACCCGGCCAGGAAACCATACACATGTCCCCAAAGTGACACGTTCGCGCCGATGAGCGTGAACACGGCGCTGATGGCGACGAAGATATAGACGAGTCGTGCGTCCTGGCTATAGATGAGCGTCCGGCGGAACCGACCGATGTAAACATAGAAGCCGAGAATCGCTAAAATCGCACCTGACGCACCGGCTTGCAGGTAGAACAGTTCACTCACCGTGAAAAACGTGAGCAGGTTGGCAAGCACACCAGCGACGATATAGAACACGGCGAATTTGATATGGCCGACCATACGTTCCATGGCAGGTCCAAAGATAATCAAAGCGAACGAGTTGAACAGCAAATGACCGAGCCCTAAGTGGATGAAGTTGGCCGTCAAGAGACGGTACCATTCCCCTTGGGCGAGCGCGAGATGGAACGACCCACCGAGTGCGACGATTCGGAGATCGGGTACCAAAGAATCGATGACAAACACGAGCAGTTGGATTACAATGAACAGCGTTACGAGCGGATACGCTCGGACGAACGTTTGGACATTCTCAGTACGACTAAACATAGCATCACCTCTTTCCTTAATTGTATAAGGAAACGAGTGAAAAAGGAAAGGAGCGAGTGTCCTGTGATTGTGGGAATCGGAATCGATATCGTCGAGCTCGAGCGGATTGCTCGCTCGATCAAGAATGACCGTTTCGTCGCGCGTCTGTTGACCGAAGCTGAGCGGGCGCTCGCCGACGCCTATCCAGAACAACGCCGCATCGAATTCGTCGCTGGACGGTTCGCGGCGAAAGAAGCGTATGCCAAAGCGGTCGGGACCGGGATTGCCCGGGGCCTGTCGTGGCAACAAATCGAAATTTTACCGGACGAGGCCGGGCGACCACATATGACGGCGCCGTACTCAGGCCGGATTCATATGAGTATCAGCCACAGCGAGCAATACGCCGTGGCACAAGTCATCATTGAAGAGGGGGATCACGATGTTTCGTCCAAGTTGGATTGAAATTGATCGGGCGGCGATCAAGCATAACGTAATCGAAATCAAAAAACGGATCCCGCAAGCGCTCATGGCCGTCGTCAAAGCGAACGCTTACGGACATGGAGCCGTCGAAGTCGCGAAAATTGCACTCGAGAACGGGGCGACGATGCTCGGTGTGGCCTTACTCGAGGAGGCAATCGAGCTCCGAGAGGCCGGGATTAAAGCGCCGATTCTCGTCATGGAGGCCCAGTTCCCAGAAACTGCGGGCGTCGCAGCCGAACACGATGTGACGTTGTCCGTCTTTTCGGCCGACTGGTTGCGTGAGGCGTGCACACATCTATCTGACCGTCCGCTGACCGTTCATGTGAAAGTCGACACGGGGATGGGTCGTCTCGGTTTGCGGACCCGCGCCGAACTTGATGCCCTTTTAGAAGCGGCAGATGACCGTTTCGTCATTGAAGGGATCTATACGCATTTCGCGACGGCGGATGAGCCGGACAGTGAGCTTTACTATGAGCAGCAGGAGCGGTTTGCTCAATTGATGGATGGACTCCACTCGCGATTCCGTTACATCCATACATCGAACTCGGCCGGGGCGATCCGCATGGCCGGACAAGATGTGCCGTATAACTTGGTCCGGGTCGGCATCGCGCTCTATGGATTGTATCCGTCGGCTGAGATGGCTTCCTTCTATTCATTTTTACGTCCGGCCTTCACGTTGAAGAGCAAGCTCATGCAAGTGAAGCAACTCGAAGCTGGACAGACGATCAGCTACGGAGCGACGTATACGACGACTGCAGATGAGTGGATCGGTACCGTGCCGGTCGGATATGCCGACGGCTGGATTCGTAAAGCGAGCGGATTCGAAGTCGGTGTAAACGGACACCGTTGTCCGATTGTCGGTCGTGTCTGTATGGACCGCTTCATGGTAAGGCTTCCCGAGTCAGTTCCGGTCGGGACGGTCGTCACGCTCATCGGCGGACCGGTCGCGATTGATGAACTGGCCACGCATCTCGAGACAATCAATTACGAGGTCGTCTGTCAATTGACGAGCCGCCTCCCACGACGTTATGTGTAAAGCGGAAAACGTGTGAAATTATCTGAATTCTTTCGGGAATCCTCTATATTTTCCCAAACTCGCGTGTTATATTGGTAAAGAACGCGGGAAGATTTCCGCCAGTCATTGAAACGATTCTGGAGGTGTAAGATGTTGAAACAGCGAACTGCGGGTGCTTTAGCGTCCGTTCCAGATCGGTTCTCGCAACATGTGGGTCCGATTTCGATGAAAGATCGTGAATCATTGTCATTGAACGATGTAGTGACGTACTTGTCCAAAGAAATTGCTGATCGACAACAAACACTGCGCGAAGAATTGGCGAGAGGCTATCAAGAGATGGCCGCGTTTAATTTGAATATGGCAGAAGAGATGCTGATGATTGAGACGGAAGCCGAACATGCTCTCTTACGTCAAGTAAGCGGGGTGTGAGCGGAGTGATCGTAAAGCGTGGTGACGTGTTTTATGCGAATCTGTCGCCCGTAGTCGGTTCAGAGCAAGGTGGAGTTCGTCCGGTTCTCGTCATTCAAAACGATATCGGCAATCGCTTTAGCCCGACCGTCATTGTCGCTGCGATTACGGCTCAGATCCAGAAAGCAAAACTGCCGACTCATGTAGAGGTATATCAAGTCAAACATGGTCTCGAACGAGATTCCGTGATTTTGCTTGAACAGATTCGAACGATTGATAAGCGTCGTCTGACAGATAAAGTCACTCATCTCGATGATGAGACGATGCACAAAGTTGACCGAGCGCTAGAGATTAGTCTGGGATTAATCCCTCTCTAGCTTACATATAAAGAAACCGATACATGGGTATCGGTTTTTTTTCAAAAAATTCTTCAAAAAATAGTTTAGAATTCTGTAAAACGGGAATTTAGTTTAATCGTACTCAATTTTTCTGTACGCACATTAGGAGGGAATATACGATGGATTTAGCGATTCGCGAGCAAGTCATTGGAGCACAATTACACCTTTACGTATCCGGAGAAGTGGATACATATACCGCACCAAAATTGAAGGAAGTCTTGCACCCGGCTATTACGGAGCAGGATGTTACCGTTCATTTGGATGAAGTGGATTATATGGATTCAACTGGTCTTGGCGTATTTGTCGGTGCCCTTAAAATAGCCAAACGTAACGAGAAAGAGTTGTCGCTCGTCGGCGTCACCGACCGCGTCAACCGTCTCTTTGAATTGACAGGACTGCACAAGTTGCTTTCAATCAACACGAACGTAAGAGGTGGCACGCAATGAGTAACATCGAACAGACGGTGATGACGTTCCCGGCCAAACCGGAGTATGTCGGTGTGGTCCGTTTAGTCGTCTCAGGAATCGCTAACCGTATGGGATATACGTACGACGAGATCGAGGATATTAAAATCGCGGTCTCGGAAGCCTGTGGCAATGCTGTTCAACATGCCTATGAAGATCAAGAAGGTGAAGTGAAGCTTACGTGTGGCGTTCATCAAGATCGTCTCGAAATGACGATCGAGGACTCGGGCAAAACATTTGCCGACGACGTGAAACGCCAAGCGGCGCCAGTCGAAGAGACGGCTGAAATCGAATCGCTTCACGAAGGAGGACTCGGTCTTTTCCTCATTGAAGCCTTAATGGATGACGTCTCGATCAACAAGGACAATGGTGTCAAGGTGACGATGACGAAACTCCTTAACAGGGACGAGGTGGATCAGAGTGCCAGCAAAATCTCAACAACGCCATCACAGTGATGATGAAGTATTAGAGTGGATCGAGCGTTATCAACAGGACGATCAAAACGAAGAAGTCCAAATGCTCCTCATCAACCGATACTCGGACCTCGTTGAGGCGCTTGCACGAAAGTTTTCGCGAGGCCGGGCCATTCATGACGACCTCGTTCAAGTCGGCATGATCGGACTTCTCGCTGCCCTTCGTCGTTTCGACCCTGAGTTTGGACGCAGTTTCGAGTCGTTTGCCGTTCCGACGATTATCGGTGAAATCAAGCGTTTCATCCGTGACAAGACGTGGAGCGTCCACGTTCCACGCCGGATTAAAGAGCTTGGGCCGAAAATCAAGAAGACGGTCGAAGAGTTAACGACCGAATTGCAACGTTCACCACGCATCGATGAGATCGCTGATCACCTCGGTGTTTCCGATGAAGAGATTCTCGAAACGCTCGAGATGGGTAAGAGCTACCAAGCCCTTTCCGTCGACAGCTCAATCGAAGCGGACAACGAAGGTTCGACCGTCACGCTCCTAGACCTCGTCGGGAGTCAAGAACGTGGTTACGAATCGGTTGACCAGCGCCTCATCCTTGAAAAAGCGTTCAGCGTGTTGAATGAACGGGAACAGGCGATTCTGGAATGTGCTTATTATAAAAACATGAGCCAAAAAGAGACGGGTGAGCTCCTTGGGATTTCACAGATGCACGTATCGCGCTTACAGCGTCGTGCGCTCGAAAAATTACGCGAGGCCATCAAAGTCCCGCTCAATGAAGTATTCTCAAACGATGACTAAACGGTCATCGTTTTTTTGTCGTCCACGCGTGAGTTTGCTACACTTCAAGAGAGAAGAGAAAAGGAAGTGATTCGATTGATTACGAAAATCGCAAAAGATTTGAAGTTGAAGACGAGTCAAGTCGAGACGGTGCAACAACTCGCCGCGGACGGAGCGACGATTCCGTTCATGGCCCGGTACCGTAAAGAAATGACCGGTAATCTCGATGAAGTGGAAATCAAAGCCATTCTCGATGCCTTACAATATGAAGAGAGTTTGCACAAACGTAAGACGGACGTCCTCGCCAAACTCGAGGAACTCGAGAAGGCGACACCAGAGTTGACCCGTGCGCTTGAAGCTGCGACGAGCCTGCAACAAGTCGATGACATCTACCTTCCTTATCGTCCGAAGCGACGGACGAAAGCCGAGCAAGGACGGGAGAAAGGGCTCCAACCGCTCGCTGACTGGTATCGTCAACCAACGCTATATTCGGTGACCGAAGCACAGTCGTTAGCGGGGGACCTCTCGCTTGAAGAAGCACTTCCGTTCGTCCAATCGATTATCGGGGAGGAGTGGGGCGAAGTGGCGACGCTTCGACAATCACTCCGTACACGAGTCCGGAAAGAGGCGCTTCTTCGTTCACAGAAGAAAAAACAGGCGGAAGATGAGAAAGAAGTGTTCGCCCAGTATTATGAATATGAAGAGAAAATCGCAGGAATCGTCCCACACCGAATCCTCGCCTTGAACCGTGGAGAGCGCACTGATGTGTTGCAAGTGAAGGTCGTCTTCGATGAGACGGGTTTCATACGACAAGCGCTCGGTAAGTTTGACCGCTTGCCGACGGAGAAACGCGAACTCGTTACGCTCGCCGTGAAGGATGCCTTCAAGAAGTCGGTGTTCCCGGCCATCGAACGCGAAGTCCGGAGTGAGTTGACCGAGACGGCTGAAGAACAGGCAATCGATGTGTTCTCAAAAAACTTGAAACAGCTCTACATGCAACCACCGCTTCGTGAGGTCGTCGTCCTAGGGATTGACCCAGCCTATCGAACGGGTTGTAAATGGGCTGTCGTCAATGAAATTGGAAAAGTCGAAGAGGTCGGTGTCTTCTATCCGACGGCACCGAAACATGATGTCGCCGGTTCAGAGAAAGTGTTGACGTCGCTCGTGAAGCGTTATCCAATCTCGGTCATCGTCATTGGCAATGGGACCGCCTCCCGTGAGACGGAGCAGTTCGTATCGACCTGGCTGAAGAAGGCGGAACGCGAGATAGCCTATGCCATCGTCAACGAAGCGGGAGCGAGTGTCTATTCGGCTTCAGAAATTGCCCGATCAGAATTCCCAGAATTGAAAGTGGAAGAACGTTCGGCCGTCTCGATTGCTCGGCGTATTCAAGACGCGATGGCGGAACTCGTCAAAGTCGATCCGCAGTCTGTCGGGGTCGGGCAATATCAGCATGACGTCAGTCAGAACAAGTTGAAAGGATCGCTCGAGTTCGTTGTCGAGAGTGTCGTCAACATGGTCGGCGTCGATGTGAACCGGGCTTCGGAGTCATTGCTCACGTATGTATCCGGATTGAATAAGACGACGGCTAAAAATATTGTCGCGTATCGGGATGAGTTCGGCCGCTTTGATACACGGAAAGAAATCAAGAAAGTACCACGTCTTGGAGCGAAGGCGTATGAACAAGCAGCCGGCTTTTTACGAATCACGAACGGGAGCGATGTGCTCGATCAGACAGAGATTCATCCAGAGAGCTATAAACTGACACTCTCTCTATTGAAGGAACTCGGTGTTTCGAAGCAAGCGGTTGGCACGGCTGAACTGCGGGAACGATTAAAAACGGTCGATGCCAAAGTGCTAAGTGAGAAGCTAGATGCCGGATTACCGACAGTCGAAGATATCTTGAAGTCGCTCGCGAAACCTGGACGTGACCCGCGCGAAGATATTCAGAAACCATTGCTTCGGACCGACGTTATGAACTTGGAGGACCTTCAAGTGGGGATGGAGTTCCAAGGGACGGTGCGAAACGTCATCGACTTTGGGGCGTTCGTTGATATCGGGGTGAAGCAAGATGGACTCGTCCATATTTCGAAATTGTCGAATCGCTACGTCAAGCATCCGCTTGATGTCGTCGCAGTCGGTGATATCGTCACCGTATGGATCGAACAAGTGGACGCCAATCGTGGACGGATCAGTCTCACGATGTTGGAGCCGAAGAGTTAAATAAGAAGGAACTAGCACCGGGCAAAATGTTTTTCATTTTGCTCGGGTTTTTTTATAAAAAAGTGTTGACGGTCTTTTCTGCCCGTGCTATCTTATAGAAGTCGCCGAGAGACGACATGGAATATTAAAGCTTTTCTAAAAAAGTGATTGACAGGTTTCTGGTTTGCGGTTACAATTTAAATCGTTACTTCGATAAATTCAAGCAACGTTCCGCAATAGCTCAGTGGTAGAGCAACCGGCTGTTAACCGGTAGGTCGTAGGTTCAAATCCTACTTGCGGAGCCATTTTATTTTGGAGACGTACCCAAGAGGCTATAAGGGGCTCCCCTGCTAAGGGAGTAGGCTGGGAAACCGGTGCGAGGGTTCGAATCCCTCCGTCTCCGCCACTTAATTTTTAGAAAACACATACATCTGGCCCGTTGGTCAAGCGGTTAAGACACCGCCCTTTCACGGCGGTAACACGGGTTCGAATCCCGTACGGGTCACCATCATACGGAGGATTAGCTCAGCTGGGAGAGCACCTGCCTTACAAGCAGGGGGTCGGCGGTTCGATCCCGTCATCCTCCACCATTTCAAATTTAAGCACGTATAACGGTCTTGTGGTGTAGGGGTTAACATGCCTGCCTGTCACGCAGGAGATCGCGGGTTCAAATCCCGTCAAGACCGCCATTTACGTTGGGCCGTAGCCAAGTGGTAAGGCATCGGATTTTGATTCCGACATGCGAAGGTTCGATCCCTTCCGGCCCAGCTTATAATTTGAGTCATTAGCTCAGTTGGTAGAGCATCTGACTTTTAATCAGAGGGTCGCAGGTTCGAGCCCTGCATGACTCACCATTTTTTATCCCTCGTAACACCTTAATACGCTGCGGTCGTGGCGGAATCGGTAGACGCGCTAGGTTGAGGGCCTAGTGGTGGTTAACACCGTGGAGGTTCAAGTCCTCTCGACCGCACCAATATGCACCCTTAGCTCAGCTGGATAGAGCGTTAGACTACGAATCTAAAGGCCGGGAGTTCGAATCTCTCAGGGTGCACCATTTTTATTATGGGCCTATAGCTCAGCCGGTTAGAGCGCACGCCTGATAAGCGTGAGGTCGGTGGTTCGAGTCCACTTAGGCCCACCATTTAAACTGACGAACTTTGAAAACTGAACGATGAGGCAAAAAAGTTTTACAATTTTTGAATGAAGCGCAAGCTTCGTCATTTTTAAAGAGCTATATCAAATTCTTTGGAGAGTTTGATCCTGGCTCAGGACGAACGCTGGCGG
>NZ_JACSLX010000015.1:0-14909 GCF_018618335.1 Exiguobacterium sp. s152
CGCTCGACTTGCATGTATTAGGCACGCCGCCAGCGTTCGTCCTGAGCCAGGATCAAACTCTCCAAAGAATTTGATATAGCTCTTTAAAACATGACGAAGCTTGCGCTTCATTCAAACATTGTAAAACTTTTTTGCCTCATCGTTCAGTTTTCAAAGTTCGTCTGTCGCTCTTGGCGACTAAATGATAATAACATTTATCATTATTGTGTGTCAACCAGTTTGTTTACTAAGTTGTAAGCATCGCTGGCAACAGAGATAACTATAGCATCCCCTTCTACCACATGGCAAGCATTATTCTAAAAAAACTTTAAAAGTTTTTCATCCTCTTCATTTTAACTCCTTGATTTCGAGAAGGGCATTATCCCCTGTTGGCGAATACACACCAATACCAACTTAAAGAAGGTGACACTCAATGCTTCAACTGCAGCCAAAGAAACGATCGAACCTGCGCATATGGGCAGGAACCCAGTATTACACATTAAAACGCCAGGCTCAATGGATGACGGACGGGAAACGGTATACCGCTCAACGAAACACTATACCGTTGCCTTATCTTATCCACGAGCATCGCACCCCACTCTACCGAAGATTACGCGACGTCGATCTCGAGATGCAACAGAACAAAGTCATCAATCTCAATATCGCCATCAAACAGTTAAATGGCATCATCGTCTCTCCGAACGAAGTGCTCTCGTATTGGAAAACCATCGGGCGACCCACCAAGCGAAAAGGCTATGTGGACGGAATGATTTTGCATTACGGAAAGGTCACGACCGGAACCGGGGGCGGATTGTGCCAATTATCCAACTTGATTTATTGGATCACGCTCCATAGCCCACTCACAGTGACCGAGCGTTACCGCCACAGTTATGATGTCTTCCCTGATTCACGAAGGGACCAACCGTTTGGGAGTGGCGCCACATGTTCCTACAACTATTTAGACCTTCAAATCACCAATCGGACGGCACAGACGTTTCAACTCCTTCTATATATAGAGGGGGATTATCTCGTAGGGCAATGGCGGTCCAATATCCCACCAACCGTTCAATATGAGATATATGAAGAAAACCACCACTTCACGAATGAATGGTGGGGTGGAACAGTTCGGCATAACCAAATATTTAGAAGCGTCCTCTCCCAAGATGGCACATTCATCCGAAATGAGTTCATCACAGAAAACCATGCCTTAACCATGTACGACCCCTTCTTACCTGAAAACACTGCATACAAAAAAGCCGACTCATAAACCGAGTCGGCTTCATTTCATTACGCGTGCGGCAAGAATATAAAGTAAGCCAAGAAGATCACTAACATGCCGTACATGATTGGGTGGATCTCTTTCGTCTTCCCTTTCGCGATCATCATGAGCGGATACAAGATGAAACCGAGCCCAATCCCCGTCGCAATCGACGAAGTGAGGGGCATCATCAGAATCGTCATGAATGAAGGAATCGCGATTTCTAGCTTTCTCCAGTCGATATCGAGTAAAGCCGAAGCCATGAGTACTCCTACGATAATCAATGCAGGGGCTGTGACCGCCGATGTGACGACTGCCAAGAGTGGCGAGAAGAAGAGCGCCAATCCGAAGAACAAACCTGCGAATACAGCCGTCAAGCCCGAACGACCACCGGCCGCCACACCAGCAGACGATTCTACATATGACGTCGCAGTCGATGTCCCAAAGATTGCACCTGCCACTGTTGCTGTTGAGTCAGCCATGAGCGCTTTACTCGCACGTGGCACTTTGTTGTCTTTCATGATTCCTGCTTGACGAGCTACCGCTACGAGCGTACCCGCTGTATCAAAGAAATCAATGAAGAAGAACGTCAAGATGACGACTAGCATTTGGACCGTGAAGACTTCTGAGAAATTGATGAACGCTTGTCCGAAAGTCGATGACATGCTCGGTGGTGCCGAGACGATGTCTGAGATGGCAGTCGGTGTCGGTACAAGATTGAAGATCATCCCGACAATTGCCGTGAGAAGCATCCCGATGAAGATACCACCTTTTACATTTCGAACCATTAACAATGCTGTCACTACAAGACCGAACACTGAAAGGAGTGTCGTCCCTGTTCCGAGTGAACCGAGACCGACGAGCGTCGCCTCGTTGGCGACGACGATACCTGCATTTTTCAAACCGATAAAGGCGATAAAGAAACCAATCCCTGCCGCGACCGCCATTTTGAGTGGTCCCGGAATTGCGTTGACGACTGTCTCACGAATACCTGACAGTGTTAAAACGATAAAGAACAAACCAGAAACGAGAACCCCTGATAGTGCCGTTTGCCATGGAATACCCATGCCGAGAACTACACTGTACGCGAAGAAGGCGTTAAGCCCCATACCCGGAGCGATCGCAATCGGATAGTTGGCGAACAAGCCCATCATGACAGAACCGACGAGGGCGACAAGACCGGTTGCCACGAAAACAGCGTCCATGTCCATTCCTGCTGCACCTAACACGTTCGGGTTAACGAACAAGATGTAAGCCATTGCCAGGAACGTAGTGAATCCTGCGATCAATTCCGTTTTGATGTTCGTTCCAAGTTCATTCAACTGGAAGTAACGTTCAATCCGGTTTCCTGATGGTTGGTGATTTGGTTCTTGCTTGAGCTGTGTGCTCATTGGTTTTCCTCCTTGGCTCGCCGTAAAACGAGAAAAGGTCCCCGATTGATAACCGGAGACCCCACGCGAAACATACAGGGACATACGTCCCCGATCTATGTCTCGCCGTAGTGAAATCATTTAAGGTGATTTCGTAGAGACTCTCGGGCCATATTCCCGATATTATACGGCAAAATAATTTTTAATTGTTCGGATATGATAAGAACGTTTTTATCTTAACAACGGCAAAATCGAATGTCAACACAAATGACGGATTTTAATCAAATATTTCGATCTATTGTTCGGATTTAACAAATAAAAACAGAGGGGATTTCTCCCCTCTGGTGGTTATTCCCACTCGATTGTTGCTGGTGGCTTCGATGTGATGTCGTACAGGACACGGTTGACGTGACTGACTTCATTGACGATACGAACCGAGATTTTCTCGAGTACATCCCATGGAATGCGGGCCCAATCTGAAGTCATTCCATCAATCGAGGTGACGGCACGTACGCCGACCGCATAGTCATACGTCCGCTCGTCGCCCATGACACCAACTGAACGAATTGGTGTAAGGACCGTGAAATATTGCCAAATATCACGTTCGAGACCGGCTTTCTTCACTTCTTCGCGCAGAATCGCATCTGACTCACGCACGATTTCAAGTTTCTCTTCTGTGATTTCACCGAGAACACGAATGCCAAGACCTGGTCCCGGGAACGGTTGACGCCAAACGATATAGTCCGGTAACCCGAGTTCAGTCCCGAGTTCACGTACTTCGTCTTTAAAGAGCGTGTTAAGTGGCTCAATCAACGTGAAGTTCATGTCTTCCGGTAGTCCACCGACGTTATGGTGTGACTTGATTGTTTGTGCCGTGTCCGTTCCACTCTCGATGATATCCGTATAAAGCGTACCTTGGGCAAGGAAGTCCATGTCCACAAGTTTAGACGCTTCTTCGTCAAACACGTATATGAACTCATTGCCGATGATTTTTCGTTTTTGTTCTGGATCTGAAACGCCGGCAAGTTTCGCCATGAAACGCTCCTGCGCGTCAATCTTGATGACTTTCATATTGAAACCGTCCGCGAACGTCTTCATGACGCTGTCCGCTTCGTTTTTGCGAAGCAAACCATGGTCGACGAACATACATGTCAATTGGTCACCGATGGCACGATGAACGAGCGCTGCGACAACCGATGAGTCGACGCCACCTGACAACGCGCAAAGAACTTGCTTGTCGCCGACAATCTCGCGAATCTTCTCGACTTCGATGTCGATGAAGTTCTCCATCGACCACTCACCTTTGGCGCCACACACTTCATAGATGAAGTTTTTCAAGATGTCGTTACCGTACTCAGAGTGCCGGACTTCCGGGTGATACTGTACGCCGTACATTTTGAGTTCATCGCTCTTGATTGAAGCGACCGGGCATGATGGGTTCGTCCCATCGACGATAAATCCTGGCGGTGCTTCCATGACGAGGTCGCCGTGGCTCATCCAAACCGTATGTTCCACTGGGAGACCCTTGTAGAGCGCCGACGCTTCCGGTGTCGAGAAGAGCGTCGCTTTTCCGTATTCGCGATGTGCCGCTCGTTCGACACGTCCACCGAAGTGATGCGTCATGAGTTGCATGCCGTAGCAGATTCCGAAAATCGGAATGCCAAGTTCGAAAATTTCCGGGTCACAGCGATATGCGCCTTCCGCGTACACACTGTTCGGGCCACCCGAGAAAATAATCCCGACAGGAGCCAGTTCACGAATCTCAGCAGCGGTCATCTTGTGGGAATGAAGCTCACTATATACGCCAAGGTCACGCACACGACGTGTAATCAACTGGTTGTACTGGCCTCCAAAGTCGAGCACCAAAATCATCTCTTGTTCTATTTTCACAAAACCTCCACCTTTCTGCCTTCTTCTCAAAAAAAGAGCGAGCTTCTCCCACGGATTCACTAAACCGAAGAAGAAGCACGCCCTTTTCTGTGTATACGAAACGTGCTCCTTCATAGTCGGTCCATTTACGGTGGTCCGGTAGAGACTCTCGCGCCAATTCGCGAGTATATACGAAGGAATGCTGTTCAATTATCTAACTAATGCGTCTATCTTACTGTATGCATCCACCTACTTCAACTCATAATTCGACGAATCATGATTTTCCAATATTCTTTATATTTTGAATTCGGCGTTTTTTCGGCATAGACACTTTGTTCAAACAAACGGGTCAATCTCGTCATTTCGGTCGATTCATAATAAGCATCGACCTCTGCGGCGAGTTCGGACGGCGTGCGCCCGTCGACTTTAAAACCTGCTCCACGGAGTCGTTTAACTAGATAGCGATGCATGGCGACGAGTCGATTTTCATTCAATGGACGCCGTGTCCACCAAAGCATCATGACGAGGCGTTCAATCGATTTTCGGTTCCATACGAGAACGGCGACCGTAAAGACAATCACAATCCAACCCCACACCGGCATATTCCAGTTCTCCGTTGCCACTTCTCCCGACGTCACATCATCGAGTGCCAAATCTTCTTGCGGACGATTCGTCGGCTCGTCGTCTTGCGACGCTTGTGGATCATTGGCCGCTGGATCGTCTGCATTCGCTTCGTCCTCCGTCTCGACTTGAAGTAAGTTGGCATCCGAGAAACTGATAGTCGCCTCGAGCGGGACCCAGCCTGCGCCTTCCACGAAATATTCTACCCATGAGTGGGCGTGACGGTTCCGGACGGTGTATTCTTCTTCCCCTTGGATAATCCCGCGCGCATCACCCATCGTGAAACCTTTTACCCAACGTGTCGGCACTCCGCTCGCCCGGAGAAGGACGGCAGCCGAGGTCGAGAAGTTGTCACAGTACCCGATTAACGTATCGAACAAAAATTGATCGACGTAATCCGTATTACCTTCCGGGACGGCCACATCTTCCGTATTGTATTGGAAATCTCCAGATTGGAAGTAGGCTTGAACCGCTTGGGCTTGGTCATAAGGTGTCTCACTGTCGCCCGTGATATCGGCCGACAAGTCGCGGACCCGATCCGGAAGCGAGTCCGGCAATTGCAAGTACGCCTGCCGCTCTTCTTCCGTCAACGTCGTCACCGGTTCATTCAATGCCAGTTGCTCTTCTGTAAAGGAAGGGACACTGTAGCGGAGTTGAATCGTCTGAGGCGTCGTCTGTCCATCATTGTCGAACACGATTTTCCCGGATGGTCGGATGTGAATCGTCTCGTTCGGAAACGGTTCTTCGATATTTCCAACTCGGAACTCAGTGCCATTGTCCGTCTCCGTGGCCTGTGGATATTCTCCACCATACGGGACGAACGTTTGGCGCCGGTCAAATCGGAGCAACGCCTGTTCCGGTGTCGTATCGACAGCTTGGTCGACGAGTTGTCCGCGGTTATATTCGGAATCGAGGACCGGGGACTCGACCCAGCCCTTCCCCGTATAAATCTCTTTTGATTCGATGCGCCAATAGCGCGCCGGCACACCACGGGCGATGAAGACGATGCCGTCATCTTGCTCAAACGGTCCGCCGAGTTGTTCATCGTTCACCCCATAGCCGACCCGACCGCTACCAGAGCCCTCATCGTTCACCGCGTTTTGGAAACTCGTCGTCAAACGGTCGGACCAATCCCCTTCGAGCGTCGGGGACACGCTTGCGAGTGCCAACACGACCGAAGCGAGGAGCGCGATACTGACATAGCGGACGAGCGATTTGCTCGGTCGTTTCGCCAGGTCGGTGACGAAGAGCAATACGAGCGACGCTAAAATTGCGAGTAAAATCTTCCCTTCCCCGTCATAAAGCGTCCACGTGTCAAAGTAAGCCATCAGTCCGAGCGTCGAAACGATCATCCCAAGTACGAAGCCATAGCTCGGATACGTGCGTCCGACAAGAATGGCGAACAGCACCCCAATCAACGCCATCGCCGAGAAGAAAATCGCCTCTTCCGGCAAAGCTCCGCTCAGTACCCCGCTCAAATCCTCTAACCATAGACCGAACCAATCCAGGATACTCCCGTGGTACACGTACAAGACGATAAAGAAGTTGAAGACGACCACACCAATGAAACCATACCAAGGCAACAAGCTCGCAAACATCGGAACGAGAAGCAGGAACAAGAACGGCCAGTTGACATCAAATGTCGTATTGCCCACGATCGGCTCGACCCAAAATGACAACAAGTAGGCGGCAAGCGCCGTATAGACGATTCGTTTCAACCATGCCGTCATGTCGTCACCTCGTTCGCCGTGTATAAGTGATAGCTGCCTTGTGTCTCATTCATGATCTCACGCACCCATTTCGTCTCGAGTGGGCTAATCATAATCAAGTTCCCCACTTCTTGCGGCAGGTTGCGCTTCACTCGTTCGACAAGGCGCCCTTCCGGCTCCGGTGTCGCTGTCAGCAAGTAATGGCCGACCTCTGCGCTTTGGTCCGGCAAATGGAACAGACGGACCTGCTCTTCGATGACATACAGTTCGAACGGCAGATTTTTCCGCTCGAGTTGTCGGATTGCACCGACGAGAAGCGACAATGAACGTTCGAACGCTTCTTCATGCCCGGCCGTTGTCGACGGGACAAAGACAAGCGACAATTTCTTCTCCTGCTCTTGGTCGAACGTTTTCGTCATTAAGTTTCCGCGTCGAGCCGAGGCTTTCCAATCGATTCGACCGATGCGGTCCCCGGCCGCATACTCACGGACACCACTCGTCGTATTGGCAACCTCGGTATATGTGCGCGTGCGGCGATACTGTTCGCCTCGCCCACCGACTTGCTCGTCACGCGGTAAGTCGAACGGAAGTTCAGCAGGTGAGACTTCAACGACCGTCTCGAGTCGCAACGTCCGTTTGCGGTCGAACAGTCCGAACACGTCTCGCACGTGAAGGACGGTCCGATCGAACACGTGGATGCCGCGTCGAATCTGTTCGATTTCGTAATGGACCGTCTCTGTCCGTCGAAAGAAACGATCGACCGTGGTAATGATGACATCAGTGGATGTCGCGAGTCGCGGCGGCGGTGTCTCTTCTAACGTGACGACCCCGACAAGAAACGGGTATTTCCGCTCCACTTGCAGTTCCACGTCCATCGTTTGGCCCGAGACGAGTCGTTTCGTCGTCACACGGCGCGACACGTTCGCGGCTGTGACCGGATAAATCATGAAAATCGTCCAATAGGCGGCCAGGACAAAAAATGACCACCAGAGCGTCGACGCGACGATACTCCCTTCAATTCGGGCGAATGCGTAAAGTCCGAATGCCGCCGCCCACACAAGGAACAGCTTCATCCAATTTTTCATACTTCTTTGACCTCACGATCCATCGGGACCGGAAGTGTGTCGAGCCAGCCTTTGACAAGCTGTTTGGCCGTCTTCCCTTTATAACGCGCTTCTGCCGTCAGTAAGATGCGATGACCGAGCACACTACCGGCGAGCGCCTTCACGTCATCCGGTAGCACGAAGTCACGGTTGTGAATATACGCCCACGCCTGTGCCGCCTTCATCAAAGCGAGCGTCGCCCGTGGACTGCCCCCAAGATACGTGTTCGGGTCGTTGCGCGACTCGTGAATCAAACGGACGATATACTGTTTGACGGCACTCGAAACGTGTACATCGCGCACTTCGTGTTGCATCTGTTCGACTTCATGTTTCGTAATAACACTCTGTAGCGCCTCAAGCGGTTCTGCTTTCTCAAACCGCGTCAGCAGTGCAATCTCTTCATTGAAAGATGGATAGCCCATCTCGATTTTAAGGAGGAATCGATCCAATTGAGCTTCCGGGAGCGGATACGTCCCTTCATGTTCAATCGGGTTTTGCGTCGCCATGACGAAGAACGGAGACGGTAAAATTTTGACTTCACCGTCGACCGTCACGCTGCGCTCCGCCATCGCCTCGAGCAAGGCCGATTGTGTTTTAGGAGAGGTCCGGTTAATTTCATCAGCCAAAACGATATTACCCATCAATGGACCCGGCCGATATTCGAACTCTTTCGTCTTTTGGTTATACATCGAGATTCCGGTCAAATCAGAAGGCAACATGTCCGGAGTGAATTGGACACGTTTGAAATCCAAATCGATAGCTCGACTGAACGTCCGGACGAGCATCGTTTTCCCGACGCCCGGGACATCTTCTAACAACACGTGCCCTCCGGCAAGTAAAGCAGTCAAACTCTTTGCGATGACATCTTCTTTTCCGACGATCACCGTCTCAATGGCATTGATGATCGATTGAATGTCTGGACGATATGACATAGCCGACTCCCCTTTTTTCTCTGATCGCTGACGCGTTAGAAATTAGAATGTTCTGACTTTATTGTGACACATTCGAGCGCTCGTGTGAAAGAAAACCATCATGCCAATGGGCTCTCCATTCTTTACCCGAAAAAAAGCGCCTTGTCTCCGATTCGAGCAGGCGCCATGGCATTTATTTCGGTCGTTCGATTTCGAACGTTTCGCCGAGCGTGGCATAGAAGTTTCCGGCGAGTCGACTGACCGGTGCCAATCGTTCGGCGTCGATACGTCCGGCTTCATAAAGCGCCGGGTCAATATGGAACCGCACGACTCGCGCGATCAATAAGTCAGCCGTCACTTTCCCGTCATGCTCAATCGGAACGTGATGGTGCAGTTTACATTCCATCCGGATTTTGGCTTCTTTCACGCCTGGCGTCTCGATGACATCACTCGGTGCGGTCGTGAACGTCGTCCGATCGAGCTCACTCTCCGCTGGCCCTAAATTGGCCGCGGTCTCGTTGACGAGAGCCACGTTCGTCTCATCGACGATATGGATGACGAGTTCTTCTGTCGCGACCGCATTGCGGGCCGTATCTTTCATGACACCGTTCTTCCGTTGAACCGATACCGATAGTAGCGGCGGCTCGGACGCCACGATGTTAAAGTAACTAAACGGCGCAGCATTGATTGTGTCGCCGTTTCGAGTCGTCACGAAAGCGATCGGCCGCGGAACGATACTCCCGATTAAAAATTTGTACGTGTCTCGCTCGGTTAACGCTGAAGGTTCAATCGATAGCATAAGAGCACCTCTTCCATAGTCATTTCTTCTCTTTCAAGCTATCCTGTTCCCTTCGTATGTGTCAATCGGAAGCACATTCGAATGTGTAAGATGCTGAAATCCGGGGTATATCCGTCTAGATATGATATTTAAACAGAGAATGTTTGATGGCACATTGTTTGAGCAATTCGGTGTTCATCTAATTTTTCTTTTTGTATATTTCCGTCATACGACGATGGAATTGGAGTTGGTTTTTAGTTAAGGAAGGAAGTAGAGTGTATTATGGGCAAGTGGATTGAACAATTGAACAGTCGTCAAATTCTCGGCATCCTTTATGGTGCTTGTATCACCAGCCTCGTTTTAACAGCAATCGGTGCTTGGTTCGTTCGGGACGATACCGTCTCACCGACCGAACTTCTGACGTTGCGTTGGATCTGGATGACCGGGCTAGTCATGTTTATCACTGCTATTTTATTAATTGGACGTCCTCTAATCACACGCATGGTCGGACAAAACGAAAAAATGCGCGCAAAACAAAAAGAGATGCAGTCCGTGCTCGAGGCGTCGAAACAAAATGAGACTAAACTGCAGTATCGTAACGAATTGATTGAAGTACTCGCTTCGAAGGAATCGTTACTCGACTATTCGGCTGTCATCGAAAAAATCGTCTGGTTGACCGAGGCGGAGTTCGGGGCCGTGTTGCTCGTCAAAGACAATGAAATCACGTCCGTCGTACCGAAAGGGATGACAAAAGAGCAACAGGAGGACTTGAAGGTAAAGTCCCTTCTGTTAAAGCGTGTCATGATTTCTAAATCGCTAGAAGCGAGTTCAAAAAAAGTGGCCGACCAGCTTCACGGCTACCCGTACTATATCCATGAGACGGTCATCCCGGTAAAGGATCCATCAGACGGAACGATGATCGGTTGCTTATATTTGGCCTGTTATGATGAGCCATTCGATGCGAGTGAAACATCAGAGTTGAACGCGTTTGCGAACCAGTTGGCCATTTCGCTCTTACGGACGCGGCTTTATCGCCAGATGCAACAGGATCGTAAAGAGACGGCACAATTAATCAACTCGGTCCGTGAAGCCATATTGTATTTCAACTATGAGGAAGACACGATCGTCGGCAACCGCGCCTTTATCCGCATGTTCGATGAACTTCAATTCGAATACGCCGGTTATGAGGAACTGACAACGTTATCGATTGATATCGAACAGTTTGCCGAACGTGTCGATCAACAAGACCTTTTCATCAGTTATATCGAACGTGTCTTCGACCAAGAGCCGCCGGAAGACGGCTTATCGATTTCATTGGATCAAGGAGATTACTTCCTACAGGTCTATGCGGAAAGCATTTATCGAGATGGGAAGATTCACGGCACGATGCTCGTCTTGCGCGATGTGACGGCCGAAACTGAAATTGACCGAATGAAATCAGAGCTTGTTTCGACGGTCTCTCACGAATTAAGAACGCCGCTGTCATCCATTTATGGATTTACAGAGTTGATGCTCGAGCGTGATTTGAAAGAAAGCCGCCGTGAATTGTACTTGAAGACGATTCATGATGAAGCAAAACGTCTCTCTTACTTGGTCAACGACTTCCTCGACCTTCAAAAAATGGAGGCCGGAAAACAGACGTTCGAGTGGGAGACAGTTGATTTGCTCGAGCTCGCTCGCGACAGTATCAGCTTTTATCAAGAGACGACCGACTTGCATCATCTACACTTAGATGCCGATGTCGGACAGGACTTTAAAATCGAGGCCGACTTGGAAGGCATGCGGCAGTTGCTCGGTAACTTGCTCAGTAACGCCATCAAATATTCGCCAGAAGGTGGGAACGTCCTCGTTTCATTAGAACGACTAGAAGGTCAAGTCGTCATGAAAGTTCGAGACAACGGGATGGGGATTCCTTCATCTGCATTACCGAACTTGTTCGGCAAGTTTTACCGGGTCGATAACTCAGACCGTCGTAAAATCGGAGGGACAGGACTCGGTCTCGCCATCTGTAAAGAAATTGCGAAAGCGCACGACGGACATTTACACGTTGAATCGATTTACGGGGAAGGCAGTACATTTATTTGTGAATTGCCGACGTCAAAAGAAGCGATTCATCAATGAACACGACCGGAGTCGTTCCGGTCGTGTTTTTTACGCCGTAGCTTCTATTTTTAGCAGGAATGTTTTGGGATAATCTAGAAAAAGAGTAACATCGAGAAACGAAGGCAACATCGATTTACCCTTCCCATTTTTCTCGCAGGCTTATTCTAGAAAAAGAGCTATACTAGTAAGGAAGAGACAGACAAGATTGGAGGTCATGAAGTTGGATCACCGCGACCCACCGTTTTCAGAACTAGGCGACTTTAAACAATGGGGACGTTTTGATATAAACGTGCCACTTCAAGGCGGGCAAGCCGAACTGCAAGCTGCCGTATCGATTGTTAGACATCATATTCCTTTGCGGTTGGGTGGGTTTTATATCATCGCGAGTGAAGATGGAATTTTGCGAAGCGGCTCACACGACGCCAATTTACAAAAACATATCATTCACCTACTCCAACAAGTTCAAACGGGCCATGTGGGAGATGAAGCATTGATGAACGAACCGATTTGGACGATTCATTATTTCACCACTCCATAAACGACAAGAGACGATTCGGGCGTCTCTTTTTTTGTGCAAAAAAAGAACGCCTGAGGAGGCGTTAATCCCATCGAGACATAATCGCAATGGATTTTTCATAGTATTCAGTAGATAGTTTGTACTTCCCATTTTCTCGTAGCTCACGTGCTAACCAAAGGGCATATTTGTTTGTGTAATGATAGTCATCGGAAGATTCAAAATACTGCACTGCCTTTTTTAAGCTCTCAATCAATTCTTTACTGTTCCCATTAGTATACTTATTTCGAAAAACTCCAAAATGATATATAAATTCGGATAGGTTATCATTGTCCTCTTCTTGAATAATTTCTTCCCCCTTCTCTACCCAGTCTAATACTTCTTGGGAACTTCCTCTAATAGAATATTCTTCAATTAATGAAAGAATACTTAGTAGTTTACTTTTGCTTTCAACTTTATATTCTAGCCCTTTTAAGAAATATTCTAATGCAAGCTCTCTATTACCTTGTAGAGAATATATTTCACCCGTGTTGTTGTAAAGCATGCCATAATATCCTTTTAAGTCCGTTGCCCCGGCAGCTTTAATTGCCTTTTTGTAATTAGCTAATGCTTCGTTAAATCGTTTTCTTCGTTTAAAAGCTAATCCAATAATTAAATGGCATTCTATTATTCGTTCTACATAAAAATTATCTTTAAAATACGATAGCGCTCTATTCACATGTTCAATCGCTTGTAAATAATCCGTATATTTATAATACATACCACCAATAATATAATTGATGTCGGCTATTTCCCATTCTTCCAAGTACGTTGTATCTAACTCCTCCCTCACTTGTTGCATTAAATCTAATGCTGTATCTTTATCATTTAATGAAAAAGATTTTAAAGCTTTGAGAATGTTGAATCTTATACGATCCTCTGATGTAAATTGATCTTGTAACCATTCTAATTCAGTTAAGTAACCTTGTTTTCCACCAGGCATGAAATCAAACCTTGCTAACACTAATAGCATCAATATATATAAAGGTTTATGTTTATAAATCCTATGGTCCTTTTTATATCGTTCTATTTTTTTCAAATTTTCTGCTGTTTCATTTAAGTTCCTTGATAAAACAGCTTCTTTTATTAGTCTTAAAATCTCTACTTTAATTTTTTCAATTTCATTATCAGTCACTGTTACGTAAAGAGGAATATCTAAGTCTAATTTCCTAAAAAGAAGATCTAGTACTTCTTCACTAGGGATAGTCTGGTTATTTTCAATTTTACTTAAATATGAGACGGAGCATATTCCACGGGCTAAAACAGACTGTTTCATATTTCGACGCAGACGCTCTACTTTAATTAAATTCCCATAATTATTTTGCATGCAGTAGCATCTCCTGGATTCTATTTTTAATACTTTAGACCCTCTTATCGTCGTTTTTTATCACAATTAGGAAAATCTAACTTGAATACCCCCGATTTTTGAAGGTTTTACGCGTCTATTTTCCCAAACGGTACGAAATCACTAGTCCTTTTATCCATGATAGAATTGAACTAATCCCAAAAAGAGAAATCTGTTTGTTTTAACAGACTGTCTCATCTAAAGTTTATTCCATTCATGATAAAAAGCAAGATATAGGGCATAAACTAAAGGAGGTCATCTAAATGAGTAAACTTAGCAATCTTCTGGCTAGAGACTATGTTAAGCCACATATTTATTTTACAACAAAAAACTCACCTACTATTGATGCATTATTTACTACCTCAGATCGAAATCAGTTTAGAGGCCTTGAAAACCTTACAACTCTTTTACAAGATTCTAAAGGTGTTATTATTAATGCGTTTCATATCGATTATTATCAAACCTTACCTACTTTGATCGCACGTGTATTAAACGAGACCTATTCTTCAAAAAAAATTTGGGTTATCGGACCAGAACTTTCACTAACTATTTTAAAACGAAGTATGAAGAATATTTATCCATTTAAATCGTCTGTTGGATATTTGAATGTAGATCAATGCGAAAACGACTTGATTGAAACATGTGTAGAAAAATTGGACGATGGCGATTTGTTATACGTTTTACCAGAGGTTTCATTTGGCTGGAAACCCGGAGTCGAAGAAGACTACAGCACTCAAGAAGAACAACCTTTATGCAGTGCAATCTTAAGTCAAAAGTCTAAATGCCCAGTATTACCAATTTCAAATTCTGAAATTGACGAAATGATTGAAATTCACAATCCCGTGTACTCAAGTGATTACAAAGGTTCTATATTTGAATCAGCTATCCTTCAGTCTCGCCAAGTTTTAACAGCCCTAAAATTGAATCAATCGCATCTGGAATGATTGCCACATAGTACCTTTACGTCATATATTGTTTATATACGGAAAATACACAGCATAAAACCTAGAAAAGAGGTGCTATTTATGAAAAAATTCAAAAATGCCCTAATTGTTTCATTAGCTTTACTTCTTTTTTTCGGAATTTCCAAGCCGCTTATTTCAGAAAATACGTTCCCTTCAGAAGAATTAGCAGCTGAAGACTTTCCACGTCTCTGGAGCTTACCGGTCAACGAGGTAGCAGCTGAGGATTTCCCACGCCTCTGGAGCTTCCCAACCAACCAGGTAGCAGCTGAGGATTTCCCACGCCTCTGGAGCTTCCCAACCAACCAGGTAGCAGCTGAGGATTTCCCACGCCTCTGGAGCTTCCCA
>NZ_JACSLX010000015.1:15009-27245 GCF_018618335.1 Exiguobacterium sp. s152
ACCAACCAAGTTGCTTCTAAAGATGCTTCACCACTTGCATAATCCGTTAAAAGAGATGCCCTCGCGCATCTCTTTTTTCATTTCCGAAACTATAAAAATGAACTTATTTAAAAAAAGTAAAACAATTTACATATTAACCTCCATTTTTTTCTTGTTTCCTTATATAATAACGGGGACATGATTTTTCAACCCAGCTTTTCCAATCAAAGGAGAGAAACTAAATTGAACACAACAAAACCCTCTTGGAGTCTTAAACTGTTGCTAACTTCTTCTCTCGTTCTCGGGGGTACGGCTGTCATCCCATTTGACATGACGCCGACCGGTTTCGAATCAAGTCGAGTCGAAGCCGCATCTACATACACTACAACGGCTAACTTGAACCTTCGACAAAGTGCGTCTACATCGGCTACAGTGCTTTTAACAATTCCAAGTGGCAAAACAGTCACTTACCTTGGCACGTATGGTTCGTGGTTCAAGGTCAGCTACGGTGGTAAGACAGGATATGTTTCTTCCCAATATGTTAAAGTCTCGACATCAAGTACTACAACAACTTCTACAAAAACCTATACGACCACGGTCAATTTGAACTTACGGCAAAGCGCTTCTACGTCAGCCACGGTCCTCTTAACAATTCCAAGCGGCAAAAGGGTCACTTATCTTGGCACGTATGGTTCGTGGTTCAAGGTCAGCTATGGTGGCAAGACAGGATATGTTTCTTCCCAATATGTTAAAGTCTCGACATCAAATACTACAACAACTTCTACAAAAACTTATACGACCACGGTCAATTTGAACTTACGGCAAAGCGCTTCTACTACCGCTAATGTCCTGGTCACAATCCCAAGCGGTAAGGCTGTAACTTATCTTGGCACGTATGGTTCGTGGTTCAAGGTCAGCTACGGTGGCAAGACAGGATATGTTTCTTCCCAATATGTTAAGGTTTCAACAACGACGACACCAACGACATCAACCGGTTCAGGTCGGACAATCGTGATCGATGCTGGACACGGCGGGAATGACCCAGGGGCTGTGTACGGATCAGTGTACGAAAAAGTCATCGCTTTCGATATCGCCGCACGTCTCGCGAGTACGCTCTCGAATACATATGGCTATAACGCACGGATGACGCGCTCGAACGACGTGTACTTGTCGCTCGCACAACGCGTCGAATTGACAAAATCGTATAAAGGTAGCGCCTTCGTCAGCATTCATAACAACTCGTCAACGAATACGTCTTACCACGGTCACGAAGTCCTCGTCCCGACCGGTGAAAGTTATACGACGAACCCATACATCTCGGCTAGCCGCAGTTTAGGGGCAGCCATCAACCGTGAACTCGGTGTCCGAATCCCAACAATTCGTAACCGTGGTGTGAAATATCAAAACGTTTATGTCGTCGGCAAGAACAGCGTCCCATCGACCCTTGTCGAATATGGTTTCATCAGCAACTCGAACGACCGCTCGCACTTGACGAGCACCACATACCGGCAACGGATGGCAGATGCCACCGCTTCTGGGATTCATCAATTCATGAGCACTTATAAATAAGCAAGAGACCTGATCGCGATGCGATCAGGTCTCTTTTTCATCGGCGGGGCAACGCCAAATTTTATGATGCGCCCCCGGACCCCAATAGTGCTCAATCGTCACGAGCGGCGGGCCGAGCCGTTCCTCCCAATAGGCTTGTGACGTTGGAAAACCGGCATCCAAATAAAATGCCGTTTGTTGATTCGCCACGAGTTGACGTCTCATGTTGTGAATCAAGAAACGACCGACACCTTGGAGTTGGGCACCAGGTGCGACGTACATGCATCCGATTTCAGGAACGTTTGGCTCGATGTCGACGTGTGCGGTAATGATGTCATTCGGAGGCAAAATCGCGGCCGTCCCTACGATGACGTCGCCTTGGAGCACCACAAAAATTTGAACGGTCTCGTCCTCGAAACTGTCTTGAACGGTCGTATTCAACCGTTCGACTTCTTCATCCAGCAAGTCGGCATCCTCAAACTGTTCTCGGCGAATCAAATCACTCAGACTCTCCATAAACAGCCGTTGGAGCGGCTTTACATCTTCACGTTCGAGCTGGCGAAAGTTCAATCTGTCCACTTCCCTCTGTTCCTGAATGATACGTGCTAGTCTTTACCCGCGTCTGCTTCTGGCGTAACGTTCGGTTGATGCGACCCTTCCACCGCCTCGAGCTGCTCGAGATGATCGTAACCGAGATGTCCATGCGTTAGCCAGATGAGGACGATTGCAGTCGTGACAAGTAATAACGTCAAATGGAGAAAGCCGATTGGGAACACGCCTGGCTCCATTAACGGAATAAATGCAAATGAGACGTTGAACATCGTATGAAGCAAGAAAACGGACCATAAATTCATCGTCGTGACGTTGTAGAGCCACGATATGATGAACGTGAACGCGAGAATCGCCATGGCGTATGCCCAAAACGGGATGAGCGATTGCCCGGTCCCCTCCATCAAAAAGAGTGGTGTATGCCAGACGGTCCAAATGCCCCCTACGAACAAACTCGCTTTGATCGGGGTCGTCTTCAATTGACACGCGTTGAGCAAATAACCGCGCCAGCCGTACTCTTCTTGCATCGTGCCGCCAAGGAACAGCATGTAGAAGAACGTCGGCACGACGAGCCACAGACGCTCAAACAGCAACGCCCCTTCCGCATCGGACCACCAATAGGCAATGAGGAAAACGGAGGGAAGGAACAACAGGCCGAACGCATAGTATCTGCCTGCCATCCGCCACTCGAATCCCCGCTTCCATAACGTCGTGACACCTTCCCAACCGTTCTCCCGGAACGCCATGTAACTCCCGGCAAGACTTGGACCGAATGCCCCAATCACGACAATCACCTGGATCGGTAATCCGGTCCACATATACAGCCCCCACCACGCCAGCCATGAGAACCCGAACGCGATGAGGAGAAACAGAATGATTTCTTTTTTGGTCGGAATCAACGCGTCCCCCTCCTTCTACACGTAGTTTACCCGCTTTCTGCCTGGCTTCCCTATTTCACGCAAAAAATATTTTCAACAAGTGAAGCAAAATGATAGGTGGGCTTTTGTTTTGCGGGGTATAATTAGAATTACTATAAAAAATACATTCCTTAGCGAGGTACACATGGAACCAGTAGTCGAACACTCGATGAGTCATAATGTTTTTCTTGTGATTCTGTCTTATATTATCGCCGCCGTTTCTGCATACGCCGCCATCGAGCTGGCACGGCGTGTCAATTCAGCGAACCGTTCCGTCCAGAACGTGTGGATCTTAGCTGGAGGTGCGACGCTCGGTCTCGGGATATGGTCGATGCATTTTATCGCCATGCTCGCGCATGAGGCGTTGCGACCGGTCACGTATTCGATCCCGCTCGTCCTATTTTCAGTTATCATCGCCATGGCCGGCTGTATTTTCGGCTTCTTGATCGTCTCGCGTCGCACGACCCGCCCCGCTTTGATCGGTGCCGGGGTTGTGATGGGCGGCAGTATCGCGAGCATGCATTATGTCGGCATGGCCGCCCTGCAAGGTGTAGTGACTTCGTATAATCCATGGCTTGCGGCGTTATCGATTCTGATTGCGATTGGCGCCTCGCTCGTCGCCCTCTGGATTGGTTTCTTCTCGAAGTACGCCAAGCAAAAGATTGATCTCGAATTGAAAGTATTCTTCTCGTTGCTGATGGGCATCGCCATCTTCGGCATGCACTTCGTCGGGATGCTAGCCGCTTCGTTCACGTTCATCGAGACGGATCGTCCGTTCGCCAATGCGATCGAGCCATCGTTACTCGCATGGCTCGTCACGGCGATCACGATTCTCTTGTTCGCGATTTTCTTCCTGTCGCTCACGCTCGATCGTCACCTTCGTAAACGAGAGTTCATTCAAGCGACGATTCTTGAGTCGACGACGGATGCCGTCGTCACGACGACGAAAGATGGAATGATCCAATATGCGAACATGGCGTTCTATCGCTTGTTTGACGAAATCGAAGAAGATGCTTTTTTCCAAGACTATCATCCGTCGCTCACGATCAATCAACCGTTTTATGAACCACGGCGCATTGACATCGATGACCGAACGATCGAAGTGACGAGTTACCCACTCAAAGGCGAAACGATGGACCAGATGCTTTGGTTCCTCCGTGACGTCTCAGAAACGATCGCCTCACAGCGTCTCGTCGAACATATGGCGTACCACGACACGCTCACGGATTTGCCGAACCGGCACAAGCTCGAACGTATTCTCGCCGAACATATTCAAATCGAGGACCCGGTCGCTTGTCTCTACATCGACATCGACCGGTGGCGTTTCTTGAGTGACATGCTCGGGCATCACGGCTCGGACGAACTGACGATGCAAATCGCTGAGCGTCTGCAAGTGACCATTCACCCGGATGACATTTTGACTCGCGTCGGTTCATCCGAATTCATCATCTTGCTGTTTGATAAGCGGAGCACGCTCGCCAAACAGAAAGCCGAGAAGTGTATCAAGGCGATCTCGCAACCGTTCGATATCGACGGGACGACCGTCGAACTGACGATGAGCGCCGGCATCAGTCATTATCCGAAAGATACGAAGTCGGCCGAGGAGCTCGTGCAATACGCACGCCTCGCCGTCCACGAGTCGAAACGGACCGGTAAGAATCAAATTAAAGAATTCGAAGACGAGTCGAAGCATCAAATCCTTCGTACCGTCGAAATCGAAAAGGCGCTCGCGCAGGCGCTCGACCGAAATGAGTTTTCACTCGTGTACCAGCCGAAAGTGTCACTTACGCAAAATCGACTCGAAGGCGTTGAGGCGCTCCTGCGTTGGAACAACCGCGAGCTCGGTCACGTGTCACCGACAGACTTCATTCCAATCGCGGAGAACACCGGCCTGATTCACTCAATCGGCAGTTGGGTCATGCGTGAATCATGCCGAGCCTGGGTGCGCTGGAAGAAGTCTGGTGTGAAACCATTCACCCTTTCGGTCAATGTCTCCCCGCTCCAGTTCGCGCGTGAGGATTTTGTCGAGTCGCTCCAGGCCATCTTGGATGAGACCGGGATGGACCCAATGTTCCTCGAGCTCGAGGTGACGGAGTCGTCGATGCTGTCATACGAGGCGTCGACACGGGAGAAACTTGCCCAGCTCCATCAGTTCGGCATCTTGATCTCGCTCGACGATTTCGGGACCGGCTACTCATCGTTCCGTCAATTGCGGGAGCTCCCGGTCCAAGTGTTGAAAATCGACCGGTCGTTCATCGTCAACTTGTTCACGGACCGGAACCAGGAAGCCATCGTCCGTTCGATGATCCAGCTCGGCCATAACCTTAATATGAAAGTGCTCATGGAAGGCGTCGAGACGTCGGATCAACTCGAATGGTTGCTGAACGAACAGTGTGATTACGTTCAAGGCTATTACTTCAGTCGTCCCCTTCGTGAGAAGGACGTCGTGAAGCACGTCAAATCGGTCACGACGTACATCGAGTTTGGAAAGACCCGAGCTTGAGGAGACTGCAGCCCCTGCGCTGCAGTCTTTTTGTATGCCAAAAATCTCCCATGCCACTCGGGCACAGGAGATTCGATTTACGAGACTTGCGCTTTTTCTTGTTCGCGAATCAAGTGATATTGTTCGAGGATCAACTTCGTCAGCGTATCGTCCTCATGCAATTGAAGATATTTTTCCACCGTCGAGACGATGCCATCTTCTTCGATGGACACATAAAGTTCAGAAGATTCTGAATCCTCAGGGTTGTAATAGGTCAAGGCAGCCGCGATCCCGTAGGCCAGTTCATTCGGTTCGATGCCGTTGTCGATCAGTTCGCGGGCCGGTTTGACGAGCCGGTCACTCGGTCCGAGCTTGCGGATCGGTGAGCGGGCGACACGTGAGACTTCATCTTTCAACTTCGGATTCTCGAATCGTTTGATAATCTTTTGAATGTATTGACTGTGTTCTTTCGCCTCGAACCCGTACTTCTCGAGAAGGAGCCAACCAGTCTCATACAAGGCACCTTGCACGACTTGGCGGACACGGCGGTCTTTCAGCGCCTCGTCGATCGTCGCTTTCCCGAACAAGGAACCGATGTACGATGCGATGGCGTGGCCGGTGTTGACCGTGAACAGCTTCCGCTCGATGTATGGCCCAATCTCGTCGACCCACGTCACACCTTGAAGCGGGGGCCGCTCGGCCAATCCTTTCGTCTCGATGACCCACTCGTAAAACGTCTCGACCTCGACGAATAGCGGGTCCGCGTGTTGCTGCAGCGGAACGATCCGGTCGACGGCCGCATTCGGGAACGAGGCATTGGCCGTCCCGATACCACCTGACGCTTCGATCGCTTGATGAAGTGACGCGCTACCACCGATCATGTTCTCGCAAGCAATCACATAAACGGGTGCCGATGTCTCTCGTTCACGGAGCCCTTCGCTGATGAGGGGCGCGACTCTCGGTAGCAGCGTCGGTCCGACCGCGGTCGTGACGAGATCGGCCTCGGCGATGAGGGCGATGACGCGTTCCTGGTCGGTCAAACTGTTGACGCCGCGGACCCGATCGACGACGACGTTGTCGACACCTTCTTCGGCAAATCCGACTTCATAGAACCGTTTGTCTTCTAACGCCTGGATGACGGTATCATTGATATCGACGAACGTGACCTCGTAGCCGCTCTGATTAAGCAACAATCCGATAAACCCACGTCCGATATTCCCTGCTCCGAAATGTACGGCTTTCATTACGCCACCTCTTCCATGAATAACGACAAAATCTCTTCCTTCGTCTTCGCCTGTACAAGACGCTCGACATTATCCTCATCTGAACAGATGACTGCGATTTGGGACAGGAGTTCCAAATGTTCATCATCCACACCGGCAATCCCGATGACAAGTTTCGCCGTCTGGCCACCGAAATCGACGCCGGCCGGCACTTGAAGGATGGAAATCCCCGTCTTTTGAACGGCGGATTTCGCTTCCTCAGTCCCGTGCGGAATCGCGACTTGGTTCCCGATATAAACGCTTGATAGCGCTTGACGTGCATGCATCGCTTGGACGTAAGCCGGAGACACGCATCCGGCTGCTTCTAACACTTCACCGGCTGCGTCGATTGCTTCGGCCGACGTGTTGAACGATTGGTTAAGTCGAATCATCTCTGTCTGAATGAATGGCATTTTAGTTCCTCCTATACCTTAAACCTTGTCTCTGTCTACTTGTGTTATGAGATTTTGCTGCGTTCTGCTTTAATTTCTTCGATCAATTGATCGTAATAGTCGGCGTTCAAGAAGTTCGTGACCGAACGGTGAATCGCATCTGGCACTTGTGCCTCGGCCCGGTCCGTCAAATCCTCATGGGTGATGATGAATTGGGCGTCTTTCGGCAATTGGCTGATCGATGTGTTCGTGACTCGAATCGGCAAGTTCGCTTTATTCACTTTATTGCGAAGCACCGACGCGCCCATCGCGCTCGAACCCATACCGGCGTCACAAGCAAAGATGATGTGATCGACTTTATCGAGACGGTCGTGTACGAGTGCTGACGCATACGACTGTTTGCCTTTCATCGCGCTGACGTTTTGTGTCGCTTCTTCAAGTGACACTTCTTCGGCCGCACTTGATTTCAAGATGACACTTGCCACGGCGAACGTGACCGCCGCCGACAAGAGAATCCCTGTCACGAGCCCGAGGTACGAACCGCGTGACGCCATCGCGAGAATGGCGAAGATACTACCTGGTGACGCTGGTGCGACGAGACCGACATCGAACAAGACGAATGTGAAGACCCCAGTTGCCCCCCCTGCGATCATCGCAAGGATCAAGATTGGTTTCATCAAGACGTATGGGAAGTAAATTTCGTGAATCCCACCGAGGAAGTGAATGATTGCCGCCCCTGGTGCCGTGCGTTTGGCCGCACCTTTAGCGAACACCATGTAAGCGAGCAGTAAACCAAGACCTGGTCCCGGGTTTGCTTCAAGTAAGAACAAGACCGATTTCCCGGCGTCCGCCACTTGATCGACACCGAGCGGGCTCAAAATCCCGTGGTTGATGGCATTGTTCAAGAACAAGATTTTCGCTGGCTCGATGAATAGACTGGCGATTGGTAACAGTTTCGCACCGACGATCCAGTCGACACCGGCTGCCATGACTTTATCAAGGCCGCTCATGATTGGACCGAACACCTCGAAGCCACCGATCATGAGAAGACCACCGATGATACCGACCGAGAAGTTGTTGACGAGCATTTCAAATCCAGCTTTGACTTTGCCTTCGATGAGGCGGTCAAATTGTTTAATGACATATCCACCGAGTGGACCCATGATCATCGCACCGAGGAACATCGGAATGTCCGTCCCGACGATGACCCCCATCGTGGCGAGTACCCCGACGACTCCGCCTCGTACATCATGAATCAACTTACCGCCGGTGAACCCGATTAAGAGCGGTAACAGATACGTGATCGTCGGACCGACGAGTTCTGCTAATTTTTCATTCGGCCACCAGCCCGTTGGAATGAAGAGGGCGGTGATAATCCCCCAGGCGATGAAGGCGCCGATGTTTGGCATGACCATCCCGCTCAGGAAACTCCCGAACCGTTGTACTTTGACTCGAACCCCGCCCGAGCCAGCTTGCGCATTCGCCATGTATAAAACCTCCAGTCGATTATTGTGAAAGGTAGATTGTTGTAGTGTAGCTAACCGGTTTGTGCTCTACACTCGTATTGTAGTCTCAGCGTAAGCGCTTTCTCAATTCAATCCAGTTCATACTTTGGCAACATTCTGTGCCAAATAAAAAAATGACCACGGCGGGTCATTTCTCGTGCAGCGTGTCTTGAATCATTTTCTTCATACATTCATGAAGCAAGAGACACAGTTCTTTCTTTGAACCGTTACTGTATAAGTTCATATGTTGCTCGCTCTCGATGAGCGAACCGCTGACGGCGCTCAAAAACTGGAGTTCGACGTCCTCTGCCTCTTCTGGCGCGAGCAGGACGAGCAGACGTGACACCGACTCGGTCGATTGGTCCATCATGAGGAGCGGGATCGAATGGTTCAAATCGAAGGCGAACACGCTCGCCCGTTCGATCGAGGCGTGACGTCCATGGAACAAGGCCAGTTTCGTGCCCGGAATCCCGAGCCCGGCCACTTCGTGACGCCGGAGCAGTTGGGCCGATAACTGGATACCGCTTTGGACGAGTCCACGTTCTTCTAGATGCGTCCCGATATCGAGCAAAATGTCTTCCAGTCGGTCGCTATTATCGAGCGTGACGAGATCGAACTGCCGGTCCATCCGTTCGAACGTCTCGACGAGGGCACCGAGTTCATTGAAGTCGAGCATCGTCGAATGGCTCTTCTCTTTCGTTTGGAACGACTGTGGGAGCGATAACAGCAAGTGGCGGACGCGTTGCACTTCTTCGTTCGTCAACAGCGGGTTGACGATGAGCGTCGGCACTGATAACGGCGGCAACGGCACGGTCGACAAGATAACGTCATAGTCGTCGAGTCGATGCTGTTCGAGCCCGAACAACGACGAGTTGACGACGTCCTGCATCTCTGGAAACTCTTGTTTGACCCGGTTGACGAGCATCTTCGAAGAGCCGAGACCCGCCGAACAGACGACAAGGGCTCGATATTCCCGACGCCGAACCGGTTTAACGAGCGCGGCAGCGAAATGCATCGCCCAAAACACCGTCTCTTCTTCCGTGAACGTGTTCATCCCGAAGACGATATCGGCCGCCTGTTGAATCGCCGACCGTAAATGTGGATAGTCACGGTCGATGTGCGGACGGACCGTATCCGTATCCGGAAGGGCGTGGGTGTTCATACTCGATAAGATATGGGCGAGTAGCCCCTTCTCGAGCGCGGCGTCGTCCGTGAAGGCGAATCCGTGGATCAGTGAAACGTGATGGATGAGCTTATGGACACGGATCTGCATGACCCAACGCTCTTCCTCATCTTCTTTCATCTGTTCCTTCAATGACCGGAGCCGGTTCGCTTCTTCAGCGAACCAGACCCGCTCCGCCATCGAGAACGGCGTCCCGAGGGCCGTCTCCATATCAGACGCGACTTTCAAATAGTCGTCGGAGCGTCCTTTCGTATACATCTCTAGGAAGAAGCCGGCATCCAGACGGGCTTGTTGTACGCCATAGGCGAACGTCACCCGCATGATGGTCCGGTCGTCCATCCGCTCATACGGATGTTCCTTTAGATAGTCATAACCGTCACGAAGCGCCTCGAGCATGACGTCACATGGGACGGTCTTCAAAAAGGTCGGGATGTAGTCATCTTCCCCGCGGACGAAGCGATAGAACGCGAGCGTGTCCCAATGAGCGAGCAGCGCATTGATCATCAGCTTCCGCTTCTCGGCTTCGAGGCCGAGCACTCTGGCCCCGACCCCTTTCTTCCGTTCGACTTCGAGGTGATACTCGTCGAACCAACGATCGAGTTTCTCCAAGTCTTGTGTGAGCGTGCTCGGTGAGACGTGCATCTGTTTCGCGACCGCCTGCAGCTTGAGCGTGTCTTTTTCAAACAGAAGTCGCCAGGCGAGTTCGAAGATGCGGTCCTCCGCCGTTGGAATCGCCTCGGCCGACAAAATCAAGTCTTCGCGCAACTGTTGCTTCGCATCGGAACGACCGATGAGACTGAGGCCGTGCCCGCGCTGCCAAGCGAGCTCCAATTCGAACTCGCGCAAGATGCCTTCGAGCAGTTGACGCTCCCGTTGAATCGTCCGCTCAGACAAATTGACCGCTTGCGCGATCTCCGCGAGCGGTGTCGATGTCTCCGTTGCCAATAGATGTAGTAAAATCGAGCGCTCCCGGGCGCTCCACTCATGTTTCATATCCATTCACCCATTCCTCGACGAGTTGTCGATATTCCGTGAGCGATAACATGTGTCTGACCGAGCGAACGTGCGCGGTCGGATGATCGACCGTCTCCGTCCCGGCTTGATAGATAATCCAATCCACGTCTTTGGGGATGTCCCGATACGTGCCGTGTTGAATCACACACGATAATTTTCCCGAACACGCTTCGGCAAACAGCTTCGCCGCCATCGCGCTCGTGACGAACCCGCATGGACAGGCAATATATACGTTCATGTCAGACCTTCTTTCATCGCTTATCTTTATCTAACCATACGATGCAACCGCTTACTCCACCTACTATTTTGCTTGTTGGCAAAGATATCGGCAAGCAGTAAAAAGCACCTCTCTCTTTAGAGAAGTGCTTTGACAATCGCAGTGTTATTCTACCGTCACCGATTTCGCCAAGTTGCGCGGCTTATCGACGTCACAGCCACGTGCGAGCGCGGCGTAATACGCCATGAGTTGAACCGGTAACACCGTGATGAGCGGGGCGAGGATTGGTTCGACGTGCGGCAAGATGAACTCATCGTTCTCGTGCTCGACGCCTTGCATCGAGATGATACACGCGTTCGCACCACGGGCGACGACTTCTTTGACGTTGCCGCGGATGTTCAAGTTCGTCTTCGGTTGCGAGATGAGTGCGATGACCGGTGTGCCATCTTCAATCAAGGCGATCGAACCGTGCTTGAGTTCGCCACCCGGATACCCTTCCGCTTGGATATACGAGATCTCTTTTACTTTGAGCGCGCCTTCGAGACAGACCGATGCATCGAGTCCGCGCCCGATGAAGAACGTGTTCGGCGTCGTCTTCAAGTAACGGTCCGACAAATCTTCAAACAGTTCTTTTTGCGACATGATCGAGTCCATGATCGTCGCGACACGCGCGAGTTCCGGCATCAACTCGAACGGCAACTCTTTCCCGTTCGCGCGAGCGATGTCGTAGGCGAGAATCGCGAGCACGGCGATTTGGGCCGTGTACGCTTTCGTCGACGCGACCGCAATTTCCGGGCCGGCGTGGAGGAGCATCGTTTCGTTCGCTTCACGCGAGAGCGTCGATCCTGGCACGTTCGTCATCGTGAGTGCCTTGTAGCCGCGCTTCTTCACTTCGACGAGGACGGCCCGGCTGTCGGCCGTCTCTCCAGACTGTGACAAGAAGACGAAGAGCGGACGTGAACTTAAGAGCGGCATATTGTAGCCAAACTCTGACGAGACGTGGACCTCGGTCGGGATGCCGGCAATTCGCTCAAGGATGTCTTTTCCGACGAGCCCAGCGTTATAACTCGTGCCACAGGCGACGATATAGATGCGGTCCGCTTCCGAGACGAGCGAGCGCACGCCTTCCGTGAGCTCGATGTCACCGGCGTCGTTCTGGTAGTGCTGGATGATGTTGCGGATGACGGC
>NZ_JACSLX010000016.1:0-25015 GCF_018618335.1 Exiguobacterium sp. s152
CCGATGAGGCTTATAAAGTATTTGATGAAAAACGAGATAATAATATTAAAGTCGTATTTAAACCGGAGTAATTATTCATAAAATTAAACTTTTATTGGTAAAGAAGCTGGTAGTACAGTAAAAGGTAAACAAGGGAACACTGAAGTAACGATTGATAAAGCAATCGATGACGTTAAACCTGATGACTTCGATGCATTATTCATTCCAGGCGGATTCTCACCAGATATGTTACGTGGTGATGAGCAAGGACGATTCGGTGAATTTACAAAAGGATTTGTTTCTAATGAAAAACCTGTATTTGCAATCTGTCACGGACCACAGTTATTAATCGATACAGATTTATTAAAAGGTAAAAAGCTAACGGGTTACTTATCTGTACGTAAAGATTTAGAGAATGCAGGTGCAACAGTAGTAGACGAATCAGTTGTTGTAGATAGTAGTATCGTAACATCACGTACACCTGATGACTTAGAAGATTTTAATCGTGAATCATTAGCATTATTGAAATAGAATATACACAAACACCTAGCATACTATAGACTTTATCATGGATGAAATTTCTAATTTGAGGAGGAGGTAGAAAATGGTTAATGTAGCGCTATTGGTTCGACTTGAAGCAAAACCTGGAAAAGAAGCGGAAGTTGAAAGCTTCCTACGTGGGGCCCTACCTGTAGTTCAGGAGGAGTCAGAAACGATCGCATGGTTTGCGATCCGACTTGGACCTACGACATTCGGCATCTTTGACGCATTCCCGGACGAGACAGGTCGTCAAGCACACCTTTCTGGTCAAGTGGCTGCGGCATTGATGGAGAAAGCTCCTGAACTTTTCGTAGACCCACCGGTGATTGAAAATATTGACGTCCTTGCTTCCAAGCTTCCTAAATAAAGTCATATTATCGCTGCCATCGTATCTGTCTAGAGACAGTGGATGGCAGTTTTTTTGATTATTAGTTTTGGCGTGAGCTATATAAAGTGGAACACCTATAAGTACTAAAGGTTGTCCCTATGATAATGCAGTTGCAGAAGCAACGATGAAAGCGCTGAAAACCGAATTTGTAAAACAGATGAAATTTGAAAACTTAGAACAGTTAGAAACAGAATTATTTGATTATCTAAATTGGTACAACAATTTTAGACCACATTCTTCACTACAGTATTTAGCGCTAGTGGCGTTTAAAGATCTGCACATGAAAAGTGTCTGAAAAACTGTTGACATTCCATCAGTACCTCATGATTATTTATAACTAACTCTAAAATTTGTTCTCTAAGAGCGATTTTAAGAACAGTTAGCGTATGATTACCTTACTTATTGTTTTTCAAGTCGTCTAAGAGCGTTTCAGCAGCCACTTGTTTAATTAGTTTGTTGTACTTTCTTTAATTCATGAATTTCAATTACTTCATTGGTAACAGATAAGCAGAATGAATGGGAAGTTAGTATGTTTATTAAAGTTGTTAAAAAATGGGAGAACACTCTGCAAAGAAAAGACGCTGGCGATGAAGAATATTGGTTAGAGAGGGAAGAGATAATTGTATTTTTAGAAAATGAGATTAAAAAACTTCGTTCACTAATGAATAAATGAAGGAAGTTTAAAAGATGCGTTACTAATTGACCTGATATAAATATTCTTAATAGAAAGTAACATGGAGTTACTGTTTGTTTTTGTATTTATAGAATGTTGATCTAGATATATCTAAAGTCTTTGTGATGTCGTCTACTGTCATATTTGCTTCATACATCATCATTGCTCTGGCCATTATTTGTTCATCGATTGGTTTTCTGCCACCCATTCTTCCTCGAGCACGAGCAGCCTGAAGTCCTGCGTTCGTTCGCTCGCGGATCAACTCACGTTCCATCTCTGCCAATCCTGCCATCATAGTGAAGAATAGTCTGCCTGCAGCAGTTGAAGTATCTACGCCCAGCGTTATGATTTGAAGATTGATTCCGCGATCCTTTAAATCATCAATTAATTCAAGAAGCTTCTTTGTGGTTCTCCCCAACCGATCTAGCTTCCAGACAACCAGGGTATCACCTTCTCGTAAATAATCTAAGCACTTTTCAAATTCTGGTCTTTTTTTAACACTGGAGGCCTTCTCCTGAAAGATTTTAGTACAACCAGCTTTCTTAAGTTCATCTAGCTGAGAGTCCAAGTTCTGATCAAAGGTTGATACTCTTGCATATCCAATTCTCGTCATGAATAACCTCCGTTTATTTGTTTGTTTACTCATTAATCATAACAGAAAACGAACATTGATAAAAAGATAAGTTAAAAGACAATTGAGACAAAATGAAAAGGGCTTTAAATAGCCCTTTTCATTTTAATGTGAATTAACAAACAAACATGTCTCTTTAACGTTCGTTTTAAAGACGGTGATTTATAGTTCTGTAACTTCTTCTAGTTGAGACATAGTTTTTTGGCCATCATTTTTAGTATAAAATTTAAGACCTTTAATTTGAACATTGCTTATGTTATCTTCAAATTCTATTTCTGCTTGATGATCTGTTATATAGAGAAGCAAATCTTGTTTCCATAGTTCACTAACAAATCTATCTCCGCTCATTCCTTTGGGCTCAATAAATATTTGAAATTGAACATCACTATCTTCTAAGAACAAAATAAAATCAGGTTGGAATCCTTGTAAGTGTACATCTACTGTTTCCCCAGAACGATTAATACGCGATCCGTACTGATGTAATTTAAGTTTCTCGCTTTTTACTGATTCACGGTGCATATTTTCGTCCATGCGAAACAGATAAACAGCTTTATTATATTTTTGTTTTAGTTTAGGCACGTAAGATTTTATACGTTCAATCAATTCATATTCCAACTTGTTAACAATTGCTTTTTCATATACATAAAACTCATCATCAATTTCATAAGCTGATACTTTTTGAGTGGTTTCTTGCAGAAGATTAGCGGTATCATAATCTGGAATTCTCTTATTATAATTTGTAAGGTACTCGTTGATTGGGTATCCAACAAAATTATTAGTTCCTCGCTCTTTAATGTAACCGGATTTAAATTTAGATTCATATTCTTTCAACAATTCGATAGTTACTTTCAATAATTCATTTCGCGAAATATTTGCAATCCTGTACTCTTTAGGAACGGTTAAAAATAGCTTGAGGTTCAATGCGTTTAACCATTTTTCTCCATAAATAAATTCCTTCATGGATTTTAAAAGAGGAATATACAACTTTAAATTATCAAATCGATAAAATTCGAGACTCTGTATAGCCTTTTTAATAAATCGATGATCGAATTTTTCTATATGGACAGTCTTAGTTTCAACATTTTCAATAGTAGCTTCATAAGCCACTTCTCGACTTCCGTAATTTAAGCGCCGAGAAATTTCTAACCTATGATCGATACCATATTTCCCAATAGAATCAAACCATTCATCTGATACTTTCTCAGTCACGTTATAATAAATCTGGCCCGTTTTATAAGTATCTGTTCTTTTGAATGAAGTTTTGATTTTAACCTCAATAGGTGGATTTTTCTTATCTTGACCAGTTGGTAAGTCCATTTGTTTTAAAGAACCCACTAATTGTTTCAAATATTGTGGTTCATTCATCGTATGGTAGTGAAGAGTTTCTAGAAGCAACTGTTTATTTGATAAATCGTTATCATATCTTCGTTGATAACTTTTCTCTCCGTCAATTTCAAAAGGATAGTACCGGGCTCCGCGTCCGATTAATTGAGCTTCAACCATTGTAGCAGTCTTATTAGTTGCAGCTTCTTTTTCAATACGAACAATATCGTATAGATTAAGTACGTCCCAACCTTCTGTAAGTTTTGCAACAGCAAAAACCACACGATAAAGATTATTTGGACTTTCCAGAGTATTTAAAGCCATGTACTGACCTTTTTCAAGCATGTTACCACTAGTATCGTTGGCATTCAAAACATTCCTTGGGTCAAAATCATGCTTTATTTCACGGATGATTTTTGCTAAATCATCTTCATTTTGCAAATAGAAATTATAAGCTAATTCTAATGCAGAACTTTCATTGCCAGGTAATACTTGCTGACGTTTAATGAATGTTATTAAGTCACTTACATTTAAATTGGCAATAACATCATTGAATATTTTGGTGGCTTCAAGTGATATTGCAACTTTGGGTGACTTGAACATAATTACAGGTTTAAATGTTCCAGTTACGCCTTCCGCATAAGCTCGATATTTTCGGAACTGAGACAATAGTACAACATTCAGCATTTTATCAGTATCGTTTACGGATGTCTCAATACGTTTAACTTGTTTCGAATATTTGTCTCTCATGAGCTGGTTCAATGGATAACGATAAACGACTTTATCGCGGTACTTGTCATATATGGTGTCCTTATCAAAATCTACTGTTGCAGTAAACTCTAATAGTAGATTCTTTTTTTCCTTATCATTTCTAGCAGTCAGGATCTTATTGATGGCAGACTCCCAAGTATTCTCAGCGTCTTTTTCTGCTTTCGTACTTGCGGAATAATGGTGAGCTTCATCAGCTAAAATAACTACTGGGTTATTTTCATAATCTGATAATCCCATTGTGTTTTCTTTTAATACAAACAAATCATCCGATACTTTTTGAACTGATGAAAGCTTAATATATATAGTGTTTTTTTGAGGCAGATTTGGAAATCGTTCAACTTGTCGAATAAAAATTCGTTGACCTTCAATTTCAATGTTCTCATTAAAAAGATATTTTTCACTAGCCTCTGTGACTAAGTTATCTTTTGTTTTCATCAGAACAGAATTCGTATTTACCGTGAATAAGAAATTTTGATATTTATGTTCTTGAAAGAGGTAAAGAATCAGTCCTGCCATAAGGTCTGTTTTACCTGATCCAGTAGCCATATTAAATAGTACATGTTGAGGATTAGGTACGATTTGAGTTTGTGTATAATGATAATTCCGAAGTGCTTTATCTTGATAATAACGTAGAGTATGAATCAAATTCTGATTTACATAGTCTGGAATAATATATCCCTGATGTGGACTAAATAAATTTTGTTCAGCTTCATCTGCTTGATCGATTAAGGGGAAGTGACGAACATTATTTATTTTTTTTTTAACCACCTTATTCACCGCCTTCATAGAATAATTTATTGAACGTATAATCTTTATCAGTAATTAAATCACGAACATTTTCGTCATCAATTTCTGAATAGTTATAATAAAGACCGTTTTTATCAATCAACTTGATTAAAAGGCGCTTATTTTCAATAAACCCTTCGGCCCAGTCAATTTTAGATAAATCAGCATAAAAAGAAATATCCGCAGCTTCAATATCCGCAGTCCCTTGTAACATTCGTTCGTAAACAGATTGGAGTTCTTCAATAGTATTTGAGTGAATGATGTCTTGAAGGTACCCCATATTTTTTGGGAATAATTCAGTATACACAAATGAACCTCCGCCATTCCAACTCACATCTGAGCTCAATCCGTTTTGATCTGAACCATTCATTACATTCTTGAATCTTTCCACCTGTAAGGAAACTTGATTTTCCATTTGTTCAACACTGATGAATTTTCTCCCTAACTTTAAAGCCGCTGCAGCTGTTGAGCCAGAGCCACCAAAGAAGTCGAGAACAAGATCGTTAGGTTCAGTCGCCATTTCAATAATTTTACCAAGTAGTCGTTCAGGTTTTTTACCATTCGGAAACTCCACTTGGCCTTCTCTGTTCACATTTTTTGTTTCGCCGACAAAGTTCCAAAAAGTTCCTAGAACATCTTTTTTATATAACGTACCTTCGATTTCTTCAGATACATCTCTTAGCCAAGCAAAAAGTCTAAATGAATCCCCTTTATAAAATTGTTGATACTCAATCCCTTTATTTTTACCTGTTCTCGGGACATAACGAATTGACATTAAATTATTTTCACCTAATCCAAGTTCTTGCCACTTCTCCATTACACGTGGACGAATAGAGCTCTGAGGCATTGCTGTCTGAAAAGCAAATTTTCCATATTTGTCGTAAGCTTCTTCTTCGGTAAGATTTTCTTCTCTCATAAGAGTTGATATAGACTTGATTATTGGATTTACTTGCTCGTATAATTTTATTTCATTTCCAATACCATCAATTGTTGAGCCAACATATTTTTCTGAACCTGGATCTACGAGAATACTAGTATATTTCCAACTTACACCTTCTTCCCGCATTTCTTGAACTAAGCTTGAAACTTTTTTGTACTCATAAACAGAGTTAAACGAGCGTGATAATTCTCTGTTTTTGGAATAAATAGTTATATATTCGATGTTCTTTTTTAATCTCTTATCTTCTCCACCACCAGAAGCACCGGCGATATTTTTGAACAAAACAGAAATCGTATTAACGTATTGTTTCCTACCGAATATTGAGTCCATCAGTACTTTCAAATAAGCTTGCTCAGAGTCATCGGTTTGTACAAAAATGTAGCCATCATCAGCTAATAATTCCTTAGCAATTTCCAAACGGTTTTTCATAAAGGTTAACCATGCTGAATGATTAAATTTATCATTATATGCAAAGGAATCTGAACCTGTATTATAAGGGGGATCAATATAGATTAAATTTACCGAGTTAGCGTATTTAGGTACTAAAGTATGTAGGGCTAATAAGTTATTTCCTTTGATCAATAGATTGTCTGTTTCTTTATCAAATTCAATAGTAGAAGTTTCTCCAGTACCATCAATTTTTTTAATGTTTGTAAAGATTTTTTTATCAAACATTCGATCAATCTCGTCTTTTTCAATTACTTCATTTAAAAAGGCATCGTCATAACCACTGTCAGTATCCTCTTTTGTCATGGAAGCAGTAAGTACTCCGTCCTTAAAAGGAAAATCTAGTACTACATCCTCGGTATCCTGCAAAAATTTTCCTTTAGAAGCTAGTCCTATTCTATTTTCATACTTGGTATAACTTGTATCCCAGTAATCGTTATAAAGAATTGCTTCTTCAAGTTGTTCGATTTGAAAGATTTTTTCTCCCGCAACCTCTTTGATAAAGTGCTGTTTAATAAAAGTTACCTCAAATAGTTTGCTGAGAAGTGCTTCATCGTAATTTCGTAAATCACTTGTAAGTTTTGAGCGATTCAATTCTTCACCGATAAAATATCTCTCTTCAAAACTAGACAATGCTACTTTTAATTCATCAAAAATTTTAGGTTCTATTTTTCCCATTGTATTCATTCCTTTTTTAATTTTCTTTTAGTATAACATCGAGAGGAAGTGTAAATATATTGAAAGTATATGACTATAAAAAATGCGGATGTTGAGTGAAAAGTAAATCGGCCTTTAAGTGATTTTAAAAAAAGAGAAAGAAAGTGGTCTATTAGTTCCCATTGCATTGTTTAAAAGTCGAGGAGCGACACTTCGTTTCGTGACGCAGACTTCGAACAACCGCTAGGGCGTTAGTCCATTGATTGTTCCACGTGAATGATTGCCTCGAACGGCACATGGATGATTCCGTCCCGCTGATTGGCCAGCTCGACGGTCCGCTCCATATAGTTCGTCCGGTGCACAAAACCCTTGAATCGTTTCATCTCCCGCTTCTCCACATATTTTACCTCTACCAAATCTCCGCTGAAGATCGCGTCGTTCAGCACATTCTCATAGACCGATAGGACCTGTTCGTCGACATCAGGCATCTCGATCTTTTGGATTTCCTTATAGTATTTCGTCAGCAGCGCCTTGTGCTCGGGCATGAGGAACGGGATCCATTTCAGCTCACCACGATCGCGATACATCGTCATCATAATTCCCCCTTCCTAAAAACGAACGTTTGTTCTTATTTTATACCCGATTTGTCTCGTTTGAACAGCCTTTTTCGTGATCGGTGTTCCATGCGTCCTGTTTCCGTACTCTAGCTCGCTGGTCGTCGGTGCAAGGGACGTCAAAAAAATGACGCGCCCTCCGGCCCGTCTTCCTTCGCTTTAGGCTCAAAGCGAGGCTTTTCGCTCGTTGGCTACGGAAGCCTGGTTCTGCGTGCGCTCTACGCATTTTTTTGAGGCTCTCCCTGCGGTCGCCCTTGCACCGTCTCCCGACGCTCGCTTCGTTCCCGTCAACAGGACGCACAACGGTGTTCGTTCTGAGGACAGCTTATCCGAAAGGGGACAAACCATCATGGAAATATCCGCCATCATCGAGGTCATCCGTATCAAACAAGAGGTTCGCGAGGAAATGGTCGCCCTCGAGCACGCCATTATCCATTCGCCGGACAGCGCCCGACAAATCGGGTCATCGTTCATCGGGGATGACGACCGTGAAGTGTTCCTCGTCATCATGCTCAACACAAAGAACCGGGTCATCGGCGTCCACCGGGCGCATGTCGGGAGCGTCAACTCGAGCGTCGTCCACCCACGGGAAGTCTTCAAATGCGCCATCTTGAACAATGCCTCGTGCCTCATTGTTTGCCATCAGCATCCGAGCGGGGACCCGACACCGAGCCGGGAGGATATCCTCGTCTCCGAACGGTTACATGAAGCAGGCGACCTCATCGGCATCCCGGTGCTCGACCATCTCATTCTCGGTGCGGACGAGTCGTACGTCAGCATGAAACAGCGAGGTTACATGGGTTGAATGGAATGGAGTGGGGCCGGGGGACCGGTCCCGGTCCGTCCGGTAAGGGCAAGGACGAAAAACGTACGTTTTTCTTTGACGGGATGGGCGACTCGCGTTGCTCTCGCCTGGATCCATAGAGCGGGATCCGGAAAAGGGTCGTTTTCGCATAACGAAAACGAGATGGTTCGTGTGTGAAGGTTGGACGTTGTTTTGGACTGTCTCGTAAGAAGATTGTTTGATGAAATGTCAGGAGTGAAAATACGGTTTGTTTATTGAAAATGACCATGTTTTCTAAACAAGCCCTAGAGCTTGTTTGAAACAACACCAGGGCTTACGTGAAATTAGGCGAGATGTTGCTTGCGTAAATGCGAGTTATCATGAGGCTATCAAATGGAGAGGACGATTCAGATGGATAAATTCCAACTAGACCAACAGACGATGGACGAGATGACGGAGGTATTGCTACGCCGCCTACCGGATCGGTTAAACGTTAAGAACGGGGAATTTAAACTTGTGAGTATGGATATCCTATGTGTAGCTTTAAAATAAAGTTTGATCAAAAGTTCCCGCAAAAGCTCATTTTTCGGGCAAATAAAAAGAATCCGTTTTGAAAAAAAGATTGATCAAAATGGATTCTTTTCTTGTGGGTTAGTATACACTTTTTAAAATAAAGTTTGATCACTTTCTACCCTTGACGTTCCACAATAGCGCCCGATTGCAGAAGACCACTGTTTGCAATTGAATTATTTATTCATATAAGCTTTGATTTCTTCTTCTGACATGGATGAATCGCATTTCACGTTTATTGTGTCACCATTAGTAAAAACGAAACCAGGAACCGTTGGAATGTCGTATTCATTACGGAAGGCCGTAATACCTTCCATATCAGATTTTTCCACACTATTTACATAATAGATAGTAGTATCAGTTTCCTCAGCAACTTTTTTTAGTTTTTCAACGAATATTTGGCAAAAAGGACAAACAGCCTTTCCAATATAGATTAAGGCTTCGGATTCCCCTTTTACCAATGCCTGTGCTTTTTCGGAATCGATTTTATCAAAACTAGCTACATTTTCTTCATAAGTAGTCATCATCGCTCAATCTCCTTTTTCTAATGTTATTATTATACAATAAAGTGTAAATACTCAAATAAATTACGCTTACGTGCTTGAATGTTCAATCCTATCAAAAATTGATGTGAAACACAAAAATTGATCTCAATCAAAATATATTCCTACGATTTGATAAATTCTTCCGTATGTCACAAGAGTTTACTCTACAATCTCGCGCACGTTAGCCTAATGTTTTAAAGTTCTTTATATTTATTTTGTACCTGAACAAGAACGTATCTTTTAATCCACATTTGTGTAGCAACAGTTAATTGTTCATCCTCTTTCTCAAAGAACAGACCTGAGCCTTCTTTCGCTTCAAATTCCCAGCCGTTTGAACCAATCATTTGTTTAAGATTTTCATCGGCTATCGAAATACCGTCATTCTCGCTTCTTATGATATACCAAGTGGAATCATCGTCTGTTACGATCTCTATTATCTCTTCATCGGAATTTCTTAGTTTTTCAATTGCTACTTTTGCAGTTAGATTTTCTATCGGTAGAGGTTGATTTAGACCCACACCCTAAATAATGAATATACAAAAGCACTTACTCTGAAATAGAGTAAGTGCCTTTGCATATCTTTTCAATCTGCAGAATTCTTTAAAATATGTGAGATTGAAGCGAAACTTGAGTTTAAAAGGACTCTTGACGACAATAGTTTTTATAAACTAACAATTTTACGATTAATGAAGAACCGCTAGTTTATAAAAACAGAAAGCACATGTAACTAGTTTATTATTTCTTAATTACTACATTAAAATATAACTTTTATTCATTCAATGTGCCATTCAGTTCAGCAGTTTTAGTAGAAATTAAATCCATTAACTCAGGTGATAGGACATCATAGGTAGGTAATCCAATATCATTTAAATCTTTTCGGATATCAGCCATTTTTGAAGCCGGTGTACCTGTTTCGATTACAGACGAAACAAATGCTGCAAATTGTGGTGCAGACCACCCTTTATCCTCTGATAATTCTGTATGAACAAAATCTAAACCATAAAATGCATGATCTCTATTTTCTATACGACCAAATAAATGTGCTTTACATTCTTTACAAAAATGTCTTTGAATTGTAGCTGTTTCATCAACAATCTCTAACTTATCGCCGTTTCTAATGACATGAACTTTGTCACGAGGAGCTACAGCTACTAAAGAAAAATTGGCACCCTCTGGTTTCCAACACTTAGAACAACCACATGCATGGTTGTGCATTGTTTGTGAATCTACCTTGACTTCTACTTTATTGGATTCACAAAGACACTTTAGTGTTCCTCCTACAAAGTCTTTTACTTCTGGATAATCATTAATCCCGTTATCTAATCTTGGATGTAATTTAGTGGTAGTCATATGTTTTCCTCCTTGAATATATTCATTATTTTTCATACGTTAACATCGTACGGATTGACTCACCCTTATGAAGCAAATCAAATGCATCATTGATGTCTGTAAAGTTTAAGTGGTGTGTGATAAACGAATCGATATCGATTTCACCATTCATATAATCTTCAACCATTCCTGGAAGCTGCGTTCTGCCTTTCACGCCGCCAAAGGCAGAACCACGCCATACTCGACCCGTTACTAATTGGAATGGACGCGTATGAATCTCTTTCCCTCCAGCTGCTACACCGATAATAGTACTTTCACCCCAACCTTTATGACAACATTCAAGAGCAGACCTCATTACTTCAACATTTCCAATACACTCAAAGCTATAATCTACTCCTCCATCTGTCATTTCAACAATGACTTCTTGAATTGGTTTATCAAATTTAGCAGGATTTAGAAAATCAGTTGCGCCCATTTTTTTAGCTAATTCAAACTTATCTTCATTTAAGTCTACAGCAATAATTCGGCTTGCTTTTGCTTGAACCAATCCTTGAATAGCGGCTAATCCAATGGCTCCTAAACCAAATACGGCTGTCACAGCTCCTTCTTCCACTTTTGCTGTGTTGTGTACAGCGCCAATACCTGTAGTCACACCGCATCCAAATAGACCAATTTTATCAAGTGGCGCTTCTTTGTCAATTTTTGCTAAAGAGATTTCAGGAACGACTGTATATTCACTGAATGTACTTGTTCCCATGTAATGATAAATAGGCTCTCCATTATAAGAGAAACGAGTTGTTCCGTCAGGCATTAAACCTTTACCTTGAGTTTCTCGTACAGCACTACATAAGTTTGTTTTACCAGATCGACAGAATTTACATTCCCCACATTCAGCCGTGTATAGTGGAATAACATGATCTCCTGGTTCTACTGAAGTAACTCCTTCACCTACGGCTACTACAACACCAGCGCCTTCATGACCTAAAACGGCAGGGAATACGCCTTCTGGATCATCCCCTGATAATGTATAAGCATCTGTATGACAGACTGAAGTGTACAGTATCTTTACTAAAACCTCTCCGGCTTTTGGATCCTCTACATCGATTTCTACAATCTGAAGCGGTTCTCCCGCTTTAAATGCAACGGCTGCTTTACTTTTCAAATGAAACCCTTCTTTCTTTTGTTTTATAGCGTTACCATACCCATAATTACATATCAATATACCGTTGACAATACTGACACATTTGTCATCATGGACACATTAATACGTAAAAAATGTGAAACACTATGATGTTTACATTTCCATGATTACATATCGTAATTTAAATTACCATACTGACAAATATGTCATAATAACCAAAAGTGTAATGGATAGGTACGCGAACTGAAAAATTAATGCCTGTTTTTCTTTCTTACACCCATGCTAAGTATACATAGATGTTATTCAATCTCTGTTTTATTAGCGTCTCTTTCTAAAGAGTCGCTAAAAATATCTCCCCAATCACAGATTGAAGTTACAACAGGTTCTAGGAGACAACCAATTTCACTTAGTTGATACTCAACTTTAGGAGGTACAACGGGATATACAGTTCTAGTAATTATGTTATCATCTTCTAATTCCCTTAACTGTCTAATTAACATGCGTTGATTGACTTCGGGAAGTTTTTTTTGCATTTCACTTAACCTTAATGGAGACTCCTGTATCAAACACCATATAATCACTATTTTCCAACGTCCACCTATAACTGATAAAGCCAAATCTTTTCCAGTAAAATAAGTTTTATCTTTATAATTAATTTCCAATTATATTCACTCTCTCTATAAGTATTGATATATCACGGTTTAAACCGTCGAAACGATATTAGAATGTTCTTTTGGTTTTCCGGAAATTCTCACATATTAAGAATTCTAATCCTTGCCTTGTTTGATGCTCAGGTTAAGTTTTCTATAGAAGCAATCTCCGCATCATACCAATAGGGCTTCTTATTTACAAGTTGTCTTAAAGTTTTCTATCAGTAATGCTCCTTTCTTTTACTATTATAGCATAGTGACAAAAACGTCAGTATTGTAGATTGCATTTTATTATGTAATTATGGGTATGGATATCAATAAAGCATTTGGTTTACTTCATTAGTTAAATCAATCCGTACAATTATAAACAAATGGAGAATGGAGAGTGAAATAAATGAGTCTTAAACTAATTGAACAACAACGCTCTTTTGATGGGGAACAACGTAAGTACACCCATTATTCAGAAGTTTTACAATGTGATATGACATTTAGTATCTACTTACCATCAAATAAAGAAAAGAAAAAAATCCCTCTTATTTGGTGGCTATCTGGATTAACTTGTACAGATGATAATTTTAGTCAAAAAAGTGGATTTCAAAGATTGGCTGAAAAATATCAAGTGGCAGTCATTATTCCTGATACTTCACCACGCGGAGAAAACGTTGCTGATGATGATGCATACGACCTCGGACAAGGTGCCGGTTTTTATTTAAATGCCACACAAAATCCATGGGCAAAGAATTATCATATGTATACTTACATCACAGAGGAGTTAACAGGTATTACGTCCACTTTAGTACCTGGATTTTCAGGAAAAGAAAGTATAATGGGCCACTCAATGGGAGGTCATGGTGCTTTAGTAATTGGGATAAAAAATGCTGCAAGATTCAAAGCGATTTCTGCTTTTTCTCCTATTTCAAGTCCTAGTCAAGTCCCTTGGGGAATAAAAGCTTTCTCAACTTATTTAGGTGAAGACAAAGCTTCTTGGAAAGAATGGGATGCTTCAGAACTCATTAAAGCAACTGACACCCCCCCTATTCTTATTACACAAGGAACTGCAGATCAGTTTTATCCAGAACAATTGGAAGAAACGACTTTCTTAGAAAATGCCCAAGCAAATAACGTAGAAATAAACTATAAGCAAGTTAAAGGTTATGATCATAGCTATTTCTTCATCTCTACATTTTTGGAAGAACATTTCGAATTCCATATGAAGCAATTAAGATGATGCTTTTTAACAAATGACGGTTTGTCAAATTAAGCGCAACACTTCCTCCGTGAAGGCCTCGTGTGCGGTCTTCCAGCCCAGGCATTTGCGTGGGCGGCCGTTGATCTTGGCGAGCGCGTCCACGATCTCTCCTTGGCCGACCGTCGCGAAGTCCGATCCTTTCGGGAAGAACTCGCGCAGGAGGCCGTTGGCGTTCTCGTTGCTGCCGCGCTGCCACGACGAGTACGGGTCGGCGAAATACATCGGCACGCCGAGTGTCGCCCGGACGCGCTCGTGACAGCTGAACTCCTTGCCCCGGTCCGTCGTCGCCGTCTTGAACGTGCCCGCTGGGAAGGCGGCGTGGACCGTGTGAATCGCCTCCTCCATCGAGGCCGCGCTGCGGTCCGCGATCGGCAGCGCGAGGTAGAACCGGCTCTTCCGCTCGACGAACGTCGCGACGCACGCCCTCGATTTCCCTCGTCCGGAGACGACGGTGTCGAGCTCCCAGTGGCCGAATGTCTCGCGTGTGCGCACCTCTCTCGGACGTTTGGTGATGGACAGACCGATGTTGAACCGACCACGTGTCTCCATCGGTTTCTGGCGCTTGCCCTTTTGGCGGAGCACGGTCACCGGCACGTCGATCAGCCCCGAATAGATCCAACGATAGATGGTCGAGAAGGCGATTTTCCCGTCGAAGAGACGACCCACGATCTGTTCCGGGGACCAGGTCGCCCGCAGCTTCTCGATGATCGTCCGGCGCATCATGTCGTCGAGCTTCGTCTTGGCGCCGCAGTTTCGCTTCGCCTTGGCGTAGCGCTCCTGTGCGCGTTCGGCCGTGTAGCCGGGGTTCCTTCTGATCTCCCGCGAGACGGTCGAGGGCTGTCGCCCGAGCCGTCTCGCGATGGACCGGATGGACATCCCGAGCTCCAGGTAGGTCTCTATTTTCACGCGTTCCGCTGTGGTAAGATGGGTGTAGCTCATAGCGATTCCTCCGTCTGAATGTGTGTTGTGGTGACTTCATTCTACACGAGGCCGTCGCTATGGGCTTTTTTGCGTTCACGTTCAGGTGTTGCACTTAATTTTATAATTCATCAAATAAGATTCGGAACGGTAAATATTCACATTTAATTAGATTGTGGATATTTTTGATTGTTTTTAAAAGGTAAGAGAATAAGGAGCATTCCTGTTAGGAAGATTTCTGAGGCCTTGAATTAAAAAAAGCCCTCTTTTATGATGATTGAGTGGTCACCCGATAAAATGACCCAATACATCTAAGAGAGGACTATTATATGAATTCTAAAACGAATGAAAAGATTAATCAAGTCTCAGAAAAGACACTGGTCATCGGTATCGACATCGCCAAGCGTACACATTTCGCCTGTGCAGTCGACGACCGCGGCCGTGTGCTCCAGAAATCCTTCTCGTTCACCCAGTCACGGCACGGCTTTGAGGTCCTCTACACGCGTATCATCGCCCTCAAAGAAGAACATCTGAAACAAGATGTCATTGTCGGTTTTGAACCGACCGGGCACTATTGGATGAACCTGGCGGCCTTTCTCACCGACCATGGCATCCCCTATGTGATGGTCAATCCGATGCACGTCAACCGATCGAAAGAGCTGGATGACAATCTACAGACGAAGAATGACAAGAAGGATGCCGTCGTGATTGCGCGACTGATGCGAGACGGGCGCTTCAACTATCCTCGGATCTTGGAAGGGATTGAGGCTGAATTGCGGAACGGTGCGACCCTTCGCTCGAAGATCCAAGAGGATATCAATGCGCTACAGAATCGGATCATCCGCTGGCTCGACCGTTTCTTCCCTGAGTTCACGATGGTCTTCAAAAGTTTTGGGAAGATGGCCTATGCCGCACTTGAGAAGACGCCTTTGCCGGTAGACATCGTCGGTAAGGCTCCCGAAGAGCTCCTCTTCCTCTACCGTCAGGTAGAAGGCATGAAGAGCCCTCAGCTCCCGAAGGCCAAGAGATTGGTGGAGGTCGCTGCCCATTCAGTCGGTCTGACAGAGGGGCATGTGATGGCACGTATCGAGATCGCCACGCTGCTCACCCAGTACCGTCTGTTACAATCGCAACTCGAGGCACTGACGGATGAACTCATTGAACTTGTCCGTCAGACACCGGATTATGAATATCTTTCCTCGGTCCCGGGCATCGGTGATGTGACGATCATCGAGCTTCTCTCTGAGGTCGGTTCTTTCAAACAGTACAAGGATCCACGCCAACTCATCAAACTAGCGGGCCTGACCCTGAGAGAGAACTCCTCAGGACAACAGAAGGGACAGAAACGCATCTCAAAACGCGGTAGGAAAAGGCTCCGAGCCCTCCTGTTTCGTGTCATGATGCCACTGATCCTTCACAACACTGCATTCAAATCTTTACATGAACATTACACCACGCGAGCAGCCAACCCACTTCGCAAGAAACAGTCGATCGTGGTGCTCTGTGGCAAGCTATTGAAAGTATTACACGCACTCTGTACCAAGCACTGGATGTTTGACGAGCAACGGATGATGGATGACTTCACTTCTCTCCAGTCGGCAGCGTGACCTGAACGTTTGAGTTCTGACAACAAGGATGACACGGAGAAGCCGGCACCATCTATTCCATCCGACCGTCCGCTAGGACGAGTCCACTGAGGAGCATCGCCAGCCTCTGCCTTATGAATAGACCGAACGAAGGAATGTACGCGCTAAGACGCCTAGAGACATGGGAGGGTCCGTCATCATAAGCTACGCAGAGATCCAATGTGCATTGAATAGGACACAGTATAGGAGCAATTTCTACCAATAAATACAAGCTCCTACAGCGTAGCGTACGGATCAATTGTAATATTCATGAAGAAATACAAAATAACGATAGATATTGGTGACGAAAAATATTTTTTCGGGCACTTGAGATGGTGAAAACCATTGATATATCAACATTTATAGAGGGAGGTATAGTTAATATGGATATTAAAAAAATGTTAGTCAATGACCGTGTTAAACCATACTTATTAAAAGCCCGTTATGGGATTGAAAAAGAAAGTATACGAGTTGACTTATCAGGAAATTTAGCTAAAACGGATCATCCTAAATCGATAAGAGATGAACACCCGTATATTCAGCGAGATTTTTCAGAGCTACAGATGGAATTAATCACACCTGTTACTGAGACATTAGAGGAACTGTTTAATTACTTAGCAGCCATCCATGATGTTGCTTATCGTTCTATGGGTGATCATGAAATGCTTTGGCCATTAAGCATGCCACCACAGTTACCAGAAAAAGAAGAAGATATTGTTATTGCGAAATTGAAAAATGTTGAAAATGTTCTATATCGTCAATCTTTATCCAATTCTTATGGCCGTCGTAAACAAATGCTTTGTGGTGTTCATTTTAACTTTGAATTCGGCGATGAGTTAATCCAAGCGATATTTAACTTACAATCGGAGATAAAAGATTATCTACAGTTTAAAACAGAGATTTATCTAAAAGTCACAAGAAACTATTTACACTATCGATGGTTAGTAACTTATTTTTATGGAGCTTCTCCTAGTAGCGAAAAGAATTATTTTGAAGAAGATTCTTTGAATGGGGCAATAAGAAGCATTAGAAGCAGTAAATTGGGTTATACTAATTCTGATGATGTTCAAGTGTCATATAGTAGTATACAGAACTATATATCAGATCTTTCTTTGATGGTTAAAAAAGGGCTTTTATCAGAAGAAAAAGAATTTTATGCATCTGTCCGTTTAAGAGGCGGACATCATGTTTCAGATTTAGAAGCTCACGGTGTTAGTTATCTTGAATTGCGAAATATAGATTTAAATCCTTTTGAAACGAATGGAATTAGCTATGAACAAGCAGAATTTCTACATCTTTTCTTATTTTATTTACTATGGAAAGATGAGGGTAATAATTGTGATGAGTGGATAAAAATGGGTGATTCTTACAATGATGTAGTGGCTCTTGAGCATCCATTAGAGCATACACAATTTGAAGTAGAAGCTAAAAATATGATCGATGAGATGGAACATTTAGCAGAAATTTTAGATTTGACTATTTCAGATACGTTATTTGTTAACCTGAGAGAAATGCTAATGGACCCAAGTAAGACTTTAGCTGGAAGGCTTTATAAAGAGAGTGAAAAAAGCAGTCAAGGACAAGTGGCTACGTGTATTGCGAAAGAAAACTATAAAAAATCATGGGATAAGCCATATCAATTAACAGGATTTACTGACATGGAGTTGTCCACTCAGATTTTAATGTTTGATTGCTTACAGCAAGGAATAAAGGTAGAAGTTTTGGATCGGCAAGATCAATTTTTGAAGCTTCAATTAAAAGATCATGTTGAATATGTGAAAAATGGGAATATGACAAGTAAAGATAGTTATGTATCCCCTTTAATTATGGAAAATAAAACAGTAACAAAGAAAATTCTTCAACAACATGGATTCCGTGTACCAACAGGTGAGGAATTTAATGATATAGAACATGCTTTAAATTCTTATAATATGTTTTCTGCTAAACCTTTTGTTGTAAAGCCGAAAACAACAAACTATGGATTGGGAATATCAATCTTCAAACAAGAGGCAAATTACGAAGATTATCAAAAAGCAATCACACTCGCATTTAAAGAAGATTCTTCTGTACTAATAGAAGAGTTTCTCTATGGAACAGAATATCGATTTTTTGTGTTACATGATAAAGTTCAGGCGGTTTTATTACGAGTTCCTGCGAATGTTAAAGGCGATGGTGAACATACAATCGAAGAGTTAGTCATTGAAAAGAATCGTGATCCGTTAAGAGGAAAAGACCATAGGACACCTTTAGAAACTATACAATTAGGTGACTTGGAAAACCTTATGCTAAAAGGCCAAGGTTATCAAATGAATTCGATTCCAAAAAATGGTGAAATCGTCTATCTGCGTGAAAATTCTAATGTTAGTACAGGCGGAGATTCGATTGATGTGACAGATCAAATTCCCGATGACTATAAAAAAATAGCAGTGGATGCGGTATCTGCACTGGGAGCTAAAATTAGTGGTATCGATTTGATTATTGAAAATATAGAAGTTCCTGCAGCTAATAAAAATGCTTATGGGATTATTGAAGCGAACTTTAATCCATCAATGTATATGCATATCTATCCATATAAAGGAGAATCTCGACGTTTGACTATGCATATAATACACTTTTTATTCCCTGAACTATTACAAAGTTAGGAATCAAAGTTAGTCAAATTAGGGGTGCCATAAGCAAAACGCGATTATCTACACTATGAAAATCGGGAGTATTTAAAGTATTCTAAGAAGAAAAGTTGGGTGAAAGGCTACTTTGAATACTTGATATCTTAACCCAGTAAACAATGTATTCTACGTATCGAATGTAGTGATATCTTGATAATTAGAAGCATCAAATAACCATACCATTCTAAACATTGTTCTAGGAAGAATTAAAGGTATTTGCTACTTCTTAAGGACGCCTTAAGGCCGTTTTAGCTACCTTCAAGGCGGTTGTAGAATATGATGCTGCGAGGATCGTTGTCTAGACTAATACGTTGTTTATATGGCTTCAATGAATAAATCATTGATAAACAAAGGTTTTCTATGTAAGAGTTAAGATAACTGCATATTTACAACGTTAAGCTGTTGAATGACAATAAAGTTATTTAATGTTCAAATTACTAACATACATAACCCCGTTCTGAGTAGGGACGGGGTTAAAATAATAGTGTTTAAATACTGTGTATAATACTTTCTGTCATTTCATAGTTTACTTTTTCCCTGATTGCATGGACGCTGGTATTACCCTAAATAGCCCGATTGTTGCATTTAAAAATACTGCTTATCAAAAGGATTTAAAGGAACAGCGAGTTCACTATCTATATACAATTCTGATTCACACGCAGGGCAGATATTTTGAAATTTATCTTCATTTTGTAAAATAGCTGTATACAGGTCCTTTAAAGAAATTTGATCTTTATACTTCTGTAAAGACTTCGTTGCCTCTTCACGATCTCTTCGCCAGCTTTATCTCATAATTAGATAAATCATCAACATTTTTCTTTATAAATTGCTTAAACTCTCTTAATGCCTTAGACATTTAAGCTCCCCCTCGTTATATTTAATTCTTACATCTCTAATTCTGTCTAGTCAAAAGTGTCCTCGGTTAAACAACTCTGCTTATGAATATAATCGAATTGTTACATTAATTTGTTTAACAACATATTTGATCTATGTCTTATTCCTTTACGGCTATGTTTGCATTTAACAATTTTTATTCCTCTAGTTTCAATAGTTTTTAAAGATTTTCTGGACCATGCTCCGCTAGCATTTACAAGATTTATAAGCAAATTATGATAAATCGTACTCCAGTCTTGTTTTGAGGGAGAATATAAAATAAGAGTAGATAAAGAACGGGTTTCGCGTTCTACCTCAATAATATTGAATCGACTGCCATGTACCGCATATACTTCAGCAATTACATAACGCCTCTTTGCAATACCATCGCTTAGCTTTGTAAATTTTCGTTCTCCTAGGACCTCTGGTAATACATCGGTAAATGCTCGAATTGCTTTTATCTCTGGATACTGTTCCAATACTTTCAAGACATTAATAAATTCCTGTAGCTCCCCTTGGGCTTTAATCTCATGTAGCATTTGATGTTCTAAACCCCTTGCCAATTGCTGTCCGCCACTATCTGCTGTAGAATGAATAGAATTATTCTCTCCATAGTACCTCTTTGTATTTTCGTCCTCTTCCAAACGTTGCTTGGATGAACCTCGTTTTATTCGTTTGACTATTGGCATCGATGTATATTCATGTTTCAACTGATTCATCTGTACTAAATCAAAATCCTCCGTGGATCCATCTACTTGCTCGTCTAATGTAAAGCCTTCTTCATCGTCGTTTTTGTTTAGGGAACGATATGTATATTTCTTCGCTTCTTTTGACTTCTCTGAATTTTGTATTTCCGGATGTGAAATCGAGATATTTTCATAAGGAATATGCTTATTTTTTACATTGACAATTTGTAGTACAGTCCATGTATTATTGTCCTCTTTTACACGTGCAGTGACAATAATTGGCTGTGTAAAGTTCCATTCGAATTTCAATGACTGTTCTTGCAACCATGTAAAGGCGATGCTTTCATAGACCTGACGTAAATCACGATTCGTTAATAGCCAAACCAATTGATAAATGAAAGTTGTTTTGGTGTATTTTAATTCATACAGTGATGAAAAGCTAAGATGAATCCTATTTGGTTCATATGTTTCTGTGAAAAATTGAGGAAATGAATTTGATTCAAGCAAGCGATACAAAAGAAAACCATTTGGTGCTAGTATACTGCGTAACACTTCAATGACTGGTAAAATGACATTCTTTCCGTTAAAAGAGAATATGAAGCTTCGTGAGGTTGCAGGGTCATTGATCCCTGGAATTTTCCAAGGCTTCTCGTAATATCTGGCACCGTTAGGATAAATCGTTATATCTACTTCCTTTGCATCTTGAGGAGACCGACTGGTGGTAATCACCCCATCACTATAGTAATGTTGAATTGCCAAGCAAGGTAATGTCCCCCAATCTAAAAGGATCTTCTTTGTAACCCTTTTTGCCCGAAAATATGCATATAGCATTATTTTATTATCATAACGAAAAGGATCGCCAATCCATATCAGTCCTACTTTTTCTCCTTTTTTGAACGGCCATTTAATTTTAACTTGTCGTGCGCTCATCCTTATCCACTTCCTGTTTCATATGTATGTACGCCTCTAAATGTGGTTTTATCTCATGAATATGATGTGATTTAACAGCACCCATTCGTTGAACTTTCCACAATACGACTGGTTCCGCGTCTTGCAGCATCCGATCAATAATTTTACAACACCGACGAATTTGAACTTGTGGAACAGACTCTGTCACATTGTTTAAAAGTTTTTTCGTCTTTGGTAATTTATGAAGATGCTTCTCTAAATTAGATAAAATACCTAAACGTTTGCCGATAAGAGACTTTGTTATCCGAACAATTTTTTCTAATGCCAACAATTCTTTGTACAGTTGTTTTATTGCTTTACAATATTCATCATCCCTTGCAGACCAATTCACAGTTTTATTAGCACCTGTTTGTCTACGTTTTTCAGGTGAATGCCCAAACAACCATTCTTTATCGTATCGATACAGGTAGGTATATTCCTTTTTAAAGCGCTCTCTAATTTTCGTTCTTGAATCACGAGGGTATTCCTTTAATCCATCAAGCAATCGCTGTCGATATTTCTGTAACAATAGAGGGCTTGCTTTACTATCGGCTTTTTCTTTTTGTCCGTTCTTAGATAAATACTTTATTACGGTCTTAGAATCAACTCCAAGCATTCCAGCTATGGCTCGTGTGCTTAGATTCTCATTATTTTTTGCTAAAACATGTAATTTTTTATTCCATGTGTCTCCGAATAATTTCACACGACCAATACGATATGTATCCTTTTTTGATTGATCAGGACCCTTTCTGGCATAAACAAAGCCACAGGAACATTCAAATGTACCAATAGGGTTCGCTGATTTATAATCTCTTGTGATAGTTACATGATTAATGACCAGTTGTTTATAATGATCAGCAGCCTTATTTAAGCATGGCCATGGACCTGTACCAAATGAACCTGCATCATCTCCAACATGCAAAAGCTTCTCTACATCTTTTTCTAAAAAGTATAGAAACAACAAATGGCGAAAAGGATGTACATGACGTTCCTCATTACGAGTTAATACCTTTAACCAATTGTACTCATTTTCCTGTTTTAACCCTGAATCATACTTTTCTAAGAACCCTATTGGAAACCTTGCTTGGAATGTATCAAATAACTCATTTTGCCTTATTCGATTTGCCGTAGTAATTAAATTCTTTTCTCTAAGAAGCAATCGATACCTTTTAAAAATATCCTTGCGTGAAATTGCATTTATATCAATATTTAATAGTCGATATGCCATTTTTGCTAACTTTACTTGAATATCAGTATTATCAAGGGACTTAACTTCCTCTAAAATTGAAAAATCCATTCTTTTTGCCTCAAACCGAATAAATTTGATTCTACTTTGTTCGGTGAAATCATCTGGATATTTCTTCAGTTGTAAATCGTGATGTGCGCACAAATTTATACCTTTTTATGCAAGAGCCTGCTATTGGTGCATTGATTTATTGCCAATTAGGTACAGCAGAACATTCGGGTGTATACATAGGAAATAAAAATGTTATCGACTTAAATCGAAAAGGAGAAATTAAAAAAGTTAGTCTGAAAGAATTCACTGGTAACATCCTTAGTACAGATAAAGACATTTTTATTCCAGTAATGAAGCATGCAATGTGGCCATTAGGAGATGAAAACATAGCAAAAGAAGCGTTTAAAAATCTGTCAGAAAGAAGAAAATACAATCTTCTTGATGATAACTGTCATCAATTTGTAGCAGGCTGTATCATAGGGAACCTTGAAAATGATTGTAATTTTTTGTTTATGGTCAAAGAAGAGTTTTCAAAATTCTTGAGTGTAGAGGAATCTAACATTGTTTGGGTTCGCTGGAAGTGGTATTTAAATTAGGATGGCCAAATCTTCAATCGACTACATCGATAGATAGATAACATAGGGTTATGGAGTGATCATCTACCTATGAATCGAGTGTATTCGTTTTATGAAGGATTTCTCTCGCTTTTAATACAATGAACATGGTATTATTTAATGAGAACATCATTGTGTTAAAAGGAGGTCCGTCATGTATACAATTGATGAAGCATTTGAGATTCTATCGAAGACCAAGCTCACGACCCACAAGGAAACCGTCCGGAACTGGGTACGAAAAGGCGTGATACAGGCGGAACCGCTCGAGTCCCGTAAAAAAGGCTATCGAATCAGCGAGGAGGCTCTCGAGCAGTTCATCAAAAAACGGATGCCTGAAGGATGGGAGATGTATCCAAAGTCGGTGACAGGAGATGCTCGGGAGGTCGTCAAGAGTGAGGACGTGGCCCCATATCACGTCGAAATCGACGTGGAAGCAATCAAAGAGCAGGGGCGGATTGAAATGTGGCATCAAGTGGCCGGCCGCTGGCTGTGGGAAGGCGATTTTGAGATCAGTCGTAGGATGGTGCGGAACGCGGTCGCGCATAGACGTTATTCAAAAGAATTTGAACAGCTGGTTTGGGAAAGGTGTCTTAAGAACAGTGCCCCACGAAAAAAACCACGTGTCCTTTATTTGGTTGATGCGTTCTTATTTGAAGAAGAGCGGGTGCCATTTCACAAGGGTTTTGATATCAAAGAAGATCAAATCATGCAGGCATTGATTGAACACGTTCGTATGAATGCAAAGTCCGGAAAATATACAAATGAATCTAGTGTAAATAAATTCAAGATTTAGACGCTTCTAATGAAAAGGTGTACTCTCTTTAACATTGAGAATACACCTTTTGCAATTGTTGTTGTATTAAATGAAAGATTGCACCTATATTTCTAAAGATTAGACTTCACTCTTAAGAAAATCGTCAGCACGACACAGAGTGGTGACTAAAGTGGACCCCATTGTCAAGACACTAATTTTATAATAATAAGGTGAAAACAGTCATTCTTCTTGTCCTTGTCCCATCTTGCAGACCCAGCCTTTCCTATGCCAGGTTCTGTCAAGGGCGTATTTTCCCTTGACAGGGCCTGGGATGGGAAAGATAATTGCTCCGAGATGGCAACGATAATATGACTTTATTTAGGAAGCTTGGAAGCAAGGACATCAATATTTTCAATCACTGGTGGCTCTACGAAAAGTTCAGGAGCTTTCTCCATCAATGCCGCAGCCACTTGACCAGAAAGGTGTGCTTGACGACCTGTGTCGTCCGGGAATGCGTCAAAGATTCCGAATGTCGTAGGTCCAAGTCGGATTGCAAACCATGCAATCGTTTCTGACTCCTCCTGAACCACAGGTAGGGCCCCACGTAGGAAGCTTTCAACTTCCGCTTCTTTTCCAGGTTTTGCTTCAAGTCGAACCAATAGCGCTACATTAACCAT
>NZ_JACSLX010000017.1:0-19292 GCF_018618335.1 Exiguobacterium sp. s152
CGGGAGATGAAACGATTCAAGGGTTTTGTGCACCGGACGAACTATATGGAGCGGACCGTCGAGCTGGCCAATCAGCGGGACGGAATCATTCATGTACCGTTCGAGGCAATCATCCACGTGGAACAATCGATGGACTAACGCCCTGGCGGTTGCTGACGTAAAATCCTTTGCTGCTTTTATAGATGTATCAGTTAAAACAATAGAATCAGGAATTAAAGGCAATGTACCAGCCAAAAGTTGCAGTACGTCAATATCTTCAAATCATAAAAAGAATAAGTCGTTCACGTTTAGATATATTTTGGGTATTATAAGGTTCTTTTTTTATATAAGTCAATTGTCGTATACTGGAAACAGAGAATGTAACGATTGCTTTCGTCATTTTGTAATCACCTTCAGAAATTATTAGAGCATTCTTCTTTATACTAGAAAACTTACTACGAACTATGAAAAATAAATAATGGGGGAAAAGACATGCTCTTTTCAAAGCGAAACAACCAAAAAGAAATTGAGATATTTCCTTATGACAATACTCTACCCGACCGTCTTCGAAAGCAAATCTATCATTTATTGGTGGATGTTTATCAGATTGAAACTGGTCATGGTTATAACACATCATCCAACGCATTGTACCGTTTAAACCAACCTATGCTATTTGCAGAAGTTCGACAATACATTTGTGCTGAACATGGTCTTCTTGATTTTTCTGATGCTCCTGGTTGCGGAAGCGATCCCAGTAATTCTATTCAATCCTGTATAATGTTCTTATTAGATTGCAAAGAAAGTGACTGGGTCGTCGATATGATCGAGCTACTCTTTAAATTCGCTGTTGATCACCGTTTAGCTGGACTCAAAACGATTGAGACCTTGAACATGCGATTCCGAGAGAACGGAGTCGGACTAGAATTTGTGGAGGACCAATTCATCAAAATCGACTCTACCCTACTCCATATGGAGGCAATTAAGCCAGCACTCCTACTCATGCATAGCGCTCAATTCGCAGGACCTTTAGATGAGTATTTAGAGGCACATGGACAATACCGTGATGGTGACAATAAAGCTGCCATCACTTCCGCCGCTAAGGCGTTCGAGAGCACGATGAAAACCATTTGCCAAGCCAATGGGTGGTCGACAGGAAAGGGAACAGCCGCCGCACTCATTCAGACACTTTTCGACAATGAGTTCCTTCCAAGCTATTATCAAACCCAGCTGACCTCACTTCGGGCGACGCTGGATGGACTGCCAACAGTCAGAAACAATAACACAGGACACGGTCAGGGCGCGACGATTGTCAATACCCCGGATTACCTGACCCAATACGCTCTCAACCTAGCTGGGGCGAACATAACCATTTTGATTAAAATATATAACGAATCTCAGAAATAGACTGATTATCTCAAGCTTAAATCAATTATGTACCTTCATCATCATGACCTTATCAATTATCACTCAAAAAGGAGTATTCATCATGAAAACATGTTTACAAGTGCAAAAATCAAGATAGTTTTTTAACAAGTCGTCACTCTGTTAATCATATTTTATTTTTTCAAACGAGACTGTTGAGAGGCTTGATAAAGCACAGGAATTGGACAATTTATTGCTTCAAAACATAAAAAGTCACAAGACCGTATCCTGGTCTTGTGACTTTGATTTTTTAGCGAAGCTCTTGACTAAGTGGGATGACGGTCTCGTCTAACGTGATTCGCCATTCTCGTTTCATCGCCGGACCATACTTTAATGGCAAAGCTTCGGGATTTGCTTCCTTATAACTTGCGAAGTCTTTGCTGTTGATGATGCCACCGATGTTTGGAATCGGATCGGCGCCGATATTATATTGAACAGCCGAGGCATATAGTTCTCGTTCCTCCACAAACCACATCTCAGCAAAATCACGGACGGCTTGTTCGTAGGCGCCTGTGAAATAGCTTCGTTTCAGTGTGAAGATGTCATCTTCCTCGATCTCGCCGCCATCAATCGCATTCAAGATGGCTCGGTATACTTCTTTGACGACCTCAGACTTGTTTAACTTCTGGAGCGCCTTCTCGATTTCAGAACGGACGTCGGCATTATTGGCCGAATAGGTGCCGAGCAACTTGTCGATATAGCTCGAGTCGACATCATAGAGCCTCGCCGTATTGTCCCCAAAGAACTCGATATCCGAGAAATCAGGCGTGTTGTCCGGGTCTCCATCGTCAGGGTCAGGCTTTTCCAGTAATGAGCCTTTGACCGTATTGTAACTGCCAACGAAATCCTCGACCGTCTTCACTTGGTCCTGGAGGGTCTTCGATTTCTCCATATCATCGTTATACTCGTCGTAGGTGACGAGTGCCTCGAAAGCGTTGCTCAGCTCCTGGAATGCTTTGACGTACTCGACTCGCTCCTCTAACGTCGAGTGTTCATCAATCTCACCAGGCTCGGCAGCCAATTCAAGCAGCGCCTTATGCGCTTTCTTGAATCGCTTCTTCGACTCCTCGTACGTCGGATAGACGAGGCTCGAGTCATCATTGTCATTCGAATAGAGGCGGGTCGCATCTTGGACGTTCTTTTCCATCAGCGCCGGCTTCCGGAACGTCACGATCAACCCTTTCGTCTTATCCGGATACGTCCGGTTCGTTCGGGAGAACGCCTGGATCAGGTTCGCATAGCTCAGGTTCCGGTCGACGAAGAGCGTCTGGATGGTCGGCGCATCGAAGCCGGTGAGCAGTCGGTCGACGACGATGACGAGGTCGATCTGGTTCCCGAACTCCTTGAACTCGGCCTTCTTGCGCGCGAGACGGTTGTTGATGTCCCCGTTGTAGCGCTCGATGTCCTCGATTGACCATGCCGTCCCGTAATAAGTGTTATAGTCACGGATGACCTGTCGCATCTCGTCCTCGACCTGCTTCGAGTTGTCTTCGTTCTCCTGCATCGAGTACGTGATGGCGATGCGTGGGAAGTCCGGGTCCTCGATGGTGCGTCCCTTCCGGATCGGGTGTCCCGCGAACTCGTTCGTCATCCAGTCCGGGTCCTGCTTTATCGTCTGGATGGCCTGATAATACCGTTTCGCCATCGCAATCGAGCTCGTGGTCAGGATGGCCGACTTCTGTGGACGACCGTTCTTGAAGTCGAACTTCGTGTAGGCGTTGTCCGGGCGGAACATCTTATGGATGACCTTCTGGATATGCTCGTCCCGCTCGTACAGGTCGTTCGGGATATGCTTCTCCTTCTCCATCGCGTCCATTCGGTCGATGAGCTCGTTCAACTCGTTGTCGGAAAGGTCGGCATGCCTCTCGTCCTGACGTAGGATGCTGAAGATGCGGTTGTTCAGCGAGGTCGGTTCGATCGTGTCCTCATGCTCGACCTGGAAGCCGAGCACGGCTCCGTCCTCGAGCGCGTTCTTGATCGTGTACGAATGGAGTAGCTCCCCATACTGGTCACGGGTCGTACGGGCGAGCTGGCCTTGCGCCTGCTTCTTGTTCTCATTGAAGATCGGTGTGCCGGTGAACCCGAACCAGGTCGAGTTCGGGAAGAAGCCTTTGATAGCCTCCATCCCCTCTGCGCTAAGCGCCCGATGACACTCGTCGACGACAAAGACGATATGTTGTCCGATAAGTTTTTGGAAGCGGTGTGTGCCCTTCTCCTCTTCCTGCTTCTGTGCGATCCGGAGCGCCGCCTCGAGCTTCTGACGCGTCGTGATGATGACCGTATTCGAGTTCGTGTCGGACAGGAGCGTCTCGCTCAGCTTTTTCGAGCTCGACGTCCCGACGATCAGACTGTTGGCTGCGGCGTTCCCCGACGAGATACCGGTGTTGAACTCCGAGGCGAACTTCGTGAACTCGCTCGTCGTCTGGCTGTCGAGGTCCTTCCGGTCGATCAACATGATGGTCCGGTCGACCCCGGGCTTCCGAGCGAGGAGTTTCGTCGAAACGAAGCTCGTCAACGTCTTCCCGGACCCGGTCGCGTGCCAGACGAATCCCGACTCATGTCGCGCTGCCGATGCAAAAAGTGCCTCAATGGCGTGGATCTGATACGGATGTAAGACCATGAGCGCCTTGTTGTCCTGGTCTTCGCTGACGATTGTGTAGTTTGCGATCAAGCGGTGCGCGTCCGGGATGTTCAACATCTGTTTCACGAACTCGTATAGGTTGTCGACTTTTCGGTTGTCGGTCGTGCGCCAGCTGAAGACGAACTTCCGATGCATGTCCTTCGGGAGCGCGTTCGCGAAATAGCGCGTCGTCTGTTCGTTCGAGATGACGAACAGCTGAAGCGTCGAGAAGATGTTGTTACGGAACAACCCCTCTTCCGCATACTTCTTGATCTGGTTGTGCGCCTGATAGACCCCGTCCTTCGCCGTCACCTTCTTCAACTCGATTTGGACGATCGGGAGGCCGTTGATGAGGAGCGTCACATCGAAACGACGGTCACGCCCGTCCTCGTCCACCTTCTGCTTGGCGATCTGATGGACGACCTCATACGTCGAGATGCCACCCCCGATGTCACGGTTCGAATAGAGGATGAGTGACATCGAGCCGAGCGAGGCATCTTCCCGCTCGATGGTGATGCGGGCGATGCCGTTCTCTCCTTTCAACCAGCGTGCCGCGTCGAACGGTGTCTGCGTCTTCGAGAGGAGCTCCGTCTTGATGGTATCGAACTCCTTGTCCGTGATCGGATGCTCCCCGATCTCAGATAGGTTGTTGCGCGTGATCTTATGTCGGAGGTTGTTCCAAAGGTCCGCCTCCGATTTTAAGTCCGGTCGATAGTTCCATTGGTTGTGCCCTTCACCGAGCACCTCGATTAGTCGATATTCGACTGCGAGTTCATCACTATGTTTCGTCTTCACCACGATTCCCCTTTTCGTCTCATTAAATTATACGAACATCTTTTGAAGGAAGCCCTTCTTCGTTTCTTTAAGAGCCTCGAGCTCTTTTTCTTTCAAATCGATGACTTCGTCCAGTTCTCTGAAGAATTTACCGATTTTGAGTTGTTCCGCATATTCTGGAATGTGCAAATTCATACGATTTAAATCAGGGAGATTAACAGATTGTACAGTAGTACCCGTCTTCACAATATTATTTAAAATGTATAATTCCTTAGACTTTATCTCTGCAACAATAAACTCGGTGTCAAATCTTTCTCTGTCAAAGATAAGTGCTTTAATATCCTGATTTATAGCAACTTCATTCAAAGAAATACTAATAGGGAATCTCTTAGCTAATATTCCGCTTCGTGTGACGATGAGTGGGGTTCCTTCCGAAACAACTTTAGTCCGATTATCTTTTACAGCTTGTTCCGTAATTAAATAAGTTCCTTTTGAAACGTATTTGTTTTTTATTTCTTGAGAAGAGAGCCAAACAATATCCCCGTTCCAATATTCCTTATTTTCTTTTAAAGGTGTAGCTCCTCCAACAAGTTTAATTACTTTTCCAAATTCAATCTGTGTCCAAGGTTCACTAAATTCATTGAAACGAATTTGCGGAACGTTCTCTCCGTCTTTAGGAAACATTTTTTGCAAGAAACCTTGTTTGGTTTGTTTGAGGGCTTCAAGTTCTTGCTGATGAAGATAAATCGTGTCATCTAAGCTTTTAAAAAATGTTCCGATTTTAGTTTGTTCCTCTGGCGAAGGGATTAACATCGGCATTACACCTAGATTTTTTCCTGATATCTCTAAAAAGGTTGATCCCGAGGCATTTTTCAGCGCATAACTTTTGATTTTATTGTTCATGGAGTATAGAAAGTAAACATCACAATTATCGTGAACGACTAGAGATTGAAAGCCTTGATTTGTAGCCCCATCTTTTTTTAAAATGGCCGTATCACCAATACCCGCCCTAGAAGTAAATAATATCGTTTTATTTGCAGGTAATATTTTTGCTGAACTTTTTTCTAAGCCTAATTGAGTAATTTTACGCACACTACCATCGGCATAGATTTTTTTTCCGATTTCAGAAGGCGAATACCAATCAATTTCACCATCCCAGTAAGTAGGCTCTTTTGTATCAGGCGTACCTCCACCGATAATATTTGTGACCTTATTCAAGGTTGTGCTCTTCCACCCTAGTGTAAATTCAGGAAATCGAATCGCTGGAATATTATTTTTCATAGTTAAACACCTCTAACGCTCCTTTGATCCATTCTGCATCTTCTTCGTCATATTGAAGTGACGAAATCATCTCAAACAGACTCGATTCTAGCTCTGTTTTCTTCTCACGGACTGCTTTTAACTCGCTCCCGATTGTTGCCAAATCGATTGGTTCTTCCTCTTCAAACGTATCGACATATCTCGGGATATTGAGGTTGAAGTCATTCTCTTTAATCTCATCAAAACTTGCGACATAAGCATATTTTTCTACAGCCTCACGCTTTTTATATGTTTCAACGATTCGATTAATGTGTTCAGTCGTAAGTTTGTTCTGATTTTTACCTTTTTCAAACTCTCGACTCGCATCGATGAAGAGTACATCACGCGTCTCACGATTCTTCTTCAAGATGACGACCGTTGTCGGAATCGATGTACCAAAGAACATGTTTCCTGGTAATCCGATGACCGCATCAATACTGCCATCCTCCAACAACTTCCTCCGAATGACACCTTCTGCTGCACCACGGAAAAGAATCCCATGAGGTAAGACGATTGCCATCGTCCCGGAGTCTTTCAAGTGATAGAAACCATGAAGGAGGAAGGCAAAGTCTGCTTTCGTCTTCGGTGCCAACTTGCCGTATCGGTTGAAACGTGAATCATCGAGGAACGTATCGTCTGCTGACCATTTTGCCGAGTACGGAGGGTTCATAAGGACCGAGTCGAACGTGTACGGCTCATCTGTCGGCCAGTCCTTGTTCAACGTGTCCCCGTTACGTAGGCGCATGTCCTCACTGTCGACACCATGAAGGATCAAGTTCATCTTCGCCAAGTTGAACGTCGTCGTGTTCAATTCTTGTCCGTGATACTTGACGCTGTCCGGATAGTTTAGATAGTTCCGAACGTTCAACATGAGTGAGCCGGAACCCATCGTCGGGTCAAAGACACTGAAGAGTTTCTTGTCTTCTTGTCCGATTGCAACGATTCGGGCCATCATGTCTGAGACTTGGTGTGGCGTATAGAATTCGCCCGCTTTCTTTCCTGCCTCTGAGGCGAATTGGCTGATTAAGAACTCGTACGCATCCCCGATGACATCGCCACCATAGCCAACTAAATCGACATGAGCCAACTTCTTTAACACTTCGGTGATGGTGATATTCCGTTGCTGATCATCTGAGCCAAGTTTCTTCGACGTCAAATCGACGTCATCGAACAAACCGTTGAACTGCTCATATTTTGAGGCCAACTCGACGAACGCCTTGTTGAGGTCGTTCAATTGGAAGATATTTTGCTGTGCATGGTCAGCTAAGACGTTAAAAAGATACCCCGGTGCAATGTCGTAACCGAGCGTGTCGACCAATGTCTCAATCAAGTCATCCTTGATCTCATCATCCGACATCAGCTCTATATAAAATTCCGTCTGTTTCTTCTGCGTGTCATATTCCTCTAGCGAGGCGTCCGCGCTCACTACCACCTTCTCCAAGAGCTTGTCTGAGAGATGCTTATAGAAGATGAGACCTAGCAGGTAGTTCTTATATTCCGAGGCGTCCATTTTGCTGCGAAGGTTGTCCGCTGCGCTGAACAGTTTTTGGTTCAATGCTGACATGTCTATTTCTCCTGTCTAATATTCGAAGTTTAGTGATAAAAAATTATTCCACACTAAGAATTATAACGTTTCTGCTAGACTTCCGAAAGCAGAGCCTTACCCAATATTTTACACACCATTTCGTTTAATCCAACTTATAATAGAGAATACTCATGAATTAGTCATTCTGGGTCGCTACCTCCTATGTTCTATACAAATATATAACTCGCAATTTCAACTGATTTTCTCAAGATTTTAAACTTACGTAATTAGGAGGAATTAGGATGCACAAAAAAGATAATTCTCTCGACAAGAAGAAATTTGAGGAATCAGAATTAAAGAACAAACGTCGGCAGTCTTTAGCTTTAGAGCCAACCATTCCGCTTAGTGAATTAACACTAACAGACCCTATCATGAAAGTGACGCTATGGATCGGGAGTTTTGGCGTTTATAACGAATCCATTTTGACTTTCTATTCGAACGGCTTCGTTAAACGAGAACTGTTCATCCTTCAAACGTTTGGCGAGGAACAACGGATAGAATCCGGTTGGTACAACCAGGATGACTCTGCAAGAGTCTTAAAGAAATTCAATTCCTTTAAGACGCAACTCTGGCCGGAGCTGTTCGTAGAAACAGAAACAATCACTCACGATGGGACGCAGTGGAAGTTGGAGGTTTGTAAGACGGGGGAGGAGACTCGTTCCTATAGCGGCAGCAATGCCTATCCGACGAAGTGGCGTTCCCTCAAAAAATTGTTCGGCCACTGTTGACGTCCAATCGTTTATTGACCAGCCCCTACAGAAAGGTGTGAGGATGCCACATGGGAAAGAAACGAAAACCGGTCCGCAAAGTCGTCAAATATGCCCCTCAACTTGTCTTAGAGTCTGCCTCGTCACTCGGTCATTACGGAGCCCTTGCTTTTGAAATAGTAACCAATCCACTCAAACTTCTCTCGGTCAATTTTTCCGACGAGCTCGCAAAATCTCCCTACGTGAAATACCGGCGCCGCTTCATGGACTATCTCGCATGGAAACTGTATTCGGAGGGCGATATGACCCTCGAGAACATGTCCTGGCTCATGGACGAGTTCAAGACACGCGATGATGTCGTCAAACTGTTCATCGCCCGTGCCAAAGAGATTTCGGAGACCAATCACTCTTATCAGGCGACCATTCTATTGGCCATCTACTCTGCGAAAGTTTTTGCCCGGCCAGAACTCGCCGCAAGCAGTGAGTCCGCTTTCTTCTTGCATCTTCTGTCACAAGTGAATGATAACGATCTTCGCCATTTTGAACTCATCTATGACCACGCGGCTGCTCTCGAACATAAATTTACTCCACTTTACGCTTGTGACGCTTATTATCAATCGATCGGTGATCCAGTCTTTCAACAACTTCCCCCTCAAGAACGAGAAGCTGCTCTCTTGGCGAGGTTAAGCGATGACCCGGAATTCGTCTCGTTTTACACAAGTACAGACAAGCTGACATTCCTGGGTGTGTTGATGCAACGTTCGTTCAGTTACGGAAGCATCGGACATACTCAAATCTCATTGAATCCATATAGCGATACGTTGAAAGAACTGTTAGAAGAGTCCCGGTTGTTGGAAGATTCCTTGAGGCGTTCATCGAGACCTTCGTAACCTCGATCTCGAACCGTCTAGTCTCGGTATTAATGCCTCCTGATCAATCCGGAGTTTGTGTATACAGAGTCCTTGACATATGGTCATATCTAATCAAAAGTGACGAGAACACTTTAAAATGTATACATTTCGACGTCGAAATGTATTAGGCTTGTCAGCAATGCCTCGTCTTGTGTTTACGTAGTAAATACGCGAAAATGGAAGTGAGATGAATGCGAGTCAACATGCGTTCAAATGAGAAATCTATCAAATGGTAAAGTGGTGAATGCTGTGCAGTCTAATGAAACCAAAGTGACCTCTTTTCGAGTCTCACAAGAGGTAAAAGAACACATCCAGCGGTTGTCGGAACAGCGGCAGCTGTCGACGAATCAATTGTTTGAAGAACTGATCACCTTGGCTGATAAACAGGTGCCAGACCCATTGATCAGTGAGGAGAACGATGCTCTCCAGGCTGCATTGAATCAAGTGCTGGCCCTTTTCAATGAACGAGCCACGCGGCTCGAGCTTCAATCAAAGGAACACGAACGGATCTGTTCGCGCTATCAAAAGACGATTCATGACCTTGAGCAAAGCATCATCATAGAGTCGGAACAGCTCAAAGAGGACTATGAGCGTCAAGTCGCGGCCCACGACCAGGAATTAATTCCACTTCAACATCAAGTGGAGCTCCTGTTCGCCGAGAAACAAAACGCTCAGGACGCCCTCGAGACCGAACGTGCTTCTTTCAAAGAGGAACTGAAGGCTCAGAAGAAGTTGGTCTTTAATTTAGAAGAAGACGTCAAGAAGCTCGAGCTAGAGCGCAGCCAGCTCAATCGTCAAAACCAGAACCTGATGGACACGCTTGACGAGTTGAAGGCACGAACGCGACGAAGCGACCAACTCGAAGAGGAGAACCAAAAACTTCATTTGGAAGTGCAGCTTCTCCGTCGTGAAAAAGAGGCGTTCGAGAACCGGTTACAGGAACAGGTCGAGCTCGCGGTCTTGCGGGAGCGGAACACCCAACAAAATAAACAATGATACGAAAAGGGTACTAGATTGAGTCAACCAGTGACTAAATCTAGTACCCTTATATTTATTACAAAGTAAGGATTTAACGGTTCGCAGAAATCGTATGATACATGTTCAATGACTTGACCAAAGATGCTTCCTACGCACGTAGAACCATAACCTCATGAGAGTATAAAAATGACTCCATTTGGTCCAATTAAGATTTTACCCGCAATCCACGCATCTTGAATCGATTACGCTTTTCTTCTAATTTCACTTTCATATCTACCGAGAACGTACTTTCAGGAGTGTTGTAGGCACGCCGTGCTGCCATACTAAGCATTTTTGCCACATCCTCTGCCCGGTCGTCCTGTAAATCATGCAGTGAAGATCGAACATACTGGCGAGCCATTTCTCGGTCACGTAGCGATTCAGGGACCGATACATGACGACTTAATGCCAGGGCCAATTGAGCCGTCTCTAAGCGATAGCTTGTCCCGCCTGCCTGCATACGATTCAGTTCATCCGCTAGCTCGCTTTGCAGACGTACATGATTGCTGTCTGTCATCGGTCACCCTCCTCTACTCTTCTTTTGATTTATTATATACCCTTTTCCTGAAAAATTCGACTTAAGTCATGCACGTTACAAAATGGATCGTCCCACGTCATGTTACCCTTGTATTCCTCTACAAGATCAAGCAGTTTTTCTTTATCGCAAAGTTCCAATAGATTCGTCTTTTCGAGATCCTCTAGATCCTTTTGGCGAGAGGAGAAGATCTTGGTACATGCTAAGAGTTCAATGTCAGGGATATATACATCAATCGCCTCGAACAGACCTTCAATCTTATGACGGAATTCATTTTCTCTAAAGTCTTCACGAGGTGGGAACTGAATCACCCCTTCGACAATTTCAATTTCGTATTCATGAAGTGCTTCTTTCAATTCAGGCGTCACAACACCCTCCGTCACGCGAATATCAACATCTCGCGTAGGACGATACTCGGCATCTTTATTCATCATTTCAATGAAGAGAAGAATCCCTGATGCGCCAACCACGACAAATTCGACTTCGATGTCTCTTGAGGCGCAAAACGTATCAAGCACGAGCAAGGTATCGATAATACTTTCAACGTCCTTGTATTGATTGGAGTAAGTCATGTATGTCCCTCCTAATGAAAATGACCCACTCTGATCCGGTATGTTAGGAGTCTTCGTGGGCCATGATGTATTTCACATCTCTCAATTTAATTCGTATTTAAATAGGCACTGAGAGCCCGCCGGATAATCTCATCTTCTGACACGTGTTCTTTTTGCGCGGCTTGCGTTAATCCGACGTATAAAGGATCTGTCAAATCAGCAAAACGAATCTGTACACGCATTGGCTTCACAGATTTAGTTTCGACTTCGAGCACTCGTTGTTCCTGACGCTCAATCAACATCCGTTTCACTTCACGGAGTTCTTCACGTGTCATCTCGTACACCGTCTTGTCTCCTGAAGCAGTGTAGTATTTTTTATTCTCAAGTAACGCGAGCTTTGGATCTTCTGGCCACGACAACAACTCAGCAAGTTTTGTCGCACTGAAATCTTGTTCGATGGTCTTTTCTAAAATGTTTGGACCGAATGTGTTCCAAAAGGAGACGAAGCGACTGACTTGAGGGTGTGACATTCCAATTTTGTTTAAAAAGTCTTTCCAAGTTCCTTGTTCTTTTTGGAACTCTTTTTTTGTTTCAGGATCACGGAATAGACTGTTCGCATGGGCAAGTATACGACACTTTTCGACAAAACTAGTCGCTTGAATCGCATCGATGTGGTTGTAATATTGAACGATCCCGTCCATGTCCTCGGGAAGCTTCTTCGTAATGATACGTGACAACCCCGTCGCTGGGAGGGCCTGATAAGGGTTCGACACGGTCGTCGTCGCAGAGAACTCTTTTACGGCCTCGACTTGTTCCGTACGGCTATCCGCCGCTTGTTGATTCTGATTCACCGGAAGGTTGGCACTGAACGTCGAGATTTTAGGCGTATGTTTCTTTCGGTTGCGTGTCATAAAGCAAGTACCTCCTGAGCAAGTAATAGATAGGCGTCGGTTGCTGGGCTCTTGTGATCAATGACCGGACGAGACTCCCGTTGTAGTGTCTGTACCTTCACCGCGTAAGGTATCGTCGTCAAAATCGGGATACCAACTTCTTTTCCGAGTTCTTCAAGTTCCTCGACTGTCGTGACATCCCCTTTTGAACGGGCGCTCACCATTGTCGGGATGAACGCTGCGATATGGATGTCTTCCCGGAAGCGTTTCATCTCTTCCAATTCTTCAGGTGCGGAGTAGACAGCATCCATCGAGAACTTCTGCATCTGGACAGGCATCACAATCCGGTCCTGCGCGACAAGTGCGCAGCGAGCGTATGGGTTGAGCGCCGAAGTCGATCCTGGACAGTCAATCAAACAGATATCAAACAATTCGTCGATTTTGGTAAGTTCTTCGCTGAGGCGATACTCATACCCGATCTGGCTTGTCAGGTCACTCGGGGAAGCTGAGCGCCTTGTCGGGACAAGATAGACCGTTCCCGTCTCATACTCGCACGTCACGATCACCTGTTCGATTGGTGTATAGAATGGATCATTCTCTTCAAGGAGGCAATCGAGTAAGACCTTGCCTTCATAATCGTTTGTCAGACCGAGCCCATTCGTCGAAGACGCCTGGTCGTCCGCGTCGATGACGAGGACACGTAATCCGTCACGAGCATAGGCATGAGCCAAATTGATGGTCGTCGTCGATTTCCCGACACCGCCCTTTCGATTGTACAATGCGATTTTCTTCATGATTCGTCTCCTCGCTTCTCGTCTGTAACGTCGATGATATTGTCGTTCACGGTCCGCTCGATAATTTCCGTCAACAGCTCACTTACACTCCTGTTTTGTGCATGCGCATACTGTTGGAACTGATCGGACAGATCCGACGGGATTCGTGCCGAAAGAACCGCAGATGGTTTCTTCGTTTTTTGAAACGGGCTGACTTTGACTTGTTGGGCAGGCTCACGTGTTTTACGGGCCTCGCGGATTTGTTTGACCGTCAATTCGTCGACACCCCGAGACTCGCCGTCGATATAGAGTCCCTGTTCGACGACTTCTTCAACGTTGTCGAGATACATCAATTCAAACAGCTTGGAAGCCGGGAGGCTCGCAAGTGATGCTTCGAGTGGATGTAACGTCTCATAGGCTTTGATATACCGGGATGCAAGAGAACTCGACATCGAAACGGCTTCGAGGAAACCGATCCATTCTTTTTTGTCATGCATCTCAGAACGGGCGATGACGAGCCGCTTCCCGATCTCGAATACAGAAATCGTTTGAACTTTTGAGAGCTCGTTGATTTCATGGACGAGATCTTCGACTTCTTTCGACACCGGAAGTTTTTGAACGAGTGTACTGATATTCGTCAAACCGCTCTGATACGGATGCTGCTCACTCGGTTTGATTTTATGAATGTTTCGGTTCCGTGCCTTCATGACGTCTCACCTGCCTGTCGAACGACTTGCTTGGCCAATAGTCGAAACGGTTCAGCGAGCATCTTCGATTCCTTGGAGCGGTACTGGATGACACTTTTCCCACTATCGGCAGCTTTCTCGATGAAGGTGGATCGTTTGACCATCGGAAGGATCTCTATTGCCTCTTCCTTCGCTATGGCTTCCATTGCTTCATAGTATTCTTTATCTGCCTTTAACGAAGCATCCATGGCGACGGGAAGAATACCCGTGATGACAAGTTCTGGATTATAGAATTTTTTCACTTTTTGAACAGTACGGACCGTACTCGCGAGTTGATCGAACACGAGCTTCTTCGGCATGAATGGGATGACCGTCATATTTGACGTCGAAAGCACGACTTTCGAGAGTTCATTGATTGATGGGACCGAGTCTAAGATGATCCAATCAAACTCATCCTCGAGTGGTGCAATCATGTCCTTTAATAGGAAGAGCTTGTCTTGCTCAGAGATTAAATTGATCAACCTCGCATTTCGTTCATTCGAGGGGAGAAGACTCACGTGATACGTTTCATCATCAAACAGGACTTCTCGGATATCGAGATTCCGTGTATGTACATCAAACATCGTCATATACTTGATCGTATCGGATTCTTTTAACATCAACTTACTGAGCGAGCCTTGGGGATCCAAATCAATGATGAGGACTCGTTGTCCCAGCTCACCCAAGGCGTAAGCCATATTCAAAGAACAGGTCGTCTTGCCTGATCCACCTTTCGATATGTAAAACGTTAGTATGTTCATCTTTTCTCCCCTTTGTCTTTCATATCATGTCACATTCACTCTTTCCATTCAACACAAAAACAGCAAAGACACTGATAAATTCAATACGAATATGTATACAATAATATTTTTGGTTTGTATACGATTTTTGCATCTAAATATTTTCTGTATACGTTTCGACGTCGAATTGTATACAGAGACATTTTTGGACTATGTATTTATACAAAGTTCCTGTTGTGAACGTCATTCATATTTGTAGATCTTTTCTATAGAAGAAATACTTGGCACATCTGGATATGATTTAAATAATAGAAGAAGAGATAAAACCATATTCTTCTGAGTTAAAAAAATATAAATAGATTAGAGAGAGTTAAATAAAGATTAATAGAATTAGAAAAAGAAGAGGGTCTCTCAATCTAGTCATACCAATCCTTCTGACGATTTAAGTGAAAAGAGATATTTCAAAAGGGCCATCGTTTCGTTCACAAAGGTTCATTTTTTTTCAACTCTGATTTGAGAATTAAAAAACAAGAGAGGATTTAATTCAGTAAATCCTTGATTACTTAACTACTTGGTTTGATTTTTTTCCTAAAAGTAAAAAAAAGCAGATTCAGTATGCAATGATGACTTAGAACGAATGAGAAACAATATAAACAGAAGGAAATACCTGAAAAAATGGGTCGTTTTCATATATATTTTCAAAAATGAACATGACAAATAGACCATCATGCGATAGCCAATTTTGCCTGGTTCTCTTTTAGTCGTTGGTGAAGATAGAAAATTGGCTCCTCAAAGAACAGCTTATGGGTGCTCGAGTGGACCAAGTCCTCACGATGGTGTAGGAATGCCTGTTTTAACTCTTCGACGACCCGTTTGAATGTCTCGGCCCCGAATGTATCGCTCATCGAGAAGAGTGAGTCACGGTTGACTTTGAGTGCATCAAAGTCGAAGAATTCCCCTACTCGCTTGCGCAATTCGAACCACAGGAGTTGAACTTCCGAGCGGTCTTTCTCTTTGATCTGCTTACTGTCTTGCGCAGCCGAGAGCTGAACTTCGAGTAAGAGGGGGCGCGTCACGTCTTGGACTCGTTTCTTGAGTGAGACATTTTGTTTGACCATGTTCAAGAAATGCTTACTGTCTTCGACAAGCGAGACCTGAAGGAATGTAAGACCAGACATCATCTTTTGGATGGCGAGCTTATGGCCACAGTATTTAGGAAGGAATCCTTTGATCTCATCGTAGGTCAGGATGGCTTGTTCATTTGACTGGACATGAACATCTTTCTCGACCTGGACGATTGTCCGTAGCGCGAGTCGCAACGTATTCACATTATCGAGTGCGATCAGTTCGGACAAGAGACCGTGCCAAACAGACGTATACCCGGTCTTCGAATCGACCGTTGCACCGTCCACAAACAAATCACGATAGTTTTCAAGGTAATCCGTCAATTGGATTGAGATCACTCCTGGGAAGTGACGTACGACCGTCATGAGCCCATTCTGTTCGAAGGTCTTCAAGTTGTTATGTAGGGAGCGGACCGACGTGCATGCAAAATTCGCGACCATGTGGTCTTCAATGAATTCGACTTTCCCTTGGTCATCGGCATAGGCGAGAATGGAGAGAATATGGCGGATTCGAGACTTGGTCCATTTGAAGGCCGTGAAACAGGCCGGAATGTTATAGTGATGCTGCTCGTAACGATAGTGATCTGGGCGTTTCGTCCAACGCGTCAATCCGCTCATCGCGACCAATAGTTTATTGGCGATTAAAATATGTCGATTCGTTTCCATCATCTCTCCCACACCTCCCCTAACCTAAAATATGCTAGTTTCAGTATCCAGCTCTTTCAAGATAGTGTCAAAGTGCGTTTTCAGTACGGTGTTTTGTTACCAAAATGAAAAATACGTTGATATAAAGCCATTTTGAACCGACAAAAATATGCATTTTCAGTACGGTCATTTGTTACCAAAATTGATTCATCCGCTCTATAGCGCCATTCCTTTAGAGAATGGAGTAGATTTTTTTAGATGGAAAGGAGAAAAGTGTAGTTTTGGTACGGTGTTTTGTTACCAAAAAAGTAAAAGTGTAAGTTTGGTACGGTCGTTTGTTACCAAAAGAGAAGGAAATGTAGTTTCAGTACGGTCATCTGTTACCAAAAAGGCAATAAGAGTCTTAAAAATTTATTTTCTAAATAGCGATGAATCGATAAAAATGTAGTTTCTGTACGGTGTTTCGTGACCAAAATAAGAAAATGCACTTTCAGTACGGTCATCTGTTACCAAAAAACGAAAAGTGCAAGTTTGGTACGGTCACCTTTTACCAAAATCGTTGAAATCTGATATAAAGGAAAGCCATATTCACCAAGAAAGGCGATTTGATTGAACATCTATCGAATCTTAAGATGAAGATTTAGGGGAGATAGATTCAAACCAGCGCCATTTTTTAAGAAGAATGAGAGGAAAGTGTAAGTTTGGTACGTTACAAGAGAAGATATAATTCAAGATGTCCGACGATACTCGAAATCATTGGACGTGTTGGTTCCGACTTCACTGTTAAATTCGAATCATCGTGATTCATGTGAAACAATGGAGTAAATCAATTGAAAAGAACCCAGCTAGACTGGGTTCTGCGCGATTATAGTTATAACAGTAATGTGTCCGCATGACCTGGCAATTCCCATGACTCCAACGGGTAGAAGGTGAAGAAATAATAATCACCAGAGCGATGCCATTCCTTCAGGATGAAATCATGTTCCTTGATTCGATCCAGATTCAACTCAAGCTCTTTCAGGTTATCGGCCTTTCGGACCTTGTTGAATCGAATCGAATATGTGAACTGACGCCAGTGCCTACGGACGGGTTGCTGCTCCCCGGTCTGAATGGAGCTCATCCGCTCTTTTTGTAGGACGAAGGCCAGATGATAGGCAAAACTGCCTTTCAACTGTTCGATCTGTTCCCCGTAGATGCTGACGATCTGTTGTTTCAACAGGTCGTCGTAGATTTCCTCACTGACCGTGACGATGACCTGGCTCTCGGCTAATGTCGTCGCATTTTTAATGGTCACCGAGGAGAACAGGCCTCGGATGAAGAAGTCCCCGTCCTCGTTGTGTCCTGCGACCCGATAATAACCGAGCTTCATGAGACGTTGCGTCGTCAAATCGTAGCTTTTTCCACTGTCGTTCGCATACAGCTTCTTGACGAGCTGCGAGAGCGGGAAGATGATTTTACGGCTTGTCTGGAACGTCATGTCCCGGTACGCGAGAATCTCTGTGAAGGCCTCGAAATCTTTCGAGTCGAGATCAGGCACTTTCCCGTTCAATTCTTGGATGAACTCTTTGCTGACGAGGACAGAGAGGTGGTCGGGAATCCCCTTCTTGTATTTCGGGATGACCGTGTCATAGTTTTGAAGCTCGAGATTCAGCTGCGACGCTTCGTTCAGTTTCTCATCCAACAGGTCTGTCTGGTTCTTGATGCGGTCCGACATACCGAAGAACGGGATATCGACGGCGAGCGTCGGAGAGTGGTGCGCAGTCGGTTGGTTGAGGTCTACTTCTTTGGCGACCTCCCACAGGATCATCAAAACATCCGTCTTGAGTGAGGTCTTTTTCTGATTTACCGTCTTTTGGGACCAGTAAGGATACGTATGGATTAACAGATTCGGATTCTCAGCCCATTCTTTCAATTCTAGGATGCATTGTTGCATATAACCTTCGATGGTTTTCACGTGAAACTCTTTCAGGAAGGCTTCAGGGCCGACCAAATGATGATATGCGGTAATCATCTCGAACCGGGCACGCAATTCTTTCTTCGGGCCACGCCCCTCTTCGTAGTTTCGGATGGCAGCCTGCACCCATCGCTTCTTTAGCTTGTTGAATGAATGATAACGTATCTTCTTATAAGAAGCCTCTAAATTTTCGAATTGATAGTGCTCTTGATAAAGTGTCGTGACGAATTCCTGGATATCAAAGATAGACACGCTGTGGAGAATCTCCTCCATACGATGCCTTTGAATAGCCGTGACCGCTTGAGAAATGATGAGTTGTTGCGAGCGGCCATTGGAGGTTGATTGAGTCTCCATATTGATCACCTCTTCTAAGGATAAATATAGCACAAATTAAGGCATATTTTTTTATCCAATTTAAATTATTTCAAATACCGTAGTTTTCAGAAAAGTGTGCGCCGGCGCACACTTTTAGAATATAAATATTGTAGATAAGGCGATTTCTTATTCTTTCACTCTGTCTTCGACAATAAAAGAAAATAAAGATACTTTACAAACAACTAAGCATCATGATGTGTCAGTGCTCTTGATTTTTTTTGGAATTATTTAAAATAAATTGATCAGTTTTAAATGAAAAGCGGACTTAGCATGTTCGAATTTGTTTGTTCATGAAGCTTATAAGCATTTAGAAAAGTATGCGCCGGCGCACACTTTTGAAGAACGAAAACCAGAAAGAATTGAGGATCGGTATGCAGATGAGTTTGGAGAGGGACCGATGATTAGAAACATCGACCTGAAAGTGTGCGCCGGCGCACACTTTTGAAGAACAAAAACTAAAAGAATTGAGGGTTGGTATGCAGACAGAGTTGGAGAGGGACCAATGATAAGAAATATCGACCTGAAAGTGTGCGCCGGCGCACACTTTTGAAAAACAAAAACTAAAAAGAATTGAGGGTTGTGTAATGCAAAATAGGAGTGCAGAAGTGTGCAACGGAAACGTACACAACTCTGCACTCCTATTTTAGAAAAGAAAAAGGACTTGCC
>NZ_JACSLX010000018.1:0-19272 GCF_018618335.1 Exiguobacterium sp. s152
CACGGAAGTTAAGCGCTTCAGCGCCGAAAGTAGTTGGGGGTCTCCCCCTGTGAGGATAGGACGTTGCCAGGCCAACGCGAAAGACGATCGAGCATCCGCTCGGTCGTCTTTTTTATAGATTTTATTTATAATTTTGCTTCCTTGACGGTATATATAATCTATTCCCGAACATTAACAACGAAAAGCAAATAGAACGAACACAATTCTGAACTTTCTGAACATCGTGAATTGAATTGCACTTTCGAGCTATACCTGTTACCATTACAGAAATATTTCGAAACAAAGATTCGGGTCCGATAGAGAAAGGGGCAATTGATTTTTATGTGGGAAAACAAGTTTGCAAAAGAAGGATTAACGTTTGATGACGTCTTACTCGTACCGCGCTTTTCAAATGTCTTGCCAAGAGATGTGGATTTAAGCACTAAACTTTGCGAAGGTCTTGAGTTAAATGTTCCAGTCATCAGTGCTGGTATGGATACTGTCACAGAAGCACCGATGGCCATTGCGATGGCGCGTCAAGGCGGCTTAGGGGTCATTCATAAAAACATGTCGATGGAGATGCAGGCTGAACATGTCGATCGCGTTAAACGTTCAGAGAACGGCGTCATCACGAATCCGTTCTATTTGACGCCGGAGCGTCAAGTATATGATGCAGAGTACTTGATGAGTAAATACCGTATCTCGGGAGTCCCGATCGTCAATTCAGAAACCGAGCGTAAATTAATCGGGATTTTGACAAACCGTGACCTTCGCTTCATTAAAGATTACTCGACGGTGATTGCAGATGTCATGACGACGGAAAACCTTGTTACGGCAAAAGTAGGGACGTCACTTGAAGAAGCTGAGCGCATCCTTCATCAACATCGGATTGAGAAATTGCCGCTCGTCGACGATTCAGGCGTATTGAAAGGTCTCATTACAACAAAAGATATTGAGAAAGTCGAACAATTCCCACATGCTGCAAAAGACAAACAAGGTCGTTTGCTCGTAGCAGCTGCCGTTGGTGTCACGAAAGATGCCGCATCACGTGCTCAAATTCTTGTTGATGCAGGTGTCGATGCATTAGTCGTTGATACGGCTCACGGACACTCAGCCGGTGTCATCGAGAAAGTGAAAGAACTTCGCGACATGTTCCCGACGCTTCCAATTATCGCTGGAAACGTGGCAACAGCTGAAGCAACACGAGCTTTGATTGAAGCCGGAGCATCGGTCATTAAAGTCGGTATTGGTCCAGGATCAATCTGTACGACACGTGTTGTCGCCGGTGTTGGTGTACCACAAATCACAGCAGTATATGATTGTGTCACCGAAGCTAGAGAACACGGTGTCACAGTTATCGCTGATGGCGGAATCAAGTATTCTGGTGATATTGTGAAAGCTATTGCAGCTGGAGCTCATGCCGTTATGCTTGGTAGCCTTCTCGCAGGTGTGAAAGAAAGCCCAGGAGAGATGGAAATCTATCAAGGTCGTCAGTTCAAGACGTACCGTGGAATGGGTTCTGAGGCTTCGATGAAACGAGGCAGCCAAGATCGCTATTTCCAAGAAGCCGATAAAAAGTTCGTACCAGAAGGTATTGAAGGACGCGTCGCTTATCGTGGTGAACTAGCCGATACTGTCTATCAACTCATCGGAGGCCTTCGTTCAGGAATGGGTTATTGTGGGGCTGCCGATATCCGTGCGCTACGTGAGGATACTCAGTTTATCCGCATGACTGGGGCTGGGTTACAAGAAAGTCACCCTCACGATGTCCACATCACTAAAGAAGCTCCAAACTATTCACGCTAAACAACAAGCCGTTGTCTCTAAATTAGAGGCAACGGCTTTTCGTTATCATTTTTTTGACTTGGCCACGAGAATTACAGTACCACCATCGTCCTGTGCAGGTAAGCTGACGGTCACTTTCCCATCTCGTTTGACGACGTAATGACGTCCGCTATAGCGGTCGACGAGCGTCGTTTTATGCTTGAGTTTTGTCTGGAACGTGATCGTTCGTTTGGCTTCTGTCGTGTTCAAGGCCACGAGAACAGAGTCTTTGCCGTGCTTCCGTTCAAAGACAGAGTATCCAGTGGCAGAACCACCAGCAACGACGGCACGCGTTCCTTTACTAAATACTTTTGAATAGTCGGCACGAATATTGAGTAGCTTTTGGTAATGCGTATGCATCGCTTTACCTTCTCCTTTGACTCGTTTCCAGTCGAAGTCATAACGGTTTTCATTGAACTCGCCCTTATCCATATCCAACGCATGTTTTCCGGACTGTCCAACCTCTTCACCATAGTAGATGACAGGCTGTCCTTTCGCCGTCATTTGAAGCGAGGCGGCGACCATATGCTTCCCTTCATCGCCTCCAGCACGTGATACGAGGAAACCGTCCTCGTCATGGCTGCTAAGGAATTGTCCGAGTGTCGCTTCATTCGAGAGTTGCGTGTTGCGATATTGAAGCGCGCTCTCGACATCATCAATGTTCCCGTTGATGAAACGTTCGGCCTGATACTTGAAATCAAAGTCGAGAAGTGAGTCCATCTGGCCACTCTGTAAGTAACCGCCCGTGTTGTTCACACTTGCACCGTAATGTTCGCCAATCATTTTGAAGTCCGGTTTGATGGCCGTCAATTCGTTTTTGAACGACTTCCATGTTGTAGAGTCGACGTGTTTGACCGTGTCGACGCGGAAGTAATCGATGGTGTTTCCTTTTTTCGTTTTCGAGCGTTTAATCCAATCCGTCTGCCATTTGACGAGTTGTTCACGGACGGCAGCCTCTTCGGTCTTAAAGTCCGGTAATCCTGAAAGAGACATCTTCAAGTCATCGCCATCGACCGGATTCGAACGAATCATGCCGTCGAACGCTTTGCGCTCTTGATCGGTTGGGAAGTTTGTGGCGCCCGTGTCTACAGCTCCTGGTTCCATCCCGTAGCCAGGGTGGTTCAAGACGACGTCGACCATAATCTTCATACCGCGAGCATTCGCTTCGTCAATCAGACGATGGAATGCTTTCATATCGCCGAGATGCTCATCGAGTTTTTCGAAGTTTTTCGCCCAGTATCCATGATAGCCATACTGTGATCCATCTTTACCGTAGCGAAGATCCCAATCGATATTATCGACAATCGGTGTAATCCAAATCGTATTGATGCCTAGTTTATCCAAGTAGTCGAGTTTCTTCGTCACACCGGCAAAGTCGCCGCCGTGATAAGACTCAAGATGGTCTTGGTCATAGTATTCACCGTTCGGGTTATTGTTCGTTTTATCCCCATCGTAGAATCGGTCGGTCAGCATGAAGTAAATCCGTGCCTCATCCCAATCGAACTCTTGCTTGTCCTTCATCGAGACCGGTCGGACCGTTAACGATGTTTTCGTCTTATGGACGTTACCGTATTGATCAATCGCAGTAATCGTTAAGAATTTATTGCCCGGTTTGACGGTATCTTTGACTGCAATCGTCTGCTTGTTGAGGGCCGGGTCGACTTCTAGTTTAGCTGGTCCACCAAGAGGACGTGCATCGATGAACAGTTGACGCAGCTTGACGCCTTTTGGCAACGTCGGCTTCACCTGGACGACCGCGTTTTCGCGAGAACTGAGGGCTTTCGGTGCCACGCTTGCCGCTAGTTTAACGTTTGGACGACGATACTCGACGCTCGAAGCCTCGAAGTAAGGATCCTTCACTTCGTTCGTGACGTCATCTTTTGTGACAAGGAACGTATAATCATGTTTCCCTTCCGGTAATTTGACCGTATGGCGGAACCATTCATTTTTGGCTTCGTAAGTCATCGGGTACGTCGTGCCATTGACTTTTAATGCGACACTGTCGATTTCATCGAGTTGTCCCGCTTCATACAACGCTTTGTCACGGTAGAAGAACGTGACGGCACCATCTTCAAACAAGGGTCCTTGAATCGTCGGTGCTTGATGGAACGTCCCTTTGCCGCTCTCGACGACGACTTTCGTCACCCGGTCGCTCCCGAGTTTCACATAGCGGTCTTCTCCGTAACCATCTTTCACGGCCCAATCCGTGCCTTTGCGGATGACAAAACCGACATTGGTTGCATCTTTTCCGACTGGGATTCGGAAGATGGCGCCGTCTTCGGTGATTTTATACGGGTCAACTTGACCGTCTTTGGCACCCGTGCTCCACGTCCATAAATTCCAGTCCGTGTAATCGTTGTCGGCCCGGACGTACAACATCTCGATGTAGCGTTGTGTTTTCCACGGATCGGCGATTTCAGTGATGGTTTTAAATGACGTCGTCAATGCCGGCAACGTGGTGTTCGATAGATTTCCTTTCACAGCACCCGCGGGAAGGGTCGCGGTATACGTTTGATTCAAGTCGAGTGCTTCGGTCGGTGTGACGGTCACGGTCGATCCACTCGCTTCAGCCGTGAACGGTACAGCTGTCTCGCCATTCATCAAGCTGATGTTCGAAGCATCTAACGACACAGGTTCATTGAACGTCCATGTGATTGGGGATTTGATTTCCACTTGTTCCGATTGATTGGCCGGCGTGACCGCTGTCACTTCGAGTTGACTGACCGTCTCGACACCGCTCAACGTGAAGGCTGGGCTATATACCGATTGTGTCGACGGAGTCGCCGAAACGTTCCAACTATCGGCGACTTTATTGGCCGCATTGCTTGGAATCGTGTCGAACGCACCGTGCTCGGTAGCGTTATTCCCGCTGAGTACCGTGAGGACCCGAACGGTATCATCATTGTTTAGACCAAGCAGGGACAATGGAATTTTGCCTTCAAAGCCTTTCGTGCGATCAATGGCAAACGAGGCGCCGTTTAAGTTGCTCAAGTTTGCGAGCGGCGTGGATTTTCCTGCTTCATACAGAGCGGCTTCTTTTACTGACGTGTCGCCATCGACGCGAAGTAAAATATGATACTGTGGTTTTTTATCAGTTTGGCTGAAGTTGAACGGATGGCCGATCGGGTTTGTCGCTACGCCTGAATCTTGTTCGTTGATTTGGAGGGCGATATTTATGTACTGACCATTGTCGCCCCAGTTCGGGACGTTGTTCGCATCCACATAAAAGTAAAGGTTACGCGCATCGTTCTGCAGATAGAGGTCTCCTAAATCGAATCCTTGCCAACCCGCCTGTGGGGATGTGGCGAGCGCTGGCGTGTTCGTCCAATCCGTTTTTAAGCCATCAATCGAGATTGTCGCAGGCTCGGCCAATGCGTTCATCGGAACGCCGGCTTGGATGAGGAGAACGGATGATAACAATAACGTGGTCGTCTGTCGTGCCGCTTTTTTCTTCATAAAGCACCTCTTTCATGGAATGTGTCGTCTACAGGGCAACGAATTGTCGAAATTGCGCAAACGGTTTCAGGAATAGTTTAGCTGAATATGTAAGCGCTCACAATACATTTTTTTAAAAATAACAAAAACGCCTATCGGTTAGAGAGGCGTTTGGTTCACGAAGCGTCCTTTGACAATCAAACGTTCGGTCGCATCGAACGTGCATGTGACGAGCGTAATCGTCGGTTCTGTTGTCGGGTCGAGCACGTCGACCCGTGTCGGGGGAACTGTCTCAAGCGAAGTAACTTCGTATTCGAACGTATGTGTCATGTCGGTCAAGTAGATGGACATGCCGATGTCGATGATGTGAAGCGGACCGAACAAGGCGGTCGGGCTTTGCGTGTAGTGTCCCGCAAGTGCATAGTTTCCAGTTCCCATTCGCTGGTCCGGGTCCATCGTTCCGGCCCCGACAGCCAAGTTCTCATTGTCGAGCCCATATAAGATCGGGAGCTCGAGCTCGACATCTGGAATCGAAATGAGTCCAATGGTCGGTAAATCATGAAACCGATTGCGCACAGTGAGAAGTTGTTCCCATGACAACGGCTCGACGTTTGAAAACTCAAATTCACCGGCTTCTGGCTGTCTCGGTTGAATTTCGGCGGTCACTTGTTGACTGTTCCATGCCGTGAGTTGGTCTTTCCACCACGATTCGGATAACAGGAGTGTACCAATTAACAAAAGGAGCCCACCGACGACGTAGCGTGACCGTTTCATCCATCTCTTCCTTTCTCAATGTTCCAACACGACATGAGCGCACTGACAGCAGCGGGTAACGTTTCTTCGGATAAGGCGGCAAATCCAAATAAAAACTGAGGAATCGTGTCGCTTGATTCGATACGATAGTCTGTCATCGCGTTGATGCGGATATTCGAAGCCTCGGCCAATCGTTTCAATTCTTCACTCGTTTCGCTGGTATGAACAGACAGGACGACGTGAAGACCAGCGCTCGCCCCCGTGACGGAGACAGTCGGTTCGTACGGTTTGAAGGCGGCGATAATGATTTCAAGTTTCCGGCGGTACGTCTTCCGCATCCGGTTCAAGTGTTTCTCAAAATCACCGGTCGCCATAAATTCGGCCAACGTATGTTGTTCGAAACGGGGGACACTGCACGTAAAGTGACGGTAGCGCTCCCGGTATCGATTCAGCAGCGGAGGCGGGAGTACCATATAACCGATTCGCAAGGAAGGCATCAATGATTTAGAGAATGTGCTCAAATAAACGACCCGCTCGTTTTGATCCATGCTTTGCAAAGACGGAATCGGTTTGCCGCTATAACGGAATTCACTATCGTAATCATCTTCAATCACATACATCTGCCGCTCCGATGCCCAGTTGAGCAGACGTTGACGCCGACTGACCGATAGAATGGTCCCGGTCGGAAATTGATGGGCCGGTGTGACATAGAGGGCATCAATGGATGCTTGCTCCACCAGGTCGACACGAACGCCGCTCTCATCGACAGGAAGCGGGATGAACGTCCGCCGTTGGTGCGCGAACAGTTGACGAGTCAGCGGATAACCGGGATCCTCGATGCCAAACGTCGTAGTATCCGGTAACAGTTCTAACAATTGAGGCAAAAGTTGCTCGGTTCCCGATCCGACAACGATTTGTTCGGGAGAACAATGCACACCGCGCGAATGATAGAGATAGGTTGCAATCTCTTGGCGAAGGACGAAATCGCCTTGGACAGAGCCGAGTGACAGCAAATCGTGATGTTCTTCCGAGACGACTTGTTTTAAGTGCCTGCGCCAACGTTCAAATGGGAAAGCGGTCGTGTCGATTTGACTCGGATACAAGTCGAACTCATATGTTTTTTTCACCGGGAGCGGTTCGATAACGCTACTGCTACTGCCGCGCCTAACGTACAGTTCTTCTTGCGGTAACACGTAGAAGCCTTTGCGTGGCAACGATTCGACGTATCCTTCCGCGAGCAGTTGAGCGTAGGCCAGTTCGACTGTCGTTTGCGAGACATCTAAAAAGTCGCCTAACTTTCGTTTGGATGGGAGTTTCGTCCCGGTGGTGAGGGTGTCATCGACGATGGCTTGCCGAATGTGTAGATAGAGTTGTTCATATAACGGGACGCTCGAGTCAGCCTCGAGCGAGAACGTGAGCATATCCATGATGTGTCCTTTCTGTGGTCAGCCAAAGAAAAAATATAGCACGAATCCGATGACGAGCGAGACCATTCCCGTTTTTCCGAAAAAGCTGCGCTCCTGCGCGTCGTCACGACTGTTCCATTGATCCATTCCATCATCTCCTTTAATCTTTAAAACATTCGAGAATCGAGAAATGAAGTCCTTTGTTCGAACTGACCACTTTAAAAAATATAAAACTGGCACTTTCAATATAGTCAAATCAATTTATACTTGCAAGTAGACTAGCTTATTGGAGGGGATCCATTTGGAAAAGAGACAAGTAGGGACAGACAAAGTAAAACGTGGTATGGCCGAGATGCAAAAAGGTGGCGTCATTATGGACGTCATCAACGCGGAGCAAGCCAAAATTGCTGAAGCAGCAGGTGCAGTTGCCGTCATGGCACTCGAGCGCGTACCTTCAGATATTCGCAAAATGGGCGGTGTTGCTCGTATGGCCGACCCGACAATCATTGAAGACGTCATGGGTGCGGTATCGGTACCGGTCATGGCGAAGTGCCGGATCGGTCACATCGCTGAAGCACGTGTCCTTGAATCAATGGGGGTTGATTTCATTGACGAGAGTGAAGTATTGACACCTGCTGACGAAGAGTTCCATCTCTACAAACGTGACTACAAAGCACCGTTCGTCTGTGGCGCGCGCGACCTTGGTGAAGCATCACGCCGCATTGGGGAAGGTGCAGCGATGATTCGGACGAAAGGTGAGCCGGGAACCGGCAACATCGTCGAAGCGGTTCGTCACATGCGTACCGTTCAAGCCCAAGTGAAACGATTGCTCTCGATGAGCATCGACGAAGTGATGACGGAAGCACGTGATCTTGGTGCCCCGTTTGAAGTACTCATGCAAATCCGTGAAGCGGGTCGCCTCCCGGTCGTCAACTTCGCAGCAGGCGGAATTGCGACACCAGCCGATGCGGCACTCATGATGCACCTCGGAGCGGACGGCGTCTTTGTCGGATCAGGAATCTTTAAGGCGGAGAACCCTGAGAAATTCGCCCGTGCCATCGTTGAAGCTACGACGTACCATGATGACTATGAGCGCATCGCGCACTTGTCGAAAGGACTCGGCGAAGCGATGAAGGGACTCGACGTCCGCACGCTCAAACAAGAAGAACTCATGGCACCGCGAGGTTGGTAAGATGACCACGATTGGTGTACTCGGAATGCAAGGTGCAATTCGCGAACACGTTCACATGCTCGAAGCACTTGGTGCGAATACACTCGTCGTCCGCTCGGTCGATGACTTAAATCGAATCGATGGACTCGTCTTACCGGGTGGGGAGAGCACGGCGATGCGTCGCCTACTCGATCGGTACGAGTTGCTCGAGCCGTTACGTGAGAATACGGAGTTGCCGATGTTCGGAACGTGCGCTGGTTTGATTTTGCTCGCGACCGAAGTCGAAGGATATGATGCGCACTTGCGTAAAATCCCAATGACGGTCAAACGGAATGCGTTCGGACGACAAGTTGATAGCTTTGAAGTCGATTTGACTGTTAATGGAATCGATGACGCTGTCGAAGCGGTGTTCATTCGAGCGCCGCAAGTCGCATCGGTCGAAGCGAGCGTTGAGGTGCTCGCCGAGGTCGAGGAAGCGATTGTCGCGGTTCGGTATGACAAGTATATGGCCTGCTCGTTCCACCCGGAATTGACGGACGACTTGTCGATGCACCGCTATTTCTTGGACATGGTTGAAGCGACGAAGCGACAACTCGCCTGATTGAAAGGCTCTCTAGCAAATAGGGAGCCTTTTTCATGTGTTTTTTTGCTACACTGTAACGAGATACGTATAGAAAGGGGCAAGACCGTGAGACAAAGATGGATCGGAAGGATGCTCGTTTGGGCAATCCTTTTAAATATGATCGTGCCGACGGATGCATCGGCGGCACCTAAAGTTGATGCGACCGGCGCGATGCTCGTGGACATGACGACGGGACAAATCCTGTTCTCACAAGAAGAGGACGCGATGCTTCCTCCGGCATCAATCACTAAGCTGATGACCGCTTTTCTCGTCCGAGAAGCCATCGAAGCAGGTGACCTCAGTTGGAGCCAAGAAGTGACCCCGAGCGACAAGGCGTTGGCGCTGACCCGAAAACCAGGATTGGCTCGGATTCCGCTCGTCAATAAACCGTACACGGTGAAAGAGCTATACGACGTGGCGTTGATTCGTTCCGCGAACGAGGCAGCGGTCACATTGGCCGAGGCCGTCTCTGGTTCGGAAGGGGTATTCGTAAAGAAAATGAACGAACGGGCGACCGAACTTGGCATGACCCAAACGACGTTCGCCAATGCATCGGGACTTGACTCTGTGTCAGCGGGACGTCCAGGGGAGAATTTGACATCGGCCAATGATTTGATGATGCTAGCTTTGGCGTATTTGACGAAGTTCCCGGAAGTGCTCGATGTGACGAAACAAGCGTATGTTGATATCGATGGAGTCCGATTTGAAGCGACGAACCGGATGCTCGCTGGTCGTGATTTAGCCTATCCGGGTATGCTTGGCTTTAAAACGGGCACGACCGACGATGCCGGTTACTGCTTTATCGGCGTGTCGACGCGAGATGGACGTACCGTGTTATCGGTCGTTCTCGGAGCGAAGACCGATCAAGGGCGCTATACTGCTACAAAGGCGCTTCACGACTATGCCTATGGCGATTTCGTCTTGACCCCTATTTTACGGACTGGTGAAATCGTCCCGGCGACGCTGCATGTCGCTGAAGGTACAGTCGAGTCGGCAAAAGTGCGCACGACGTCAGCTTTTGAAGTACTTGTTGAAAAAGGACAGGCCGTACCCGAACCAACGTATGACCTTCCTGATACAAAAGCTCCAATTGCGGCCGATCAACAGGTCGGGACCGTCACCATCGAGCCTTCCGGAAGCGTCCGGTATCTAGATGGTGAACTTCCACCTAAAGGAACGCTCGTCGCGGCCGAACCGGTCGAGATGGCGTCGTTTTTGACACGCATGACGCGTGCCTTCTCGGACTTTTTAGATGAGATTCGACTCGTGCTCGGAAAACTGAGTCTTGTCGATAGAGTTGAGATGTTGTAAAGTAAAACTAATTCAATGACAGATGCAATGATGGGGAAAAGTACGTTACGGTCATCTACTGACAGAGAGCTAGTGGTTGGTGCAAACTAGTGGGATGATGTAACCGAATCGGCCTCGGAGCATTGGCTTGGAAACAAGTCACGTTACGCACACGTTACGTGCATCGAGTGGCCCGATTTCGGGCAACGAGGGTGGCAACGCGGATCCAAGGTGGTTCGTCCCTTTCCTACGGGAAAGGGGCGTGCCACCTTTTTATGTGAAAAAAGGAGGAATAACGAATGTTAGACATTAAACGATTACGAACAGATTTTGAAGAGATTAAAACGAAGCTAGCTCATCGCGGCGAGGATTTGAGTGCGCTCGATCGTTTCCCGGAGCTAGAAGAGAAACGCCGCAACTTGATCAATGAGGTCGAAGTGAAGAAAGCGAAACGAAATGAAGCGACGAAGCAAATTGCGGAATTGAAACGCAATAAGCAAGATGCGGATGGACCGATTCTCGAGACCCGCCGTCTCGGGGATGAAATCAAATTACTCGATGAAGAATTGCGTGAAGTCGAGGCCGAGTTGAACTTGATTCTCCTCAGCATCCCGAACATCCCGCACGAATCAACGCCAATTGGCGAAACGGAAGACGATAACGTCACGATCCGTGAAGTCGGAACAAAACCGACGTTCGAATTTGAACTCAAACAGCATTGGGACGTCATGGAAGACTTGAAAATCGTCGATGTGGAACGAGCGGGTAAAGTGACAGGCAGCCGGTTTGTCTTTTATAAAGGTCTCGGCGCACGTCTCGAACGTGCCCTCATCAACTTCATGATGGATATGCATGCCGATGAACATGGCTATTCTGAAGTGCTTCCTCCTTATATGGTCAATCGAGACGCGATGACCGGGACGGGACAACTTCCTAAATTTGAGGAAGACGCATTTAAAGTGGCGGACACGAACTACTTCCTCGTACCGACGGCAGAAGTTCCGGTGACGAACATGCACCGTGAGGAGATTATCGCTGAAGACCAACTTCCAATCACGTATACAGCGTATAGCGCTTGTTTCCGTTCAGAAGCAGGATCAGCCGGACGCGACACGCGTGGGCTCATTCGTCAGCATCAGTTCAACAAAGTCGAGCTCGTCCGGTTTGTGAAACCTGAAGAGTCTTATGAACAACTCGAACTCTTGACGGGCCACGCTGAAGAAGTGCTTAAGCGTCTTGGTCTCCCATATCAAGTGCTCAGCATGTGTACGGCAGATCTCGGCTTCACAGCTGCGAAGAAATATGACATCGAAGTGTGGATGCCGGCGCAAGGGATGTATCGTGAAATCTCATCTTGTTCGAACTTTGAAGACTTCCAAGCACGCCGGGCCGGAATCCGTTTCCGTCGCGAAGCGAACGCAAAACCTGAATTCGTCCATACACTCAACGGTTCTGGCCTCGCAGTCGGACGGACTGTCGCTGCGATTTTAGAGAACTTCCAACAGGCTGACGGTTCAGTCGTCATTCCGGAAGTATTACGTCCATATATGGGCGGCATCGAGAAAATTGAAATGCCTCAGTAATGAACAAATAATCCCGTCTGAACCGTATCGTTAAGACGGGATTATTTTCGGTTTTTTTAATGTTTTTTCACAAAAGGGTTTGACATCTGTCTGCCAAGTTGGTACTATAAATCATGTCGAGCGAGATGTTTGCTCACCAATTGTATATGAGCTTTGGAGGTGTACCCAAGTGGTTTAAGGGAACGGTCTTGAAAACCGTCAGGGGTGTAATAGCCTGCGTGGGTTCGAATCCCACCACCTCCTCCACTTTCTTTTTTTTACACTTTTTTAAGCCTGGAGTTGTACCCAAGCCCGGCTGAAGGGGACGGACTCGAAATCCGTTAGGAGTCGTAAGGCTCGCGTGGGTTCGAATCCCACCAACTCCGCTTGTTTTGGCATCTGCATGGGCAGATGCGTTTTTTTATGGTCGCAGACTCCGGTCTGCGGCTTTTTTGTTTGTGTCAATCTAGCGAAAATCAACTAATTCGTTAATCAATCGGGAATCTTAATCATATAGACTGTGATGGCGCAAAAGGAAGGAGAGGAGCGTCATGGATTGGATTGACGTATATATCGATGAGGTCATACGGCACGTTCCACCGAAGCGGCGTGAGGAAGCCGCTGCCTCGGTTCGGCAATCGATTGAGTCAGCGTTGCCCGAACAACCGTCTGAGGCAGACGTGAAACGGGTGTTAGCAGAGATGGGGCATCCGGCCGTCGTGGCCGCGCGTTATAAGGAAGGGCAGTATGTCATCGGCCCACGTTTTTTCCCCGTGTATGTGACTGTCGTTAAGCTTGTCGTTCCAATCGTCTTAGCTGTCGTTTTCTTTGGGCTTGTATTCGCTAGCATGCCGACGTTCTCAGGACCGCTTATGCCGACAGTCGGCACCTTTTTGACGAACATGTTCGATGCGTTATGGGATGTTGGGATTCAACTCGTGTTTTGGATTACGCTTATCTTCTTTTTGATTGAGCGCTATGCACCTGATAATGTGCCGGCGCCAGACATGAAGTGGGATGTGTCTAAGCTGAAAGAACGGGTGAAGGGCGGTCGAATCGGTAAATTTGATGCGGGATTCGGATTATTTTGGACAGTGGTTTGGTTTGGGGTGTATCTCAACGCCGAACGCTTGCTAGGAATCTATGAATCGACGAGCGCTGGTTTCGCGATGATCACGCCAATCTTCAATCAGTCGTTCTTACTAGAAGTGATTTTGTTGTTCGTGACCGTCATTTTGCTTCAAGTCGTACTCGGGGTATGGAAATGGATCAAAGGGCATTGGACGTATGCGCTCGCTTCGTTTAATTTGGTTTATAATCTCGTCTCGGCCACGTTCATCATTTGGATGGCGAGTTCTCCGCAGTTGTTCGATTCACGCTTTTTGAATTGGCTGGAGACGAATGTCCCGAATGGGGTCAATTCGTTTGGATGGGTATTCGGTTTGGTCGTGGCCATCACGATTGTGGCAGCCGTATTCGATTCCATCGATGGATTCCGAAAAGCTCGGAAGACACCGACGTATCGGAAATCTCATATCGCCCACACATAAAAAGAAGGTGCACCGCTCAAGTGAGCAGTGCACCTTCTTATTTATCTGACTTTCGCTTCGCGAGCGATCGTCAATTGTTTCTCGATTTTCTCAAGGATAAGTTCGACCGAGTTCGGGTCGTTAATCAAGTCATACTCTTCGATTGAGAGACGAAGTACCGGGCAAAGATTGAAGTTGTTGATCCACTCCGTATAGCGTTCGTACATTTCTTCCCAATACGTGATTGGTGTTTGTTGCTCCATCTCACGTCCGCGCATTTGAATGCGGTCGAGCACTTGCTCGAACGAACCTTCGAGATAGATGAGCAAGTCAGGATGTGGGAAGAACGGAGTCAGCACCATTGCTTCAAACAAACTCGAGTACGTCTCGTAGTCGGTTGGAGACATCGTCCCTTTTTCGTAGTGCATTTTGGCGAAGATGCCTGTATCTTCATAAATCGAACGGTCTTGGATGAAACCGCCGCCGTATTGGAAAATCTTCTTCTGTTCTTTGAAGCGTTCCGCCAAGAAATAGATTTGGAGGTGGAAGCTCCAACGCTCGAAGTCATGATAGAATTTATCGAGATAAGGGTTCGTATCTACTTTCTCAAGTGAAGTGCGGAAGTTGAGGGCGTCGGCAAGTGAGTTCGTGATTGTCGATTTACCGATTCCGACCATTCCACCGATCGTGATGATCGTGTCATTCGGAATGTTATATTTTTCATTCAGCGTCATTTGATTTGTGCTCCTTTAGTCAATTCTAATTCACGTTCGATCGTTGCGAGGACGTGCGTCAAATCATCCGGGTTTTGGACGAAGTCGAGCTCATCTCCACTGAACGAAAGAATCGTCACTTCGGGGTGTGTCGCGCGGTATGATTCGATAAACGTTTCATAATCGCGGGCGAGCTGTTCGAGGTAGTCGCGAGACATATTCTCTTCTACTTCACGTCCACGCAAAGCGACACGTTTCATCAACGTCTCGATGCTGGCGTGTAAGTAGATGACGACATCAGGCTTGGGCATATCGTGTGTCAAAATCTTGTAGATTTGCTCATACTTGTTCAAATGAGCTGGTCTCAGGGAACGGTGGGCAAAAATCAAGTTTTTGAAAATATGATAGTCCGAAACGACGGATTGCTGTTGACTCAAGTGGTGTTTGTGGATATCGTCTAATTGCTTGAAGCGATTGCAAAGGAAAAACATTTCCGTTTGAAAGCTCCATTCGTCGATATCTTCGTAAAACTTGCCGAGAAACGGATTCTCTTCTACAATTTCATTCAGCATCTGCATTGAAAAGTGCTGACTGATGATATGGGCCAGTGACGTTTTCCCGACACCAATCGGTCCCTCTACCGTTATAAACATATGATGTCATCCTCCATTATCCAAAGTGCAAGTTCCATTCTAGCATACAATGAAGTGGATAGGGCGAGCGAAATGATTTTCATTTTTTTTCATAATAAGTGATCAGAAACGGAGTGTGTATATGGAACGAGATGAACGATTTATGAGGCTCGCCATAGAAGAAGCAAAGAAGGCGGAAGCAATCGGCGAAGTGCCGATCGGATGCGTCATCGTTAAAGGTGATGAGGTGATTGCCGCGGGTCATAATCGCCGAGAAACGGACTTATTGGCCGCGGCCCATGCCGAAATGATTGCGATTGAACAGGCGAACCAGGCGCTCGGCAATTGGCGTTTGGAAGATTGCGAACTGTTCGTCACGTTAGAGCCTTGTCCGATGTGCGCGGGGGCCATCGTGCTGTCTCGTGTGAAACGTGTCATCTTTGGTGCCCATGATCCGAAGGGAGGGTGTTGCGGTACGCTCATGAACCTCGTTCAAGACGAACGCTTCAACCACCAAGCCGAAGTGACGGAGAATGTTTTAGCAGAAGAATGTGGCGAGTTGCTGACAGTCTTCTTCCGAAACCTCAGAGAAAGGAAGAAGCAGGCGCGGCTTGAACAGAGAGGTTGCAACCCATCTGATTAAACAGTATAATGTAATAGCACTCAACGTAGTGCCTAACTTCATTTACCCATTTGCCGTGCTAGGCGGGGAGGTAGCGGTGCCCTGTAACTCGCAATCCGCTATAGCGAGACTGAATTCCGATTCGAGGGAGTGCATTGGTGTGGTCTGTCCTCGTGTAAGTGGCGTTGACGTCTGAGTCCTGCGCAACGGTCACCCATGAACCAGGTCAGGTCCGGAAGGAAGCAGCCTTAAGTGGTGACGTACCGTGTGCCGCAGGGGTGCTTGGGCCGAGCAAACTGCATGAGTAACGCACATTGACGTGCTTTCAGAAATCGGTGCGCGGCAGATTTATTTAATAACTTCAATCTACGGCCCCAGGGTTGTAGATTTTTTTGTATGATGAAATAGAGAATGTAAGGAAGAAAGGAGGCGGGGACATGGCGTATCAAGCGTTGTATCGGGTTTATCGTCCGCAGTCGTTCCAAGAGGTTGTCGGTCAAATTCATATCACACGTACGATTCAAAATGCGTTGCTTGAAGAACGAATGTCACATGCCTATTTGTTCTCGGGTCCACGAGGGACCGGTAAGACAAGTTTGGCGAAAATTATCGCGAAAGCCATCAACTGTGAGACAGCACCCACACGAGAACCGTGTAACACGTGCCCGACTTGTATTGCCATCACGGAAGGGACGAGCCCGGACGTGTTTGAAATCGATGCGGCTTCAAATAATGGGGTCGATGAGATTCGAGAAATTCGGGATAAGGTCAAATATCCGCCTTCTCAAGCGCGTTTCAAAGTATATATCATTGATGAAGTGCACATGTTGTCGACCGGTGCCTTCAATGCGTTGTTAAAAACGTTGGAAGAACCGCCGGCGCATGCCATCTTTATTTTGGCGACGACGGAACCGCACAAAATCCCGGCGACGATCATCTCACGTTGCCAGCGTTTTGATGTGAAACGGCATGAAGTCGGTCAATTGCAAACACGTATGGCATATATCTTGAACGATCAAGATTATGACTATGATCCGGAGGCGCTCAAGCTGATTGCCCGTGCTGCCGATGGCGGGATGCGCGATGCACTCAGCCTACTCGATCAAGCGCTCGCTTTTAGCGATGGCCGTTTGACCGAAGACGCTGTTCTAGAAGTGACCGGCGCGGTAACGGATGATGCTCTACTTGATATGGCTTATGGCTTACAACAGAAGCAACTCGATCAAATTTTGAGTACGTTGGAAACGATGCTTCGTGAAGGTAAAGATTTAAAGCGATTCATTGAAGATCTCGTATTCGTTCATCGTGATGCTTTACTATTAAAGGCTTCACCTCAAGCCGTTGATTTACTCGAACGCGCCCGTCCGACAGAGACGTTCCGACAATTTGTTGAAGCGACATCGACGGACGAACTGTTCCAAGTGATTGAAGAGTTGAATGACTGTCAGCAACAGATGCGATTATCAAACCATCCGAAAGTCTTAGTTGAGTTAACGTTTATTCGGATTGCCGAACAAGGACGGACGATGACAGAGCAGATGAAACAACTTCAAGAGCAGGTCCGTGAACTGAGTCGCGAGTTGAATGAAGTCAAGAAAACGGGTGTCCCTGCAGCGGAAGCAACAGCGGAGAAACCGAAAGTTGCCAAGCGAACTCAAATTCGAGTCCCGAAAGAACGCATTCGTCAATTATTGCAACGAGCGGAACGCCAACACTTAAACGCAATCCGTGATAGTTGGGAAGACATCATGGGGAACATTCGCACGCAAGATGGTCCGATTTTTGCACTGTTCTATGAGAGTGAGGCTGTGCTTTGTGCTAGTGACACCTTACTGGTACAATTTAAAGATGGGATGACGTGGCATTACGAGCAGGTTAGCTCGAACGGTCGCACGCGAGACGTGATTGAACAAGCCTTATTCGAAGTGACGGGGATTCGTCGAGAAATCATGGCTGTACTCGAGACCGATTGGGTTGAGTTGAAGAATGAGTTCATCCTTCGTAAACAAGCTGAACGTTCGGATCATAAGGAAGAGGAAGTGGAGGAAGAAGATCCACTTGTCTCAAAGGCCCTCGAACGTTTCGGTGACGTCGTTGAAATTGAAGAAGTTTAAAAGGAGGCGCTCTACATGCGTGGAATGGGAAACATGAACAACATGATGAAGCAAATGCAGAAAATGCAGAAAGATATGGCGAAAGCTCAAGAAGAATTGAAAGACTTAACGGTCGAAGGTACAGCAGGCGGCGGCATGGTTAAAGTGGTCGTTAGCGGACATAAAGAAGTGCTTGATGTCATTATTGCTGAAGATGCTGTAGATCCAGACGACGTCGAAATGTTGCAAGACCTTGTGTTGGCGGCGGTCAACGACGGGATGAAACAAGCTGACCAACTAGTTAATGATAAAATGGGACGTTTTACGCAAGGGATGAACCTTCCAGGTTTTTAAGTGAAGAAAGGAAAGATGCGAGTTGCAATACCCTGAAGCGATCGGACGTTTGATTGAAAGCTTTACAAAATTGCCGGGCATTGGTCCGAAAACTGCTATCCGTCTAGCGTTCCACGTACTTGATATGGAAGAAGACGATGTATTGACGTTCGCTAAGGCGCTTGTCAGTGCTAAGCGTGATATTAAATATTGTACGGTGTGTGGACACATTACAGATGTGGATCCATGTGCCATTTGTACAGATTCGCATCGTGATGAGACGGTAGTCTGTGTCGTTCAAGATTCTAGAGATGTGATTGCGATGGAGAAGATGCGAGAGTACCGCGGGAAGTATCATGTCTTGCATGGGGCGATTAGTCCGATGGAAGGAATTGGTCCTGAAGATATTAACGTCTCGAGTTTGTTAACACGTCTCCAAGAAAATGAAGCGATTAGTGAAGTCATTTTGGCAACTAACCCGAACATTGAAGGGGAAGCGACTTCGATGTATCTATCTCGACTTTTAAAACCGACCGGTATCCGTGTAACGCGTCTTGCTCACGGGTTGCCCGTGGGTGGCGATTTGGAATATGCGGATGAAGTGACATTATCTAGAGCGATGGAAGGTCGACGGGAACTATGAAGTGGTTTCGTAAACCTTTACGCTATGGTTACGATCAAAGGTTTTTGTCGGAGTTGTTAGATGCTAAGGCAAAGTACGAATCGAAACGTCACATTCTTGAAGTGAGCATCGAAGATACCGGTGAGTTAGCAGCCCAAGTGAAACAAGCGGAAGCCCTGTACTTCTTTTATTTGAAAGAAGCGAAGCGACGCAATGTTTCACTGTCTAACTTGAGGTCGTGAGGCGAGATATTCTATCTCGCCTTTTTCTATGCTGAATCACGTTAGGCTATACCGATTATTTTTTCTCTATATAATGAAGGAACTAGAATTATATCTCGAGATTTAATCTGGTAGAGACAAGATATGAAAAATAATTTAAAGTTTTTCTGAAAAAGCTATTGTGCAATTAAAGTTTTATTGATATATTAATAGACGTCGCCGAGAGCGGTTTTAAAAATCGAAAAAAAGATATTGACTTCCAGTTAATAGCTTGTTAAGATATTTAAGTCGCCAAGAAACGACAGACGAACTTTGAAAACTGAACGATGAGGCAAAAAAGTTTTACAATGTTTGAATGAAGCGCAAGCTTCGTCATTTTTTAAAGAGCTATATCAAATTCTTTGGAGAGTTTGATCCTGGCTCAGGACGAACGCTGGCGGCGTGCCTAATACATGCAAGTCGAGC
>NZ_JACSLX010000019.1:0-11442 GCF_018618335.1 Exiguobacterium sp. s152
GCAAAAACACCTCCGATGCTAGCACTTTTTTTAAGTGTACCACTGCGAAGGTGTTTTTATATTGTCTCAAAAATTTAGGTTAGCCCAGAATATCACTATGAGTATCCTTGTTTTTTGCGTTGGATTCCTATTTACGAAACTTTTATTATTCTCCTTGGTAGCCGAAGAACTTATTTTTTCACTCGCACTGACAGGAGGTATATTTCTTGCTTTAGTACTGATGCCATTTGTGAAGCGAATCTATCCTTACGTCACGATTTGGCAGTTTCGTTACTTTTTAAAAAATGACCTCAGATTTCCGACAACGGTTACCCTAGTCATGAATGAAACCGAGATTATCATTACATCGAAACAGGGTCTAGTGACATCACAAAAAAATATAGCTTGGGAGTCCATTAAAAAGTTAAGTGAAGATGACTCTTACTATTATCTATACGTTGAAGAGGGTGACGCAATTATTGTTCCCAAACGTAATGATGAATCTAGCATCTTAGATTTAAAGCCGTTTCAACTGCTCTTGAAATTAAAATTGGTGAATTAGAAAATAGAGAGGGGTATAAATTTGACCATTACATATCAGTTGACGCCAGAGGATTTTATTTCTCTACAGAAAGACCTGATTAAAAATACAAACTATCATAAACGCAGAAGTAGATTTTTGCTGATCTACACAGAGTTGCTGGCCTTTGCCTATGGGTTTGCAGCAGTGGTGTATTTCTTTCCTCGTGTCATATCGTTTACTTCCTTTGTGTTAGTGGCGATAGCAAGTGGTTTTCTAGTCATGCTCTTGCTATATCCATTGTTACGAAAAATGTATCCCCCCATTACTTTAAGGAAGAGCATGGTACAGTTGAAGAAAATGGGGGGATGGCCGAGGACTGTAACGGTGAAATTTGATGATTCTGGGATAGAATGGACTTCGGACAACCCTAAGTCGAAGGGCATGCTTCAAATCCCTTGGGAATCGATAGATAAAGCATCACAAGATGAGAAACATTTATATTTGTATTTTCAAGAGGCCGATGCGATTATCATTCCAAAAAAAATCAACGGACTCGATTCTATCGAACAGAGTGAACTTGAACGATTATTAAATCCATATATGAAAGCACGCAGTTGATAGAGTCATCTCATCTCCTGCGTGCTTTTTTGATGCAAATTCTGATTAAATTGAATCAACTAGATATTCGGAAAGTCTTTTATTGACCAAGAAAAATACTAGGATCTCGGCTGATAAAGCTCCTGAAGTTCGAATGGCCACATCATGGGTTGATAAGATATAGATAGTTAGTGTAATAGTACCCACCAAAACGACCCCTGTCTATATCCTTAAATTAATGAAAAAGCATAGCTATAGCGAGGTTTCATTCGTCTATCGTATTGGTATAAACAAACCTCTCCCCACATTCGTGGGTTTATTCCTCTACCGATTTCTACAGCGAGTCCTGCAGGTCCAGCATAAAAGAGGTGGATTTTTTCGTAATCATATTGTTGAATTAGTTGCTCTACTATCTCTTTTATTTCAACCTGTATAATTTTGCATTCACTTTGATAAAGAATCCGTTTCACACTTGGATTATCAATGGTGAGTGAAACATAATCAAAATCTCGATTTAAAGTTTCTTTTACGTCAGCTAATTGAACGCTTCCGCTTATTGATAAAAGAATGGCTAATTCCTTTTCCCCATTCGTACATATGACCTTCTCTAGTTGAATAGGAGTCTGCTCTTGTTCTGCGTATTGATTATTTACCCAATTCTGTTTTTCACGATTGAATTGATAAATTGATAGAGTTAAGGTATCAGTAAGCAGAAAACCCATATGAACTAACAAGGGAATGGGGGATAGTGGGAAAATCTCTACCGTATTGATAGATTGATTCTTAAGTCTTTGATTGAACATTCTAGCTAGATGTTCATTTTCCCTTTTTCCTTTTTCCCATCCTTGGGGCGTAAAGTCTACAAATTCATTCTGTTCTTCTATAGCCTCTAAAAGAACATAGGGTGCTTCAAGCTCATACTCTATATCATTAATAGGAGGGCCTAACCTTTTGTAAATAAGCGCAATACTATTTTTTTTGTATAATTCGAGTCTAGATGCCACCCATTTTTCATGTTTTTCTTTCATATCAAATAACCTAGCAGGTGGAAATTGTTCTTTTGTTACTTTATCGTCTATTAACTTTGAATGGTGATAGCACATTAACATTAGATTTGTAATATCTTCTAACTCATCTTGGGTGTAATTGTATTCATCCATATATTCATGACGAGCTGCACCTTTTTTATGACCGATAATATGAGCTTTTATCCCAATATTTGTTAACATCCCATCTGTTGAAACAACTAAGCGTTTAGAACAGCCTTCGAAAGAACATATCCCACCAGAAACCATCCAAAGATGTTTTTCCTCTGCACTAGTTAAAGGTCTTCTAGAATTTGAATTATTCATCAATAATTACGCTCCCTAATATATTTAGAGTATATTGATTCCTCTCGATACACCATATTCCCATTTTTTCTGTACCGAGTATCAGAAAAAAAAGATGATCGGACTCAAAATCTAATTTTGATATTCTCTTCCAGTCGTTTAAATCAGTACGTGATGGATTAGGTGTTTTTTCAGGATGTGTATGCCATTCGCCAAGATAAAAGCACCTTCCTTTTGAAGTAATCCACTTAGAATCAAAATACATTTGATGTTCATTTGCATTTCGTTTGAAATAAGTTCTTTTTCTTTTATCTGAAAACATTGGTTCTGAAACATCATCGACTATGAAATCGTTACTATCACAGATAATTCTACCGATCAATATACCGCCTGCTTCTGTATCTTTTGACTCAAATTGTCGATACTTCTGCATTTTTTGAATTGCATCTGAATGAATTAAAAGTTTTCGACCATCAGTGAGTGGAAGGACTATTTCTTTCATCAAATCCCCCCTACGATAGACATACTTTACATTCTTCATCTTTATACAATAGCCGAGAGGCATAAAGTTCTTCTGTAGTTAATGTGAAACGTGATGTGAATTGAAATTCATGATTTAGAAAGTTTTGGGCATCTCCTTTCCAAGACAGAAGCGGATTGTCAATCAAATCTCCAAGCAATACTTTTATTCCTGTGTCAACAGTAAGAATAGCTGTACGTTCGCTATCTAAAAAGTTATACGGGGTAAAAACAGAACCGCATCCAGTTACGGACTTTGAGAACGTTTGAAAAGGTTTAGCGAATGCGGAGCGATTATATATCGGATCTTCTCCTATAGGTTTGAAAAGGCATTGGTAACAGCCTCTTTTAACATGATTAGCTGTGACCAACACGTGACCACCAATTCCTAATGGTTCTACCCATGTGTAGAGAACGGGAGGAGTATAAGGAAGACTCAACATATGCTGATTGATTTGCATCTCTTGATTAGGGGCACCAATTGCTACTATCACCAAATCAAATTTTGACCAATCAACCGTTTCTTCGTTTACGAAATTAAGAAATGTTTTTGCATAAGCAGAAACTTCGGTAAATGGATATTTTTTTTGTATTTCTTCAGAAAGGGCGTGAACTTTAAAATTACTTCGTATTCCATTGTCTTCTGTGGTTTTAAAAACACGATCACTCCCCAAAGCGTGACGATGAACATTATCTAACTCTAATATGTCGTAATCAACAAGTGAGATTTTCGCTACTCCAGCTTTAGCAAAGCGGACGGCTATCTCGCTACCAATAGATCCCGCTCCTATTATCAATACATGTTTGTTCATCAAAGAAATATTTCCGCCTGTTCGATTCAGCATATGAGAAGGGTGCCATCTACTAACAGTAGCTCTTATACTTTTTAAATTTTTGGACTTAAATATGAATGGATGAACAAGGATTTTTCTTAGGTTTTTTTTAATCGGAACTTCATTGTTATAAAAGGCATAGCTGAACAAGGAGAAATTTCCATCAGGTGTAGGCAACCCGACTATTATAAAGTCGAATTTAGGATTGAAGTGTTTTGTTTTTTTTAATAGGAGGCGAAAAACCTTTTTATTTTCAGGTGAAAGATTATTCAAAATATTTTGTCTTATTGTAGAATAGGACCATTCTGTATCTGTTGTTGGTGGAAGTAAGAAGGTACCTTTTTCTAAAGGAAAATAAATGCACCTACATTTTATCGATTCTTTACTATCTATATGAAAAATATTTTTTAATGCTGCATCAAAATTCTCTTTCTCTTCTGAAGCAAAAATTGAATGCTTTTTCCCTACTTCTTTTATCCATAAATTTAAATGTCGCACTGTTTGATTTTGAACATCGACGCTGGCATAAATCTTCATTTCTGAACTCTTACGCCAGTAAGCTTCAAATTCATGTGAAAAATCTTCACGATTTTCGCCATATAGTCCTTTTTCGATTAATTCAATAACTTTTTCTAAACAATTTATCAAAATAGAAGCAGGATATCTAGAATCTAAGACAAGTGATTCGTTTCTAGTAAAGCAAATCAACCCGTCTTCTTCTAAATGAGGAAAGGTCCCGAACTTCCCTTCCTCATAGAAAAAGGAAGGGAGTGCGTTTGGAAATGAATCAGGGAAAGCGACAATTATTTCAGATGGGTCCCCATCAATCAGTACAGACAATTTGGCTAATTGTTTAAGACCTCTATACTTTGTAGAATCAGATATTGAAAGAGGTTCGAAATCTATAAGAATATGCTGGTCAAGTAAATCCAATTCCTTTTTTAGCTCTCTGAGTAAAGGTAGCATAATATTAAATATTCGCAGATTCTGAACTTGGAATAACCGCTTTAGCTACGGATTTTTTACCTGTGGTTGGTCTAGTTGGAATTGGGAAATCAGTACCGAAATATTTTTGGAGAATCTTCGCGGCATCAACAGGATCTACTTTAATCTTTGCCTCTTCAAGTCCTTTGAGAAGCCTTTCTAACTTTTCTTTAAATGTCTGCATCTGAGAAGAAGTCATTTTTTCAAATAAATCAGGTTTTGGCTCCACAGGTAGAGTTACTTTCAAACGTGGCATCCACTTATACTCTCCATCTATTTCTACCATGTCGTCAATAAAGCGCGAAATCATTTGTTGCACAAGAATTATTAGGGCGTCCAGGTCTTTATACGTTTTTTTGCCTGTAAATGAGTCTGTCTCTTTTTGAATATTGAGCCAGTGATAAGCACAAGAAGTCAACGCTATACCTGTAGGTTTTCCATTAACATCTGCAAAGTGTATATCTTTCCATCTCTTGAGATACCTGACTACTCTACGAAATTGTTTTCTGTCTTCTTCATCTGAAAGATGATATTTGACTACTTCAATTAAGTCCTTTGGATTGGATTCATCCCAGAACTTATCCTCAGCATTGCTATTCGGCTTTCCTTTCGCCAAATACACTTTCCCATTAGCATTTGTAGCAGAGTAGATCGTAATATCTACATGATATCCCGCACTATAGGTTACAGTGACACAAGGATTTTTATACACAACGTTGTCAGTATGATTTTTGACCGCGTTGTATACCCATCTTTTAGCCTCTACGGAAAGTGCATCATCCCGGGACATATCAAAGTATAAACCAACATCTATATCATAATTACCGTCTAATGGAACAATCCCTGTTTTCATGGCATATGAACCTTGATTGAATATAGTGAAAGGTTTACTCTCATCTTTAGATAAGTTCTCCCTAATACGTTTGATTATTATGTCACGTTTTTCACTAAGTACTTGGTTTTCTAGTTTTAGCTTGATTTTCTCATGAAAATCAAGGAACTCTTTTTGACATAAAGCCATAATCGACACTCCTTTTTGTTTGAATATTTAGTATATTTTAAAATAAATTTACCATAAAATATCCAAGCAAACAAACGTTCTGTTTTTATGCCCGGTTTAATATTAAATGTACACTTTTTTCTGGGAGGAGTACCATTCAGCTGAGTGTTGTCTTTGATTGGAATCTATAAAGACGAAAAACGTACGTTTTTCTTTGAAGTGACCTACGACTTGCGCCGTTCTCGTTTAAATCCATAGAGCGGGATCCGGAAAAAAGAAGATTTGTTTATTGATAATGACCATGTTTTCGAAACAAGCCCTAGGGCTTGTTTGAAACAACACCAGGGCTTACGTGAAATTAGGCGAGATGTTGCCTGCTTGGATGCGAGGTATCATGAGGCTATCAACAGGAGAGGATGATTCAGATGGACGGCTACCAACTAGATCAACAGACGATGGACGAGATGACGGAGGTGTTGCTTCGACGCCTTCCTGACCGGCTTCAAGAAGATTTTGACGACTTAAAACTTGTGAGCATGGATCTGCTTTGTGATGTGAAGGAAGGAGAGCGCTTGACCCACCTCACCGTCTTTTTCAATACCAATATGATTCGACGGAATCGTCGTACATAAGAAAAAGGAAGCATTGTATACATGTATACATGTAGATTTGTATATGTGTATACAATTTTTAAAAGTCTTCATTTCTGTAGGCTCATGAACAAGGACTGAACCGGCTCTGGACGGGGAATCGTTCTATAAAGAACTGGAAGGGGTGAGACGTTGTGAATGAGATGTTGCTTGATGACTATGCGTTCGAAGGGTTGGATCCGTTCGTCCGGACGATGTTCTCGGAACTGATGGAACATCCCGAGTGGATGCGTGTCGTCGACAAGGAACATTGCGTCGAGAAGGTCGTCCGGTTCGATGACGGACTGAACTCGCCTTACTTCCGCGTGGTGATCTATCTGGATTCTGAAGAGCGTCCGACCAAGATCGTGTATCTATATGGGACATGGGTGGTGGCGAATGGAGATGTCAGCTTCGTCGTCTCGGAGCTATCCAAGGGTGTGTTCGAATATGAAGTGATGCATGTGCATTGGCTCATCAAGTATCGGTTCGAGGATTGGGGAGTCTCTGAAGACGGGGCATGGGAGAAGGGATGGTGATCCGGGCTCATGCGTGAGCGTCTAACGCCCGTTGGCGAAGTCGCTCATCGCACCGCTGCCTCCCTGACGGCCCGATAACAAGAGCTGCTGGCTCACCGCCGCATCTCTATGTTCCTGGACCTTTCTGACGGGAGGCACGGAGCGTAAGAACAACACTAAAAGCAAGAACGTGGGCTTGTCGATCGACAAGCGAGGGAAACCATTCAGTCGAATGGTTTTTTGTTTTTACCTAGAGGCACTTTACTTTTCAAATCAGCTGTTTATCAATGGCTCTTAGAATAAGGATTGAGAATGAAAGAGTCTGCGTTGACATGTCTTCTGAATCGAGTGATTGATTTTTCTATTCAAGTTTGGAGCATGTGTACATTGTATAATACAATATATGTAAATGATGAGAAGGTAGGGATTTATATTGTATAAAGCTCTATTAATTGCAGTCAATGAGCAACGTGACCATGAGATATCCGCTCTTCCGAATACGTTAAACGACGTAAGAGAAATCAATCGATTATTGACAGAAGAGCCCGCCGTATTCGATAAATCTGACGTCCAGATTTTATATGGGAATTTGACCACCAAGTCAATGTTAGATCATGCATTACATAGTTTTTTTAGAGATGCGTCTCCAAATGATGTCTTATTTCTCTACTGGGCAGGCCACGGGGGGTTCAGTCAAACCAATGCGTATTTCATTCCATATGATGCAGGTATTCATGCCATAGGTGACACCAGCATCAACATGTCCGATGTCAGAGACCATATCGATCAAACAAAGGCCCGCACAGTCTTGAGCTTTTTTGATACGTGTCATAGCGGTGCGCTCATGCGATCAATCGACAATCTGATGGAGAGAGGGCTTGAAATTAAAGGGTCCGGTAAGTTCGTCATCGCAGCGTGCACGGAAAATCAGTTGGCTTGGGATCGAAACGGACATGGAGCCTTCACAGATCATTTGATCCGTGGCCTAGAAGGTGGGGCGACGAACCCGAGCGGGGAGATTGATATCTACACGCTTTATGCTTACGTCAGCCGAGCTCTCTCGAAAGAATTCGAGAATCAACATCCTGTCTTAAACAGCACGCTCTCCGGTCCACCCGTCGTCATCAAGAATGTAAAGACGAGAGAGGCCGGATCGAATCTGTCACCGGCACCACTCTTCGATGGTGGGCAGCGAGTGGTCGACAACTCTGGAGATTGGTTTCTACTAGGACGTGTCCACGCACGCTACTTCTCATATCGCTACAACGGTTCTGACAAGGCATACAGCTTGATCTTGAAGGCCGAAGACAACTCGAGAGGGGTCGAGGAAGTGCTCAAGCAGATGTGGAGAACTGAGCAACCTTTCGCGATTGAAGATACGGCTGAATATGTCCGCGTGGCCGAGGTGAATGTGGAAGTGGTTGGGGGCGAAAAAACAATCAACCTCAAGCTGGTCTCGAGTGAAGACAGACATGGTAGTCATATGTTTAGTGAAATGACGGTCAATGGTATTAAACCCGATGAAATCGCTAAGCTGAGAATCGATCACTATCTATTCAACAAAGAAGTTCCAAGACATGTCAGAATGGATCATTCGGAAACACTCATCTACGGGAATCCATCCGGCTATGAGGTGTCCGATCGGTTAATCCCGGATTTGCTTGATCAGCATGTCACCCTGGAATGTATCAGACTACACCTCATAGCGGTCCTTGTATTCAAATCAATTGTGTCTGAAGTGAGCTCATTGCATTTATTTGTCGAACGCGGTGCCATCACGAGGATTACCATCGAAGGTAGGCGGCCCCGCGTCTACTCGAACGTCAATCCGTCAATAGTGTCAGTGGACGAACCGGTACATTTTTCATTGGACTATTGATACGATCCGCGTACATGAGTAAGCGAAAGACCATCAAATCAGAGAAGGCGGAGAGGCCAGATGAAACATGCCTTACCTGACACACGTTGGCTATATGAACAACTTTTGAACCATGGGCAACAGACCGCTGTCGATGACTTTGCGGCTAAATGCCCTATGCACGGGCAAGCGGAATTCGTAGCACATTTATGGGAGACGGACGCGGAAATCGGAGGGATCGGCGGATACCTGCTTCCTAAAAACCCGATACAGAATCCGTTTCCCGGCGGAATGGAACGAACTTTGTATAGGCCGTTGCAGTATGCGGCGAGCGAACTAGAGCGGGACGTAGCGCATGGGGCGCGATACATCGTTCAATATGCAGGCATGCACCTGGAGGCCGTGACACGTCAATATTTGATGCGATCGCAAACGCTCGGGTCGCTTCGACACTCCCAGTCCACCTTAGGAAAAGCGGTCCATCAAATCGCCAAGCTACGAACGATAGATGAAAAGACGATTCAGAGCCTACTTGTATTCGTACGTTTGTACAACATGTCGAAACATGAGGTGAACCAAGACGAATCGAGAGACCGTCTATTCAGTGCGGAGGACGCACTGATCGCTTATCTGTCTGCTCGTATCCTAGGCTTCCGGTTGTTGACCGAGATCGGTTTGGTTCCATCATAAGCATGGTCATGAAACAACTGATGTCCTGACACCTCTTGATCAATGGTCAAGATGTCTAGATTTTTAAACGTGAAAGATATCAATCTTTTTAATCGAACAGGCCATGAAAGAATGAATCAGACCATTTTAAACGAGCATGTATATATTTCGATGTCGAAACGTATACATACTCGTTTTACCCACTATTCCAAAAGTGTTTAAGCAGGACACTCCTGTCTCTCGACATGAAAGAGGCAAAACGAATATCTATTACGAACAACTTCACAAAACGTGAAATGGTGGCGAATCATCTGTTGGCTATACCAGTATCGGAGAATAAAGTCATTCATCTACCAAATTAACAAATGATAATAATCCCCTTGAAATTTTTTTGATAGGTAAAACAATGGCTCATCACCATAAGGTGTGGTTGACGCATAAAATCCATCAGATTTTGAATTGAACATAGAAAAAAAGCGAAAACCCCGGTATCGTAATTGTTGCTTAGACAAACCACGATTGGAGTTTTCGCTTTGTCCCAACAGTTTATCAAATTACTTCTTCCACTTCCAGACCTTTTTCAGATTCAGATGTCTTCAGACGAAGAACCGAACGTTTTCCCGGTCATCTCGGATCGATACGACATCCCTTGCCCGCTTTGCCAGAGAAAGACAGTCCTGCATTCGAAAAGGCGACGTCGCTTCCGACACGGTCACGCATGGAACGTCGGTATACTCTGGATCGAGCTGGATGTCCCACGTCAAAGATGACTCTCTTGTGATTTGACGTTCGTGTATGACTACGGTCTCGGGCTCGTCCGCACCTCCACCGAGGTGTTCCGGAAAGGCATCGCAGAACGTTGCCATGGTAGGACGATCTCAGATGTAGCGCGTGAATACGGATTACCTTACACGACGGTGGAACGATGGTTTTATCGGTACGCCTCAGTAGAGACAGAGAAGCATACGACAGACGTCCTCATCGACGAGTTCGCCACACGAAAAGGACATCACTATGCGACAATCGCCCTCGATGCCGAGAGTGGTCGGCTCCTGTCCATTGTCCCGGGAAGGGACGTCACGGCCATCACGGCTGCACTCCAAGGCATAGCCGGAGATGTCCGTTCTGTCGTCAGTGACTTTGCACCGGCGATGGCGAAGGCCGTCGCACATGTCTTCCCGGATGCGAAACATGTGCTGGATCGTTTCCATCTCATCCAGTTCTTCACGGACGCCCTTCGCCGTCGGCGTCGTTTTTTGAACGAGGCGAGACGTCACCATCATGTCCGTGTGATTGACCGTGCTCTCGCCTGTCGTCCGGAGACGCTGTCCCCCGAAGACAGGGAGGTCGCCGATTCTTGCCTTCGGGAAGATCCGTTCACCCGGGACCTCTATCAAGGACTTCAACATATCCGATATGTGCTGAAGGCCACGTGCCATGGACAGGCGAAACGTCGACTGACCGATTGGTTGGATCGTTATCAGTCCCATCCTTGCGGGCCTCTGGCGAAGATCGCGAAATCGATCCAGAACCGAGAGGAAGCGATGCGTCGAACGATCGTGTCCAGTCTATCGAACGGAAAGATGGAAGGAACGAACAACAAAATCAAGCTTATCAAACGCCGTGGCTATGGCTACCGAAACCTCGAACGTTTCTTTTTGAGATTACGCTTCGAGCTTGGTCGTTAAAATAGCAACCACGTGTTATGGTGATGAGCCAATTTAATAAAGATGATTCCAAACACTGCTAGTTATTTAAATTGAGATGTTTATTACTCCAAGCATGTGGTATTAATGACGTATGTAACATATTATAATTGGGGAGTGTTGTATATGAAGGCAGTAACATTTCAAGGCAAGAAGAAAATGAAAGTAAAAAAAGTTGCAGATCCAAAGATAATTGAGCCAACTGATGCAATTATTAAGATTACTGCTTCAGGTATTTGTGGATCAGATTTACATTTATATCATCAAGGCGATATGTTTATGGATAAAGATTTTGT
>NZ_JACSLX010000020.1:0-7619 GCF_018618335.1 Exiguobacterium sp. s152
GTCTCCGAGAGGAACGGCACGTCGAGTGTCGCCTTGATCTGTTCGTCGTTCTCGATGACACCGTTGTGGACGAGCGTGAAGCGGCCCGTCGTGCTCTGGTGCGGGTGGGCGTTCGGCACGCTCGGCACCCCGTGTGTTGCCCATCGTGTGTGGCCGATTCCAATCGTGCCATCTACTTCTGCTGGGACGACTTCGCGTAGCGCAGCAATCCGGCCGACTTCTTTATGCACGTTCACGTTATCATGCATCAAAGCAAGACCTGCCGAGTCGTAACCGCGGTACTCGAGTTTTTCAAGACCTTTGAGAAGGATTTCCTTCGCTCCGGTATTCCCAATCATTCCTACAATTCCACACATACAAAAATCTCCTCTATATTCGATTTCTCGAAAAAGGAAACGGGCTTTTTCTAAGAGCTGTCAACGCGCTCCCCTTTGGCCGTCCGGTCGCCCGGGCGTTTTGAGGGTTTGCTTGTAGTCGTGACAGGCGACTAGGAGGCATCCGCCGAAAACTCGATAACCTCCAACCTCGTCAACTCCGAAGAGTTCTGGCGCTTGTTTCGTACTGGGTGTCCTTCCGTTTCTAAGGTCACGCTCTTAATAGTACAAATCACACCTCCATTCGTCAAGAAAATCACATAATTTCACAGTGACAAAACGGAAACAAAAAGGGAACCCGAGGACGGATTCCCTTGTTTTATTCCCTATTTCGACAGAATTATCCTTCTACACCGTAATCTTCGCGGACAACTTGTGCGATTCGTTCGACATAACGGTCACATTCTTCCGAAGTCGGTGCTTCCGCCATGACGCGTACGAGCGGCTCCGTACCAGAGGCGCGGACGAGGATACGGCCGTTGCCGTTCATTTCTGCTTCCGCTTCTTGAATCGTCGCGAGCACACGGTCGCCGTTCATCGCTTCATTCTTATCCGTGACACGGATGTTGACGAGTTTTTGTGGGTAGACCGGCATCTCAGCCGCGAGTTCTGACAGCTTGCGGCCTGTCGTCTTCACGATTTGGGCGAGTTGAACGCCAGAGAGCATACCGTCTCCCGTCGTCGAGTGGTCGAGGAAGATGAGGTGACCCGACTGCTCGCCACCGAGTGTGTAGTTGTGTTTTTTCATCTCTTCGACGACGTAACGGTCACCGACTGCCGTCTGAAGCGCCGTCATACCAGCATCTTCAACGGCTTTATGGAATCCGAGGTTACTCATGACCGTCGCAACGATTGTGTTGTCTTTGAGACGACCTTTCTCGCTCAAGTACTTCCCGCAAATGTACATGATTTTATCGCCGTCGACGATATCGCCGTTCTCATCAATCGCAATCAAGCGGTCGCCATCGCCATCAAAAGCAAGACCCATATCCGCTCCTTTATCACGAACGAATTGCGCCAAGTGCTCTGGGTGAGTCGAACCGACACCTTCGTTAATGTTCAAGCCGTTCGGCGAGTTCCCGATCGTCGAGACGTTCGCTTCGAGGTCAGCAAATAAACGGGCTGCCAATCCGCTCGTTGCACCATGGGCGCAGTCAAGGGCAATATGGAGACCGTCGAAATCTTCTTCAACCGTCTGTTTCAACATTTGAAGGTACTTCTGTGCACCCTCGTAGTAGTCTGAGACAAAGCCGAGGTCTTTCCCGACCGGGCGTGGCAACGTGTCTTCCGACGCATCCAAAATCGCTTCGATTTCCGCTTCTGTCGCGTCATCGAGCTTGAAGCCGTCGCTACCAAAGAACTTGATGCCGTTATCCGCGACCGGGTTGTGCGATGCCGAAATCATGACACCGGCTGTTGCATCAAGCGACTTCGTCAAATAAGCGACACCTGGCGTCGAGATGACGCCGAGACGCATCACTTCGGCTCCGATTGATAGGAGACCCGCGATGAGTGCACCTTCAAGCATGTGGCCTGAAATGCGTGTGTCACGGCCAATCAAAACTTTTGGCTGTTCGCCGGCTGGCAAGTGTTTCGATAACACGTAGCCGCCCGCACGACCTAAACGATATGCTAATTCTGCTGTCAATTCTGAGTTCGCGACACCGCGGACTCCATCAGTTCCAAAATATTTACCCATGAATTCAATTCCTCACTTTTGTATGATTGAACGCCTCATTGAATCGAGGACGTTTCGGTTTGTTCATCGACACTCGTCAACTCAATGTCGATCGTTTTCGGTGAGACGACGGTCACACCTTTTTGTACTTCATAATCGACGTCGACCCCATGCAGTCCGCTCGGGAGACCTGTCAAATCCAAGGTCACACTCACACTGTTCGACGTGATGTTTTCCAACAGGGATCGCTTCCCGGACAACGTCACTCCAATCACTTCAGGCGCTTGGAGCGTAAAGTTGGTCCGGTCATACCCCCGCACGGTCACAGGGACCGTCAAGCGAACCCGTTCCGTCAATTCGCCTGTGTCGTCTCGCGTCTCATCTGCAGCCCGGACGAGCAATTGGACTTCCGCTTGCTTTGTCGCAAGGGATGAAGCGCCTTCTGGCAAAGCGAGATTGGCGGTCACTTTCCCGGTCTTGTCGATGCCGTCTAAATCAATCGGCTCCGTCTCCACGGTGTCGATCGCATCGAGCACGTCTTGTGGCGCAAAGACACGGACTTCCGTCTCTTCAAGCAACGTATCGACAAGTCTGTAATCGTCGGCCACTTCACCAGTCGTGACTGCTTCGATCGGGAAGACGGCACTTTGTTCGTAGACCGGGACCGACACACTGATGATGTTCGGTTCAACAGTCACGTTGAGCGGATTGCCGTTCGCATCTAAAATCGTCGGCGTCAATTCTCGCGTGAACGTTTGACTTTGGTTGGCGACATCGACGTTCAACGTGATCTCTTTGACGTTTTGAATCCGACTGGCACCGCCCGAGACTTTCACCGTTGCCGGTTCAATATCGGCGTCACCAACCACTTTCCCTTCTGGCAACTGCTCTTTGTTCAAAAGGTTGACCGATACGGGAACTTCAATTGTCTGTTTACGGTCGATGTAAATTTCTACTGTATCCCGTTCGAGCTTGACGTTGACGTCTCCGCCAAAGCCGCGTGCCTCAACCGGAACACGGTGGAAGCCGGTCCCGAGATTCGTTAAATCGACGAAGACTTGATAATCTTTCACCAATTTCGTCATCGTTAAACTGCTAGATGGTCCTTGAAGTTCAACGTTCATTTCTTCTGGAACGTTATATGCCACGTACTGCACCTCATCGAAGAACACTTCGACGGGAACGTCGAGCGTCATCGAACTTTGTCCGACGATCGGGAGGGCATTCGTGGAGTTGGTCGACGAACTCGTTTCGGCGACCATGAAATAAAGCAGGATGGCTAAAGCAAGTGCGATGATGCGGAGAAACCATTTATGTTGTAACCACTGATCAATCACTTACTTGTCCCCCCCTTTTTTATTAAAGAACGAGAGCGTCGTCTCTTTTTCTTCAATAACGAGTTCTTGGATCAACTTATTGCGAAGTGCCTCCTCATCCAACTCTCGATACAGACGACCGGCAATCGCGAGTGACACGGCGCCTGTTTCTTCAGAGACGGTGAGGGTCACGCTATCAGTCACTTCACTGACCCCGATGGCGGCCCGGTGTCGTGTCCCTAACGCTTTATCGATGTGCGGGCTCTCGGACAACGGCAAATAACAAGCCGCGGCCGCAATTTTCCCGTCCTGGATAATCATCGCCCCGTCATGCAGCGGGGTGTTCGGAATGAAAATGTTGATGATCAGTTGTGATGTGATGTGCGAATCCATGCGAATCCCGGTCTCGACGTACTCATTCAAGCCCGTATCGCGTTCAATCGCAATCAATGCACCGATGCGACGTTTTGACATGTATTGCGCCGAACTGACGATCGCTTCGATCATTTGGCGTTGCTTATCCTCATCGCTCGTGCTCGTTCGGCCGAACAAATTACTTGTTCGTCCTAAATGCTCGAGTCCTCTTCGGAGTTCTGGTTGGAAGATGATAATGATTCCAAGTAGTCCATATGTGATGATTTGATTCAATAAGAACTGTAACGTCTTCAACCCAAAGAACCCACTGAGGAACCAGCTGACAAGGATGATGGAAATCCCTTTAATCAATTGGACCGCTTTTGTCCCACGTACAATCATCATCAACTTATAGATGACATACGTGACGACGACAATATCTAAAACGTCATTCAAATAATCGTACCAATGTACGTTCTCTGAAAGACTAAAAAATGATAAGAATGATACCTGTTCAAGTAGCGGCAAATGCTCCCCTCCTCAACTACCTAGCCAATTCGTGCAAATTACATTATATCACATTTCCGAAACCGCGCATCGCTAGACAATAAAACGAAACCAGATTGAAACGAACACAAAAAGACGCCGTCTCCGGCGTCTCCGTTAGAAGATTTGTTTGAACGAATACCACATCCACTCAAACATCCGATCGATCTGCTCAAGTTCTCCCGTGACTTCTCCAGCGCTAGCCAGATAAGCCCGACCATTTACAGCCGTCGCGTTCCCATTGACGGTCCCTTCAATTCGAAGGTCCCCGCCTTGGACCGTGATATCCCGCTCGACGGTAACGCCTTCCGGGATGACGACCTCGTTCGACGTGACAACGATGCCCGGCACTTTCGTGTACGTCATCGTCTCTGTCGATTCGTTCCATAGGCCGAGTGTCGCGCTCGACATCAAACTGAAGAATAAGGCGGCTGCCATCAGTCCTGGATGCTTACGGAACCACGTCATCCATTTGGATGGTGGTTTGCGTTTCGTCTGGACTTTTTCATCAAATCGAGTCACCGGTGTGACCTCGACCCGTGCTTTCGCGTCCGGTAGAGATGCCATCACACGGGCTGTAAAATCATCGGATAGTTTCGGCCGTGGTAAGGCCTTCAGTTCGGCATCTATTCGTTCGTATTGGAGGTACGCTTCATATAAGTCGTCGTCCTCCAACAAGTGACGTAGTTCGTCAGATTCTTCGGGCAGGATGCCATCTTCCAAATATTGTTGTACTTTTTCTTCAGGAGTCAATTGAACCCCTCCCTGTTTTGAAAGATTGTCTTTAACATTTCTCTTCCCCGGAAGATCCTTGTTTTAACCGTAGCGACCGGCATATCGATCATGACGCTAATCTCTTTGAGCGATAAATCATCCACGTACTTCAGCAGGAGCGGAATCCGATACTTATCGGGCAACTGCTTAATCGCGTCATGCATCTCGCCTCGAATTTCGCGATGAACGACTTGGGCATCGGGTTGGGGTGCTTCATCAGCCAAATGGTCCTGATAGGTCAAGCCGTCGGTGCCCGCAATCTCGGCATCCATCGAATACTCCGGCTTTCGTTTTCTGAGACGATCGATTGCGACGTTCGTTGCAATGCGATAGAGCCACGTCTTGAACTTGTACTGAGGATCGTACGTATCAATCCGGGTATACGCCCGAATGAACGTCTCCTGGGCTGCGTCTTCCGCTTCGCCACGATCATATAATATCTTATAAGCGACAGCAAAGACACCATCCTTGTACAGTTCTACCAGCTCAGCAAACGAATCATGATTCCCCGACCTTAATTCGTCGACTAAACGGGTGGTCAGCCGTTCCATCAGTCCACTTCCCCTCTCCGCAACCTATGCGGTCATCCTTCTATACGGATTTGTCTCTATGTAGGTTTCATTAAAATCGCATGACAATAAAAAAAGTTTCCAAGTCCATTGTAGCAAACAGACTCGGAAACTGTAAGGTCGTCAGACAGTTTCACTTTCCAATAACAGGTTTTCTTTGGATTTCAAAATCGTTTTACATAACTCGAACGCCAACTGGGCCGTTGTGTCATCATGGTCGAGCGATGGATTTAATTCTACGAGTTCGACCGCAATCAAATCGTCAGCCTTCATCACTTCGGCCAAGATGGCTTTGCCTTCTTCGGCGGTCAGTCCTTGATCGACTGGCGTGCCGGTGCCTGGAACAAGTTTCGCATCCAAGCTATCCATATCGAAGCTGAGATAGAAGCGATCCACACGTGCGCGCAAATAAGCGAGTGCCTCGTCCATCATGACATCGACACCCCGTGTCCGAATCTCTTCGACCGTGATTACTTTAATACCGAGTCGATTGATTTCTCGAATTTCACCTTCGTCGATGTCCCGAAGCGCCATATACACCAAATGTTCGGGCGCGAGTTTCGGTTCACGTCCGCCGACCTCAGTCAAGCGGATATCTCCCATCCCCATCGCCGCAGCAAGTGGCATCCCATGAATATTGCCTGATGGTGAGGTCTCACCCGTGTTCAAGTCAGCGTGCGCATCGACCCAGATGACACCATATGGCCCCGTTTTGGCAAGACCCGCCAGCGTTCCGATTGCCATGCTGTGATCGCCCCCAACAATCAACGGGAATCGCTTCGCTTGAATGTCTGCATCGACAACCTCCGCGAGTTCTTGCACCGTGTATAAGACTCCATCTACCCGCTTCAAATGCTCTTCACTGTTAATCATTTCAGATTCAGGTAAGACACGGATTGTCTGTTGCTTCGCTTCTGCTGGCAATAGTGTTTCCAATCCGAGTGCCCGTAATTTTGATGGACCTTGCTCTACGCCATGTTTCCCCTGTCCATAACGTAACGGTACTTCAATATATGACCAATTCATCCCCATTCCCCCTTGAACGTTTATAGCTTCATTGTAAACGCTACCAAACTCGTGGTTCAACTTCACACAATGATGAATAAACATACAAAAAGGCAGCCTGAATGGTGGCAGGCTGCCTTTCTCTGTACTCTCAAGTGAATGGTTCATGGATTTAGGCAAAAAAAAACTTAAGTCATAAGTAACTTAAGAAAAAAACAAATGGTGGAGCCTAGCGGGATCGAACCGCTGACCTCCTGCGTGCAAGGCAGGCGCTCTCCCAGCTGAGCTAAGGCCCCGTCAAGGGAATAATATGGAGCGGAAGACGGGATTCGAACCCGCGACCCCGACCTTGGCAAGGTCGTATTCTACCACTGAACTACTTCCGCATAAAAATGAGCCATGCAGGGCTCGAACCTGCGACCCTCTGATTAAAAGTCAGATGCTCTACCAACTGAGCTAATGGCTCAAACCTGGTGGGGGGGGGCGGATTCGAACCGCCGAACCCGAGGGAGCGGATTTACAGTCCGCCGCGTTTAGCCACTTCGCTACCCCCCCAAGGAGTGCCGGCGAAAGGATTCGAACCCTCGACCCTCTGATTACAAGTCAGATGCTCTACCAACTGAGCTACACCGGCATATATGGTTTGATTATTTATTAAAAAGATGGTGGAGGATGACGGGATCGAACCGCCGACCCCCTGCTTGTAAGGCAGGTGCTCTCCCAGCTGAGCTAATCCTCCAAATGGTGACCCGTACGGGATTCGAACCCGTGTTACCGCCGTGAAAGGGCGGTGTCTTAACCGCTTGACCAACGGGCCTTAATTGGCTCCGCAAGTAGGATTTGAACCTACGACCTACCGGTTAACAGCCGGTTGCTCTACCACTGAGCTATTGCGGAACGATCTTGCCTGGCAGCGTCCTATCCTCACAGGGGGAGACCCCCAACTACTTTCGGCGCTGAAGCGCTTAACTTCCGTGTTCGGCATGGGAACGGGTGTGGCCGC
>NZ_JACSLX010000003.1:0-319069 GCF_018618335.1 Exiguobacterium sp. s152
GGCAAGTCCTTTTTCTTTTCTAAAATAGGAGTGCAGAGTTGTGTACGTTTCCGTTGCACACTTCTGCACTCCTATTTTGCATTACACAATAACGAAAACGAGATGGTTCGTGTGTGAAAATTGGACGTTGTTTTGGTCTGTCTCATAAGAAGATTGTTTGATGAAATGGTAGAAGTGACAACATAGTTTGTTTATTGAAAATGACCATGATTTCTAAACAAGCCCTAGGGCTTGTTTGAAACAACACCAGGGCTTACGTGAAATAAGCCGAGATGTTGATTGCGTGGATGCGAGGTATCATGAGGCTATCAACAGGAGAGGATGATTCAGATGGACAGCTACCAACTAGATCAACAGACGATGGACGAGATGACGGAGGTATTGCTTCGACGCCTTCCGGACCGGCTCCAAGAAGATTTTGACGACTTAAAACTTGTGAGCATGGATCTTCTTTGTGATGTGAAGGAAGGAGAACGCTTGACCCACCTCACCGTCTTTTTCAATACCAATATGATTCGACGGAATCGTCGTACATAAGAACAAAAATATTTGTATACATGTATACATGTAGATTTGTATACGCGTATACATGTATACATTTTTTAAAGTCTTCATTTCTGTAGGTTCATGAACAAGGACTGAACTGGCTCTGGACGGGGAATCGTTTTAGAGAGGACCAGAAGGGGGGAGACGTGATGGACGAGCGGATACTTGATGACTATGCGTTCGATGGATTGGATCCGTTCGTCCGGACCGTGTTCTCGGAACTGATGGAACATCCCGAGTGGATGCGTGTTGTCGACAAGGAACATTGCGTCGAGAAGGTCGTCCGGTTTGATGACGGACGGAACTCGCCTTACTTCCGGGTGGTGATCTATCTGGATGCAGAAGAGCGTCCGATTAAGATCGTATATCTATATGGGACATGGGTGGTGGGGAAGGGAGACGTCAGTTTTGTGGTCTCAGAGCTCTCCAAGGGTGTATTCGAATATGAGGTGATGCATGTCCAGTGGCTCATCAAGTATCGCTTCGAGGATTGGGGCGTGTCTGAAGACGGGGCATGGGAGAAGGAATGGTAATCCGGGCTCATGCGTGAGCGTCTAACGCCTTATGGCGAAGTCGCTCATCGCACCGCTGCCCCCCTGACGGCCCGATAACAAGAGCTGCTGGCTCACCGCCGCATCTCTATGTTCCTGGCCCTTTCTAACGGGAGGCACGGAGCGTAAGGGCAACGTCAAAAGCAAGAGCGTGGGCGCGTCTAACGCCACGCGGAGTGGCATTCGAATCTAGGACAGGCCCAAATCGCGGACGCAATTCTCGACAGGATCGTACACGACTCCTATAAAATCCTGGTCGATGGCGAAACCTCAATGAGGGAACACCACGGGCTAGGGATAAGCTAAGATCTTGGCCATCGATGAGTCGATGGCCTTTTTCTTCATATTGACTCGCTCAGTCGTCCGCACTAGTGGCTCTCTGTATCCGCAATACTCAGCAGGACAAAAAACGCATCCTTCGAGTTTTTGAGGATGCGTTTGAGCAATGTGACTCTATTTGACTCGCGTTTATATTCCTACATATAAGCATACAACTGATGGTAGTTTCCAAGGTGGAGCGACGGAATGGACGTATCAGACATTGGAGCGGAAAGGATATATCATAAAATTGGTATTTTTCGAGCATATATCACAAGGTTGATGTTGTCGCGCGATTCAATAAAAACGAGTTTTTTCATCATGGATTAGCTCGTCTATATTATTAATTGTAATAATTAAAATTTATTATTTTACTAATATTTCGTTTTTGGGCATAGAATGATAGCTTCTTGCTGTCGTATGTGAATATATAAAGTATTTACCGGGCTCTTCAAAAATATAAGAAATTACATACAGTCCGTCTTGTTGATAATTGGCTTCAATTTTTTCGTGTTGGCTTTCCTCTTGGCCTTCTTTCCATATCTCGAATTCAACTTTATCCGCATCGTCTACTTTCTCGTTTCCTTGAGAAACAGTTGCTATAAGTTCAATAACTTCGTTTGCTTTTACTATTTCAGGATCTGTTTTAAATTGTACATCAATTAATTCTGGAATCACTTCAGGTCCATTATTGCTTACTGTACTTCCACAACCAGATAATACTAACAAAACAATCAACAGTGAAAAAAACCTTGCCATCTTTTTTCTCTCCTTTAAACGATTTAATATTAACATACACGAAAATGTGATGTATTGATTATTACATTAAAAGTGACCTGATCATGCAATCTTATTAGCTATCGAGCATAGACCCCATGTCACTTTTAAGGTTCAAGACTTTATAGAGCGTCGTATGCTCGATTGGTTTACTTTTCTATATAAAAAATAAAGAAATGTACATTTTATATATTAAGTTCAATTTTATATATTAAGTTCAAAAGATATTAATTGAACTTAATCCAAAAAGTTGGATCATGAAATAGATCATCTGGTGACTTCGACAACCTAGGTTTGAATTTGGACCTTCATATCCGTAAATTTATCATCGACCGTTAGACACGGCCTTAGTAACCTAAGGTTCGTCTCGACGTATATTGCCAGTTGAAGGTCATCAAAGGAGAGAAGAGTCTGTACTTCAAGATTGAATCGATTAAAGATTGTCTACCCATCCATATCGTTTTTAATATCTACATAGTGAATGTGTATGTCGCACCTGAGATTGTATTCCCCAGGCACTCGTAGGGGGGTGGGGGCACGAACGAAAGCTCATCCTAACTTTCTGAAGTTTTTCTTGCGAGTCAGTTAGCGTTTGGTCACCGAGACTTTAAAAGCTTTCGGACATAAAAATCGCCCCATAAAAATTAGATTATCAGGTCCAACTTTTACGGGGCATCTAATATTCTGTGGTCTAAATATTAAGTGATTTACTGAAGTAATTATATAGTGTTAAACAATTTCGCCTCTGAAATTCAGAAAAATTGGGATGGGTTGACTGTATTCCCTGCACTTGTAGCTGAGTACGAATAGTTTCCTCGATGGACTTCAAAGTGTAAATGAGAACCGGTCGAATTTCCGGTACTCCCCATCGCACCGATGTTCTGTCCTCGGGTCACACGTTGTCCGGCGGAAACGGACAATGAGCTCATGTGAGCATAAAGGGTAGTCCAAACTTGACCGCCTATGACATGCGTAATGATGACATGATTTCCATAAGGTCCACCCCAGCCTGCTCGAGTTACAGTTCCTGTTTGAGCAGCCATAATAGGAGTTCCTACTGGTCCAGCTGTATCTAGTGCATTATGGAAGCTGTAGCCATTGGCCCCGCCTGCTGGACCCCATCCTTGGGTTACGATACCTGAGGTTGGACGTTGAAAAACTCCGCCACTTGTTGGAGAAGCGAGTGAATCCGTAGTCTTTGAAGTGTTTACCACTTTCTCAGAGTTTGGTGATTTTTCGAGAGAGGCTTTATTCTCGCTGATTTCATTTTTTTCGGCACTTTTTGCTTCTGCAGCTTTACGCGCAGCCTCTTTGGTACGAATTTTAGCTTGTTCTTCAAGCCTTTGGGCTTCAATCTCTGCTTGAATTGATTTTTCTTGTTCTTGAAGCGTCGATTCCATTTGTTGCAAGCTTACCAATTTAGATGTGAACTGGATTTTTTCGGCCTCTAATTTTTTTATTTGAGCAGCCCGCACTTTAATTTTGCCGTTCAATTTTTTCTGACTATTCTCTAGCTCTTCTTTTTGACTAATAAGCTTATCTTTTTCAGTGTCCAATTCAGCTTTAGCAATTTGAAGCTTATTTTTTGTTGATTGATATTCTTTGAAAAGTTCTTGATCATTTTCTTGAATCGTCCCTGCGGTGATCATGCGTGAAACCAGATCACCAAAGTCTTTTGAACCAAAAATAAATTCAGCCCAGTTTATAGAAGAACCACCGTTTTTTTGCATCGTGACCATGCGTTCTTCCATCAATGTCTTTTGAGAGCTCATTTTTTTCTGGAATTCTTTAATTTGAGTTTGAATCTGAGCAATTTTCTTTTGGGTTGTCCGAATTTCAGCCTTCTTCTGGGTGACCTCATTGATAATATCCTGTAACTCGGATTCCAAGTCATTCAGTTTCTGTTCTTCGAGTGTGATATCTTGTTCACGCTGCTGAATTGACGTATTAGCTTTACGTTGCTCTGTAGAATTTTGCGCTTGCTTCTGCTGGATATTTTTTTGTTTTTCAGTCAAGTTTAAAGCGTAAGAAGGGGATGCGCTTTGAACTAACATAACACCAAGTAAAGTTGAAGCTATAATTTTTTTCATGGTAAACAATGTTGTTGCCTCCGTAACTTATCTCTATTATAAAAAATGCGTTGCTGGATAAAAGTATTCGTATCATGATTAAAACTCGAACCGGAATCATTGTATCAATATTACTTCACCATCTATATTTCTATTTCTTTTCATTTCTATGTCAGTTGTTCTTTTGAGTTTATTGTCATTCGAGTATATCAAGAGAAATACTTATAATGCCATTTTGATGAGGAAATGAATGATGACCACTGAATTTAGGACATTTTGTCTCAAATTCAGTGGTCAAATCGTTTGTTAGTATTTGTTTGGTGTTTATTTAGTAGTAACTCTTCATAAATTTATCAATTCCTTTGGCGGTTGCTTTGATCATGTTACTTCCCGACATATAGGAGCGATCTACTGAGTTAGCAATAAAGCCATATTCGATGAGAGTAGAAGGTACCGTGTTTCTTCCTACCACATAGACATCTTGTCGCTTAACGCCTCGATTTTTAAAATCTGGAACGTTCATGGCGATTTCTTGATTAATTACTTCACCTAATCTGCGGCTAGCGTTCGCATATGGATTTGTGGTGTACGCGCTAGAAGTAGGGACGAGTGCTTCATGACCTGTAGCGAAAGAAGGTGAAGAATTAATGTGGACGCTTATGAAAGCGTCAGCATCAAGCCTTTCTGATAGATTGGTCCGCTCAACAAGTGACAAGTATCTATCATTTGAGCGCGTTAGTTTCACTTCATAAAGCTCATAGTTTTTCTTTAGTTCGTCGGCCACACGATTAGCAATGTTTAGGGTGAGTACTTTTTCTTGAACTGTACCGTTTGAAGTCACTGCACCAGCATCTCCCCCACCGTGTCCAGCGTCAATTAAAATCACGTGTTTGTTAGCTGGAATCACCGGTGATTTTATAGGAGTTTTTCCGGTAAATGGTTGCACAAAACCAGATGATACGTAACCGACTTGATTGTTATATCGCACCTTGTACCAACTGGCGCTTTTCGATATGACAGAAATCGAAGTGCCTGAGGGAATTGTTGTCAAAATAGATCCGTAACGACTCGCTTGGTTACGTAAATTAAGATTTTCGATAGTAATATATGTTGGATAAGTGGATAAAGAATCCCCCGGTGCCACTTGCACTATATAATGTCGAGCAGGTGTGAATCCTGTAATACCGTTATACATAACTTTTAACCAAGAACCCGTTGTGCCCGATTTTCCTAGTACAGTCACTTCAGTAGATGCTGGAATCGTAATAAGGACCTTTGAGTTCACTAAAGACATGCTTGAGCGAATCTCGGTCGTTTGCTTACTTCGTGACTTCATAGCCGAGGGCGATATGGTTACATACTGACTTGCCACATAGCCTTGAGTCCCATTGTATGATACTTTATACCAAGGGCCTGAGGCAGCATGGTACATTAGTGGGCTGGACTTTGGGATAGTCATTAAAACGGGTGATTTGACAGATGGGCCCTTACGCAGATTTAGTGAAGTTTTAGTTTTATATATTGTGTTTATTGAACTGACTGAATTTTTAGGTATAGGTTTTGGCGTCACGTACTTCGTTGAGACATAACCGATTTTTGAATTAAATGAAACTTTAAACCAGGATTTATCTTCTCCATATACACCTATCTTCTTAATGGTTTTTCCTTTTGGAATCGTCAAAAGGACTTTGCTTTTTGAAGAGAACGAGGAACGCAAATTCAAATTTTCAGTTGTTATGAATAGAGATTCCTCTGCATGTACGACGTTTAGGACGTTAACACTAGTTAAAAGCTTAAAGGGATAGAAAAAAGAAGTTAATAAAGCCAAGGAAATTACTAAGCTTATTCGAAATTTATGTTTAGACTTCATAATAGACTCCTCATATGTAGTTTTTTTGGTTGTAAAGACCCATGAATGGTTTTTTACTATCTGTATGGTACTTATCCTTTAAATATTAGTCATTCTATGCAACGATTATTGGCTTTCGTCTATCTACAGTTAAAAGTTTTCTTGCCCTGTTTTAAAATGCACTATTATTAAGGGGAATAGACGTATTTTAAGAAATAAATTGGCCCTCCTTTCATCTGCATAAAAGTTTAGTTGCATGAATGTGTTAGAATGTAACTTGTTTGACTCATAGATTTCGTTTTTAGAAGTCCATGGATTCAATGTTGAAAAACTAAGGATACTCTAGTATTTTTAGCTATAATTCTGATAAAAGAAATAACGAATTTATAAAAGAGGTGAATTGTTTTGAAAACTAATCAACTATTGACTATTTTTACATCCGTATTAGTAATTGCAGTCTTAGCTTTTTTATTTTTAAATGATCAAAGTTCCGAAAAATCAAAGACTAAAATTGTTCAAGATGAAAAGATATCAGTTAATAATCAACCTACAATAGGTAAAAAGGAAGCGCCGATATCAATTGTAGAATTCGGAGACTATAAATGCCCTTCGTGTAAAGAGTGGGGTGAAACAATCTATCCTCAACTTGTAAAAGATTACATTGAAAGTGGGAAAGCTTCCTTTAGTTACATTAATGTTTTGTTTCACGGAGATGAGTCCACTTTAGCTGCCCTTGCATCAGAATCTGTTTACAAAAATCACCCAGAATCATTTTGGCAATTTCACAAAGCTATTTATGAAGCTCAACCTGACGTGCAAATACACGATAATCCATGGGTTACGGTGGAGAAAATGGAAGAGATTGCGACGAAGACTGTCCCTTCTCTAGATTTAAATAAATTTAGAGAAGACCTATCAAGTCGTTCTTCTAGATTAGAATCAGTTAAAATGGATGCGGCGCTCGTAGAAAAATACAATGTTACACTGACCCCGACGATTGCAGTTAATGGGGTCATCCTTGAAAATCCATTCGACTATACCTCTATAAAAAAACAAATTGAAAAGGAGCTAACCCAATGAGCGCTTCAGTAATAAACCGATATGGACTGTACCTCGCCTGGGTTGTTTCAATTACTGCAGTACTTGGAAGTCTATATTTTAGCGAAATTCGTGGTTTTATACCTTGTGAACTCTGTTGGATTCAACGTATCTTTATGTACCCAATAGCTTTGATTCTTGCAATTGCAGTTTTCAGAGAAGATAGCTCAATCAAATTTTATGTTCTCCCTTTATCAATAATCGGATTCTGTATCTCTTTTTACCACTATCTTGTACAAAAGGTGCCCGGCTTTTCGGAAGTCAGACCATGTGAACAAGGAGTTTCCTGTAATGCACAGTACATTGACTGGATGGGTTTTATCACAATTCCGTTTTTAGCGTTGACCGCCTTTTTTCTGATTACAGTCATTCTTGGACGAATCAGTACCAAACAGTAGTTTTTGATTTGGATTTGAAAAATGAAGAACTAATTGTATCAAATTGGTATGCTTACTAAAAAACAGCTTTGATTTAGAAAAACATGAAAAGCTTTTTGAAGTTGGAAAATAGATTAGACAATACCCAGTAAATAATTCAATTGACGTTTTCTTAAAACGTTAGTGTACTATATTGATTTTTTGAAAAAGCGTGACTACCTATCGAGTATGAGATCTAACTAGCTCTCTAATAGGTAGTTTTTGTATGGCTAAAAATAAGAAATAATCGCAAAACCAGAGAAAGTATCTCAAATCTTCAAGTATGTAGAGCTGATAGAATAAATGTTTTTTAAATTAAGTGTTGACGGCACAGCAAAAGTCTAATAAGTTATATATGAACATATGAACATGTATAGTTATCATGAGCGGAGGTACTGACTTATGGATGAACCGATTGAAGATACTACAGAAAATGAAATAGAAATAGGGGCGCAGATTGACGATGAGACTCTATTTATTGTATCTCAGACGTTCAAGGCACTTAGTGACCCGACAAGAATTAAAATATTAACCCTGCTATGCACAAAGGAACATTCGGTCAACGGAATAGCTGATCTTCTTAACTTAAGTCAATCAAACGTGTCTCATCAGCTACGTTTTTTAAAAAATCTTCGACTTGTCAAGTTTAGAAGAGAAGGAACTACTCTATTTTATTCAGAAGATGATCACCATGTCATGAACTTACTAAGACAGGCGATTGAGCATGCGAAACACCACTAAATATAGTAAGGAGAGTTAATCTTATGGCACATAATCATGCACATGATCATTCTCATACCTCTAACAAAAAGATTTTGATCATTTCATTCTTTATTATTTCGGCATACATGGTTGTAGAGGCGATTGGAGGGTACCTTACAAATAGCTTAGCACTTTTAGCGGACGCAGGTCACATGCTTAGTGATGCGGCTTCGCTCGCTATTGCATTACTTGCCTTTAAATTAGGTGAACAAATAGCGAACAATCGTAAAACGTTCGGATATAGACGCTTCGAGATTCTAGCAGCTGTTTTAAACGGGGTCACACTCATACTGATTTCCATATATATCTTTTATGAGGCCATCAATCGATTTATTCAACCACCTGAGGTCGCATCCGTAGGAATGTTAATTGTTAGCAGTATTGGCCTTGCTATAAACCTTCTTGTTGGATGGATTATGTTAAGAGGTGCAGACGTAGAACATAATTTGAATATGCGAGGTGCTTATCTACATGTTGTAAGCGATACGTTGGGTTCAGTCGGTGCAATACTGGCAGCGCTTCTTATCATGGCATTTGGATGGAACTGGGCAGATCCGCTCGCAGGAATCATTGTAGCGGGACTTGTTTTACGAAGTGGTTATTTCGTGACGAAATCCGGATTGAACGTATTAATGGAAGGTGCACCACAAAACGTTGATGTCGAAAAGGTTCTTCAAGTCATTCACAACAAGGAGGGGGTACGGAGTATACACGACTTTCATCTTTGGAGTATCACAAGTGGAATGAATGCACTCTCATGTCATGTTGTCGTTGATGGTAATTTACAAATCTATGACAGTGAGAATCTACTTCAAGAAATTGAACACGATTTAGCACATCTGAACGTTCAACACTCTACGATTCAATTCGAAACTCTTTCTCATCCTCACAGCGATGAATTGCTTTGCAAACTGAAGGTAGGGGAAGTAGTACATCAACATTAAAAAAATCACCTGTTGAGTAGGATTGACAATCAAGAGGAGGAGACAGCAATGCTGATTTTGGATAATAGTTACTTAATTTTGAGCATGTATAGAAACTCGATTTTTGGCAACGGAGTTTTGATAGATGATTGAATATATTTCTTCGTTAGAACCCCTTACTCAAGCATTGCTGGGTACTTTATTCACTTGGGGGATGACGGCGCTTGGTGCCGCGTTAGTGTTTATGACAAAATCAATGAATCAAAAGCTAATGGATGGGATGCTCGGTTTTGCTGGAGGAGTAATGATTGCCGCTAGTTTTTGGTCATTACTCTCACCTGCAATTGAGATGGCGGAACAAGATTCTCTTCCGGCGTGGTTACCAGCTGCAATCGGTTTCTTACTTGGAGGATTCTTTTTATCAGGTGTTGATAAAGTGATTCCACATCTGCATCCCACTTCACCGATGGATGAGGCTGAGGGTATAAACCCTAAGAAGAGAAAGCGGAGCACGTTACTGGTGTTAGCAATAACATTGCATAATATTCCAGAGGGACTTGCCATAGGCGTTGCATTTGGAGCAGTTGCAGCAGGATTCCCTTCATCATCAATCACGGGAGCTATCGCGCTGGCAATCGGAATCGGCATACAAAATTTCCCTGAGGGTGCTGCTGTGTCAATGCCATTGAGACGAGATGGATTATCTCGTCGTAAAAGTTTTTTCTATGGCCAGTTATCTGGTATGGTTGAACCGTTCGCGGCGTTGGTAGGAGTAGTAGCAGTACTCATAATGGAGCCTTTACTTCCGTTTGCGCTAAGCTTTGCTGCAGGAGCAATGATTTTTGTTGTAGTGGAGGAGGTAGTCCCAGGATCTCAAGAAAATGGAAACAAGGACTTGGCTTCTGTTTGTTTAATGTTTGGCTTTACAATCATGATGATTTTAGATGTGGCTTTAGGCTAAAATAATTATTTTTTTAATGGTTATCACTTTATTTTTTGACTGATATATATTCAAGATACTAACTATATTCGGAAGTGTAAATAATGAGCCTTAATTATATTTACTTTCAGTCGGTATTTTTACTGTTGGATAAATAAAAATACTAGAAGAAAAAATATAAAACCTCTTGCCCTGGCAATTAAAATCGTGGAGTTATCTATTTCATTCTGAAATTTCCTGAAAATTTTGGGGGTGATTTTGATAGAGAAGGAAAGCAAATTCGGAATTCAAGTGCTAGAGAAGGTGGAAGCCCACCAAGTCAGTATATACATCATTTTTTTGATGTTGGCAGTAATCTTTGGTCTATTGAATACAGAAGCTGTATATCTCGATATTTTTATTTCTCCCCTTTTAGGAGTTTTGATGTATGGGATGTTCGTTCAAATTCCGTTTCTGAAATCGAATGGATCTGCTACAAACATGAGGTTTGTGGTAGCTCTTTTATTAGGAAATTTTGTTGCCGTTCCTTTAATAGTTTAGGTTTTGGTTATCATATTTCTTCAAGATTCATCACTAATGCTGGGGGTGTATTTGGTGTTGTTAACACCGTGCATCGACTATGTGATTGTTTTTACAAAGATGGGAAAGGGAAACGAATCAATATTGTTAAAAGTAACACCGATTCTTTTAATTTTACAGACGATACTCTTACCCATATATTTATTCGTATTATTAGGAGAAAAGGCTATTAGTATCGTTAGGATGGGTCCATTTCTAGATGCATTTCTATTTTTGATTTTTATACCGCTTCTATTAGCGATAATGACACAATTGTGTTCTAAAAAGAGTTCTTTAGGTAATCGTATCATGAAAATGCCGCCATGGATTCCCGTTCCATTTATGTCTTTTGTACTTTTTGTGGTAGTTGCCTCTCAAATTAGGGAAGTGTATAGTGACCTCGGGACATTAATAGATGTAATACCAGTTTATATTTTATTTCTACTTATCATACCATGGGTGTCAAAGTCCCTTGGTAAGTTGTTCAAACTAGATATTGCTTCAAGAAGAGCAATTACATTTAGTATGGGAACAAGGAATTCACTTGTAGTTCTTCCATTAGCATCTATATTACCAGAGCCCCTATCAACACAAGTAGCTGTAGTGATCATTTTACAGACCGTTACCGAATTGTTCGGAGAAGTCTTATATATAAAATTAGTGCCTAAATGGTTCTAACAAATTAGATACATGTATTTAATTTCGCTTTCAAAAATTACGTCCTTCGATTGTTTATTAAAATATTAAGAACTGCGCTTAAGTTCTCAAGTATGCGTTGTTTACAATCAATAGGCAAAGAAATTTATTATATTGCAGAACGCTAGAGACCAGTATTATTCTAACAACTAACCTTTTTAAGGATGGACTACCAAGTGAGGAGAGATCGAACAATGGCGAGTACTGATAAGGCATCAAAAAATATCAAACTAGCATTTATAATTAATCTTGTTTTCTCGATTGGTGAATTTATCGGGGGATTTTTGATTAATAGTGTTGCAATCATGTCGGACGCCATTCACGATTTAGGTGATGCTCTTGCATTGGGCCTGTCCTGGTTCTTACAAAAATTTTCGAACAAAAAACCCGATCATAACTTCACTTTTGGATATAATCGTTTTTCCCTTTTAGGAGCATTAATAAATGCGACAATATTAATAATTGGATCTGTATATATTTTTACTCAAGCAATTCCTCTACTGTTTGAACCGGAGCATTCTAATGCACAAGGAATGATTTGGTTTGCAATTTTTGGTGTGCTTTTAAATGGTTTTGCGGCATTCCGTCTACACAAAGGAAAATCAGTAAATGAGGGAGTACTATCTTGGCACCTTTTAGAAGATGTTTTAGGTTGGATTGCCGTTCTTGTAGTAGGGATAGTTTTACTCTTCAAGGATATACATATACTTGACCCCATCCTATCAATTGCTATTGCGTTGTTTATATTAGTGAATGTGTTTCGTAATTTAGTTAAAACAATGAAAATACTTTTAGGTGCTGTCCCTGATGGTATTGACATCGATGAGGTGAAGCAAAAGATTGAAGGTATTGAAGAAGTGATTTCTGTTCAAAACCTATATGTCTGGTCAATTGATGGCGAAGATAACGCCATGAATTTACACTTAATAGTAGAAGAGATGAATCTAAAGGATTCAACTATTGTTAAACAAAAAGTCAAAGAAGTGACTTCAAAACTAGATATTAAACATTCTACAATAGAGTTAGAATCAAAAAAACACAACTAAAGAAATAAGTCATCCTTGCACCAAATCCACACTGAGGTTCGACATATGAGTAAAAATTCTATACTTCATACCGTCTGATACCAATAAATACTTTTCTACGTGCAAGGAAACTGAATATCGAATGAGGGTATATTTAGAAACCCCCTCATTCGTTTTTTTTTTGAACACTATCGAAATTTCGTCTCTTAAAATAGGATGTATTCGAATGAATGAATGATTCCAAAACGAACGTTCAAATATTTAGATTTAATTGTCATAGTTTAGTAGACCTATCGACCGGATTTTCTTTCCATACTTCGGAGAATATTCCGGTCAATGAATAAGGTTCGGCCTCGATTAAAACTGTCTGATGATAAAAAAGCTGACAATGAAACCTAAAAAGATGACTCGGGAACAATACCGAAGTCATCTTAAAGCCGTCTTAAAAAACAGAGATCATTTATTTTTATCATACCCAGTACAAATTCGAGGATATAAAAATGAATATTTTTGTTTTTTTATTCTTTGACATTCATCAGTCTTAAACTGTTCAGTGCTACCAGAAGAGTTGCCCCCATATCGGACATAATAGCTATCCATAGGGTGAGCCAGCCTGGGATGACCAAGAGTAATGCAATCGCTTTGATACTGATAGCGAACGCGATGTTCACTTTGATAATATTTAGGGATTTTCGGCTCAATTTTATCGTAAACGGTAGTTTGCTCAAATCGTCGCCCATCAGGGCGACATCTGCTGTTTCCAAAGCGGTATCCGTTCCAGCACCACCCATGGCAATTCCAACAGTAGAGGCAGCGAGTGCCGGAGCGTCATTTACGCCGTCCCCGACCATCGCGACATTGTCGTACTCAGCTCGCAAGCGTTTAATGACATTTAATTTATCCTCTGGCATCAATTCTGCCTGGATTTCGTTGACGCCAACTTGCTGGCCGATAGCTTTGCCTGTCCCTTTGTTGTCACCCGTCAGCATAATTGTCTTTTTAATACCCATATCATGTAGTTTCCGGATGATTTCTTTGCTGGATTCCCGGACTTCGTCGGCTACGGCGATAACCGCCAATATGCTTTGTTTCGTTCCGATAATCATCGAAGTCTTACCTTGCTGTTGCAGAGCCGTTACGGTTTGGTCCAGATTATTATCAATACTTTCAACACCTAGCTCGTTAAAGAGAAGCGGGCTTCCGATAAAGTAGGTGGTGCCGTCTATCGTTCCTTTAATGCCTTTTCCTGTGATGGAAGAGAAGTCCTCAACTCTGATAGAGGTGTAAGGTATGTTTTCCTCGTCCGCTTTTTTCATGATGGCAGAGGCCAACGGATGCTGAGAACGATATTCCAATGCCGTCACGATAGAAAGCAGTTCTCTCTCGTTTACCTGCTTGTTCGTGATTTTAAAGTCTGTGACGACAGGTACACCTTTGGTCAGGGTACCGGTTTTGTCAAATGCAATAGCTTTCAGCGCGCCCATTTCTTCCAGGTATACGCCGCCTTTAATCAAGACCCCTTTTTTGGCAGCATTACCGATGGCGGAAACAATCGAAATCGGCGTCGAAATGACTAAGGCACACGGGCAACCCACTATTAGAACCGCCAATCCTTGATAGACCCAGGTTTCCCAGCTGGCATCTCACGTGCGGCCTATTACAAATGGTTGAACCGCACCGTATCGGTGCGTCAAGAAGAGAACGAGAAGCTCCTGGAGGACATTCGTCTACTCTATGACCAGGCGAACCGTACATACGGCTACCGTCGGGTCACGATGACAATCAATCGGCTACGCAGGCAACAAGGTCTGTCCACGTTCAATGAAAAGCAAGTCTATCGCCTGATGCATATCCATGGGATCCAATCGATCATCCGCGGGAAGCGGAAGAGACATAAGAAGTCGATGCCACAGCATGTGGCCGAGAACCTGATGAACCGAGAATTCGGTGCGTCTCGGCCGGACGAGAAATGGTGCACCGACGTCACCGAGTTCAAATATGGTACCGGGAAGAAGGCGTATCTGAGCGCGATCATCGACCTGTACGACGGATCGATCGTCGCCTATCGTATCGGAAGGTCCAACAACAACGGGATCGTCTTCCAGACGATGATGCCAGCCATCGCGGGGCTCCGTCCAGGAGCGCGTCCGATGATCCATAGTGACCGAGGGCTCCAATATACCTCGAGAGGGTTCAAACGTATGGTGAAAGACGCAGGACTAATCGGCAACATGTCCTGAGTTGGTCGTTGTCTCGACAACGCCCCGATCGAGAGTTTTTGGGGCACTTTGAAAGTCGAGATGTACTACTTGCGTGAGTTCCAGGTCTATAGCGAACTCACGTCGGCCATCGAGACCTACATATCGTTCTACAACCATGGTCTACTCTAGAAACGACTAAACGGCTTGAGCCCTGTCGAATACAGGTCTCAAGCCGTTTAGATTGGTTTTCATTATTTGCCCTGTCTACTTGACGGGGAGCGGTTCAAATCGCAAAGGGCGATTTGGTTTGTCAATAGCCTGACTAATCGGGCGAATGGTGTTTTTGTGTTCAAAAATGAGACCATACCCTTATTCTTCTCCCGATTTTTTTGAAGTTTTCCCACCGTCTGCTTGCATGTTTTACGCGGTCTATATCCAATTGCTTGAATCTTATCGAATGTATAGGTCACTTTTTACTTGATAATTGGGAGCAATGATTTTCTTTTTTTGCGGCAATGGCTAATCTTACACGGGAATTGCGATTGTCTACATTCTGTTTTATGGCGTGGTAGACTTCTCCGTCTATGCCTTGTAATAAAACTATGTAAATCATTTCTAATAAATTATCGGTATGGACCTAAGGAACGGAGTCATCAAGGTGAACCCATGTCACATTGTCGAAGTTCAGCATGCGTTTAATGTGATCGCCACCCCATAAGAATTCGTTTCTGCACAGATGGCACCAAACCTTAGAACGACAATAGGTAGACCTTTGTCATTATAAGCGGATAGGGTTTGTTCAGAAAGGATTTTAGTGGAGATATGTTTCTGGGTGGTCATATGCGAGGGTGTAGACGTCAAGTTGAATTTGACACTTTTTGCTCGTTTGCCTTTTACACTTCTGCCGAAAACAATGATTTCCGGTTCCTCATCCGATGACTGTCGTCATCACTATGTATGATTTCGACGCGATGGAGTAAGCGGTCCAGTATCGCAGTCGTGATGCCCTGGTCCCCGATCAATTCGCCCCATTGATCGGGGCTTTTGTTCGAGGTCAGGATGATCGAGCTGCGCTCATAAAGGTGATTGACAAGATGGAAGAAGAGATTGGCTTCTCGTTGGTCCATCGCCATGTACATCAAGTCATCGATGATGACCAGGTCCGAATCTCGCAACCTTTTTAACTGGATCTTCGACTTGCTTGAGAACTCTTCACTTTTTAATAGTTGGACGAGTTCGCCCATCGTGACGAAGTATACCTTGAACCCGTGGTTGACCGCCTCGATTCCCAGCCCCACAGCCAAAAACGTCTTTCCGACGCCCGGAGGGCCCAAGAGGATCAGGTTGTACTGTTGTTCGAGCCAGTTGAGTTGTTTCAACTGCTTCAGCTGTCGGGCGGTTAGTGCGGTCTGTTCCACTAAATTGAACTCCGAGAGGGATTTGATGAACGGGAATCGGGCCCACTTCATTCGTCTTTCCAAACTTTTAGCGTCTCGTTTTGCGCGTTCATGGTTCGTGATGGCACTTAGAAATTCGATATACGTCCAGGAGGCCATTTCGGCCTCTCTCAAAATCTGTGGGAGGGCGTCAGCCGTCTCGGCGAGACGAAGCTGCCGAAAGTCCTGTTGTAACTCGGAAACGCTTTGACTCATTTTGCCGTCACCCCTTTCAGGATGTCGGTGTAGGCTTGGATCGGCCTCGTTGCGACCTGTATCCCGGATTTCTTCGGACGTTCGGTATCGGGTTTTGTATCACACCCATCGTCCGCGAGGATCGCGAGATAGTGGACCACGTCCCGGAAATCGTTGGCGCTGAACAGACTCTCTTGCGAACACTTTTCCAGTGCTATCGTTAAGTGATTAGGATACATGGTCGCGACGTCCCTAATGATGTTGAACTGGTCACGTCGGTATCTCGGGTAACGCTTTGAGAGCTACCCAGATAATCGGACGCCGCCCCTCTGTCCTCGAAATAGGTGAGGACCTGTTGCTTCAGTTCTTCGATTCCTTTGGAACGATCCCGAAGGTGGTCACGGCTTTGAATCAGTTTTCCGCTCTCTTTGCTGACCCGGTGGTCTGCGATCACTTCTCCCTCGGGAGATTCGCGAATCAATAACCGTTCCTGTTCGGTCACCTCGAGGAACACCACCTTCTTCTTGACCGATGAGTAGGTCCCGATTGGGACGGTGTAACGGTTTGAGCGATAACGGATTGTGTTGTCCTTGCTGACGTTCCTTGCTATACTTTCGGTACGGATACTTTCGAAAGAGAGTAGCGATAAGACCGGTTGTAAGTGTTGTTTTTCGACGGAGAACACTTCAGCTGGTCTTTTTTTCGTTGTCTGATGGACGTTATGATTTCCAGTCCTCTCCAACCATCTCATGGAACGGTGGTTCCAATCCTCGATATGCCGGTACACTCGGCTGTCCGCAAAGTTCCGTTTGATGTACTTCACGACGTTCTCGATCATACCCTTCGACTCCGGGTCGGCCCTGCGACATAAATGAATCTTGAACTTCCGTTCGTTCACGTAGGCTTGAAACTCATTGGTCAATAGGACGTCACCTGCGTTCTCGTTGATTGCGATGAGGTGATCCTGGTCGTAGACGATTTCAGAAGGGCGCCCACCATAAAATTGGAACGCATTTTCGTGGCAGTGAATGGTGTCCTTGGTGGTGAACGGTCGTTCTCTCCATTCGGCATATTTCATCCGAGAGTGCGTAAGTAAGAACGCGATGAAATAAAGCTTTATCATTTTTCCATCTTTAGTCCGTTGTCTGGTCTCACCCCAGTCCACCTGTATTTGCTTGCCCATCGGTTGTTCTGGGATGGCCTCGTAATGGCGGACGACCCTTTTCTTTTCGATCTGATAGATTTCTCGGATTTCATTCACGTATGTCCTGACCGTGCTCGATCCGACCGACAGGTCGGGATATCTTTCAAGTAACCAGTCATGTACTTGTGCGCTGCTCAAATGCAGATACTCCTCCAACCATGCAATGATCCAGTCTCGGTAGGCATCGAGCTTCTTCTTTCGTGAACAGGCTTTCTCGTCAAATTCATGTAGGGCATCTTCATATGTCATCTTCAGGTACTTATATACCGTCGGTCTCGATATTTTTAGTGCTGTGCGATTTGAGCCACTTTCATGTTTTGCTGATACATTTGATGAATCTTGATATGTAACACTAACTTTTCCTCCAAATCCATTCCCTCCAGATAAAATAGCCTCAACTACTCTATCGGAGTTCTGTTCTGATTTTTCGGCAATAGTGTAAAATCGTATCGAGCAAAAACTGTCAATTTTATTCTAGCGTTCACAGAGGGATGAAGAATCGTCTAGGTATAGTGAACTCGAGACATAATTTCACTAGGAAAGACACTCTTTTTTGAATGAAGATTGTCTGAGCTTGTTCACGAGTTGATGCGACGTCATCGTCATCTTTTCCATGACATGAAGTAAAGTTGAGAAAAAACAAGGTCGATTTCGTGGAAACAGATAGCGCTTTCGTTATAATGAAAGACGAATCGATATAAATAGAGGTGAGACATAATGAAACAGAATAAACTATTGGTCATCGCGACGCTCTTCGCGGTCGCCTTGGTGGCCGTCGTGGTCGTCCTGATGAATCAACCGACCGAACAAGCCGAAACGGCGGCACCGGCGACGACAGAACACGTGTCGACGGAAGGCCAGCCGACGCTCGGCGATGCGGACGCACCCGTCTCGGTCGTGGAGTTCGGGGATTATAAATGCCCGTCTTGTAAACAGTGGGGCGAAACGGTCTATCCGAAGTTGAAGGAAGACTATATCGACACCGGAAAAATCAGTTTCAGCTACATCAACGTCCTGTTCCACGGACAAGAGTCGATTTTGGCATCGCTCGCTTCAGAGTCGGTGTATGAACAAGACCCGGACGCGTTCTGGGATTTCCATAAGGCGCTCTACGACGCGCAACCGGCGAGTCAGCAGCACGACGAGGCATGGGTCACGGTCGAGCGGTTGACAGAGATTGCGAGCGAGACGACATCGGTCGACGTGGCGAAGCTCGAGGACGATTTGAGTGAAAACTCGACGGTGCTCGAACAGGTGAGTCTCGATGACGGGCTTGTCAAAGAGCACGGTGTCCAGTTCACGCCATCGATCATGATTAACGGCGTCATGCTCGAAGACCCGTTCGACTACGAGACGATTGAGCGATTGATTGAGCAAGGCACGCCATGAAGCATTCATTCTTGACCCGTTATGGTCTGTATCTCGCTTGGCTCGTCGCCCTCACGGCGACGCTCGGCAGCCTTTATTTCAGCGAGATTCGCGAGTTCGTGCCATGTGAGCTCTGCTGGATTCAACGCATCTTTATGTATCCGCTCGTCATCTTGCTCGGGGTCGCCGTGTTCACGGACGACCGAGCGGTGAAGAAGTATGTATTGCCGCTCTCCATCCTCGGAGGTCTGGTTTCACTGTACCATTATTTGGTTCAAAAAGTACCCGGTTTCGCCGATATCAAGCCGTGCGTGCAAGGCGTACCGTGCAACGTGCAATACATCAACTGGTTCGGGTTCGTCACGATCCCGTTCCTTGCCTTGACGGCATTTACTTTGATCACGCTCCTCGTCTGGCGCGTGAGACGCAACTGACAATGAAGGAGATGGAACGTGTGAAGAAATGGATGCTCATTGGCTTGATTAGCCTGATGGCGGTGCTCGCCGCGTGCAGCAATGAAATTGAAGACCCGCTCAATTGGGAGATCGAGTCGTTCAATTATATGAATCAAAATGAAGAGATGGTCAGTCTCGATGATTTGAAAGGGAAGGTATGGATGGCCGACTTCGTGTTCACAAACTGTGAGACGGTCTGTCCACCGATGACGTACAACATGACGAAACTCAATGAAGCGCTCGTCGAGGAAGGCGTCGAAGACGTCCAATTCGTGTCGTTCAGCGTCGACCCGACCGTCGATACGCCGGACAAGATTCAAGCGTTCATGGCTGATTACGACTTGGCGAAAGCCGATTGGCAATTCTTGACGGGCTATTCGCAAGAAGAGATTGAGGCGTTTGCGCAACAAAACTTCAAAGCGCTCGTCCGCAAACCGTCAGAAGGCACCCAAGTGGATCACGCGACGTGGTTCTATCTCGTCGATCAGGACGGGAAAATCATCAAGGCGTATCAAGGATTCCAAGACGTGCCGATCGAGGACATCGTCAACGACATCAAGATTTTACAGAACTCTTAAGACGGCCCGTGCTGTCTCAGATTGTAGACATCACATTGTCTGCAGTCTTTTTTATTTGCCCGACCGGGCACAGTTCGCTTTTCTGAGGACAAACAGGGAGCCGCATCGAGACATTGTCGCTGCTGGACCTCCCTTTGCTTGCTGATCCCCTGGAAGTCTCGCCGTGCCCTTGGTCGGTCCACGCATCAATCCTTTTTTTCGTAACGTCATCGCTTTTTTATAATGAGGGACATAGAAACAGTTATGTAGGAGAATCGAATGATCAGGAAATCAACAAAATCGGAAAACCAACCGAACTCAATTGGAGATAGTAACGTTCGACGAACTCGTGCCAGCGAACCAACTGTTACGGAAAATCGAGACACGCATTTACAAAACGATGGTCGAATTTTTTGATTGTGAACGGAGATTTTTATAATAACAATACAATTACCACAAACGGGGACGCGAGCATCGGACTAAATCAAGCGGCATCCGTAAATTTTAGTGTATCTTCAACAACTGACTATTGTGCGTATATTTATTTGGATGGATATACTTTTTTTAAAATTATGACATTCTGTGATTAAATATAATTCAATAGTTTCAAAGTGGAAGTTGTAAATCGTACCATTATTTATATTAGATGAATTATAAAATTAAGTGCAATACCCCAACGTGAACGCAAAAAAAGCCCATAGCGGCGGCCTAGTGTAGAATGAAGTTACGACGCAAACATTCAGACGGAGGAGTCGCCATGAGCTATACCCATCTTACCACAACCGAGCGCGTGGAAATAGAGACCTATCTGGGGCTTGGGCGGCAGTCCTCGACCGTCTCGCGGGAGATCAGACGGAACCCCGGGTAAAAATCGGAACGTGCACAGGAACGCTATGTGAGGGCGAAAGAGAACTGTGGCGCTAAGACGAAGCTCGACGACATGATGCGTCTGACGATCATCGAGAAACTGCGGGCGACCTGGTCCCCGGAACAGATCGTCGGGCGCATCAACGTCGGGCTGACCGTCTCGGACCGGCCGCGGGAGGTCGGAGGCTTGCGTCGCGACGTTCATCGAGCGCAAGGACCGGTTCTACCTCGTCCTACCAATCGCGAACCGCAGTGCGGCCTCGATTTTGGAGGTGATCAACACGTTCCATGGCGTCTTCCCAGAGGGGTACATTCATGACGGCGACGACGGACTGAGGCAAGGCGTTCAGCTGTTACGAGCGCATCCGGTCCTCACTTGGCATGCCACTTTATTTCGCCGACCCTTATTCATCACGGTAGCAGGGGAGCGATGTGAACCTCAACAGTCTTCTCCGCTAGTTCTTCCCGAAGGGTTTAAACTTCTCATAGGTCAGTGATGACGAACTAGCAGACGCACTCGCCAAGATTAATGCTAACCAGCATTTACTTACTGAAAAATTAAAATGGAATGTGAGGGAAGATTATAACTGCTACTAAGAATGTGAAACTAATAGTGGCTTTTTTCTCATTTAATAAGAAGGAATGAGAAGGGCAATAAATACAGACCTATCGTGGTCAAAAACAATAAAAATAATCCGGGATAAAAATAATTATCAACTGAACCAATAGGAATACTTAAGATGCTAAATGTACTGTTTGAAAACATACCTAATTTTTCAAGAAGGATATTACTTGTTAATCCTACGCATATAAGCAATAAAGATGAATAAAAAAGGTATTTATTATTAATCAAATCCAAAAAAATCCTAAAATTTGTTTATTAAAAGAAAATAATGTTCTAATATTATTCTGTAAGAAAGAAATAGAGGCTATTTGCTTCTTTAATACTTATTATAACTCAAAAGCAGAGGAATAAAATGAAAAAAATTTCCACTTTAACTTTAGCAACTTTACTTTCTGCTAATCTATTTATCCCATCAGTTGGCGCTGAAGAAAATGTAAACTACTTTATTGATAGCTTGAGTGAATTTTCACAAGAAAGTAAAGAAATAATGGATAAGAAAAAAGCTAGCAAAACTAATCAAAAGTTGACTAAAATAAACAACTCTAAATCTTTCAGTTATTCTGTACTCTCATCAAATGAAGGTTTACTTTCAGAAGAATTAACATTAATTAAAAATACTAGCCCAGAAGTTCTTAATCAATATAACGAATTGTTAGAAGAGGAAATCTCTGTTTTTTCTATCGCTGATGATGAAAATTTAGGAGGGAATTCTAAAGTGACGTATACACTTCCTAAAACTGGAGCAGAAATTACAGTGGTGACATCAAACGAATTAGTTGAATTGGCAAAAACTCCTCAAAATAAAGCTACTGTTCAAAGTCTTCAATTAACACGAAGTTTTGGTACATATTCTTATAAAATTGCATATAGTATCCGTGCGTTATTGTACCCTGATTCTACTTGTGGTCTTGTGACTACCTATACCACAAGATCTGATGGCTTAAGATTAACTGGGCACAGTACTAGTGGGACGTCGAGTATTTTTCCGACAGCAATCAAAGCTTCTTCGCAAGCAATTGATTCACGTGCTGAAAAAATCGGATACGATATTAACGCTATGGGATTATACAACGTTACTGTCGGTGGCTATAACGGAATTGGATTAATGTCATTTGATATGTCAATAACAAGTAAAGTGAGATGGGATGCTTCTACGTCAACTGGACTTAAAGTTACTCAAACGTATTCGCAAGTAGGAGATAAGTCTCGTTAAGCAGTATAATAAGTATTAAAAATATTTTTTAAGAAATGAAAACAATTTTCTAGAGGTACACCATTCTCCGGAATGGTGTTTTTGTTTGGTATCCATTTAGTAATTTCTTATCAATTTGAAACCGATTAAAGTAACAGCTTACTTTAATACAATGGTCATGGTATTATTTAATAAAATCATCGTTGTGTTAAAAGGAGGCTTATCATGTATACGATTGATGAGGCATTTGAAATCTTATCGAAGAACAAGCTCACAAGCCATAAGGAGACGGTCCGCAACTGGGTACGAAAAGGCGTGATCCAGGCAGAACCGCTCGAGTCACGTAAAAAAGGATATCGGATCAGTGAGGAGGCGCTCGAACAGTTCATCAAAGAACGGATGCCTGAAGGGTGGGAGCTGCATCCGGAGTCGGTGACAGGGGAAGCAAGGGATGTCATCAAGAATGAAGAAGAGGCCCCGTATCATGTTGAAGTCGATGTAGAAGCGATTAAAGAACGGGTCCGCGAGGAGATGTGGTATGAGCTTCTCGGTAAATTCGTCTTTGAAGACTATTTTGTCCTGAAGAAATCGGAGGTCAAGGCTGCCGTCGAGCATATGCGCTATTCAAAAGAGTTCGAAGCCGAGGTGTGGGAACGTTGCTCGGAGCACACGTGGGGCCACGCAACACCTCGAGTCCCGTACCTGCTCGATTACTTCATGTTCGAAGGAGAGCGGATTCCCTTCAATAAAGATTTCGGTGGAAGAGATGAGCAAATCATCCACGCGTTAATTGAGAAAATTCGGCTCGATAAAGTGAATCGAAAACGTAAATGAATATAAAAAGACATTCTCTTAGAAATGGAGAATGTCTTTTTTACAATCATCATTGTTTTAATTTTTGGGTTGAAATCATTCCCCGACCATCCCGTCATTGTCGTTATCACGCATATAAGGATAAAGCCAATGGTCGCTCATTATCGGCATCGTGAAACCGGCGTCTTTCGCCTATTGAATCGTCACCTGACCGTCTCCATTCGTATCTCATCACCAGCAGGCTCGTTCGTGGCTGGGGATTCCAACTCACTTTCTGTGAGTGCCTCGTTCAACTCGTCCGGATTGACCTTGTCGAACGAGTCGGTAACCACATTTCTTTTGACCGTATATGTGTATTGGTAATGTGATGTAATATAAGTTTTCGTATCTAGATATGTGATGATCATTTTAAAGTCAATCGCGCCGCCGTCCTTACGGATAACATGTCACCTGTCGAGCTTACTGTATTCGACGCCTGAAACCTTAACGACCGTCTGACGTGACACGGATCAATTTACAATGCTCATTCGTGGACGCACAATACTCGCAATCCCCATATTTGATATCGACAGGTCCTTCTGTAATAGTCGCCGCACTTGATTCCGTGGTGCCCGGCTCGGACGTCTTGATGTTTTTCCTCTGTCGTAAGTATTTTTTCTGTGTTCTCTACTGTAGAGGAACTGCTCTATTGGGAACATCAGGAAAATAAAGGTATAGCTTGAGGTGCGGCTGAGTAAGTGAAATTCATTTCCTTTCTCTTTGAATGAATAGTTTCAGTATTACCAATTCTTTTATTTATCTGACTGTGAATCCAAGTTGTTTGAGACTCGTGTATATCCAATTTCATCATTAAGGACCTCTGTTCGTTTGCTTACTCATCAAATATAAAAAACGAACATTGATAAAAAGATGAGTTAATGGACAATTAAGACAAAATGAAAAGGACTATTTAAAGCCCTTTTCATTTTTTGTGAAAAGATAAACAAATATGTCTTTCTAACGTTCGTTAACGGGAATTACTATTAGAAAAATCATTTTATGTTTTTCATTCAAATATTCACTTGAATATTGACCAAGGAAAGGTATATACTATATTCAAGTTAACACTTGAATATCAACGGGGTGATAATGTGAATAAGAAAGATACTTGTGAAATTTTTTGTTATGACGAGGAAAAGGTCAATCGAATACAAGGTGATTTAAAAACAATCGATATTGTTAGTGTTGCCCAAATGTTAAAAGCAATTGCGGATGAAAATAGGGCAAAGATTACCTATGCTTTGTGTCAAGATGAAGAGTTATGTGTGTGTGATATAGCAAATATTATTGGTATTACGGTGGCAAATGCTTCTCATCATTTAAGGACCCTTCATAAGCAGGGGATTGTAAGATATAGAAAAGAAGGAAAACTAGCGTTTTATTCGTTAGACGATGAACATATTAGACAAATAATGATGATTGTACTAGAACATAAGAAAGAAGTGAATGTCAATGTCTGATCAAAAGGCAATAACATCTGAACAAGAAATGAAGGCCTATCGTGTACAAGGTTTTACTTGCGCAAACTGCGCGGGTAAATTCGAAAAAAATGTAAAACAGCTATCTGGAGTTGAGGATGCAAAAGTAAATTTTGGTGCATCTAAAATTGTTGTTTATGGTAATGCAACGATAGAAGAACTAGAAAAAGCAGGTGCATTTGAGAATCTCAAAGTGACACCTGAAAAATCTGCTCGCCAAGCATCACAAGAGGTAAAAGAAGATACGAAAGAAGATAAAGTGCCATTTTATAAAAAGCACAGTACGCTGCTCTTTGCGTCCTTATTGATTGCGTTCGGTTACCTGTCCCAGAGTGTGAATGGGGAAGAGAACCTCGTTACTACATTATTATTTTTAGCATCCATGTTGATCGGAGGATTATCGCTTTTCAAAGTCGGTTTGCAAAACTTGTTTCGCTTTGAGTTTGACATGAAAACCCTTATGACAGTGGCTGTTATAGGTGGCGCTATCATTGGGGAATGGGGAGAAGTGGCCATTGTTGTCATTCTCTTTGCGATTAGTGAAGCTCTTGAACGATTCTCTATGGATAAAGCAAGACAATCCATTCGTTCATTAATGGATATTGCACCAAAAGAGGCACTCGTTAGACGAAATGGGCAAGAAATGATGATCCATGTGGATGACATTGCCATTGGTGATATTATGATCGTGAAACCCGGCCAGAAGATTGCCATGGACGGGACTGTAGTAAGCGGCTATTCGGCTGTTAACCAGGCGGCCATTACGGGCGAGTCTGTTCCTGTTGCGAAAACGGTTGATGATGAAGTGTTTGCAGGTACTTTAAATGAAGAAGGCTTGCTTGAGGTAAAAATAACTAAGCTGGTAGAAGACACAACGATTGCAAAAATTATTCATCTTGTAGAGGAAGCACAGGGAGAACGTGCCCCATCTCAAGCATTTGTCGAAAAATTCGCGAAATATTATACGCCAGTCATTATGGTCATTGCAGCTTTAGTCGCTATAGTCCCTCCATTATTCTTTGATGGCAGTTGGGAAACATGGATTTATCAAGGATTAGCTGTTCTTGTTGTCGGCTGTCCTTGTGCATTGGTTATTTCCACTCCGATTTCCATTGTTTCAGCAATCGGGAATGCAGCGAAAAAGGGCGTTCTTATAAAAGGCGGTATTTATCTAGAAGAAATGGGTGCCTTAAAGGCCATTGCATTTGATAAAACGGGCACACTAACAAAAGGTGTCCCAGTGGTAACTGATTTTAATGTGTTGAACAAGCAGGCAAATGAAAAAGAATTGCTGTCCATCATTACTGCATTAGAATATCGTTCCCAGCATCCTCTTGCTTCAGCCATTATGAAAAAAGCAGAAGCGGAGAACATTAATTATTCTGACGTACAGGTAGAGGATTTCTCTTCTATCACAGGAAAGGGTATAAAGGGTATCGTAAACGGGACGACTTATTACATCGGTAGCCCGAAACTCTTTAAGGAATTATTGACTAATGATTTCGATAAAGACTTAGAGCAAAATGTTACTACTCTTCAAAACCAAGGCAAGACAGCTATGGTGGTCGGAACTGAAAAAGAAATACTTGCTGTGATTGCGGTAGCGGATGAAGTACGTGAATCAAGTAAAGACGTTATTCAGAAATTGCATCAACTTGGCATCAAAAAGACCATTATGCTTACAGGCGATAACCAAGGTACCGCGAATGCGATCGGCGGCCATGTTGGCGTATCGGATATTCAGGCAGAACTGATGCCAGAGGACAAATTAAACTATATTAAACAATTGAGATCCGAGTACGGAAAAGTAGCCATGATTGGAGATGGTGTCAATGATGCCCCTGCGTTAGCAGCTTCTACCGTTGGGATTGCAATGGGTGGAGCTGGTACAGATACAGCACTGGAAACGGCAGACGTTGCTTTAATGGGAGATGATTTAAGAAAACTTCCATTCACTGTGAAACTAAGCCGTAAATCCCTAAATATCATCAAAGCTAACATCACCTTTGCAATTGCCATTAAATTTATTGCCTTGCTATTGGTCATACCGGGCTGGTTAACACTTTGGATTGCCATCCTTTCAGACATGGGGGCAACTCTTCTGGTAGCGTTAAATAGTATGCGGCTTATGCGGGTCAAGGAATAAAAGGGAAAAGGGCTTTCTGGTTGTCTGGAAAGCCCTTTTTCTTACCATGTATAGAAATTTGGGGGTTAGTTACATTAAAAATGATTAAAAATGGGTATACGTTACAGGTTGGTTCACAGCAGTTTTAGGATTACATATTGCACGAAAACGGTTCTGTTTTTTCGTGAAAGACCGTTCGTTTATTTCATTCTGAAATCACCGGAGGAGGAAGCTAAAATGACAAAAGATGTCGATTTGTTAGTAATAGGAGCAGGATCTGGAGGTTATGTGGCGGCCATACGGGCGGCCCAGTTGGGGAAAAAAGTGGTTCTGGTAGATAAAGCAGAACTAGGGGGCGTTTGCCTTAACCGGGGGTGTATCCCATCAAAAGCTCTTATTAGTGCGTCTGAGCGGGTAAAACATATTCAACACGCCAGTGCAATGGGCATCAAGGTTTCTGGTGAAGTTCAAGTAGATATGCCGGAAGTAGTAAAGTGGAAAGACGGCATCGTGAATAAGTTAACCAGCGGGGTTAAGACCTTACTGAAAGGCAATGGAGTAGAGGTAATCAGTGGAGAAGCCTATCTTACTAAACCCTATACGGCTAAAATCAAAATGAATAACGAAGAACAAGTATATTCCTACAAAGATTTAATCCTTGCGATAGGATCTTTGCCTTTCGAACTAAAAAGTATGCCATTTGATAAAAAAAGAATCATTTCTTCCACTGAGGCATTGGTGCTGCAGGAAGTACCAAAACATTTAGTTGTGGTAGGCGGTGGTTATATTGGTTTGGAGCTGGGCACTGCTTATGCCAAATTCGGATCAAAAGTGACCATTCTCGAAGGGTCCAACACGATTCTTCCAGGTACCGATCCTATGCTTACAAATGTGGTAAAACGGCATCTAAAAGAACTAGGTATCACAGTTGTAACCAATGCTCTGGTCCAAGGCGGAGAAAACACAGGGGATGAAGTAAAAGTTCGTGTACAGGTTGATGGCAAGGAAGAAGTGGTTAACGGAGATTATTGCTTAGTTTCTATAGGAAGAAAGCCGAACACAGGGAAAATTGGGTTGGAAAATATCGGAGTAGAATTAGACGAGCGTGGTTTTATTAAGATAAATGAGAAATGCCAGACAAACGTGGAGCATGTTTATGCAATAGGTGACTGTGCTGGCGGATACCTCCTTGCCCATAAAGCTAGCTACGAAGGAAAAGTAGCTGCAGAAGTGATTAGCGGACAAAACAGCATCATTGATTTTCAAGCCATGCCTTTTGTTATCTTCAGTGATCCTGAAGTTGCCTACACAGGATTAACAGAGAAAGAAGCAAAAGAACAGGGATACGAAACGGTTTCCAGCCGTTTTCCATTCCAAGCGAACGGAAGGGCATTATCTGTTTCAGATGCAGATGGCTTTGTGCAGATTGTAGCCGAGAAGAACAGCAAAAGGGTGTTAGGCGCACAGATGGTAGGACCAGAAGTATCGTCGCTTATTGCTGAAGCAGTTTTTGCCATTGAATCTGGAGCAACTGCCGAAGATCTAAGCCTTACAATCCATGCCCATCCAACGTTGCCTGAGCCATTGATGGAAGCGGCGGAAGGTGTGATGGGGCACGCCATTCACATGCTGAATAAAAAGAAATAATGTGAATGCAGCAGACCGGCACTTTTCATAAGTGCAGGTTAAACTTTTCATTTAATGGAGTGGGGGAATTAATGGACATTTTGTTTTACGTCCTAACTGCGGCTTTCGCAAATGTCCTGGGTGGCTTTGTGATCTTTCTTAAAAAAAATTGGTCTAGAAGGGGCTTAAATGGCTTAATGGCGCTGAGCGCCGGGATACTTTTCGCTATTGCGATTATGGATTTAATACCAGAAGCATTAGAAATTCAGGAATCCAGTGCCCTATATATTGTTATTGGATTTGGTTTGATCTTTTTGTTCCAGCAGTTTCTTGCACCCCATTTTCATTTCGGAGAAGAGACTCATAAACATTCTCATTCTCAAAGCACAACCTTTAGTGCTTTATTGGGCATGCTGGTTCACACGTTTTTTGATGGTGTCTCTATTGTAGCCAGTTTCAAAATAGACGAGAGAATAGGATTTGTTGTATTGATTGCTGTATTAATACATAAAATTCCGGATGGTTTAACGATTTCTTCCATCGTATTTGCAAGCTTTGAAAGCAAGAAGAAGGCGATAGGAGCATCTTTCTTATTGGGTCTATCAACGATAACAGGCGCGATCGCAGCCGTGTCTCTAACACAATTTTTTATGGTAGATAGCAGCATCCTCGCGATAGCTCTTTCCATTACAGCAGGAATATTTCTATACATATCTACCGTTGACTTGCTGCCTGTTGTTAGTGCCACTGAAGACAGAGTCGTTATTCTTTTCTTTTTTGTAGGGATATTGCTATATTTTGCTCTTCACTGGATAGGGGAGCTACTTCCCGTATATTTACACTAAGCAGGGGAGAACCTATTCATAACATTCAAACATACGTGTGAATGTTTTAATAACTTACCATGGAGTTGATAAAAGTGGCTTTGACTATTATTTCCGCAATTGGGGCTTTCTTAGTAACCAATATTGATGATATTTTTGTTTTGATGCTGCTGTTCTCTCAGGCAAATGCACAGGCTAGAGCGACTGGCGGTTTAAAGATGAACGCGCAGACAAAGAGTAACCGGATCTACCCTAAAGATATAGTCATTGGGCAATACTTAGGTTTTGCCTTGCTGGTTTTGATCAGTCTTTTGGGAACTTTTGGCGTCATGTTGATTCCAGAAAAATGGGTTGGATTGCTTGGTTTAATTCCGATCTATTTAGGGATTAAACTGTTTATTAAGGGTGAAGATGAAGATGAAGGTGCGATCCTCTCCAGTTTAAACTCAGGGAGATTTAACAAACTATTTATGAGTGTAGCCTTCATCACATTCGCTAATGGCGGGGACAATATCGGCATCTATGTGCCTTATTTTACAACTTTAAGTGTGAATGAACTGGTAATTACGGTTATTATCTTCTTTATAATGGTTGCTGTCTGGTGTTTTGTAGGATATCGTTTAGCTTCCTTCAGACATGTTTCTGAAGTTTTGGAGAAATACGGAAGATGGATTATCCCTATAGTCTTTGTTGGATTAGGGGTATACATCATGGCAGAGAACGAAACGTTTAGTGCCCTTTTGAGTTTAATAAATTATTAAAAAATAATCTGAACTGCCCCCCCGTCAAGTAGACAGTGGAAATAATAAAAGTGATTTAAGCGGCTTTCGCTCTATATTCTTTAGGGCTGAGGCCGTTTAATCGTTTCTGGTATCTTTCGTGATTATAAAAATAGATGTACTCATTTATGGCAATGTTAAGTTCTTCAAAGGTCTGATACTTATGTAAATAATACTTTTCACATTTTAACGTGCCGAAAAAAGATTCCATTGGTCCATTATCAATACAGCGACCAACCCGTGACATACTTTGAGTCATTCCTGCCGCCTCTAATTTACGCTTGAACGCCTTAGAGGTGTATTGGAATCCACGATCACTATGAATCAGTGGGTGTTCTTGATGCAATCGTACGATTGCCTGGTCAAGCGTTTTAAATACCAGTTGATTATTATGGGTCTTCGGAATATATAGTGGAATTACTTTCTTAATAGTTTAAAAACAACTGGTGTTTAAATCGGATTTTCTGGTGGGATGTTAGGATAATCAATAATATTATATAAAAGTATCAATCACATACGAGTGATACTTTGGGAAAAAAATAAAATAGTCCAATTTACTTGACCGTGTACTATGGTACACGGTTTATAATATTCATGGGGTGAAATAAGATGATTTATCGCATTAGTGAGTTTGCAGATAAATGTGGAGTTAATAAAGAAACGATCAGATATTACGAGCGAAAAAATTTATTACAAGAACCTCACCGAACGGAAGCTGGTTATCGGATATATTCATATGATGACGTTAAGCGTGTTGGGTTTATTAAACGAATACAGGAACTTGGTTTTTCTTTAAGCGAGATTTATAAATTACTTGGTGTTGTAGATAAAGATGAAGTTCGTTGTCAAGATATGTTCGAATTTGTTTCTAAAAAACAAAAGGAAGTGCAAAAACAAATAGAGGATTTAAAACGAATTGAAACTATGTTAGACGACTTAAAACAACGATGTCCAGATGAAAAGCAATTACATTCGTGTCCAATAATAGAAACATTAACATGAGAGATTAATTAACGAAAGGAGCTTTTTTATGAATAAATTTAAGGTAAACATTTCAGGAATGACTTGTACGGGTTGTGAAAAACACGTAGAATCAGCACTTGAAAAGATAGGTGCTAAAAATATTGAGTCTAGTTATCGTCGTGGTGAAGCAGTATTTGAACTGCCCGATGATATTGAGGTTGAAAGTGCAATAAAGGCGATTGATGAAGCAAATTACCAAGCCGGAGAAATTGAAGAAGTATCATCACTAGAAAACGTGGCGTTAATTAATGAAGACAATTATGACCTTCTTATTATTGGTTCTGGTGCTGCTGCCTTTTCTTCGGCAATTAAAGCTATAGAATACGGTGCAAAAGTTGGAATGATTGAGCGTGGAACGGTTGGGGGAACCTGTGTGAATATTGGCTGTGTTCCGTCAAAAACTCTTCTTAGGGCAGGGGAAATCAATCATTTATCAAAAGACAATCCGTTTATAGGTTTACAAACATCCGCTGGAGAAGTGGATTTAGCTAGTTTAATCACGCAAAAGGATAAATTGGTGAGCGAACTTCGGAATCAAAAATATATGGATTTAATTGATGAATATAATTTTGATTTAATTAAAGGTGAAGCAAAATTCGTTGATGCTAGTACGGTTGAGGTCAATGGGGCAAAGTTATCTGCAAAACGCTTTTTAATTGCAACAGGTGCATCGCCTTCGTTGCCCCAAATTTCAGGACTTGAAAAAATGGACTATTTAACTAGTACAACACTTCTTGAGTTAAAGAAAATACCAAAACGATTAACTGTAATTGGTTCAGGATACATTGGAATGGAGCTTGGACAACTATTTCATCATTTAGGTTCAGAAATAACGCTTATGCAAAGAAGTGAGCGACTTTTAAAGGAGTATGATCATGAGATTTCAGAGTCAGTTGAAAAAGCGTTAATTGAACAGGGTATAAACCTTGTCAAAGGGGCAACTTTTGAGCGTGTTGAACAAAGTGGAGAGATAAAAAGGGTTTACGTAACAGTAAATGGCAGTAGAGAAGTCATTGAATCAGATCAGTTACTTGTTGCCACTGGAAGAAAACCAAATACGGATTCTTTAAATTTAAGTGCAGCAGGTGTTGAAACTGGAAAAAATAATGAAATCCTGATCAATGATTTTGGTCAAACAAGTAATGAAAAGATTTATGCAGCAGGAGATGTGACTTTAGGACCACAATTTGTATATGTAGCAGCCTATGAAGGTGGAATTATTACTGATAATGCTATTGGTAGATTAAACAAAAAAATAGATTTATCGGTAGTTCCTGCTGTTACGTTTACGAATCCGACGGTTGCAACGGTTGGTTTAACAGAAGAACAAGCAAAAGAGAAAGGGTATGATGTGAAGACATCTGTATTACCTTTAGATGCTGTTCCAAGAGCAATTGTAAACCGTGAAACAACCGGTGTATTTAAACTAGTAGCAGATGCAGAAACACTAAAAGTATTAGGGGTTCATATTGTATCTGAGAATGCAGGAGATGTCATCTATGCAGCATCATTAGCTGTTAAATTTGGCTTAACGATAGAAGATTTAACAGAAACCCTAGCACCATATTTAACAATGGCTGAAGGGCTAAAATTAGCTGCACTTACGTTCGATAAAGATATTTCGAAATTATCTTGTTGTGCAGGCTAAGGGAACTTTTTTACAACTCCCTATTCAAGTGAACCAGCTAATGCTTTAAGGGATTTTCTAAGTGCATTTGTGGTCACAAAAATAATTTAACACTGATGATTTCGACATCAAATCTATAATTGATACCTTAACACCGCAGAGTAATAAAGGATGAATAATATGTCAGACTTATTATCCCTACCAGACATTAAAACAATAGAACCGCCACAAGAAAATGAAACCGATATGATGTTTAAAGTTGAAGCAGTCGGACCACCTGAACGTTGTCCTGAATGTGGTTTTGACAAGTTGTACAAACACAGTTCAAGAAATCAACTAATTATGGATTTGCCCATTCGTTTAAAGCGAGTGGGCTTACAATTGAACCGTAGACGATACAAGTGTCGTGAATGCGGATCTACCTTCTGGGAACGCCTAATATCTGTAGATGAAAAGCGTAGTATGACCAAAAGGCTTTTAAAGTCCATTCAAGAGCAATCCATGTCTAAGACCTTTGTAGAAGTCGCAGAAAGCGTTGGTGTTGACGAGAAAACCATTAGGAACGTTTTTAAGGACTATGTGGCACTCAAAGAACGTGAATACCAGTTTGAAACTCCTAAGTGGCTTGGGATAGACGAGATACATATTATCCGTAGACCTCGGCTTGTATTGACTAATATTGAACGCAGGACTATTTATGACATCAAGCCTAACCGTAACAAGGAAACAGTCATCCAACGTCTTTCAGAAATCAGTGACAGGACTTACATTGAGTACGTCACAATGGATATGTGGAAGCCCTACAAAGATGCAGTGAACACTATCCTTCCACACGCTAAAGTTGTCGTAGATAAGTTTCATGTAGTTAGAATGGCTAATCAAGCCTTAGATAACGTCAGAAAGTCTTTGAAAGCCCATATGAGCCAAAAAGAAAGACGTACCCTTATGCGTGAAAGGTTTATCCTTCTAAAGAGTAAACACGATCTAAATGAACGTGAATCATTCCTCTTAGATACTTGGTTAGGTAATCTTCCTGCTTTAAAAGAAGCCTATGAACTCAAAGAAGAGTTTTACTGGATATGGGATACTCCTGATCCAGATGAAGGTCATCTTCGTTATAGTCAATGGAGACACCGTTGCATGTCCAGCAACTCTAAAGACGCATATAAAGACCTCGTGAGAGCCGTAGACAACTGGCATGTCGAAATATTCAACTACTTTGATAAAAGGCTCACTAATGCTTATACGGAGTCAATTAACAGCATTATTAGGCAGGTAGAGCGAATGGGTAGAGGTTACTCGTTTGATGCCTTACGAGCCAAAATCCTTTTCAATGAGAAGCTCCATAAAAAGCGTAAGCCACGATTTAATTCAAGTGCTTTCAATAAAGCTATGTTATACGATACTTTCAATTGGTATGAAGTGAATGATCACGACATTACAGACAACTTTGGTGTCGATTTTTCCACACTTATTAAGAATTTGGAGAAGGGTGATTTATAAGCCCTTTTCCACCATGAAATCCGAATACCCAAGATATTTAGCGTTTATGTATAAAGGCATCGTTTAAGTATAGAGTTACTATTATAATACAGGATAATGATTTGTTTTATTAAATTATATAAACCATATTGCACAGAATCGTATTTATATTGCATTGCACACTGCATTGCAGACTAGGTGGATAATTAATGGTGTCAACCCAATCATTTTACTTCGTATGGATATCAAGAGATGGTGATTGATAACGGATGGAATGTTATAAACAGTACTACCAGTTTTTCGGCAAGCGTCCGCCGAGACGTCCTGTTGAGTCGGCTGACTCAAAATAACAATTGGTCGAAGGATCGTAGACACTCGTCTATGGTCCTTTTTTTGCTTGATTTTATGTTTTACAATATCGAAGGGCCGACAATTCAATCTCATATCGACGCGCCATAAAAAAACGCTCTCCCTTTGATCAGGAAGAGCGTGACGTCGATGATTCTTTCATATCGTTGTGGGTGATCCCGATAGCTTATTCTCCGACCATCCCGTCGCCATCATTGTCATGCATGTAAGGATAGAGCCAATGATCGCTTGTGATCGGCATGCTGAACCCGGCATCTTTTGCTTCTTGGATCGTCACTTGGCCGTTCCCATTCATATCGATGCTCGCGACGTCACCGTCTTCAGACACGGACTCGGCTTCAGTCGCACTCTCGGTCAGCCCGAGCGACTCGTTCACCTCGTCCGGGTTCACGTTGTCGAACGAATCGGTAATAACATTTCCTTTGACAGTGTATGTGTACTCATAGTGTGAAGGGATTTGCGTCTCCGTATCCGGATAGGTGATGATGGCCTCGAAGTCGGTCGCGCCGCCTGCGCTCCGGATCACGCTCTCCATGTACGCCTGGTCCCCGTGGCGGTTGAGCGTGCTGTCTTGCGGAGTGATGTTGAAGGCGTTCGAGACGCCGCCGAGCGAATCGGCGATGACGTGCCCTTCGTCGAGGTCGCGATGCTCGACACCAGGCACTTTCGCCTCGTCTGAATAATAGCGACCCGAAGACGTGACGTCCTCGAGCTCATCATCTTGCAAGACGATCTCGTCGGCGAGCACTTTCACGAGTTGTCCGTGCTCGTTCGTGAACGCCCAGTACTCGCGTTCCCCGTATCCGATATCGACGACGACATTATGCTCGCGGTCGCCTGACAAATCTCCACCCTCGACTTCAATCAAGTCGTAGCCCGTGAAGTGATCGTTCGTTTCGGTCTGGTCAGGGGGCTCCGTCTCAACGGTAACCTGTTCCTGAGGTTCCGTCTTCGACTCGGGATTCGGTTCTGTCTCGTTCGTGCAACCGGCCAACAACAGCATGGCCAGCGGGAAGGCAAGATAAGTAAGATTGTTTTTCATGTTAAAACTCCTATGTCTCTGATGCATACTTGTCCATTCTAGGAATCTTCGCCCACATTTTCAAGCAAACGGATTGGAGGCGGTTTTAATCGTGCTTCCGACAAACGAGACAGATTTTGTCACAGATGGGGGAGGCGTCGCCCTAGGTACGAATGGTACAATGGGGGGAGAACGGGTCGAACAGGGGGCTCTCGAGCGATTTGAGTCGCACACCCGAGGCGTTTCAATCATTTCGTTTCAGGCTATACATACGTATACATCGCTTGAGAGGAGACATATCATGCAGACATATACGATTGAATATGCGTTTCAAGATAAGGAACAGACGACACGAACGTGTGAAGTCGAGCTCGACCGGACGCCAGATTTAAAGGATAATGAGCAACTCGCCGACCTATATCAAATCGTGTCGGATGCGATTCGCAAGCCGATCACGAGTTTTGAGATTCTTGCCGTCCATTAAGTGAACCATCGACCCCGGGCGTACGCCATGGGGTTTTGTTCAGTCCATCGAAGAGGAGAGATGTTGAAATGAAGATCGTGGTTGTTGGGTTAGGGGATGTCGCGAAAAAAGCGTATTTACCGGTTTATGCCGGATTAGAAGGGGTGGACGTCTATCTCGTTTCGAGAGATGAGGCGAAAGCGGGGCAGCTCGTCGACAAATACCGATTCAGCGGCCATTACCGGTCGTTACAAGACGTGCCGCTCGATGAGGTGGATGGCGTGTTGATCCATTCGACGACGTCGGCCCACGCGGACCAGGTCGGCTACGTGCTCGAACGGGGCGTCCATGTGTTCATCGATAAGCCGGTCACGTTCTCGCTCGACGAGACGGAGCGGCTCGTGCGGCTCGCGGCAGACAACGGGGTCGAACTCGTCACCGGCTTCAATCGTCGTTTCGCGACGGCGACGGCGGCCTTGAAGGAAGTCACGGACCAAAACCTCGTCCTCATTCAAAAGAATCGCACGTATCAACCGGCGACGCTCCGAGAGTTCATTATCGAGGATTTCGTCCACGTCGTCGACACGCTCCGTTACTTGACGGGGCTCGCACCGGTTGAGAATTTGTCGGTGCGGACGCGCTATGAAGGAGAGACGCTGAAACAGTTGCAGATTCAATTCACGGCGGATGGGATCGAAGCGCTCGGGATCATGAACCGCGACAACGGCTGTACGGAAGAAGTGATGGAAGTGATGTCTCCGAGTCTGAAGCGGGTGACCCGCGACGTCGAGCGCGTGTATGACTTCACGCGCGACGGCATGCTCGAGCGGGCTCTGAGTCCGTGGGAGTCGAACCTTATGCGTCGCGGCTTCACGACGATGATCGATGCGTTCATCAAGCTACTGAACGGCGAACCGAACGAGTCGGTGCTCGCTGCTGATAGTCTGACGACGCATGCGCTCTGTGAACGCATACTAGAAGAGGCTTCGCGCTGACCGTCTCGTTTCTGCGGTCCGTCGAGCGGGTAATAACTCCGTAAAAGGAGGGGATGCGCATGGACATTCGCGAGCTCGTCATGCAGGCGAATGATTTGTTATGGACGTACGTACTTATTTTTGTATTGATTGCCGGTGGGCTTTATTTCACGATTCGGATGGGGTTCGTCCAGTTCCGGATGCTGCCCGAGATGTTCAAGCTGTTATTCGTCAAAGGGATCAAGCACGAAAAAGGACAAGTATCGTCGTTCCAGGCGTTCGCCATCGGGACGGCAGCACGGGTCGGGACCGGGAATATCGCCGGCGTCTCGACCGCGATCGCACTCGGGGGACCGGGTGCCGTGTTTTGGATGTGGCTCATCGCGTTGATCGGTTCGGCGTCAGCGTTCGTTGAGAGCACGCTCGCCCAAGTGTACAAAGTGCATGACGGCAAGGCGTGGCGCGGCGGACCGGCCTACTATATCGAACGGGCGCTCGGCCAGCGATGGCTCGGCGTCGTGTTCGCCATTCTGATCACGTTCGCGTTTGGATTTGCATTCAACTCGGTCCAGGCCAACACGATCGCCTTGTCGGTCAACAACGTCTTCGAGATCGATACGCTTTGGATCGGAATTATTTTGGCCGTCGTGACGGGGATCGTCATCTTCGGTGGGATCCGGTCCATCTCGACGCTGTCAGGGATTATCGTCCCAATCATGGCTGGCGGTTATATCTTGCTCGCCCTGTGGGTCGTCTTGACGAATTTGGAGGTCGTCCCGGCCGTATTCTCGGCCATTTTCTCAGAAGGTGTGCTCGGGTTCCGACAACTGCTTGGCGGAGCGGTCGGTGCGGCCGTCTTGCAAGGGATTCGCCGAGGCTTGTTCTCGAACGAGGCGGGGATGGGGTCGGCCCCGAACGCGGCTGCGACCGCCGAGGTCAGTCACCCGGTCAAGCAAGGTCTCATTCAGTCACTCAGCGTGTTCGTCGATACGCTCTTTATTTGTACGGCGACGGCGATGATCGTCCTCATCTCCGGCGTGCCGGGTTCAGAAGATTTCCAAGGCATCGAACTTGCCCAAGAGGCGCTCCTCACCGAGATCGGGCCGGTCGCGACATCGCTCATGACGATCGCGATTTTATTGTTCGCCTTCAGCTCGATCTTGGCAAACTATTATTACGGGGAGACGAACATCGAGTTCATCTCGGAACGGAAAGTGTATCTCGTCATTTACCGGATTGCCGTCATCGGGATGGTGTTGTTCGGTTCGGTCCGTTCGGCCGGGCTTGTCTGGTCGATCGCCGACATCTTCATGGGTCTGATGGCACTCGTCAACATGTACGCCATCTTCCGGCTCAGTAAAGTCGCAAAACTGTTGCTTGATGATTACGTGGCCCAGAAACGAGCAGGGCGCGATCCGGTGTTCAATCGGGACGACGTCGAGCTGCCAGGGAAAGAGCACGTCGAAGCATGGGAAGCGAAACGAGAGAATATTAGTTGAGCGTAAGGCAAGGATTGACGCACAGCGCCAGCCTTGCCTTTGCTTGTTGAATCTTTTTATTTCACGTACCGTATTTATATAATAAAAATAGAAAAGAGCGCACGACATGATACAACCCTTTCTTCACACATTCAAACGATTTTTTGCCGAACGATTCTTCGATCAAGCCGCGATGTTGGCTTACTATTTCATCCTGTCCACATTCCCATTTCTATTGTTCGTCCTCGGTATCGTCGGGTGGCTGCCGTTCTCGAGCGGAGACGTCATCTCGGCGTTGTCCTTGGTGATGCCCGAGGCGAGTTATCGATTGTTACAAGGGAACATCGAGGCCATTTTTGATGATTCGAGACTACGCTTGGCCTCGCTCAGCATCTTACCGGCACTTTGGATCTCTTCGATGGCCGTCCAATCGCTCGTTCGCTCCTTGAACGACGCCTATCGACTGATCCGAAACAAAGCGTTCTGGCGGGGCGTCTTGCAAGACATCGCCGTGACGCTCGCGCTCATGTTCGTCTTGCCATTCTCGCTACTGATCCCGGTCATCGAGACCGCGCTCAGGGAGTTGGCGACACATATCATCTTTATTGACGACATCGTCGAACGCTATGCGCAAATCTGGTTCTATTTCCGTTGGATTGTCGGCACGCTCGTCCTGTTCAGCGTCTTCTTGCTCGTCTATAAGTGGTTGCCGAGCCATCGCGGAACATTCCGTGACAGTTGGGCCGGGGCGGCGTTTGCTACCATCGGCATCTTGACAGTTTCGAACGTCTTCAGCTACTATTCACAGTATGCAAACTATGAACAGTTTTACGGTCAACTTGGTGCCTTCATCATCTTGCTGATCTGGTTTTATTTGGCGGCCTCGGTCATCCTTCTCGGGGGGCTGTTAAACGCCACGCTTATCGAACGAAAAGAAATATCCGGTTGACGTGTAAATGCTTGTTATCATTCTTTGATTCAGGGAATGATACGGTTAAGGTCACATCTTTTAATCGGAGGTGGGAAACATGGATATGCAACGGCTCGTACACAATCGTCGTTTCATCGATCAAACATTGTTTTACCTCGCCTTACAATTATGGAAGTGGGTTATGTTACTACCGGTCTTGTTCTATCTAGACGTTTCGATGAGCAGTGCCCCGTTTTCCCAGTATGTGGCGGTCAGTCTGTTGCTGTATGTGGCGTTCCGTGTCATGCAGTACGTGATTGCGAGCCGGGCTTCGTTGATGGAGTTACTCGAATTCGGCTATGCGGTGCTATCGCTCGTCCTCGTCTTCTCTTTACTGCTTGAAGTCTCAGCATCGCCAGGGGCCATCGCCTTTGTGCTAGGCGTGTTCTTGGTCCATCCTTCGCTCGCCTTACACCATTACCGTGACTTCACAGAACGGAAGTGGTTGAACAAGCAGTTCCAATTGTTCAGTCCGATGCTTCGAAAAGGTGAGATTCCAGTACACGTGCTCGTGTTGACAGAGGATGAAATTATCATCACGGCAGAGAGTGGGAAAGAGTACACGTATCGGCATATCTACTGGGGCGGATTCTATATCGAAAATGTCTCATGAAGGTGGTCTAATCATTGAATAGTGTGATTGTGATGGTATTTTGGGTAGTAACGTTTATTGTGTTCTTCAAAGGGGCGTTCGATATGTGGCGAGAATGGCGTGCCACGAAACAGCGCTCGGTCCTATATTTCTTTATCGTCTTGTTGCTCACTTGGTTCTGGTTCAACCCTTACCAGCTGACGGCGCTTCATCCGTTCGTCTTGATGGCGTATTATTGGAACCGGAATCGTCGGATGCGCAACGCGATGCTCGTGCTCGTCCTCGTGCCATTCTTCATTCAACTATGGTTCATGGCGAGAGCGATGTAATTTATTCAGACCACAGACAAGATGTCTGTGGTTTTTTCTTTAATCCATTGTCACAGTCATTTATAAAACGAGCCGCGTTAGAATAAGGATACGTGACCGTGCGCAACAAAAAACGCGAGCCGAACGGCCCGCGTTTTTTGATTGATGTTATTCTTTTTTCGCAACGGCGAGTTCAGCTTCCATTTCACTGAATTCACGGTTGATCCGTTTCTGCTCACTTTGGCTCGTGAACGTACTGACGAGCACGATGGCGAGCATACTGAGGAAGAAGCCTGGCACCATTTCATAGATGACCGTCGAGAGTCCGGTGACGATCCAAACGATGACCGTGATGGCCCCGACGAGGATACCGGCAAGTGCACCTTGGCGCGTCATCTTGTTCCAGTAGAGTGACAAGAGAATCGCTGGACCGAACGCTGAGCCAAAACCGGCCCAAGCATAACCGACGAGCGTCAAAATCGTGTTCGACGGGCTGAGCGACATGAGTGTCGCGACAAGTCCGACCGTCAAGACGCCGATTCGACCGGCGAGGACCATCGTTTTTTCACTGGCATCTTTATTGAAGAACTTGCGATAGAAGTCTTCTGTCAAAGCCGAAGATGTCACGAGAAGCTGCGACGATACCGTCGACATGACCGCTGCCAGAATTGCAGCGAGCAAGAATCCAGTGATGAACGGGTGGAACAATACTTCTGAGAAACGGATGAACACCGTCTCCGGGTCAGCGAGAGGATTGCCTTGACCACGGAAGTAGGCGATCCCGACAAGTCCAGTCATGACGGCACCGATGATTGAGACTGTCATCCAGCCCATACCGATACGGCGTGCCGTCTTCAATGATTTCACATCACGAATCGCCATAAAGCGGACGATGATGTGCGGTTGACCGAAGTACCCAAGTCCCCAAGCGAGGAGACCGATAATTCCGAGCGTCGTTGTTCCTTTGAACAGGTCGAACAATTCCGTGTTGATTGTCGAAGCCGTATCGACGGCGTTCGAGACACCACCGACGTCAGTCAAGGCGACGACTGGGACGAGGACGAGAGCGAGGAACATGATGACACCTTGCGCAAAGTCCGTCCAACTGACGGCTGTGAAACCGCCGAACAGTGTATATAGTGCGACGACGCTAATCGTCACGATGACACCTGTCTGATAGTCGAGCCCGAATGAGCTTTCAAACAACTTCCCGCCAGAGACAAGTCCAGCTGACGTATAGAACGTGAAAAAGATGATGATGACGGATGCAGACAGGATCCGTAGCCAGTTCGAGTGATCTCGGAACCGATTCTCTAAAAAGTCAGGAATCGTGATCGAGTCATTTGCCATCTCTGTGAAGACACGTAGACGGGGAGCGACTAACAAGTAGTTCAAGTAAGCTCCGATGACCAATCCAACGGCTAACCAAATCGCTGATAATCCCGTGGCATACATTGCGCCCGGAAGTCCCATTAACATCCAACCACTCATATCCGAAGCTCCGGCTGACATGGCGGTAACACCTGGCCCCATCTTGCGGCCACCTAACATATAATCTGATGAATCGGTCGTCCGTTTATAAGCGACGTATCCGATGAGGAGCATCATCACGAGGTAAAGCGCGATGGATACCCATTCTTGCCATAACATTTGATTACCTCCTGTTTGCTTTCAATTGTGTCGATTCAATCAATCACGGTTCAATCATGTGTGTGTCTCACACAAATGAGTCAAACTTGAATGACTAGGCGAACTTGTGACTAACCATAACGGACCACGGAAATCATTGCAAACTGTCATGTTTTCATAAAAACGGCTCTAAAGCGCATAGTATCAACGGATGAGTGCATTATTTTTCGTGATTAAAGTTTAAACATTCTGACAATTAGTTATGTTCGTGACACTTCTGTGTCATCTATTTGTCATATAACTCGTCATATTTTATGTCTTTAAACGCAAACGACGGCTTCTCCCTTTGCAGAGAGAAACCGTCGTTTGATTGCTTAAATCATTCGGTGGTGAGATTGAACGCGATTTTTTCGACAGAACGCATCGTCGGGAACGTCTGCCCGGATTTGGCTTGCATCGTTACCAAGGCATATTGTTTCCCATCCCGCTCCATCAAGAACACCATCGTATAGCCCGATTCGTCGGTATAGCCGGTCTTGGTCGCTGTGACGAGTTTCGAGTAATGAATGCTCCGTTCATTGACGGCCGATCCGAGATGATACCACCAGCGTCGCTTTTGATTTCCGGCAGCATCTTTAAACTTTGCCTCATATTCATACGTTCCGGCAATCTCGACGAGTTCAGGATAAGTGCCGAACGCATACGTGATGCGAGCCATGTCGAGCGCGGTCGTATAATGATTCGGGTCGGAGTAGCCATGGGCATTCCGGAACTGGGTCCCGGTCAGTCCAAGCACTTGGGCGCGTGCGTTCATCAGTTCGACGAACTCATTCGTCGAGCCGCTCACGTACTCGGCTAGACTATTGGCCGCGTCATTTCCTGATTCGAGCAATGTCGCGTATAAGGCCTGGCGAACGGTCAAGCGGTCACCGACCGCGAGATGGACAATATGGCTGTCCCATGGGATATCCAAAGTAGATTTTTTGACGATGACGACGTTTTGATCGAGTTCTTTCTCGGCGACGGCCTTCTCATAAGCGAGAAGTGCGGTCATCAGTTTGGTCGTACTGGCCGGGAAGACGCGGTCGGCACCATTCTTGTCAATCAGCACCTGGCCATCTGTCAAATTGACGAACGCCATCGACCCGACGAGAAGTTCGGCCGTGTCGGGCGACACGAGCGGTTGAGTCGTCCATGGTTTGATTGGAATCTCGGGGAACGACGGTCCTTGTTTGACCGGTACGGCGGCCGCGGCCGGCGCAACGGTTTTCGGTTCTGCTTCTTGTTTAAAGCCGATCAATGCAGGGATGATGGCAAGTAATCCAATCATGGCGAGGCCGACAAAGAGTCGCCTCATGATGTACGTGTTTCTTCGATGTCTGCGGTTTCGTTTCACTAGATAATCGCTCCTTCATTGTTTACTTTTCTACCATAATGGATGAGGCCTCCTGAAATCGTCTTCAAAATCAAGAATCAGGTCAATAATTGAGGCGTATGAAATGAATCGGAAGGGGTATACACAGTAACAGACACTTATCTTATTTAGAGGGGGTACGTTTATGCATCGTCATCCGTTCACCAATTCACTCTGGCGTCAGCACAATGCGGCAACACCTTATCCGCGACTTGAGAGCTCTATTTCGTGTGACATTGTCGTCATCGGGGCAGGAATCGCCGGGCTCGTCACGGCATATGAGTTGCAACAGCGCGGCAAGCAAGTCGTCTTGCTCGAAGCGACTGAAATCGGCCGGGGGACGACCGGCCACACGACCGCGAAATGTTCCGTTCAGCATGGGACCGTCTATTCCAAATTGATTCGGACGTTCAATCAAGAGACGGCGCGCCTCTATTACGAGTTCAACGAGCAGGGACTCGCCTATTTGCGGCAACAGGTCGAGGCCGGGTTCGACATCGATTTCGAGACAAAAGATTCATATTTATATTCAATCGATGGGTCGAGTCAACTCGTCGCTGAGCGCGAGGCGTATGCACAACTTGAGCTGCCCGGGGGAGACGCGACCGAGGAAGTGAAGGCGGTCCTCCCGTTCGAGGTCAAACAAGCGATCGTCATTCGCGACCAGGCCCAGATGCATCCGGTCAAATACTTACACGAGCTCGCCAACCGCTTCGTCGCGGCTGGCGGGAGACTCCACGAGAAGACACGGGCGACCGAAATCAGTTCGGGACCGCGCCCGATCGTCACGACGTCGACAGGGCGACGGGTCCAGGCGAATCAGGTCGTGGTCGCCACCCATTACCCGTTCAACGACATCCGGGGGCTGTACTTCTCGAAGTTTGAGGTCGAGCGTTCCTATATCGTCGCTTGTGAGACGGAACAGAGCGTCCCGGACGGTATGTATTTGAGTGTCGATCAGCCGAGCCGGTCGTTCCGTACGTTCAAGGATGGCGACAAGACGTATATGCTCGTCGGAGGCGAAGGACACTTGAGCGGACACGTCACCGAGACCCGCTCGCGCTATGACCGCTTGGACCGCTTCGCCCATGATTCGTTCGGGGCCAAGAAAGCGAGTTTCCGCTGGTCATCCCAGGATCTGATCACGTTGGACCACCTCCCGTACATCGGGCAAATGTTCAGCCGTGAGCCGGACGTGTTCGTCGCCACCGGGTTCGCCAAATGGGGGATGACGAACGGGATTGCCGGCGGACTGTTGCTGGCCGATCGACTGACCGGGCGCCCGAATCGGTTCAACGACTTATTGGACCCACAACGCTCGAAATTGAAACCGGCCGACGTCGGGCAATTCTTAAAGACGAACCTCGACACGGCCGTTCAATTCGTCAAAGGGTCACTGGAAAGACCGGGTACACTCGACGACCTGCAACTTGATGAAGGCGGGATCGTCCAGGTAAACGGCAAGAAGGTCGGCGCGTACCGTGACCTCGACAACGAATGCCATCTCGTCTCGACACGATGCACCCATATGGGATGTACCGTCAATTGGAACGATGCGGAACGCTCATGGGATTGTCCGTGCCACGGTTCACGGTTCGACACGAAAGGAAACGTGTTGGAAGGACCGGCGACACAACCGCTCGCCTATGATCGGAAAATCGATGTGCCGAAACAATAGGCAACGCGGGTCGTCTATATTAAAGTAAAGAAGTAACGATATAACTGTCATAGGGGTGGAATCAGAATGGAACTAACAAAGCAGTGGCGTGACCATTTCAAACAATTGCGTGCCTTCGACGAGGCGATTTCTTTACTGTATTGGGACATGCGTACCCAGATGCCGGAACAGTCGGCACCGCTACGGGCCGAGACAATCGGTTATCTGTCGACCGAGGCGTTCAAACGCCAGACGAGCGAATCCTTCAAGGCACTGTTGGCCGAGATGACCGAGACGGAGGACTTGACACCGATCGAGTTGCGTTCGGTCGCGGTCGCCAAAACCCAATATGAACGGAATGCCAAAATCCCGTCCTCAGAATATCAGGCGTATGTGACGCTCGTCTCTGAGGCTGAGACGGCGTGGGAGAAAGCGAAGGATCAGAATGACTGGCACATGTTCGCCCCATATCTCGAGAAAATCATCGGATTTCAGCGGAAGTTCGCCGACTATTTCGGCTACGAATCGCATCCGTATGACGCCCTCCTTTACGATTATGAGCCAGGGATGACCGTCGACCAGCTCGATGAATTGTTCCGGACGCTTCGCGACGAGCTCGTCCCGCTGATCCGTCAGCTGCCTGAACCGGTCCAAGTGCTCGACTGGTCGATGGACAAGGCCGTTCAGCAACGACTGTGTGAGGACTGGATGCGTGTCGTCGACTATGATTTGACGCGCGGCCGTCTCGATGCCACGGTGCATCCGTTCGAGATCACGATCAACCGTCGCGATGTGCGCATCACGACGAAATATGATGAGACCGATTTCCGTAACGCCTTGTTCGGTACGATGCACGAGGCCGGGCACGCGACGTACGAACAGCAAATCGACTCTGAACTCGACGAACTCGGTCTCGGGGGCGGTGCCTCGATGGGCATCCATGAGTCACAGTCCCTCTTCTTTGAAAACTTTGTCGGACGAAGCGAGGTGTTTTTGAAGAGCGTCTATCCGCGCCTTCAATCCGAGCATCCACAGTTGCAGAACATAGATTTTGATACGTTCTATGCCGGCGTGAACGAGGCGAAACCGTCTCTCATCCGGATCGAGGCGGACGAACTGACATACAGCCTGCATATCATCATCCGCTATGAGCTTGAAAAGCAACTCATCCAAGGTGATTTGTCGGTCGAGGATTTGCCAGCGGCATGGAACGCGCTCTATAAGGAATATCTAGGTGTCGATGTGCCGAGTGATTCGAAAGGCGTCCTACAAGACGTTCACTGGGCCGGCGGGTCGTTCGGTTACTTCCCGAGTTACGCCCTCGGTCTGATTTACGCCGCTCAATTGACGGAATCACTCAAGAACGAGCATCCTGACTTCGAGTCGCTCATCAGCACGGGCACGTTCGGTCCAATCAAACAATGGCTCGAGGACAATGTCCACCGCCATGGTAAAGCGCTGACCCCGAACGAACTCATCAAGCAAGTGACCGGAGAGGACATCTCGGTCCGCCCGCTCATCCGCTATTTGACGAACAAATACAAAACGAACTGAGGCGAAAACGAATGAAACTTTTCGCGCACCGAGGGGTGATGGCCCATCATCCGGAGAATACGATGACGGCGTTCCGGGCAGCACTCGAAGCACAAAGCGATGGGATTGAGGCGGACGTGCACATGACAAAGGACGGAAAGCTCGTCCTTATCCACGATGAGACGATCAATCGGACGACAGATGGGCGTGGACGTGTCGCCGATATGACTTTATCAGAGCTGCGAGGCTATAATGCCGGTGTCACGTTCGCTATCCAAGAACAGATTCCGACGTTAGACGAACTGATCGATCTGTGCCGAGGGACATCGATGGTCCTCAATCTCGAGGTCAAGACGGATATCGAGCGGTATCCTGGTATTGAACAACTCTTGATTGACACCATTCGAAACCAGCGTCTTCCAGTTGGACAAGTCATGTTCTCTTCTTTTAACCATTCGACGCTCCAGCGTTTGAACCAATTGGCGCCAGAAATTGAGTGTGCCGTATTGTTGGCACAACCGCTATATGACCTCGTCGCATATTGCAAGAAAGTCGGCGCGACCGCCGTTCATCCGAATGTCCTGACGATGACCGATGAAGAGATTCTTCATCTTCAGGACGAAGGTCTCTCCGTACGTCCCTATACCGTGAAAACAGTCCACGACCTAGAGCGGTTCAGTCAACTCGGCGTCGATGCGGTGTTCGTAAATGACATCGACTGGGCAAAAGCACATTCAACCCCGTAACGTTACGCGTTACGGGGTTTTTAAATAATAGGGAAGGGGAAGTCTGGTTAATGTAAAGAAAGCGGTTTCTTTCAAATGTGCTGAGCGGCATATTGAGAGCATACCGTCACCTTTACGCCGTTGCTCCGTTGTCTTAAATTTAAGATGTCACCAGCTACATAGCAATCAGATGTAGCACACATTGCAGCACCGCATCAAACTTGTTGTATACAGTCAATCGGTCAACCCAAGCAGAAAAAGGAGGAAATTTCACATGAAGAAATTGATGTCTTTACTTGGTACACTCGCCTTGGCGTTCGCACTCATCGTGCCGGTCAGTGCAGATGGACACGAGAACGCGATGGTACGTGTACTCCACGCTTCACCTGACGCACCTGCAGTAGATGTGTACGTCAATGGTGAAGTCGCGGTCGAAGGCGCAGAGTTTAAAGCGCTCACAGACTACTTGACTCTCCCGGCTGGAGATTACAACGTGGAAATCAAGCCAGCTGGTGATACAGAGACGGTCGTCGTTGCGGCAGACCTCTCAATCGAAGCAGGCAAATTCTACACAGCGGCAGCAATCGGTCAACTTGAAAACATCGAGATCGCAGCAATGGAAGACGATGCGAACTTCGAAGATGGAAAATCGAAAGTCCGCGTCGCTCACTTCGCACCTGACGCACCGGCAGTCGATGTCGCTCCTAAAGGCGGCGACCCACTCTTCTCGAACCTCGAGTTCAAAGCAGTAAGTGACTACGGTACACTCGACGCTGGCACGTATGACCTTGAAGTTCGTCCGGCCGGCGCGACTGACGTCGTGAAGGCACTTGACGGTGTCGCTCTCGAAGGCGGTAAAAACTACACGGCATTCGCCATCGGACTCCTTGAAGGCGAACCAGCGTTTGAAGTCCTTCTCGCAGCAGACGGTGGGGAAATGGCTGGAGCACCTGACACAGGTCAAGGTGGTCTCGCTCAGACAGCATCGATGAACTGGTTGCTCGCAGCAGCGGTTCTTGGTGCAGCAGCAGCTGGCTTCTACGTCTTTCGTCGTCAGAAGCAAGACGCTTAAACTACTCTTCATCGGAACGTTATCGTTCCTTATGATTGCACCGGGCGCAGACGCACCGGATGCGGACGCGAAATTGACGACGGTCGGCTTCGCCGAACCGCTCGTCCTAGAAACGACCGAAATTGATCGGCAGTCATTCCGTACCGACACATTTATCCCAAAACGACTGAAGATTCCGTCAATTGATGTCAACGCGGTCATCCAACCGGTCGGGAAAGACCGACTCGACCGGATGGATACTCCGACGGAGACAGATGAGGTCGGCTGGTATCGGTACGGGGCGAAAGCAGGGGCGACCGGAAACGTGGTATTATCTGGTCATCTCGATGACCTCAGTGGTCCGGCCATCTTCGCGAACCTTGGCGACTTACGCCTCGGAGAATCGGTGACGCTCCAGCGTGGCAAAAAGGCAATCGCGTATGAAGTCGTTTCCGTCGAACGGTATCGGCTCGAAGACGTCCCGCTCGCCTCGATTTTTGCGGCGACCCAGGCGGAACGGCTCCAGCTAATCACTTGTACGGGCCCTTATGACCCAGAGTATGGATACCGGGACCGAATCGTCGTCACGGCGATCGTCAAGTCTTAAATCAAGAATGAACCCGAGTGTGGTCCAACCATACTCGGGTTTTTTGTTGTAGCGTGGCGAAACAAAAAACGACCAGGCCGCAATAATCGGCCCAGTCGTTCTTATGCGTCCATTCGGTCAAGCAGTCTTGACAGAAGAATCAATTCGTCATCTGAGAAATCGGTGAACACGTCCATCAAATACTCGATTTTCATGTCTTCCAGTGTCTCGAACAGGGCACGGCCTTCTTCAGTCGCTTGCAATTCGACGACACGACGATCACGTTCGCTGCGTTCGCGGGAGATCAACCCTTTTTTCGTGAGTTCATCCGCGAGAGCGGTAATCATCGAAGCCGAGAATTGGAACTCGTTCGATAGAGCCGAGGCGATTTGAGGACTGTTTTGACAAAGCGAGCGGAGAATGAAAAATTCGTTTCGCGTCAAGTATTGTGAGAACATCGACCGGAGGTTCTTTTTCACTCCGCGATAGTTCATGCGAATCCCTCGCTCAGCATCGGCGACGAGCTGACGGCGGGATGCTGTTTGTACAGGTGTTGTCATCCTCAAGAATACCTCCTACATAAAATATCATTATTTGCATATATTTCAGAACATAAAAACATTCTACAACAAAAACATGATGTCTGTAAAGTTATGATGGCTCTTCGCGGGTACGAAGTTCTTGGATGACCTCGTCGTAATGTTTCAAATCCGGATAGAAGCGTCGGAAGAAGAACTCGATCTGCTGGTCATCGCCTTCTGCGAGCAATTTCGCGAGGACGGCATAGACGACACCCATCCCTTGACGGGGCAGGAGAGACGATGGCAACAGCGTCGCACATTGGATAGCCCGATTGAAGTAAAGGTCGAGCGTGTCGCTCAAGTCCTGGAACGTGCGAATCTCCGCGTAATGGAACATACGCGTCAGCTCGATGATCGTCGACAAGTCGGTGTCGAGCAGCCAATCGCTCTGGAAGATGGCGTTGTCAAGCTTCTCGACGGTGACGTCATTGGCGATATAGTAATTCAAATTATCTCGCGTGATACTCACCTTATCGGGCGATTCGACGATCCGTTCGACGGTCTCTTGTTCGAACGTCCGCAACTGTTTGCGGATATTGACGAACTCGGAGTCGGCAATCTCGAGGAGCCCGGCGACACGGCTGAAGCTGCGCTTGATTTCCGGTGGCACGGCGTTCGGGTTCTTATAACCGAGGTCATGCTCGATTTCGGCCCACGCGTGCTGCAAGATGGACCGGACTTGAATCTCGGCTTCTTTGTCCTCATAGCGACGGTACTCCCCGAGGGCGAGCCGCGTGTCGCTCAAGCCGACGACGTAATGGACCGACAAATAACCGAACTCATTCGGGTCGAGCAACGTGGATTTATCAATCGACTGTTCGCGGTCTATCCGGAACTCATCCTCGAGGATTTGGGCCACGGCACGGACATCGTCGTGGAAATAGGTCACGATCCGAATCCCCGCCAAATCCTGGACGTCGCGCAACGACCGGTATTGATACGGTTTGCGGGATAACTTGGCATACAGGCTCTCGGCTTCCTTCGCCCGGGCGACGATCGAGTGGAACTGGATGCCGGCGTCGTTCAACAGCTCGCTGAGGAGTAACTTCAGCTTGGCTGCGAACGCCTCGTAATCTTCTTTCTCATTCATATAGTCGAGCATGATCGTGTTCATATCCTGTCTCGGCATCAACATCACTCCTTGTCTCATTATATGTAGTATAGCATCAAAGAAATCGGTGTCGCATCTGTTGTCCGCCCCTATGATACAATACGGTTTGGAACGGGAAGGAGTGTCACGCGTGAGAGTGAGCCATACGTTGAAATCGACCGAGCGCGAGAAGCTCGAGATTGTTGCCGGGTTGTTACAACAAGCAGGCTATCGGTCTGGAAAGATCGACTGGCAGACCGGCATTAATATCGTTCGGGTCAGTCGCGAAGAGGTGTCGTCTGAATCGGACGAACGGACCCGCATCCAAGGCATCGTCGACCATTTCGGAATCGAGGACTGGACTGCCACGTTTTCTTGAACCCCTCTTTTTCAAATCGCTGAACGAAATGGGTTTTGTGACTCATTTTTCGGGAATAGTATATTATTCGATTTTAGATCAGCGGACGTTTAGGAGGATGAATATGTTAGAAACAAGAATCGTGCGGGATATGACCTCGGTCGACCATGAAGTGAACGGGATGGTGTCAGGGGGATGTGTCAACGAGCACATTTACTTATTTGCGAGAGATGAAGAATTGACGGTGCGGCTCGCTGCAGAAGCGGGTGTGCAACCATACCGCATCACTGAAAAAGGGCTGTGGGAGTCACTCATGTCGAAGTTTACAAAAAATTCGGATGACCGGATCGAGCAGCTCGAGAGCCTCGGTCTGACGAAAGAGATGGTCGAATCGCTCGAAGGAGAGATTCAGGCCGGGAAAATCGTCCTCGTCTGCGACAAACCATAAAAAGAGCCGGAACTGACCTCGTCAGTCCCGGCTCTTTTCGTCATTTTGTCTCGTAATAGGCGTTCACGATCCGGCGCAGCGAACGCTCGTTCAAGTCGAGCGGTTTGTACCCGGCGTCCTCTAACAGACGTTTCGTGTTGGCGTCGTCGAACGCGATATTGCGATTCAAGTAAGGGTTGAACACTTTCACCATCTCGTTGAACGTCTGTTCGGCTTGGCTGAGCGAAGACGTCGGCGTCTCGGTGATCTTCAAGTGCGGGAACGCGAGCGCTTGCTTCATATAGTCGAGCATGGTCACATTGCGCGGCGGGTCATCGTTCGTCACGTTATAAATCGTGTCCGGCTTGGCGTGTTCGATGGCGGCGAGGAGCACATCGGTCACGTAATCGACCGGGACGAGGTTCGACGTGCCGGTCTCCGAGCCGAGCAGACGAATCGGTCCATCCGGTGCCCCGCGGCGCTCGAGACGGCGCTTGAACACCTCGAGGGCGCGCATATAGCCGTACATCGTGAACTTCGAGTCGGCCTCGCCGGTCTTCGAGTCCCCAACGATGATGGCGGGACGGAAAATCGAGACGTCGAGCTGGTCCCGTTCCGCCCAGACGGCCTGTTCGGCGTGCGCCTTGCTCTCCTCGTACGGATTATGGAACGTCTGGTCGGTCGCATACAACGTCTCATCGCCGACCTCGCGTGCTCCGAGCGTGTACGCCGTGCTGACGTGGAAGAAGCGAGGGCAATGCAGCGCCTTTGCGAGCGCGAGCGCTTGTCTCGTCCCGGTCAAATTCGTCTCGAACAGTTCCTCACGGAGCTCCTCATCGAATTTGACGAGGGCCGCCATGTGGAGCACCAAGTCGATGGAACGGTCATGGTCGGTGATGAACCGCTCGTCTGCTCCAAGGAACGGGGCCGTCAAATCCCCGGCTAGGACGGTGATGGAGCGAAGTTCGTCCCGTGAGAACATCGCCTCCATTTTCTCAGGTGTACGGGCGAGGACGCACAGCGTATGCCCACAATGAATCAGCTCGCGGGCGAGCCGTCCTCCCAAAAATCCGGTCGCACCGGTCATAAAAATATTCACAGCGTTCTTCCTCTCTTTTCAGTCTCTCCCCATCATAACAAGTGGCAACGGAATGAGCCACTTTCAACCTAAAGAATAAAATTAGGGGTTTAACAATTTTTAAAGTCGGTTATGACTTAAGGAGAAGCGTACGCAAGGATACGTCATGACAGTGTTGATCTGTCAAATAACTTAAGTGAGGTTTTTTAGAATCATGGCTAATCTATTCGGAACAGACAAGGATGGCAACAGGAAGAAGCAAGAAGAGATTGAAAAAACGGTTCAGGAGAATGGGATCACACAAATCCACATGTACTTCTCCGACGTGCTTGGAGACTTGAAGCTACTGACTCTCTCTGCAAAATTGTTGCCGGAAGTCTTTGAAGGGAAGACGATGTTTGACGGTTCATCCATCGCCGGTTTTTCTTCCATCAAAAACTCAGACCTATTCTTGAGACCGGATTTAGATTGTCCACGCTACGAGCAGGATGGGGACGAGAGCATTCTCGCCTTCTTCTGTGACGTCTGCACACCGGACGGCGAACGTTACGAGTTCGACCCGCGCAACGTCTTGAAAGATGCCCTCGAGCGGGCTGCACGTGACGGCTACTCGATTTTCGTCGGCGCCGAGCCAGAATTCTTCATCTTCGACGAGAATGGTGAATTTTACGATGAGGCGGGTTACTTCTCGACACGTTCGGAAGACAAAGGGTATGAGGTCCGCCAACATATCGCCAACCGCTTGAGCGAAGTCGGGTTCAACATCGAGGCGGTCCACCACGAAGTCGCACCGGCCCAGCACGAAATCGGGATCAAATATGATGACGCGCTCCACACGGCCGACAACATCCAGTTCTTCAAAGAAATCGTTCAATTGGCAGCCCAAGAGAAAGGTGCAAAAGTATCGTTCTTGCCGAAACCGCTCCGTGACGTGAACGGTTCGGGGATGCACCTCAACATCTCGGTATGGAAGAACGACAAGGACGGCAACCCGACGGTGAACGCATTCGAAGAGCCGGAGTCAGACTACGGTCTATCGCTCACGGCCCGTCACTTCATCGAAGGGATTCTGAAGCATGCCCGCGCGACGGCCATCTTCACGAACCCGCTCCCAGAGTCGTATGAGCGTCTCGTGCCAGGTTTCGAGGCACCGGTTAACATCTGTTGGAGCCCGTCGAACCGCAGTTCGATGATTCGGATCCCGGCGTCACGTGGAAGCGCGACGCGCGTCGAAGTCCGTAACCCAGACCCGAGTGCGAACCCGTACTTCGCGCTTGCGGCATTGATTTATGCCGGACTCGAGGGCATCGAGCAACAGCTCGAGCCGTCGGCACCGAACGAGGACGACTTGTTCGAGTACTCGGCGAAGCAAATCGAGAGCCAAGGCATCTCGTCACTCCCGGCGACGTTCCATGAGTCAATTCAATCGCTCAAGTCGGACCGGTTCCATGATTACTTCAACCATGACTTGATTGACCGCTACTTGTCGCTCATCCAAGTCCGTAAATAAGCAACGTATACAAAAGCCCATTCCTCGGCCGAGGAATGGGCTTTTACGCTTAATGAATCCCGCGCATATACTTTTTGATGACCGGGGCGAGAGCGAACAAAATCATACTGAGTACAATCGCTGCTCCACCGATAATCCCGAAGTAGAGCATCTCGTTCTCTGGTGAATAGAAACGAACGAGCTGGGCGTTAATCCCTTGTGCCGCCGCGTTCGACAAGAACCAGAGTGACATCGTCTGGGCCGAGAAGGCGGCCGGGGCGAGTTTCGTCGTCGCCGACAGACCGACCGGCGACAGGCTGAGCTCACCGAGCACGACGATGAAGTAACTGAGGACGAGCCAGAGCGGGTTGACGAGCGTGTCGGGGCCACCGAAGTAGGCCGGGAGCAAGATCACCAAGAAACTTAACCCTGCGAACAAAATCCCGAAGGCAAACTTCGTCGGGATGCTCGGCTCACGGTCACCGAGTCGGACCCAAAGCCATGCGAACACCGGAGCGAGCATGATGATGAATAACGGGTTGAGCGACTGGAACCAGGCAGGTGACAGCGTGAACCCTAAAAATTCAAGGTCGGTCCGCTTATCGGCATAGCTGGCCAAAATCGTCGCGCCTTGCTCTTGAATCGCCCAGAACATGACCGAGGCGATGAAGAGCGGGATATAGGCGATAATCCGTGACCGCTCGACTTCCGTCGTTTTCGGGCTACGATACATGACGATGAAATAAATCGTCGGAATCGCGATCCCGAACACACCGACGAGACCGATGAACGTGTTAATCGTGAACAATCCTTGTGGAATCAAGACAGCCAACAGACCACCGATGAGGACGACTGCGATCGTCGTATACTTGATCGCGTTTTTCTTTTCAGACGGCGTCAACGGGTTCGGTACGTATGAACCGGCGAGACCGAGATTCTTTTTCTTCGTGACCATGAAGACGACGAGACCGATGAACATCCCGACCGCGGCGAGGGCGAAGCCCCAATGGAAGCCATAACTCTTTTGAACCCCACCGACGATCAAAGGCGAGATGAAGGCACCGAGGTTGATCCCCATATAGAAGATACTGAACCCGGCGTCACGACGACGGTCCGTCTCATTGTACAGGTCACCGACGATACTCGAGACGTTCGGTTTTAAGAGACCGGTCCCGATGACGATCAACGCCATCGAGATGAACAAGAACGTCAGGCTACCAGGAATCGACAGTACGATATGACCGAGCATGATGAACACACCGCCGAAGAAGACGGACCGGGACGTCCCGAACACACGGTCAGCGAGCCATCCCCCGATGACCCCCGACATGTAGACGAGTGCGCCATACACCGACATGATGGACAAGGCGACGTTCTGGTCGAGACCGAGACCGCCATCTGATACCTCGTAATACATGTAGAAGACGAGGATGGCACGCATCCCGTAATACGAGAACCGTTCCCAAAACTCAGTGAAGAATAGCGTGAACAACCCTTTAGGCTGTCCGAAAAAACCTTTTTGTGGCACGCTGTCCACAATTTTCTGTTTATCGATCCTTTCCATGAAAGATCCCTCCTTAACCGTATTATCATAAAAAGAATCATTATGTTTGTAAAGAATAATAGAAGCAAATATTCAAAATTTAACGAATTTGCAACGAATTAAAAAATCACACTAAACGACTAGGTTCAGTGTGATTTATATAGGTCAAGCCGTCTTTTGTTTCGCTTCGGCCGCACTGACGCGACGTCCGAGCTGCCAGTAGATGAGGCCTGACACACAGCTGGCCGCCCCGACGAGGATTAAGGCGATATGACCGGCCCGCTGATCGAAGAATAGGCTCGCCATGATTGGAGCCGTCACCCCGCCGATCAACCATTGGATACTGGCGGCCCCGTTATAGGCCCCACGCATATTCTCCGGAGCGATCAAGGCGATGAACGTCTGTTGGACCGGGGACATGATCATCTCACCGAGCGTATAGAACGCGTATACCGCGAGCAAGACGCTGACGAGGACGAGGTACGGTGTCCCGAGGGAGTAGAGGAGACGCGGCATGACCGCGATCAGGATCATGCCGACCCCGAAGATGGTCGCCCCGGCGAGCATGACGTTGCCGAACGGCTTGCGCCCGAGTTTCGAGGCAATCGGGAACTGGAACAACACGACCATGATGCCGTTCAAGGCGAGCATATAGGCGAACGGATTCTCACGGTCGGTGAACGACGGCATCGACTCGCGCAAGAACAGCGGCAACATGCTCTCGATGAGCGAGAAGCCCATCGAGATGAACACACCGGCGAAGATGAAGACGAGGAACACCTTATCGTTATAGAACACCCGTAGGACGTCCCGGTTAGACGGTGTATCGTCCTCGGTCGTCTCCGGGAGCGACTCCCGGATGAAGCGGCCGAGGACGAGCGCATAAAGGATAAAGACGAATGACGCCGAGAAGAAGATATACTGCCGGTCGATGAACAGGACGGCGCTGCCGAGGAGCGGGCCGAGCGCCGCCCCGATGTTATGGCCCATCCGCAACAGGCCGAACGCCTCGTTCATCTGTTCGGGCTCGGTCACGTCCGCCACCATCGCGCTCGCGGCCGGATGAAACAACGAGTTCGTCAAGCCGAGCATGGCGTTCAAAAGGAGGAGCGGCCAAAACGTCTCGGCGAACGCGAAACCTACGAGCGCGAGCGCATCGCCGAGGATGGCGATCATCATGATCGGTTTGCGGCCATACAAATCCGCGAGCCGTCCGCCGACGACCGAACCGATGAGGGCCATGATCGGACCGGTCGCCATGATGACACCGACCTGGATATAACTGTCGAGCTTGTCACTGTAATAGAGGACAAGGAACGGCGCGATCATGAACATCATGACGCCGGTGATCGTCTCCCCGAGGAAACGGATCCAAATATTGCGGTCGAGTCGTTTGAGTGATTGAATCATTAGGTTCACCTGCTTTAATTATTGGAATGTAAAAAGGGACGCAGCATGCACAAAGGCATACGCGTCCCTACGATCTTAGACATGCCTCGGAAGGCAGGCGAACGTCACGGATTCAAATCACGGAGAGGCGCCTGCCGGTCAATATGGACTTGGACGTGCGAGCGTGGAATGACTGACATTGGTACCTCTCCTTTCTGCATTGGACTGTCTTCTCTTCAAGATTATGATATTTCTGTGAAATGTGTCAATCTAAATCGTCAATGTGTCATAACAATTCATTCAAATTTTTGCGACTGAGCCGGTAGTCGATCAAGCGTGAGAATACGACTTGAATCATCGCCGTGACCGGCACGCTGATGAACATCCCGACGAGGCCGAACAGGCTGCCGCCGATGATGATCGACGTGATGACCCAGAACGGTGTGATGCCGACGCTGTCGCCGAGAATCTTCGGGCCGAGCCAGAGTCCGTCGAATTGTTGCAACAAGAAGATGAACAAGAGGACGATGAGCGCCGTGAACGGGTCATAGAAGTAAGTGATGATGAACGCCGGGATCATCCCGAGCAGCGGTCCGACGTACGGGATGAAGTTCAAGACACCGACGATGACGCCGAGCAGAAGCGCGTATGGCGCACCGATAATCAACAGACCGGCGACGGCCAGCACCCCGATGATGAGGCAGTCGAGCGACTTTCCGATGATATAGCGTTTGAAGATATAATCCATCTCTTGGAAGATGTCGATCGTCGTCTTGGCTGACGCGACCGGGAAAATCGCATACAACAGCCGCTTGAACATGCGGGCAAAAATCTCTTTGTCTTTTAAAAGATAAATCGAGATGACGATCCCAATCAAGAAGTTAAAGAGCGTCATCGTGAAGCTCGACACGTAGCTGACCGACGACAAGACGGCCGTCTCGACCCAGCCCGAGTAGCGCTCCTGGAACCGGCTGAAATCGATGGCCTGGGCGACTGTCGCGTTATACTCTTTCAAATACGTGTTCAACTGTGACAGATACCCGTCGATTTGCCGGATATAGGACGGGAGTTCCTCGATGAGCGAGGCGAGGCTCGAATAGATGCGTGGGAACAGTGTCACCGCAGAGATGACGAGAATCCCGATAAAGACGATATACACAATCAGCAATCCTTGATATCGTTTTAGTTGAAACCGTTCTTCTATATAGGACAGGACGGTATTCAGGAGCAGTGCGATGGCGATTCCCATAATAATCGGCGTCAGCAACTGGAACGTATAATGCATCATTTGCGAAATTGTATCCGGTTCGCTGATGACTTTCCAGAGCACGAGCAGGATCAGGCCGATCACGCTCAACTTCCAAATCAATTGACGGTTTAATTCCAAAGGTCCATCCCCTCATGTTTTAAATTTTGTAGAATAACGTTCACTTTCACTATGAACGTTTTTTTATCGGGATTCAAGAGGACATGCTCATTTTCAAAAAAGGATTGACAAGATTGGTAACGTTTGGTTAACTAAGTGACATATTACAAAAAGACAAATCGCATATAAAACACTTTCTATCAAGAGAAGCGGAGGGACTGGCCCGATGAAGCTTCAGCAACAGATTGTTTCAATACTGTGCTAATTCCAGCAAGGTGACCTTGAGAGATGGAAAGGTGGTTGTTTGAATACGTCCGTATCTCGACACCCCTTTCCGCGGAAAGGGGTGTTTTTTGCATAGGAGGACTATTCATGACTGACAGACGCTCACACTTACTAAAAACGTTACCGCCTCAACATTTCGTCGGACTCGCGAACGAGGTGGCCGAACTCGAACAGGCCGGCCGCGACATCATCCGACTCGGGCAAGGGACGCCTGACCTGCCGACGCCTGAGCCGATTTGCGACGCGCTCCAGACGGCGCTCCTTGATGCCTCGACCCATCAATACGGTCCGTTCCGCGGTCAGGCCCGCCTGAAGCAAGCGGTGGCGACGTTCTATTTGAACGAGTACGGGGTTGAACTCGACGCCGAGACAGAAGTCGCGATTCTCATCGGTTCTAAGTCCGGACTGATTACGTTGCCGCAATGCGTGCTCGAACCTGGCGATGGCATCTTGTTGCCGAATCCCGGCTATCCCGATTATATCTCGGGGGCCCGTCTCGCCGGTGCGGTCGTCCGTGACCTCGTCCTCCGGGAAGAGAACGGCTTCTTGCCGGACTATGAGACGCTCGATACGCAAGAGGCAAGACTCATGTATTTAAACTACCCGAGCAATCCGACCGGAGCCGTCGCCTCACCCGCTTTCTTTGACGATACCGTCCGTTTCGCCCGGGAGCGGGACTTGATGGTCGTCCACGATTTCGCATACGGCAGCATCGGATTCGATGGACATGTCCCGCCGAGTTTCCTGCAGGCGGAAGGGGCGAAAGAAGTGGGCATCGAGGTATATACGATGTCGAAAGCGTTCAACATGTCCGGTTGGCGCGTCGCCTTCGCCGTCGGGAACGCGGACATCATCGAGGCGATCAACACGTATCAGGACCACGTCCACGTCAGCGTGTTCTCGGCCATCCAGGCGGCGGCTGTCGCTGCGCTCGAGGCGCCCCGTACCATCCGTGACGATTTGGCCCGACTGTACGAGGCACGGCGTGATCGCCTGATCGACGGGTTGAACCGGGCCGGCTGGGCGGTCGAACCGCCGGAAGGCTCGTTCTTCGTCTGGGCGAAAGTGCCTGAGGGTGATGCCAAGTCATTCTCGCGGAAACTGCTGCATGAAGCCGGTGTCGCCGTCACCCCGGGCTATTTCTTCGGCTCGGAAGGGAACGGATACGTCCGCTTCGGCCTCGTCTCACCGGAACCGAAGATTGACGAGGCCGTCGAACGAATCGAGCGGTTGTTTGCCGCCTATGAGGAGGTGCGGGCATGATTCGTCAGGCCGTCCTTGAATATGACCACGCCGATGACGCGCTCGACCGTCTCGATGACTTAGTCGACGGCCGACGTGCCCACGTCCTGCACGGTCAGAACGGGTATGACGTCGTCCGAGCCATCTTTCCGGCCATCGCGGACTATCCGGCAACAAGGTTCAGCGGGGAGTGCATGGACTCGGAAGTCAAACGGCTCAAACCGTTGGACGCCGACGTGTTAATCGCCGTCGGAGGCGGCAAGCTCATCGATACGGCCAAACTCGTCTCCTATCAACGGAACGTCCCGCTCATCGTCGTCCCAACGCTCGCCTCGAACTGTGCGGCGTTCACACCGCTCAGCGTCGTCTATCAGGAGGACGGGAGCTACGACCGCTACGACATGTTCCGCGTCGTCATCGAGCGGGTCATCGTCGACTCACGCGTCATCAGACGCTCCCCATACGAGTACTTCCGGGCCGGTGTCATCGACACGGTCGCAAAGTTTTATGAGGCCCGCTATTTGAGCGGGGACAGCTCAGCTGACGCCGGCGTCAACACCGGACTCGTCTTGGCCGAGCAGTGCGGGCGTCTCGTCAAACTTGAATTGACCGAGCACGCTTTTGAGTCGTATAGTGACGACGTCCGCTTCGCGGTCGATCACGTGCTCGCCATCGGCGGCGCCGTCGGTGGATTTGGTGACGCCGGGACACGCGTCGCCGTGGGCCATGCGGTCCATAATGCGCTCAGCCGCTTCGAGTCGACCCACTCATTCTTGCACGGAGACAAGGTCGGCTTCGGCCTAATCGTCCAAGAGCGCTTGCGGCGCTCGGCCGATGCCCCGTATTTGGAAGCCTGGTTGAAACGGTTCGGTGCCCCGACGACGCTCGAGACGCTCGGGGTCGGGTCGAGCGACATCCCGGTACTGGTCGACTCCGTCATGACGGAGACCGAGCTGCAACAGTTGCCGGAACCGCTCGATAAAGACTTTTTGAAAATAATTTTTGAAAATTTACAATTATCTATTTACAATTAAAAGAATTAAAAGTAAGATGATAACAACTAAATAGACCGATTGCTTATCAAGAGTGGTGGAGGGACTGGCCCTATGAAACCCGGCAACCAGATCGTAATGATCATGGTGCTAATTCCAACAGACGAAATCGTCTGGGAGATGAGCGTGTCCGACTTTGACTTGTCGTGCCCGCCACTCTGAATGAGTAGCGGGCTTTCATTTTGGAGGAGGAAAACAAATGAACATCAAACAGAAAACAGTACTTGCAGGAACATCACTACTCGCCGCCATCGCGCTCTCAGCATGCGGACAATCGGACGCAAGTGAGGCGCTCAGCACGGAGTCGCTCACGATCGGCGTCACGGGCGGGCCGCACCAACAGATCGCCGAGAAAGTGAAAGAACTCGCGGCCGAAGACGGACTCGAGCTTGATATCAAGGTGTTCAACGACTACAATACGCCGAACACAGCGCTCGCCGAGGGCAGCCTCGACGTCAACAGCTATCAGACGCTCTCATTCCTCGAACTGCAAAAAGCCGATAAAGACTATAAAATCGACGACGTGTTCAAGACCGTCGCCTTCCCGATGGGTCTCTACTCAGAGAAGTTGACGGACATTAAAGATTTAAAAGAAGGCGACAAGGTCGCTGTCCCGAACGACCCGGCGAACGAGTTGCGGGCGCTACGTCTGTATGAGACAGCGGGACTCATCACGCTGAAGGAAGGCTTGACGGACAAGGCGACGAAACGCGATATTGCCGAGAACCCGCTCAACCTTGAATTCATCGAGCTCGAGGCGTCGCAGCTCCCGACCCAGCTCCCGGAAGTCGCGCTCGCGGCCATCAACACGAACTTCGCGATGGGTGCCGGCCTGTCCATCAACGAGGACGCTTTGTTCCACGAGGACACGGTCGACAACCCGTATCCGAACTACGTCGTCGTCCGCACCGACAACAAGGATGACGAAGTCGTCGCCACGCTCAAATCGTACTATCACTCGGACGAGGTCCGGACGTTCATCGAAGAGACGTTCGACGGCTCGATCGTCCCGGCGTTTTAAGGAGGGCCTATGATCGCACTTAAAGGCATCACGAAGACGTTCACGGTAAATAAAAGTGCCGTCACCGCACTCGACGACGTCTCGCTCACCATCGATAAAGGCGAAATCTTCGGTATCATCGGGCGAAGCGGGGCCGGCAAGAGCACGCTCATCCGTATGATCAACCTGCTCGAACGCCCGACGTCGGGCCAGGTCGAAATCGAAGGACAGGACATCACGAGACTCGACAAACGAGGGCTCTCGAAGCTGCGTCATCGCATCGGGATGATTTTCCAACATTACAACCTGCTGAAGACGGCGACCGTCGAAGAGAACGTCGCCATCCCGCTCCGTCTCGAGGGGCTTGATAAGCGCACGATCCGTGAGCGTGTCGACAAGTATCTCGACATCGTCGGATTGACGGACCATCGGAAACATTACCCGGAGCAATTGTCGGGCGGACAGAAGCAACGTGTCGCCATCGCCCGCGCCCTCGCGCATGAGCCGGACATCTTGCTCAGCGACGAGGCGACGAGCGCGCTCGACCCAGAGACGACCGAGTCGATCCTCGACCTGTTGCTCGACATCAACCGCGAGCTCGGGCTGACGATTTTCCTCATCACCCACGAGATGGAAGTCATCGAGCGCATCTGCGACCGGGTCGCGGTTATCGAGGCCGGCCGGATCATCGAAGAAGGGAACGTGCTCGACGTGTTCTCTGACCCGCAGCATGCGACGACGCGCAAATTCTTGAAAACGAACCTCGATGTCCCGAAAGAGGTCGTCGACGAATTGAGCACGCACGGGACGCTCGTCAACTTGTCGTTCATCGGCCATCAAAGTGAACAGGCCGTGCTCGCCCAATTGACGAAACGGTTCGGCTTACTGCCGAACATCATCGGGGGCGGCATCAAAAAGTTGAAAGGTGGTCTCGTCGGTAATCTGCTCGTCCATTTGGACGGCGATAAGGCCCAGACCGACCAAGCCGTCCGTTTCTTAGAGGCGAGCGGTGTGAAAGTGAAGGAGGTGACGAACCATGCTTCAGTTTTGGGAAAATTGGGGTGACTTGATTTGGACGGGGACGATTCAGACGCTCACGATGACCGGCATCGCGCTCGTCATCTCGACGTTGATCGGACTGCCGCTCGGGACGCTGCTCGTCTTGACGCGACCGCACGGGCGGCTCGCCAACCGTTATTTCTACGGCATCTTGTCGAGCGTCATCAACGTCGTCCGTTCAATCCCATTCATCATTCTCTTATTCTTCATCCTCCCGTTCACCCGCTTCATCATGGGAACGACGATCGGCGTCCAAGGCGTGCTGTTACCGCTAATCGTGTTCACGGCCCCGTATATCGCGCGACTCATGGAGTCGGCGCTGCTCGAGGTCGACCGCGGCGTCGTCGAGGCGTATGAGGCGATGGGCATCTCGACCCGGAAAATCATCTGGTACGTATTGATTCGGGAGGCCCGCTCCTCGATTGTGCTCGGTTTGACGATCGCGACGATCGGTTTGATCGGGGCGACCGCGATGGCCGGACTCGTCGGGGCCGGTGGACTCGGCGATATCGCCTATCAGTACGGGCATCTTCGATTCGAGCCGGAGGTCATGTACGTGACCATCTTCGTCTTGATTCTGCTCGTCCAATCGATTCAATCGTTCGGCAACCGCTTGGCGGCCCGACTCAAGAAGGCATAAGAAAAGAGCTCTGCTTCGGCAGGGCTCTTACTTGTTGTCGAGTAATCGTTTCAATTCGGCGATGCGGTCATGGCGCGGGATGAACGTCCGGATCTCTTTCTCGCTGAACCCGATTTGAATCCGGTTGTCGTCGACGACGATGGGACTTTTTAAAATCTGGGGATGCGACGCCACGAAACTGTACAGCTCACGGAGCGACATCTCGTCGAGTTGATCCGCCGCTTGTTTATACACGCTCTTTTGGACGGACAGCAGGTCGGTCGTCCCGTTCTCGGTGAGGCGGAGCATATCTTTGAACTCGGTGAATGACATCCCTTGGTCGGTCAATTTTTTCTCGATGAACGGGATGTTCTGTTCGCGTAACCAATCGATCGTCTTACGGGAAGAACTGCAGCTTGTATGTGTGAATACGGTGACCGTCACGGCAACCACTTCTCCTTTACGTAAGGTTGGACTTCTTTATTTTCTCTCATACATACGTGACGGACATCGAATATGTTTCAAATCACATATACTTTTTTCGACCAAACAGACAATTTGTCGGTCCTCACTTCGGGTACAAAACGAGAGAGACTACATCTTAGGAGAGGTTCACATGTTTGATTACACGGTCAAGACCGATCAGACGGTCGAAGCGGTCGTCGAGAAACTGAAAACGACGCTCAAAGAGGAAGAGTTCGGGGTGCTTTGGGACTTCAATTTGAGTGAGACGCTCGAAGAGAAAGGTCAAGCGATTGATGGGGACTACCGCATCCTCGAAGTGTGCAATCCAAAAGAAGCGAAAAAAGTCATCACGGCGCACCGGGAAGGCGGTTATTTCCTCCCATGCAAGCTCGCCGTCTTCACGAAAGACGGGTCGACCCATGTCGGGATGCCAAAGCCGACGAAACTGATCGAACTGATCGAGGATGAGTCGCTCCAAGCTGTAGCACGCGATGTCGAGACGAGATTGACCCGAGCCATCGATAAAACTGTGTAACGGTCATTGAACCCGTCCAGGTCGTCGGACGGGTTTTTTCGTGTTCCCTCCTAAAGTAATATAATGGTAAAATTGGTACAAATAAATGGTGAGGGGCGGATGATTTGAAAAAGTTAGTCGGTTTATTTGTACTATCCACAGGCTTATTGGTTGGTTGCGGTGTGGAAAAGCCGGACGTCGTAAACTTGTCTTACGTCGACGCGCATTGGACCGTCAGCAAGTATGCCAAGGAGGAGTTGATTTCCCTTCATTCAGCCGATGAGACGCTTGAAGCCTGTAGCGGTAAGTTGACGACCGAGCTGGAAGGCGACTTGATCGTGTTCGATACGATCGTGGCGAACCGCTATCCGATGACGGACACGGGTGAGGAGTATGCGTTCAAGGCCGTATCATATATGAAAGGGGATGAGAATTATGTGCTTTGTCGTGACATGGCCTCGAACCGCTACTCGGCGGAAGTGATCGAGTCGTTCCCTGACGATGTGGACGTATCAACAGGGACACCGATCGGTCGTTATCCAGTCGTCGGTCCGGCCGATAAGTCCGCCAAAACCGCCTTACGGGATGCCGATGAATTGAACGAGTCAGGCAACCCGATTGAACCGTTCCTCGAAACGCTCGTCGCCTTTTCCCCGGCTCTGTACGGTGAGATTGAAGTAGAAATCGGGGGAATGCCGAGTCCATATCCGTTGTTCTCGTTCGATCCGTCGATGGCCAGCATGAAAGATATCAAAGTAGCGATCGGTTACGACACGATTACTGAGAAACCGTATTTGCTGCTCATGTTTGCGGATCTTTATTTCTCGGTGACTCCACTCGAGTCGATGATTGACCAAACCGCAGAAGGGCTTACATATGAAGCGTTGAGCGTCGAGCGCATCCCCCTCGAGGCGGAGCTCGTCCCGGACCAGACTTATCCATTGTATGAGTTCACCTATACTCGTGATGGAAAAGTCGTCAATGAGACGATGACGTTCACATACCGCACTTCTGACTTATTATCGACAGCGGAACGAAAGCAGCTCGAGACGCAACCTGACGAAGACTACATGCCACTTGTGGTCGGTCCGCTCGTTTATCTTCATCAACAGCCGTTCAACCCGGAATCTCCGTTGTCATACCCGGTTCTTTTAAAAGCAGCGGGGAACGAGATGGATGACCTCGTCCAAGCGATCAATTCCGCTGAACCGACGAAGCGTCAAGGTGATGAAGGCGACTATCCGCTTTTAACAATCGTCGATGGACACAAGGGACAAGAGTTCGAGGTGACGTATAAACAGCGCTCGAAGAAGCTGGATATTTACGTGACCGACCGCTCGACCGACGAAACGTACAAACTGACGAGCGAAGGGGCCGAGACGTTCTTGTCCTACTTCCCTGACTTGAAGAAGAAATGAGTGGGTTGAATATGAAAAAACGAGCGTTGATGGCATTGTCACTGTTATGGTTGACGGCAGGCTGCTCGGAAGACGTTGACGTCGTCCGCTATGGCCATATCGAGGAGCATTGGCAGGCCGAGCGGGTTACGATGAACAGTCAGGAGCCTGTAGTGGATGCCGAAGCCATATTGAACCAATGTGAAGACGGTGAACCCCTGTCCGAACTGAATGGAGAGACGTTTTCCGTGCTTGGAATGGCGTATGCGACCCGGGCCCCGCTTATGAATGATGACTATTATGGATATAGTTTTAATGAAGTGACCTATGTCGAGGGGGATACAATCTATGCGCTCTGTAAATCAGACCGGATGGACGGGATGGAAGGGTATCGGGCCGTCGAGCTTGCAGAAAGACCTGCCTACTTGAAAGACGAGGTCGGAACTGAAATGTCTGCTCTTCCGACCGTCTATATCGCGACCGAAAATGAACGGGCTGCGTTACATAAGCCGGACGCCTTCTATGACAATGAACAAGACATCGAACCGTATCCGGTCACACTTATGAGGATTTCGCCTGGATTTAGTGGCACGGTCGAGATTGGGATTGAAGAAGGGGGGTACTTTACCCCATCTTTCCACTTTTTGCCGAACCTTAGACCGTCCGATGTGTTTATCGCATTAGGACGAGATAAGGCCACGAACATGCCTCATCTGCTCCAGTCTTATGGTGGAGACAAGGCTCGCTATTCCTCCTCCATTTTACAAGATGCCGATTTGCTCAACGGGGCTGACAGTTTAACCTTCCGTCGAATCCATAACGGTGGCACGATGGAACCGATGACAGCCTATCCGCTATATGACGTCACGATTGACGTGGACGGACAAAACGTAACAAAAACCGTGTCGATGCGCTATCGAACGAGCCCTCTCTTGACCGATTCTGCAGATCAAGACGAGATAGCGGTCGCTTACCTCCATCAGTATCCGTATCACCGGGAAGTCCCGCTCCCTTACCCTGATGCTGTGAACGTGAGCGGCAAAGCTTATGATCGGTTGGTCGAAGCCGTCGAGACCGCGCGCCCGTCGACGAAGAGTGGTGAAATGAATGACTATAAGTATTTGACGCTGTTGCGTGGGAATCTCGGTCAACAGTTCGAAGTCAGTTATCAGCAACGGTCGAAAAAAGTCGATGTCTATGTGAAGGACGTGAAGACCGGGAAAGTGTTCAAACTGTCGAGCGCCGGGGCGGTGACGTTCCAACAGCTGTTCCCGCAGGCGTTCGAATGAATGGATTGGACGTAAATCGAGGAGGGATGCCCTGTTGAAACGCATGTTGTCAGGATGTGTCATCTGTATGGGACTGCTTCTTGGCGGTTGTGCCAGTAGCGAGGAAGACTTGGATCCGTCTCGCATCGACTATCAGCCGTTAAACTCGGATGGTGCCTATGGACCGATACGCACCATTACCGACGCTGAGACGATTACTCAGCTTGATCGAACGACGGATGAGGTTGAATGGGAAGACCAACCCGTTCCAATCGAGCGGGACCCGGATGTGAGAGCGACGTTCGTCTATACGCCGGACGATGCGCCCGAGCGTTCGCTCGACTTCGGGATTTGGTACGAAGAACAGATAATCGGCGGCATCAATCCGAAGGACAGCCGGGGCGAACTCACGGCCGAACTGGTCACTCGGTTGCAAGCCATCTTCGATAAATCGAAATGATTGAGGGCTCGTGCAAAGCACGGGTCCTTTTGATTGTGGTCTCATCGAGAATGACTGGAAAACACTTCAAATTCAAGATATTGACTCGATTTCAAAAACTGATGCTATTCAGGACTTTTCGCACAAGGTACACTAGAATTCCGCTACATTACAGGAGGAAAGCACTACAGGAAATCGAGAAAAGAAGGTAGGAATAATCGGAATGCAACTGACAACAACCGCTAGCCTCTCATCCCCTGACGTGCTCCGCGCCCTCGAAGCCAACGTGGCGATGATCCGATTCGACCGTCAACGACGCGTCGTCGATGTGAACGATCTGTTCGCCAAGGCGATGAAATATAAACGTGATGAAATGATTGGGATGCACCATCACTTGTTCTGCACACCAAGTTTCGTCAGCAGCCCCGACTATCAAGCGTTTTGGAACAAGCTGTTCGACGGATTCAGTTCGGCCGACAAAATCGAACGGATTGACGCCCGAGGTGACTCGATTTGGCTCGAGGCGACGTATATGCCAATTTATGAACAAGACGAGGTCGTCAGTGTCGTAAAAATCGCCTCCGACATCACGAGTCGCCAACAAACGATTGAGGAATATGCGCGCTCGTTTCGTGACATGGCCGATAACCTTGACGACCGGGCCCGTCGTGGCATGGAGGAGAGTCAACAGCTGAAGCAGACAATCGAACGGCTCGACGCGGACTCGAATCAGAACTTGAAGATGCTTGCGAACTTGCAGGAGCAGGCAGCCGAGATCACGAAAATCGCCAGTACGATTAAAGAGATTGCCGCCCAAACGAACCTGTTGTCACTCAACGCCGCCATCGAGGCCGCGCGGGCAGGGGAGCACGGACTCGGTTTCAATGTCGTCGCGACCGAGGTCCGGAGCTTGTCACGTCTCGTCGAACGTGCCGTCATCGAAGTGCGTGCGAACACGGACGGGATGAACAAAGAACTCGTCTCGATCGTCGACGGTGTCACTCGCTCCAGTGCAGACATCCAAGAGAGTGTGCGCATCATGGAACAGACGCTCGAGCGGTTCGCACATATCGAACAGTCGGCCGAATCACTGAACGGCACGGCCGAGCGGTTCACGTCCGCCATCTAAAAAACCAATCGGACATGCCCCGTGAGAAGGGCACGTTCAATTGGTTTTTTTGATTTGCAGTGTATGGCCATACTGTTTCAACCAGGCCATCGCGCCGGTGACATCAGGATAGACTGATGCGAGCGTCGACCAGAACGCTTTCGAGTGGTCGAAATGGACGAGATGGGCCCATTCGTGGGCGATGACGTAATCCATTACTTCTTTTGGAGCGAGCATGAGCCGGACGTTGATGGAAATCGTACCGGTCGAACTGCACGACCCCCAGCGCGTCTTTTGATGGCCGATGCGAATCCGGTTCGCCTTCACGCCGAGCATACGTTCATAATGGGGCGCACGCGTCGTGACATAAGTGAGAGCCCGTTCGCGGAGCCAGGCCACATACGCTTCCCGAAGCGAGGACTCGTCCCACGCGAGTGGACAATAGAATCGCTCGCCATCGAAGCGGAACGTCGTCTCGGAATCACATTTGATGAGCGGGAACGTCTCCCCATGAAGAAGCAGTCTGTCATCGGGCAAGACGTCACGCTTAGGTAGTGCCGCGAGGCGTTCCGCGATCCAGCCGGCATGATTCGATAAAATCGTCTCGACGACCCGGTTCGGGAGTCGCGCCGGAATCCGCAGCTCGATGCCGTCCGGTGTCACGAAAAAAGCTGCTCGTTTCCGGCGTTTATGGCGGATGACGGTCACGGTCATCGGGTTCACCTCCTTGAAGTATCTTGGTCGATTATAGCCGACACGCCCCGAATCTGCCATCGTTTTGCGGACTCATGCGCTCGTTTTTTGTTACAGTAGGAGTAGGAGGGATGAACATGAAATCAATCTTACATCAATCGCTTGACCGGACGGGAACAGATTCGGTGAAATGGGACGGGCTCGACCGGTGGTTCCACGTCAAGGACGACGTCCTGCCGCTCTGGGTCGCAGACATCGATATCCGCACAGCGCCGTCCATCTCAGAGGCGCTCACGGCACGGGCAGCGACAGGGGAGTTCGGGTATACGCTGTTCTCGAGAGACGCGCAAGCCGCCGTGAGTTCATGGTACGACCGCCGTCACAAGCTCAAGGTCGATGCCGATCACGTACTGTTCTCGAACGGCGTTGTGCCTGGATTGACACACATCGTCGAGGCGTTGACCGAGGAAGGAGACGGAATCGTCATCCAATCGCCCGTCTACCCACCGTTTCATGAACTGGTGACCGGGTTGAAACGGGAGTTGCTCGATGCCCCGCTCCGTCAAACTGATGGCCGCTACGAGATGGACTTTGATGCGCTTGAGACGCAGATGCGCAAGGCGAAACTGTTCTTGCTCTGCTCGCCGCATAACCCGGTCGGACGGGTATGGACCGAGGCCGAGCTGAAGCAAGTTGTCGAACTGGCGCGTCGCCATGACGTCATCCTCGTCGCGGATGAGATTCATGCCGACTTGACTTATCCGTCACAACGACACACCGCTCTCAACCGCCTCGATGACGATGTCATCACGGTGAGTGCCCCATCGAAGGCGTTCAATATCGCCGGGTTGTTCGCATCGTATATCATCTGTCCGGACGATGCGATGCGCAAGCGGATCATCCAAGTACAGAACAAACACCATGTGCTGCCTACACCGTTCGCGAACACGGCCATCACCGCCGCCTATGCGGACCCGCGGGCCGAACGTTGGCTCGACCAGTTGACGGCCGAACTCGAGGAGCAGGCGAGTTACCTCGTCGAGCGGTTCCAGGAAGAATTGCCCCAATTGAAGACGTTCCTGCCTGAGGCGAGTTATCTCCTTTGGATCGACTTCGCGGCGCTCAACTTAGAACCGGAAGCGCGAAAGAAGTGGCTGCATGAGGACGTCCGCCTGTTCTTGTCGCCAGGTCGCCCGTTCGGCGAGTCGGGCCAGACGTTCGAACGCCTCAATTTCGGGACGTCCCGCGCCATTCTCGACGAGGCGTTCAAACGTCTCCGTGAACATGCTGACGGAAAGGCGTTTGTATGAATCAAGAAACGGGAAAAATTTCACAATGAGCCACACGAGAACGATGGCCACGGAAAGCGAGTGAATGTGAATGGAGACGATCAATTGGAAAAAGAAGATGGAGGAACAACTGAGGCGTAGCGGATTCACGTTACAAGTCGAGAACATGGCCAACCTCGGTCTGACGGAGATTCATGCGTCATCATCCCCATTGATCTCGTATCCGCTCCGGATTCGCCTGTACGTCCGCATGGGGTGGCTCATGTGCACGGTCGATGCGACATCGGTCGACCGGAACGAGGACCATCCGCTGTTCGAACGGATGATTGCCGCCGTGTTCGAGCGCATCGTCCGACACTTGTATCACGCCTATGACTTCCATGTCTTGACGTATATCGGCAATACCGGCAACTATATCGCACCGAAAGAATCAGAGACGGGAGAAATCGTGCGCTTGCTCGCGCAACTGTGGACCGACCGCTCCTATCTGCACCTCGAGACGTATGAAGAGTATCCGGCCCTATATGTGACACCACCTTGGGCGCACCAAGCCTACGCGTTCGAAAGCACCGAGGACGAATGGATTATCTATGCGGGCCGGAGCGGTCGTCCGGCGACGGACTATCGCGCCGACGGGACCGAGCTCAAACCGCATCGACTGGCCGAAGGGGACCTATTCTTCCCGGTGCATCGCATCAAAAAGGACCGCGGCACGCTCGCGCTCGCCGAATGGTTACGGCTTGAGCGTCGCGAGGTCGAGGATTTCATGCTCGCCTTCATGAAGACGATTCAGAAATTCGACCCTGCCTTCGGCTATTCCTGGGGTGGGACAGATACGTTTTTCCACGGGGTTCCGGTTGAGCCGTATGCACAAGTGCTCCGGCTCGAGAGCGGGAAACGACGTTACCGAGTCATGAACAACTCGGCTAAGCGGTTGTTCGCCGTCGCGGACGACCCGCTCGAATGTTTGAAGGAAGTGGAGCAGACGCTCCGGACGGTCCGTTTGCCTGAGCGACGGGTCTCATCGCTCGGACAGCTCGTGATGGGCATTTGGCAACAGTTCGAGCCTGATGAATCGACCTATATCCAAGAAGTCGCCTATCGTGGCATTTCCCAGTTCCAAATTGAAGAAAAGATTGGCCACGCGTTGGCGAACCGCCAACGCGTCCGTTGGGTCGAGAAGACCGATCCTCACCAATCCATCATCGAGTTCGCCCATTTGCGGATTTCATTCCCGAAACGACCACCCGGTATCGTCACCGTCGAGCCGGTTGAATCTTCCTATGAGAGAGGTGCCCTATGAGAATCGTTGACGCACGTGCCATGCCAATCAGCCATGAGGATTTGATCGCCGTCACCGAAACGTCCATCTACTATCGAGAGAAGACCGGCGAGACGAGTTTCTCGATCTATCGCTATGATGAAGCGGACGGTACCGTCACGCCGATCAGTCATCGCGCCTATGAAGACTATGGGATCTCGAAGCTTTTCGTCAGTGACGCCCGCGTCTATTTCTTGAATGAGATACCAGACCGGACGGGTGTCGTCCGCACGGAGTTGATTGCGTTCGACTATCGCTCTGGACGAGAAGATGTGCTCGCGACGTTCGAGAAACGTGGTAACAGCACGCTCTATTGGGTTCTCGCGGACCGTTACTTCCTCTTCCTGACGAGTTTCGGAGATACCGATGAGGCATGGTTGTATGATACGGAGACGTCGTTCCAAGAGCGAATCCGTGACGAGCGACTCGTCGGACATGCCGGGAATTTCCGTGAGCTCTATCTGTTCTCGACCGAGCTCGATGGCATTCCATATATCGTCTGCAACGCCCGCTTGGACGAGTTTGCCTATTACGAGGCACTCGAAGACGGTCGGGTCTCCCCGGACGATGCGATCGACCATTCGGAGGCGATTCTGATTTGTTCGCTCGACGAGGCGGTCGAGGCGATCAGGTCCCGTCAAAACGAGATTCCGTTCGAGGACTTGATTCGTCTGCACGGGGAAGGGGACACGGTCCAATACTTGGGTGAACGGGACAAGCGACTTCGGTTCTCGACTTTCGTCGACGAGGCGAACGAGGAGACGATTTATGAATTGACCGCTCCGGACGTGCTCCGCGAGGTGGCGGTGGTCGACTGGGGCGCCTACGAGCCGATTGACTTCACATATGACGATGTTAGTTCGACGATTTTCATTAAAGTGGAAGAATCAACGGACCACACCGAATTGATTGACGCGACGACCGGTGCCCGCTTCCTCGACACGGCTCCATTCGAGCGCGTGCTCGCCTCGAACTATTTCATCCATGAGTCGGCGGCAGATGAGACAGGTGGGGGTGTGACCGTGTTCAATCTCGAGACAAACGAGCGGCAAACGTTCGAAGATGCCTATTATACGGTCCTCGATGAGACGATTGTGATTCTATCGACGAAGCAATTATAACGAAAACACCTGAACCAATCGATGTGATTGATTCAGGTGTTTTATAATGGTTTACATAATAAGTTATCGTAAACCTATCACAGCTTGTTTTTTCTTCTCGTCGCCGATATGGGCATAGACTTGTGTCGTCGCCACTGATTCGTGGCCGAGCAACTGCTGAATCGTCAACACATCGATTCCGCTCATGGCGAGCCGGGAAGCGAACGTATGCCGGAGTTTATGCGGCGTGACCTGTTTATGCGTCAAAAACGGCAAATACGGTTTCAAGCGGTCGATGTGCCCCTTCAACGTATGTTGCACCGTCCGCACCGAGATGCGCTTGCCTCGCTCCGAGTGGAACAGCGGACCTGACCCGTGACGTCGATAGGCGTCGAGGAGCGGCTCGAGCGGCGAGGCGATCGGGATGACCCGTTCCTTATTGCCTTTCCCGATGACGCGAATCGTCCCGCTCTCGCGGTCGATATCGTTCCAATCGAGGCCGACGAGTTCCGAGACGCGCATCCCGGTCAACCCGAGCAATTGAATCATCAAGAAATCCCGGTCCCGGTTACGCTCGTACCAACTCGCCTCGCGGTCGGACATGCCGACGTTGCTACGGACGAGCGTCGAGAAGTCGAGCCATTCCTGCTCCGTCAAATAGACCGGGTTGCGTTTGGCGCGCTTCGGCCGCTCGACTGCCTGGAACGGGTTATGGGCCGTCACGCCCGTCTCAATCAAATGGTTGAACAGTGACTGCATCGTGGACAGTTTGCGGTTGATGACACTCGGCGCGTTGTCGAGCTCGAGAGCGAGATATGTCGCGTACGCCTCGGCCCCCGCGTGGTCGAACTCGACGAACGAGTCAATCTCGACCGACGCTGGGTCGACCTCGGATGCGCTGGCGGCCTCGACCCAACGGAAAAAGTCTAAAAAGTCATAGAGATAGCGCTGCGCGGTCTGTTCGGAGTAGTGTTTGGCAGCCAGGTGGTTCAGGAAACGTTGAATGAAGCTGGGCATGCATTCGTAGCCGCTCAAGTTAAAGCGTTTCGTCATGGTCTTGGTCGGCGCTTGTCCGAGCTTGCGAAATATACTCAAAAGATCTCTCCTTGCTTACTGATGGATTGACGTGACGATTCGGTCCTTGCCTTCCTGTTTGCCGGCCCGGAGCCTGTCGTCCGCCTCTTTGACGAGTGTGTCGACGGCCTCGAATCCGCTCCGCGTCGTGACGCCGAACGTCATCGTCACGCTGAGTCGGCGGCCGTCATAAATCGTCTCGAGTGATTTAATGCGTTGCCGCAAGCGGTCAATCGTCTCCGTGGCTTCTGTAGCTGACTTATCCGTCAAGAAGATGAGGAACTCCTCGCCGCCCCAACGGATGGCAATCCCATCGGTTCGGGCAAGCGCGGAGGCGACTTGTTTGAGGACGAGATCGCCGCAGTCATGACCGTGTTGCTCATTGAACGCCTTGAAATGGTCAATGTCCCCGAGGGCGACGGCATATGGCCGTCCATTGATGGCGGCTTCGCGAATCTCATCTTCGACCAAACGGTAACCCGTCGTCCGGTTATACAAACCGGTCAGCCCGTCCCTTGAGGCGAGCGTATGCAACCGTTCGTTCGTCCGTTCAAGCTCGGACGTCACCTCGACGACGGAACCTTCGAAGACGAAAGATAACCCAGCAATCAAAGCAATCGTCGACAAGAGGCAAAAGAGGCCAAATATTTGCTCGAACGACGACGTGAGCGGTTGCGTCCCTGTCGTCACGTTCAGGTAGAGGAAACCGTAAATCGTCATGGCGAGCATCGTCGAGGCAATCCGGATGGACCGACTGACGTTCGGCATGAAGAATACGCCATAGGCGACCATGATGATGAAATAGTGGACGTTCGCACCCCAACCGAGCACGACCGTCGAGATAATCGCGTTATAGACGACTTCGACGAACAGACCGACGAAGAACGCCCGATACAATCGTTTATGTACAAAATAAAAGGATAACGTGTAATAGAGAATGCTGAGTAGATTCGACCAGGCGAGTACCGTGACGCCGAGTTGCCAAAACGTGATCAAGAACACGACGTGGATGAGCCAAGCGAGCGCGTTCCCGTAAAAAGTGATGCGGTAATTATATAGTGTACCGCGACGTTCCTCATAGGCAGTTCCCACGCGAACACCTCCTGAATCTTAGTATACCGAACTGTCATCGATTTGCCCATGGGCGTTCGAGAATCAAGTCAATCCCAACCTCGAAAACGTCTTGAATACGTCATTATGATTGCGTGAAATATCTATTTCACGCAACGTTCGCTCACACTTCATTTTCATCCGAGACACACATCGACCTGTGATCCGGAGAAATAACGTCATATAATCCGGTTTACATAATAAGTTATGGTGAACCAATTGATTTGTTTTAAAAATTTGAAAGAGTTACAGTTGTATGATAAAAGAAAATAAAGCTTGAAACGGTGATTCAGGTAAAGGTACACTGAGAACGTAAACAAAAGGGGGATTTCAGGATGGACGATCAACGTTTGAAACAATGGCTCACCGAGGCGAAGACGATTGCTGTCGTCGGCGTGTCAGCGAACCCGAACAAGACCGCGAACCAAATCGCAGACTATTTGATCTTGCAAGGTTACACAGTCATCCCTGTCAATCCAACGCTCGAGACGTGGAACGGACGCAAAGTCTATCCGACGGTCGAGAGCATCCCGGGGCGCGTCGATATCGTCGACGTCTTCCGACGCAATGAGTATTTGGCCGGCGTGGCCGAAGATGCCGTCCGACATGGGGATGTCGGTCTCGTCTTCAACCAGCTCGGGCTCACCAGCCCGGACGCCGAGCGGATCGCTCGCGATGCCGGACTCGACTACATCGAAAATCGATGCATCTATGTCGAGCACGCCCGCCTTCTCGGTTAAGACCTACCTCCTTGGTAGGTCTCCTTTTTTTCACGAGCCCCGCTCGCGGAGGGAGGCTTGCCAGAATCTAAAAACAGCTATACAATAGGATAGAAAAACGAACGTGTGTTCGAAATTGAGGTGACGAAGATGTCAACAGACTTATTTAATTACAATGAAGACGCCATCCAGGTGCTCGAAGGACTGACTGCTGTTCGGAAACGTCCGGGGATGTATATCGGTTCGACCGACCATCGCGGCTTGCACCATCTCGTCTATGAGATCGTCGATAACGCGATCGATGAGGCGCTCGCCGGATTCGGTGGCCAAATCGACGTGACCATCCATAAAGATGACGCGATCACGGTACGCGACCACGGGCGTGGTATGCCGACCGGGATGCACGCCTCCGGCAAACCGACGCCAGAGGTCATCTTCACGGTCCTCCACGCCGGCGGTAAGTTCGGCCAAGGTGGCTACAAGACGTCAGGTGGACTCCACGGGGTCGGCGCCTCGGTCGTGAACGCACTCTCGAGCAAGGTCCTCGTCACGATTTATCGCGACGGCAAAGTGTTCGAGCAGACGTTTGCCGACGGCGGGATTCCGCAGACGACGCTCCTCGAGACCGGAAAGACGCGTCAGACGGGGACGAGCGTCTACTTCAAACCGGACGCCTCGATCTTCTCGACGACGACATATAACTACGACACGCTCGCTGAACGGCTCCGTGAATCGGCATTCCTGTTAAAAGGATTGACGATCACGTTGACGGACGAGCGTTCGGATAAAGAAGAGACGTTCCATTACGAGGAAGGGATTGCCGAGTTCGTCCAATATTTGAACGACGACAAGGCGACGCTCCATCCGATCGTCTACTTCGAAGGGACGGAGAACGATATCGAGCTAGAGCTCGCCTTCCAGTTCACGGACGCCTATTCTGAGAACGTCCTCTCGTTCGTCAACAACGTCCGGACTCGTGACGGCGGCACACACGAGGTCGGCGCCAAGACGGCGATGACCCGCATCGTGAATGAATACGCCCGTAAGAACGGATTGTTGAAAGAAAAAGACAAGAACCTCGACGGCGGTGACGTCCGCGAAGGCTTGACGCTCATCGTCTCGGTACGGATCCCGGAAGAATTCCTCCAGTTCGAGGGGCAGACGAAATCGAAACTCGGTTCGCCCGAGGCACGTACGAGCGCTGATGGTGTCATGGCCAAACAACTGACGATTTTCCTCGAGGAGAACCCGCAGATGGCGACGATGCTCATCAAGAAGGCGATCCGCGCCGCCCAGGCCCGTGAAGCCGCCCGGAAAGCCCGGGAAGAGGCGCGCAACGGCAAGAAGAAGAAACGTTCGAGCATCTTGAACGGAAAACTGACGCCGGCGACGTCGAAGAACGCCGCCAAGAACGAACTGTTCCTCGTCGAGGGTGACTCGGCCGGCGGTTCGGCTAAACAGGGTCGTGACCGGACATTCCAGGCCATCCTGCCGCTGCGCGGGAAGGTCATCAACTCGGAGAAGTCGAAACTCCAGGACATCATGAAGAATGAGGAAATCAATACGATCATCCACGCGATCGGTGCCGGGGTCGGCCATGACTTCGACCTTGAGGACTGCAATTTCGACAAAATCATCATCATGACTGATGCCGATACGGACGGGGCCCACATCCAAGTGCTCCTGTTGACGTTCTTCTTCCGTTATATGCGCCCGCTCGTCGAGGCCGGCAAAGTGTTCGTCGCCTTGCCGCCGCTCTATCGCATCTCGAAAGGGAAAGGCAAGTCGGAACAGTTCGAGTACGCCTGGGACGAAGAGGCGCTCGAGAAGCTCGTCAAAGTGTATAAGAAGGGCTATATCCTCCAGCGCTACAAAGGTCTCGGTGAGATGAACGCCGACCAGCTGTGGGAGACGACGATGAACCCGGACACACGGACGCTCATCCGTGTCACGGTCGACGACGCTGCCGTCGCCGACAAGCGTGTCTCGGTGCTCATGGGAGACAATGTCGCCCATCGCCGTGAATGGATCGAGGAGAACGTCGCCTTCGGCCTCCAGGAAGATGATTCAATCATCGCCAATGAACACGTGACTAAAGCGATTGAGGAAGTGATGTAACGATGTCGACGATTCAACATATTTTAAACTTGTCGCTCGAACAGGTCGTCGGTGACCGCTTCGGGCGTTACTCGAAATATATCATCCAGGACCGGGCCCTCCCGGACGCGCGCGACGGGCTCAAACCCGTTCAACGCCGCATCCTGTATGCGATGCACCATGAAGGCAACACGAACGAGAAACCGTACCGCAAATCGGCCAAGACGGTCGGGAACGTCATCGGTAACTATCACCCGCACGGTGATAGTTCCGTCTATGAGGCGATGGTACGCCTATCGCAGGACTGGAAGTTGCGTTACCCGCTCATCGACATGCACGGGAACAACGGCTCGATGGACGGCGACTCGGCCGCCGCGATGCGGTATACCGAGGCCCGTCTGTCGAAGATTGCCGGCGTCATGCTGACGTCGATCTCTAAGAACACGGTCGACTATACGCCGAACTTTGACGATTCGACCGAAGAGCCGCTCGTTTTGCCGTCACTCCTCCCGAACCTGCTCATGAACGGGACGACGGGGATCTCTGCCGGTTATGCGACCGAGATTCCGCCGCATAACTTGACCGAGGTGCTCAACCTCGCCATCGCCCGCTTGAAAGGTGAGGTCGAGACGACGAATGACGCATTCCGTTATATGCAAGGACCTGACTTCCCGTCTGGCGGGATCGTCATGGGCAAAGACGGCATCTTGAAGGCGTTCGAGACCGGCAAAGGCAAGGTCATCATCCGTGCCAAATCGGTCATCGAGCCACTTAAGGGCGGCCGTGAACAGATCACCATCACCGAACTCCCGTATGAGGTGAACAAGGCGAACCTCGTCAAGAAGATGGAAGAGCTCCGTCTCGACCGCAAAGTTGAAGGTGTCGCCGAAGTCCGTGACGAGACCGACCGGACCGGCGTCCGCGTCGTCATCGAGTTGAAGAAGGAAGCCGATGCGGAAGGTGTGCTCCATTTCTTCTTGAAGCATACCGATCTGCAGCTCGCCTACAACTACAACATGGTCGCCATCGTCAACCGGACACCGAAACAGATGGGACTCTTGTCGATCATCGACGCGTACTTGAAGCACGTCGAAGAGGTCGTCACCCGTCGCACGACGTTCGAGCTCGACCAGGCGAAGAAACGCGCCGAAATCGTCGACGCGCTCGAACAGGCCATCTCGGTCCTAGACGAGACGCTCGAACTCATCCGTTCGGCCAAAGACAAGTCCGAGGCGAAACAGAAGCTCATGGAGCGGTTCTCGTTCACGGACCGTCAAGCCGAAGCGGTCGTCATGCTCCAACTGTATCGGTTGACGAACACGGATATCGTCGAGCTCCAAAAAGAGGCGAAGGCGCTCCAAAAAGAGATTGCTCGCCTCGCCAACATCTTGAACGTCGACGCGACGAAACGGAAGCTCATCTCGAAAGAGTTGACCGCACTCCGTGACGAGTTCGGCGACGCACGGCGCTCGGTCATCGAGTCCGAGGTCGAAGAGTTGAAACTGAAGACAGAGGTCATGATCGCCGTCGAAGAGACGATGGTGTTCGTCAGCCGCGACGGTTACGTCAAACGTTCATCGATGCGCTCATATGGCGCCTCGAGCGACGAGATGCCGGAGATGAAGCAGAAAGACCGTCCCGTCCTCGTCACCCAGGCGATGACGACGGACCACTTGCTCGTCTGGACGAACAAAGGCAGTTACTTGCTCATCCCGGTCCATCAGATTCCAGAGTCGAAATGGAAAGACGCCGGTCAGCATGTCGCCAACCTTGTGCCGATCGAAGGCGAACAAGTCGTCTCGGCCGATGTCGTCTCGACGTTCGAGACCGACGCGCATTGCCTGTTCGTCACGCGTGAAGGCATGGTCAAACGGACGCCGCTCCGTGACTATGACGCCCAACGCAAGTCGAAAGCGCTCATGGCGCTCAAGTTAAAAGGTGACGACGAGGTCGTCTTCGCGGGCATCAGTGACGGTCCAGGACAACTGTTCCTCGTCTCTGAGCGCGGCTATGGCCTCTGGTTCAAAGAAGACGACGTTCCGGTCGTCGGCCAACGTGCCGCCGGCGTCAAAGCGATGAACTTGAAAGATGGCGATGTGGTCGCCGATGCCTTTGCCTTCTTCACACCGCCGCTGTTCGTCCTCGTGACGCAACGTGGAGCGGTCAAGAAGATGAAGCTCGAGGATCAGTTCGACTGCACGAACCGCAACTTGCGCGGGACGATGCTCATCCGCGAAGTCAAATCGAAACCGCACCAGATTCGTCGTGTGCTCCCGGTGCATGACGATGAAACGCTCCACATCATCGGGAAAGAGAAAGCGAAGACGGTCAAGACGAAGCAATTGACGCTCTTGGACCGCTACGCCAACGGCTCATTCGTATTTGATGAAGAGACGTTCGGTGAGATTGAGGACGTGTACCTCGATTGAGATCGAACAAAACCCTGTACCAGAGACGATTGTCTTTGCTACAGGGTTTTTCTTATGGATTCAAAGCTCCGCCTTTATCAGATAGCGCTCCAAATCGGCCTGTTGGCGCAAATGATGACGGCTATGCATCTCGATGAGGTCGTACCATTCCTGGGCGTTCAGCCAACCGAAACCGCCATGTCGGGCTTTGACGTCAGGGTTTGCCGCGCGGGTGAGCGGTTCAAGGCGGTTCAAGCGTGCAGATAACTCGTCGATTCGTCCTTCGAGCGTCTCGCGCTTGTCCGTGTTGTTCGGGGGTTGGTTCATCTCATCAGGTAAGCGGATTTTGACCGGTGGGAAACCACCCATCCGGAACAATCGTTCACCGAACTCGGTCTTCCCGAGCGGTTGTTCTTCAGTGGAAGCGAGACACCGGTCAATCTCGTCCGCATATTCCTCGGCCACCACGATGATATGGTCGTACATCTGTCCGATTGACCAGACGTCTGCTGCTGCCTGATAACGGAGCTGCCGCTCGGTATAGCCGTCCAAGTCTGCTTTGAACTGGGATAACAGTGAAATCGGCATGTCCAACCTCCTTCGATTTGATTCTCTATCCAGTATAACACGGGGGCATCAGTTGATTTTTTCAACTCCATGTCACATTAGTTTCTCTTAGGAGCGGGTATTTCTAAAAGGAACAACGATCCCTTTTGGCGAATGGGACAGGAGGACAAATCATGGGGGGATACGTATGTCACAGTGGCTCGATTGGGCCAAGCGGCTACAGGCGCTGTCACAGGCTGGCTTGACGTTTACGAAAGACGAGTTCGATCGAGAACGTTACCTCGAACTCCAACGAATCGCGACCGAGATGTTCGAGCAACAATCTAATCTTGCTTTGCATGAAATCACCGAATTGACCCACGTCGATGGTTATCCGACACCGAAGCTCGACGTCCGAGGCGTCGTCTTCAAGGATGACGCAGTGTTACTCGTCAAGGAAAGGTCAGACGGACTTTGGACGCTTCCGGGTGGCTTTTGTGAGATCGGACTGTCCCCGGCAGAGAACATCATCAAAGAGATCGAGGAAGAGGCCGGTTTCGACGTCGCACCGATTCGGCTGCTTGCCTTGTTCGATATGCATCATCACGACCATCCGCCGTTGTCGCAGCATTACTATAAACTGTTTATCGAATGCGAGTTGATTGGTGGAGAGGCGCAAATTAGTCATGAGACGAGCGAGGTTGCGTTCTTTACACGAGACGCCTTACCACCTTTGTCACTTGCGCGGAACACGCGAGAGCAGCTCTATATGTGTTTTGAGGCCCGTTGGCAAGAAGATTGGACCACGTTATTCGATTAAGGGGAGGGGATTCCATGAAAGTCACACGTTTTGATCACGTCCATCAACTGACGTTTTTCGCACCCATCTTACCAATCAACGTCCAACTGATTGAACGTGAGCTCGGGCTTGTCTTGATCGATACAGGGCTCGCGCAGAACGCGGAATCGATTTTAGCGTATATCGAGACGTTCGAACGCCCGCTTCTCGCTATCTTGTTGACGCATGCCCATGGAGATCATGTCGGCGGTGTCGATACGATTTTGAAAGCCCATCCTCATGCCGAGCTGTACGTCTCGAGGCGCGACGCCCGTCTCCTTGAAGGGGACCGGACGACTGACTCGGACGAGCGGGCTCTCAAACTGAAGGGTTCTCTCCCGAAAATCCACTCCTTGCCGGATAAATTGCTTGACCCAGGTGAGCGGCTGTTCGGCTTACGGGTCTATCCGGCAGCGGGTCATACCCCTGGTTCGATTGCTTTTTTCGATGAGAAAGAGCGGATTTTGTTTGCGGGAGATGCATTTCAGACGCGTGGGGGAGTCGCCGTGGCAGGGGACGTCCGTCCGTTGTTCCCGCTGCCGGGTATCGCGACATGGGATAAGCGTGCAGCGTTAGAGCATGCGGAGAAGTTGCTCGATCTCGCACCGCAACGTACGTTCGTCGGCCATGGACAACCAGTCGCCGGGACACATCGGCTCTATTTGGCACTGAAGCGGGCCAAACGCAAGCAAGCACGTCTATTTTTACGATAATCCGGGGGTGCTCACAGGTGGAATTACGCGAGATTCAGACGACAGATTATCAACTGGCCGAGCAAATGCTCGAGATTCAACGAAACGCTTATGCGGTCGAGGCCGAGCTGATCGGCTTCGATGAGATCCCAGCGCGTTATGAGACGGTCGAGGTGATCCAGAATCTGCCCGGTACGAGCTACGGTTTGTATAACGACGGGCGGTTGATTGGCTTTATCACGATTGAAGCGGCTGAGAACACGGTCGAGGTCACAAAACTGTGCATCGATCCTAGATATTTCAGGGCGAGACTTGCGACGACGTTGCTCGAACACGTGCTCAGCTTGCACGAGGACAAACTCGTCTATGTGCACACCGGCAAACATAACGGACCGGCCAAGAAACTGTACACGAAGCTCGGGTTCGAACCGAGTGCCGAGTTTGAACCCGAACCGGGCGTCACATTGATCCGTTTTACGCGAACTTGAATCCCTTTCGTCAAATTTCACATTCTGTCTCACTACTTTAAGTATACTAAAGAATTGAGACGGAGTTTTATTTTTACTGATAATATATGTTATGTTAACTAAAAGGAAAATAAAGAAAATTGATGTCAGATATGACATCTCTCCTCTCGAAAAAAATCAGAAAATCTTGTACCAATACAACGTCATGTCGATGTTCGGATTGCCGGTCTGTTTGAGCGTATCGACACCGCCGAGCGCGAACCCTTCTTTCACATAAAATCGACACGCGATCACGTTATCGTTCTGCGCTTCGAGCGACAATCCCAGCAACGATTGCTTTTTTGCCCACGTCTGCGCAGCTTCTATCAGCAAATGCCCAAGCCCGCTGTTGCGATAGCTGCCACGGACCGCGATGTTCTCGATATAAGCAAAACGGTTCCAGTCTTTCACCACACGGATTTGTCCAATACATGTCGTCTCGTCGAATGCCAAGAATACTTGTTTGTCCTCACTGTTGATGTATTCATGCCAGTCTAGTGAATCGTCTGGGAAGCTCGTCTCATGGGCTTTCTCATATAACTGTTCCTCATACATCCAAACCCCGTCACAAAAGCTCGGGATGATTTTCCCGATGACTGGAAACGCATTATTGGCTTCGTTTACGACGCTGATGGAATACTCATCTAACGCTTTGATCGAGATGTTCGGTGCTTCTTCCATTGCATCTTTCTCCCTTCATATGTAATGACCGCTCCATCCCAAAACCAAATGGTCTCACTAGACTAGCCGTAAAATGGCGGTCATGAAATCAAAGTCGGTGGGTCTGTCGACAACACTTCAATTACATCATTTGATGTCAGAAACACGTAATGCTGAATATTATAAACCGCTTCGTAAATGTTTGTTGATTCTTCAGCTAGCCATTTTAAATAGCTGGAATCGGTCACTTGAAAGAGTGTCCAATTGCTAAAAAAATCAATGTCATAATGTTTGTATAAATGTTCTAGCGTTCTAATAAGCGTTCCTTCGTCTGTATGTCGATACGACAGCACTAGTCCGTCAAACAAGAATGTATACGTGTTCTCATGCGTATCCATAAACACAAGTCTTAATCCGTCTTTATCATCAATTAGAGCCTGCAGATATAGTTTGGCCGGTATCTCTGGATTGACTGTCCATCTCTCCCATTTTTCCATGTGTGCCCTCCTCTCCTCATTTTAATATGTTACGAATATGCCTTTACTATCTATCATACATGAATTATTAAAGTTCACATGCGTCGGAGTCGGCTGATCAACACGATGATATTTTTACTTAAACCGTATTGTTCAAACCGACATCTATTGATCTGTTTCATCATAATTACTAAACTGTGTCATTCGATTGAATCCTTCATTCATTAACATGTTAGCGCTTTATGGATTTATGTTTCAAAAATAACTTTAACGCTGTTCATCCGCTCTTAGGAGTTGCCTGTAAGCGTATGTCATGCTATTTTTAGACAGATGATAACTTAAGGAGGAACTTGAATGAAACGTATGACAAAAGGTTTGGCAGCATCCCTATTATTGGCTGTCCCGCTCGCGGCGTGTGGTGATTCTAGCACCGATCAGGCCGAAACTTCGCGCTGGGACGAAATCAAAGAAGACGGTACGCTCACGGTCGGTACGGCCGGTACGCTCTATCCGGCCTCGTTCCGTGAAGAAGATAGCGATACGTTGACGGGGTTTGACGTCGAGCTCATGAAAGAGGTCGGGAAACGTCTCGACCTCGAGGTCCAATTCAAAGAGATGGCGTTCGACAACATGTTGACGAGCGTTCAAAACGGACAAGTCGACGTCGCCGCAAACGATATCTCGGTCACAGACGACCGGAAAGAGAAGTTTGCCTTCTCGACGCCATACAAGTACACGTACGGGACGGCCATCGTTCGCAAGAGCGATCTATCAGGTATCGAGTCACTTGAGGACTTGAAAGGCAAAAAGGCCGCTGGAGAAGCGACGACCGTCTTCATGGACGTAGCACGTCAATACGGGGCGGAGGAAGTCATCTATGACAACGCCACGAACGACCAGTACCTCCGTGACGTCTCGACAGGACGGACCGACGTCATCTTGAACGACTACTATCTCCAGACGCTCGCCCTCGCCTTCTTCCCGGAGTTCGACATCACGATTCACCCGGATATCGCCTATAACCCACAGGAAGTTGCGTTCTTGATGGATAAGGAAAACGCAGAGCTTCAAGAGAACATCGACCGCGTCCTTACCGAGATGCTTGAAGACGGCACGGTGAAAGAGTTGTCGGAAACGTTCTATAACGGTGCCGATGTCTCGGTCGAACCAGACGTCGACGCGACCATCGTCGAATTGGACTAAGCACTTATGTTCGAAGGTGTGAAATGGGAAGCGATTTTTGACGTCGACCTGGCTGTGCGCTCGTTCCCTTATCTGCTAGGCGGTTTGCCGAACACGCTTTGGATCTCATTCGTCAGCATGTTCTTCGGCTTATTGCTTGGTCTCGTGCTCGCCCTTGGGAAACTGTCACCGTCGAGGTTGCTACGGTTCCCGTCGACGTTCTATATCTCGTTCATGCGGGGTGTACCGATTTTGATTATCCTGTTCATCTTATATTCAGGGTTTCCATTCATCGGCATCGAGTTCGCAGCGCTGACGGCGGCAATCATCGGGTTCAGTCTGAACTCGGCGGCCTATATCGCGGAAATCGTCCGGGCTGCGATCCGTGCCGTCGATCCAGGACAAGTCGAGGCGGCCCGCTCGCTCGGGATGAACAAGTGGTTGACGCTGAAAGGGGTCATCTTACCTCAGGCGACACGGATTGCCCTCCCCCCGCTTTCGAACGTGTTCCTCGATTTGATTAAAGCGAGTTCGCTCGCCGCCATGATCACGGTTCCGGAGATTTTCAATAAGGCGAAAATCGTCGGGGGTCGGGAATTCGATTATATGACCGTCTATTTGGTTGTCGCCTTGATCTATTGGGGCATCTGTACGTTCATGTCGTTCTTCCAGGACTGGCTGGAGCGGCATTTCGAACGCTATTTGGATACACCGAAACGATGACTGACTTGCCTCATACAGGCAGGTCAGTTTTTTTGTCGGGCGGTTATTGCGAAAGTGACATGGTATAGTCAACCTATTCCATATTGCGATTCAAAGGAGAGACGTCGCCTATGTTCTCAAAATTATTATTCGGATCATCCGTTCTCATCACACTTACGTATATTTTGTTCGACGTGCCAACATGGGTCAGCGTCCTGCAGCCTTTCACAAGCATGATTGTCTTGTATTACTTGATTTTCGAGTTCCCGAGCCGTAAGAACGCGAAAACGTCTTCTTCGGATTGACCATGATCGACCTACATATTTAGCAACACCGTTCTTTAGCGTTCCATCTCGGTCCGCGAGTGTGCTATGATTTTTATAAATATTCAGAAAATAGACGGGGGACTTACATTATGGTGCAACAATGGAAGACACATTTAAACGATCAAGTGATCGGGCAGTCGAAGGCGATTAAGCTGTCGACGATCGCTCTCCTCTCCGGGGGCCACGTGCTGCTCGAGGACCGGCCTGGTACCGGCAAGACGACGCTTGCACGAAGCCTGGCCACATCGGTCTCGGCCGCGTTCCAACGCGTGCAATGTACACCGGACACGCTACCGAGTGACATTTTAGGGATGGAGCTGTTCAATCCGACGACGGGCACGTTCGAACGCCGGACTGGACCGATTTTCACGTCAATCTTGCTCGTCGATGAGATTAACCGGACGACACCTCGGACACAGTCGGCACTGCTGGAGGCGATGCAGGAGCGACAAGTGACGCTCGGTGAGGTGTCGCTTCGTCTACCGGACCCGTTCTTCGTCATCGCGACGCAAAACCCGTTCGATGGGCAAGGGACGTTCCCGTTGCCGCAGGCTCAACTCGACCGCTTCTTGTTCAAACTGTCGCTCGCTCCGTTGTCTCGGGAGTCGGAACGCCGGTTGCTACGGAACGAGCATTTGAGTGCAGCCCCGTTCACGTTGCAACAGACCGAACTTGCCGAGATGCAGCAAGCCGTCCGTGATGTCTTGTTCCACGAGGCGATGGAGGACTATCTCCTCGATTTCGTCGAGGCGCTCCGTCATCACCGGGATATCGAGGTCGGACCGAGCCCACGGGCGACGCTCGCCTACACGATGGCGGCTCGGGCGCATGCCTATATGGACGGACGGGATTACGTATCACCGGAAGACATCCGCGCGCTCGCCTTGCCGATTCTCGGACACCGCATCGTCTTGACGGTCGAGGCGTCGCTCAAGACGAAGCCGTCTAAATTGATCAAGTCCGTTTTGGAGACCATCCCGGTCCCGTCAGAGGTGTGATATGCAACTCGTCAGCCCTCGCTACCTCGAGTCCGGGTATATGTGGCTCTTGTTCGTCGTCGGGGTGTTCACCGCCCTATACGGCAACGTCTTCCTCGCGAGTGTGATTATCGGTTTCAGCCTGTATGCGCTCATCATGCCGGAGTTGTTGTTCCGGCTCGCTGAATACGTACATGTCGAAGTGACCGACGAGCTGAAGCTGTTCCCGAACGATGAAGAGACGTATACAATCAAATTGGTTTCAACGGCGCCTGTCCCGCTCGGTGTCGTCCGTCTGTCAGGATATCTCCATCCTACCGTCGAGTCGGAGGAACACGCCTTCTGGCGCCAAGAGAACTATGTCGGACGCGAGGCGGCCGTCGCCTATACGCTCCCGCTCAAGGCGATTCGACGCGGACCGATCCGCATGGAGGCGATTGGTATGGAGATTCGTGACCCGCTCCGTATGTTCTCGCTCTATAAGGAAGACCCGCTCGACCGCATCGGCTATGTCTTCCCTGAATTCCTGCCTTATCCGATTCCGAAGCGCCCTCCGACGTTACCTGGGGAGGAGATGGTCCGTCATAGCGCCTACCGTGACCCGGAGACGTTCCAGTCAGTGGCGCCGTATCACGGCCAGCCGATGCGACAACTGTATTGGTCGGCCTATGCGAAAACGGGGGAACTGCTCGCCCGGACCGAGCAACCCGTCCAAGCGAACGAATATGTCGTCGTGCTCGACTTGCTGACGAAAGACGGACGCGCCCTCACCCATCAGATAGAGCGGTTGATTTCGCAGGCTGCGGCGCTATGCCGCGACTTCGAGAAAGAGAACGCGAGCTATGGGCTGATTGTGCCGACATTGACGAAGGAAGGGATCACCTATGACCTCGCACCGGGGAGCGGTGAGACGCATTTCCGCAAGGTCATGACGACGCTCGCTTGTCTATCGGAGCGTGACTTCCCGCTCGCCCGGTCGCTGTTCGAACGGAAAGTCGCCAAATACGGCGGCAGCCAATCGATTCTACGGCTCGGAGGTGACGGCCGATGAGACTACTTTGGTGGGTATTTGCCGCTTTCTATGTCGGTCACGCGTTTCCGCTCGTCTTTCTCTTGACGCTCCGATTGCCGCGCAACTGGCAACTCGGTGTTCAGACGGCCCTCAGCATCGCCGCCCTTTGGTTTTCTTATGAAATGAGCGTGACGTTGCTCTTATTCACGTACGTCCATGCCTTTATCCGGACGCTCGACTGGACGGACCGTTACGCGATTGCCAGCGTGCTCTTCCTGATCGTCGATTGGTTGTCCCCGCCGGCGTCGCAGCCGCTCGCGATGATCGTCTTCCCGTTCTTGTTCTTGTTTTGGCAGCGGAGCCTATATTACCGCCGTGACTATAAACGGATGTTGTCGACGCTCGTCGTCGCCCTCGCCGTCGGTCTCGGACTGGCCGTCATCATCCGGACGATCAAAGAGTTATTGTTCGGTAACCTCGTCGCCTGGATTCGTCCCATCTTCGTGTGGATCGGGGGTTGGTTCGATGGGTTCAACTTGGATCCGACCGACCGCGTCAACCGGATTCTCGTGCCGGACAATCCGAACATCGATGCCGAGACGATTTCGAATGAGACGTTGCTCGAATCGGCAACGAATCAATCACTGTTCTTGATTCTGGCGTTTCTCGTCCTTCTGGTCGGGTTGGTCGCCTTGTTCATCTACTTGCAACGCCGTAAAGAGATACAAGAGGATGTGACGGTACCGAAACAGCGCCATCAAGCGGCGGATGCCGTCCGTCGCGTCACACGGGCCCCACGGCACGTCCGCTTGCTCGATGCCGGGCGCCGGCTTGAACAGGCCCATCCTCGCCATCGTGAGGAGACGGTCATGGAATGGTTCGACCGCATCGGATTCAGCGAAGGGAGTCGCTTCGCCGTCTGGCTCGAGGCCGCCGAGTACGGGGAGAAAGAAGCCCCGGTACCCATTGTCGAGGCGTTCGAACGACACGTCACCCAGACGCTCAAAAAATAAGAGACCAGTCAGTTCGCCGGGCACTCCCGGACGGTCTGACTGGTCTTTTTTAAAGGATTGGGCTGAGCAAGCGTGACACGCTCTCTTTGAAACGGATCCATTTCGTTCGTGTCTCATAACGCTCAATCGTTAACCTGTCGGCACATGCGAGGTCTCGATTGAATGCATCGATGACAGACTGGGCAACGACTTCGTCATAAACGAGCGCTGAGATCTCGAAATTGAGACGGAAACTGCGCGCGTCGATGTTCGTCGTGCCGATCGAGGCGACCTCGCCATCGATGACGAGCGTCTTCGCATGGAGGAACCCACCTTCATACGTATATACTTCGGCACCGTAGCGGACGAGCTCGGACGCATTCGTATACGTCGCCCAATAGACAAACATGTGATCCGGCTTGTTCGGAATCATCAGGCGGATTTTCGTCCCAGACATGAGCGCGTTACGGCAGGCGTCAAGGAAGCTAGCGTCAGGGATGAAATATGGGGTCTGGATGTAAATCGTCTCTTTCGCCTCGGTGATCATCTTGACGAGCATATTTTTCAAGTGCTCGGTCGACGAGTTCGGGCCAGATGTGACGATTTGTACCGGTGACCGGGACGTCTCGAGTAGAGAAGTCGGCCAAAGGAAGTCCTCTTTCTCGGCCCGGTGTTTCGTCGGTACGGCACGGTTCCAATCGAGGAGGAAACGCTCGAGCAATTCACGAACCGCCTCCCCTCTCATCCGCAGATGCACATCGCGCCAATAGCCAAACTGACGGTTCGTCCCGAGGTATTCATTTCCGACATTGAAACCGCCGATATAGCCGACTTCCCCATCAATGATACATAGCTTTCGGTGATTCCGGTTGTTGACGCGGAAGTTGATACCGAGGCGTGACGGGAAGAACGACTTCACCTCGCCGCCGTGCGCGAGGAGCTGTTTGAAATGGGAACGTCGCAATCCCCGTGAGCCGACGGCGTCATAGAGCAGACGTACTTTGACGCCTTCCTTGGCCCGGCGCGTGAGTGCCTCGATGAGCGCTTGGCCGAGCGAGTCATTTTGAATGATATAGTACTGGATGTTGATTTCCTGCGTCGCTATCTCGATGTCATGGAATAACGCCTCGAACTTCTGCTCGCCATCATGGATGACCTGAATCGCATTATGATACGTCACGAGCGCATTTGTGGAGGATAAGTTCAAGCGGGCGAGCCTTCGATATTTTGACAAGAGCGGGTCATGAGCGAACAGCCCCTCATGTGCATCAAGCTCGGTCAATTGGTCGTCGACGTGTTTGGCGTACTCGTGACGACGTTCCTCGTCGACTTGATAAAAGTTGTTCGATTTGATTAACCGTCCGAAGAAGATGTAGATGAAAAAACCGAGCAGTGGGATGAAAAACAGTACGAGCAACCAAGCCCATGTCGAACCAATGTCACGCCGCTCGAAAAAGATGATGGTGACGGCGAACGTGACGTTCAAGACAATCAGCACGATACCGAGAATACTGATGATGATTTCAGTTGGGACCATCTCGACGCCTCCTTTATCCTCTAGTTTACCCGATGATGGGCAAAACGAAATGCTCGTTTACAGATACCGCGTCTACAACACAAAAAAACACCGCGCTTGCGGTGTTTTTGGGGTAAATCGATTAGTTTAAGATTGTGATTTGAACTGATTTACGACCGAAGTTGAGCGCTTGCTCTTGTGTCGGCATCAAGAGGTCAATCTTGTTACCTTTGATGGCGCCGCCAGTATCTCCAGCGATTGCTTCGCCGTAGCCTTCAACATAAACTTTAGAGCCGAGTGGGATGACTGAAGGGTCAACCGCGATGACTTTTTGGTTCGGGTTCGAGCGGACGTCGATTCCTGTTGCCGTGATTCCTGAGCATCCTGCACAGTATGGCGTGTAAGCCGTTGCTTCCACAGTCATCGTCTTACCTGAAGCCGGAGCTTGGGTTTGCGTTGTCGACGTAGACTGTTTCGTCACTGGTGCAGATGTTGATGCTTTTGGTTTAGCGGCTGGTGCACTGTTTGCAACCGATGCTGCGTTGGCACCTTTTACAGAGAATTGTTGACCAGGGAAAATGAGATCTGATTTAAGACCGTTCCATGTCATCAATTGGTTGACAGATACGCCGTTGTTTGTCGCGATGCGATACAACGTGTCGCCTGCTTTAACTGTATACGTTTTTGAAGCGTTTGAAGCTTTAGCTTCTGACTTCGCGAGCTTCAATACTTGATTCGGATAGATCATATTAGAGTTTAAGCCGTTCGCTTGTTTGATATCATTTACAGATACGTTGTTGTTCACGGCGATACGGTAAAGTGTATCTCCAGACTGAACTGTGTGTGTTGATGCTGCCGAAGCTGGAGCAGCGACTCCTAAACTAAGGCCAGCGAGTGCCGTTAGTGTCAATAGTGGTTTTTTCATAAGAATATTCCTCCCTTTTCTAACGCCCCCTTACTGTAACACCTGTATATTTCACTGCCGTTACAGCCTGATATGAGAGTGATATCAGTTCAGTTACAGAAGCTTTCAAGGGGATGAGAGGAGTCTGAATTTTTACAATCCAGATACAAATGGCTTTGTTGAGCCATTTTCGACTATACTATAGAGAAGAGAAAGGAGGTTTTAGTCTTTGGAACTATTGCTGCTATATTACATTGTGACTAATTTACTAGCATTTATGTCATTTTTCCTCGATAAACGCCGTGCGAAATCAGGGGAATGGCGAATTTCAGAACGGACGTTACTCATTCTCGTCTGGATCGGTGGGGCATTCGGCGCCTATCTCGCGATGCGTCTCTTCCGTCATAAGACGTTGAAGCCGATGTTTCGGATTGGTGTCCCAATCGCCATCTTGTTGCACGCCGGTATCACTGGCTGGTTCATCTTCTGACGCCCTTATATAGAAGAAACTCGTTCGTACTGTCCAACGAAGGTGTCATCGAAATGTCTGAATTGACGCTTGGTGGCGAGAAAACAAAGTCTCCACCCGGTGCGAAACCGAAATAAATGTTCGATTGTTGAGGTGTAGTGATGAATGTCGAAACAAACATGATTGATGTCCAGTCGTGGACCGAACGGACGATGGAGTTTGGGTTTACGATGAATGAGCAGTTTCAAATCTGGCTGGTCACCCAAGGCCAAGTCGAGATTCGGATCAACGGTACCCGTTCAAGGCTCCGGGCCGGGATGGCATTGATGCTCGACCGCGGACAGGTCATAAAAGTCGAGCGGACAGATGACTCGTTTCAAATGACGATGCTTCATGTCGACCCGTTCGACTTGGTGGCACCGCCGCTCGCGGAGCAATACGTCACACCGTTCATCGAGACGATCGGCCATCACATGCTGCATCCGGCAGAACCGGGTGACAAGGCCATCTTCGAGACGCTTCAGAAAGTCATCAGGAGTTTAAAGAAAGACTCGGCTTTCGCGATGCTCGATGCGACACTGCAGCTTGCCGTGGTCTGGCGCTATTGGATTCAACGGCCGCCCGTGACGAGACAGCATGGGCAAGCGCGCATGCAACGCATGATTTCCTATATACACGACCACGACACGATGAAGCTGTCGCTTGAAGACATCGCTGCTGCCGGTGGACTGAGCCGGGCCGAATGTTGCCGTTACTTTTCAAAATGGGGGGACACCTCGCCGCTCGCTTATGTCCAAGACGTCCGGATGCAGCGGGCCGCACGTCTGTTGCATCAATCGACAGATCCGGTCGCCGAGATCGCAAAACGTCTCGGTTACACGAGCGTGAGCCATTTCGTCCAGACGTTCAAGAAAGTACATAATCGAACGCCGCTCGCGTTTCGCAAACAGAAGACATAACAAAAGCCGACGCGCGCGTGTCGGCTTTTCTCGTCAACGAGCGGTCCAACCGCCGTCTGCTTTCAAGACGTCGCCATTGACGAAACTCGAATCATCGGAGGCGAGGAACAACGAGACCTTGGCGATCTGCTCCGGTTCACCCATCGGTGCCTCCCCTGCCCCTTGGATGGCCCGCATCCCGAGCTCGCTCGGTGCGGTGATGGTGCCGCCGATATTCGTATTGACCCCGCCCGGTGCGATGGCGTTGGCCCGAATCTTGTTGAACGTACCATACGTGGCGGCAATGTTTTTCGTCAGCCCGATCAGTGCGTGCTTTGAGGCGACGTACGAGGCACCGCCCCGTGTCCCGAACAGGCCACCGACCGAGGCGTTATTGATGATGACGCCGCCCGTTTCTTGCTTGTCCATAATATGAATCGCGGCCCGGGCCAATTTCATCGGTCCGGTCAAGTTGACGGCGATGACGCGGTCCCACACTTCATCCGTCACTTCGCCGACCGTCAAAAAGTTGTCCATGATGCCGGCGTTGTTCACCAAGATATCGAGCGAACCGAACGTGCTCGTCGCCGTCTCGACCATCTTGTCGATATCTTTCTGCTTCGTGACGTTCCCCGAGACACCGACGGCTTCCCCACCGCTCGCTTTAATCTATGAGGCAATCGCCTCGACCGAGTCCCCGTTCATGTCGACGGCGACGACGCGTGCCCCTTCCTCGGCAAACAGTTTGGCGATGGCCCGACCCATCCCTGACCCGGCCCCGGTGACGAGTGCCGTTTTACCCGATAATTTCACACCGCATTCCTCCTTGTTGAGATAACTCACAGCGACAGAGAAAACGACAAGTGCAACCTGCTCACGTGTCATTAGTCTATACCCGGATTTGGAGGAAAACGTATCTCTGTTTGGAAGAATCTGCTTCTGTTCCAATCACTAGTCACGTACAATGGAAAGATACAGATATTGGGAGTTGGAAGGTGGGATTCAATTGAATCGTTATCATGCAGAAGTGATGGGAAGCAAGACACCCGTTATATTTTTACCGGCTGGAGGATTCACCGGAGAAGAGGGCCGTTCACTCGCTGAGGCGCTATGCGACGACTTCGAGGTGCATTTGCTGGATTTGCCAGGGTTCGGACGAAGTGAAGGTATCGATCGCCTTGTGACGTCCGAACAGTTGGCGGATTGGGTGAACGACTACGTCGTCACACATCGACTTGGACCCGTCCACGTGATGGCGCATTCGCTCGGCGGTGCGGTCGGTCTCGCTTTCGCCACGCATTTTCCAAAGCAAGTGGAGCGGCTTGTCTTGCTCGACCAAGGGCATAAGGCGTTCCCGCGCGTTCCGTTGAGAGAGTATGGGGTGTTCGGTCTTGCCGTCCCGCTCCTGAGCGGATTTTATTATCTGTTTGGACCTCGACTCGTTCGGAAAATCGAGACGAAAATTATTTCAGACAAAGTGTCATCTCCGATACAAGAGAAACAACTCCAGACGTTCTGCGCACAGACAGGTCTCCTTGAACGAGACGAGATTCGACGTGCGTTGGACGCCTCGGCTAAGCTCGGACGAGGCGGATCGGCTTCTATCACCTTGACGTGCCGCAGCTCATGCGTTCACTGCAAGTCCCAACCTTGCGATTTTGTCGGACTGGACGACAAAGAAGCCCGATTGACGATGTCAGCCATTCTAGACCTGCAACGACATGAGCTGCCGATCACTTACATAAGAATGACAGGTGGCCACTTCGTCCATTGGAATCCTGCGTTCCCGATTGAACAAGTGCGACAGTTTTTACAAACTGAGAAAGCGAGCGGTCTCTAATGAACCGTCAGCAAAAGATTGTCCTCGTTCTTGTGTGCTTATTGTTGGTATATGCCGGAGTGGCCTGGACATTTGATTCGACGAAGCAGCTACAGTTGCCCGAGGGAGCGGAACCGATCCTCACCTACTCCGTTGATGACCGTGACATGAGTCTTCGCTTTTTCACGAACAGCTATACCGTCGAGGAATGGAGCGACGAGCCGGTTGCGCAAAGCATAGGTCTTGAACTTACTGTCGACAATCAGGCTCGGTCGATTACATCTGAATCGCTGTCCGAGGCAGGTCTCACGTGGTCGACTTTCGGCCAATCATGCGGAGATACGTCAGCATGTTCCCCGTACGATATCCTTTACGGGATGAACCATGGCGAGACGAGCCGGGTCGTCGTCGAGTTGAACGGGGAACGGTTCGAACCGGAGCTGTTGAAGACGAAGGCCGGGAATGATGTCTGGTTCGTGCTCGTCGACCAAATCGAGTCGATTGAGTCAATCACTGGCTACGATGCTGAAGGGGATATATCGTACCGCTTTAATAACTAAAAAAGAGACGGAGGACCGCTGTCCTCTCATCTCTTAGCGTTCGCAGGCGATAAAGTCTTTGTCGCGGTCTTTCGATTTGTTTGCTTCATACAGCGTGGCGCTGACATACGGCTTGTACTTCGTCTTGCCGCCTTTGTTTTTCGTCGTCTTCGTCTTGGCGACCCCGCCCTTGTACGTCTTATTCAGTTCTGTGCAATTCTTAAATTTTTTAGGTGCGGCGTCCACGGTTTCTGACGGCGCGACACTGAGCGTGAACAACGCGATGCCGGCGATGGTCGCGCGAAGTAGTTTCTTCATGATTGTTTCCTCCTTGATCACAAACGATATGCGTTACCATTCTCGTTCATTATAGGAGGGATTAGGATAACTAACCTGATTTATAAAATGTTCAAATGAAAGGACCATCACATTGACCTTATCACCGTTTCATATCGACAATAATAATGAACAAGTTTATCAAGGGAATTTGCTTGTCTCGGAACACGAGATAGTTGAACCGCTTACTTTGGAGTTCATCGAACGGTTGGTGTTTGGTCCTGAGGCCATCAAGTGTTTGATCACCCGACACCATTCTTCGCGGCGGATCCAGTTAGAAGAACAGCCACTCGACCAACTACAGACATTGTGGGACAAGACATTCAAACACCAGATCACCTTTGATCATGCGTTTTCTCTTGACGACTTTCCGAACGGATCTTGTTGGACGATACGCGTCTGGCAAGGATACGACTGTTGGTATCTCGTCTTTACCGAGCATCACTGATTTCATTGTTAACAAACCCGCAAAGAAAGGGAATTAGTTATGGACTTACTTATATTGATGCAGGACCGGGCCCTCCCGCTACTCTTGCTCGCATTGTTTCTCATGCTGAACGTGGTGTTTGTCATCGGGATTTGGAAACGACGACACCACTTTTCCAAAGGATTCCTCGCGTTCGCGAGCTCGCTTGCGTTTCTACTCATGACGTCATCGGTCATCCTTTTCATGTTCACGATGTTCATCGGCTACAACCAGTGATGTCTTTTATCCGATGATATCCGTATTGAAATTATCGAGTGCCCCTACGATGTTCGAAGTATGATGAATGCAGAAAGGAGGGAATGTAGATGCTTGAATCATTGAACCGATTGATGGACCACATCGATCAACGTCTAACAGAAGACATCACGAATCAGGATATCACACGCATCGTCGGGGTCTCCGACTATCATTTTCGACGCATGTTTTCCTACATGGCCGGGATGACGCTCAATGAATACATCCGAAATCGTCGGCTGTCAGAAGCAAATAAGGACTTGATTCATGGGAAATCGGTCACGGACGTGGCGTATACGTATGGATACCAATCCGTCGATGGGTTCTCGCGAGCGTTTCGAGACTGGTGTGGCTTTTTACCTTCAGAAGTGATCAAGAACAAGATTCAAAAGTCGTTCCCGAAATTCACTTTCTTCATCGACATCAAAGGAGGAATTTCAATGGAATTCAAATTAGAACATAAACCTTCATTCAAGGTCGTCGGCGTGTCCAAACGCGTCCCGATTCAGTTCGAAGGCGTGAATCATGACATCGTCGAGTTGGCGCAGTCAATCACGGCGCAACAGCGAAGCGAGATGCATCAATTGGCGGACCTTTATCCAAATCAAGTGCTCAACGTATCGTACGACTTCGATGAAGGCTATTTGGACGAAACGGGTTCACTCACGCACATGATTGGCTTCGCGACGACGCAAGATAATCCGTATGAGGATCTTGAACAGATTACGATCGAGTCGAACCTGTGGGCCGTCTTCCCGAATACCGGCCCGTTCCCGGAGACGCTCCAGGAGACGATGGCCAAGACGTATGCCGAATGGCTGCCGACGTCGGGATACGAGTTGGCCGACTTGCCTAGTATCTCGTTTACGAAGCATGACGGACCGTCGGACAACGTCTATAGCGAAGTGTGGGTGGCGGTCAAACCGAAAACGACATAAGCACAGAAAAACACCTCCTGAAGACAATTGTCTTCAGGAGGTGTTGTCGTTTACTTCGAAGGCTCGTGCGCGAGCGCTTCACCATTCGTCTCGATCACATGCTTGTACCAATCGAACGAGTCTTTCTTCATCCGCTCCATCGAGCCGTTGCCCTCGTTGTCCCGGTCGACGTAAATCATGCCGTATCGTTTCTTCATCTCACCCGTCGTGAACGAGACGATGTCGATGATGCCCCACGGTGTGTAACCGATCAAGTCGACGCCGTCATAGACGACCGCTTGTTTCAACTGCTCGATGTGTGCCTTCAAATAGTCGATGCGGGCCGCATCATGGATCTTCCCATCGACGATCTCATCGACGGCCCCGAATCCGTTCTCGACGATGAAGAGCGGGATTTGATAGCGGTCATACAACCGGTTGAGTACGTAGCGGAGGCCGACCGGGTCGATTGCCCATCCCCAGTCGCTCGACTTAATGTATGGGTTCTCGACGCCGTTCGGTAGACCGCCATTGACGATGTCACCACTGTTGTCGGCGACAACGTCACTCTTCACGGTCGTCGACATGTAGTAGCTGAAACCGAGATAGTCGACGGTCCCGTTCTTCAAGATTTCCTCATCCCCGTCAAGGAACGGGATTGTGTACCCTTCCCGCTCGAACTCGTTCAAGGCATAGCTCGGGTACACCCCGCGCACTTGCACGTCCGGGAAGAAGTAACGCTGACGCATCATCTCTTCGGCGAGCATGACGTCGTCCGGGTTTGACGAGAACGGATAGATCGGCACGTGTGATACCATCGCCCCGATCTCGAAGTCCGGGTTGATCGCTTTCCCTTTCGCGACGGCGAGCGCGCTCGCAATCAACTCATGGTGCCCCGTCTGATACATCACTTCACGGGCGTTCTCCCCGTCTTCGATGATGACGCCAGAGTTCGTCCATAAGAAGAGCGGGTTGTTGACGTCCATCTTGTTGTTGATCTCGTTGAACGTCATCCAATATTTGACCTTGTCTTTATAGCGATCGAAACACACCTCGGCGAAGCGGACGAAATGGTCGACGACGGCACGGTTGCGGAACCCGCCGTACTCACGTGCGAGGTTAAGCGGCATCTCGAAGTGGGACAACGTGATGATTGGCTCGATGTCGTGCTTCAACAGCTCGTCGAACAAGTCGTCATAAAATTGGAGCCCTGCCTCGTTCGGCTCCGCATCGTCCCCGTTCGGGAAGATCCGGCTCCAACCGATCGACGTGCGGAGACACTTCAAGCCCATCTCAGCGAAGAGCGCGACGTCTTCTTTATAACGGTGATAGAAGTCGATTGCTTCATGGTTCGGATAAAATTCGTCCGGCTCGACCTTGTCCGTGATCCGACGCGCGACGCCATGAGCGCCGGCCGTCAACACGTCGACGACGCTCGGCCCTTTGCCGTCGGCGTCCCAGCCGCCTTCAAATTGGTGGGCGGCTAGAGCGCCGCCCCATAGAAAGTCTTTTGGTAATGTCTTCATTGTTGTTCCTCCTTTTCAACTTTAAATCTCCAGTACTGAATCATACTCGTCAAGTATAATTGTACCGGTACAATTATACAAGTACGATACATTTTGTATTCTCGACGAAATGGTGACGTGGTACAATCAAAGCAGATCATACGAGGTGAGGATACCACATGCTAAAATACCAACAGATTGCAACAGAGATTGAACAATACATCAATCAACACGATTTGAAGCAAGGAGATAAATTGCCCGTCCTCGAACAGTTGATGAGCCAATATGCCGTCAGTAAGAGCACGATCACGAAAGCGCTCGAGTTGCTCGAGCGAAAAGGCATCATCTTTCAATTGCGTGGGAGCGGCATCTTCGTCCGGCGCCACAACCGCCCAGGTTATATGAGCCTGTTCTCGACGCAAGGATTCAAGAGCAACCTCGGGGGCCGCATTCTGACATCGGATGTGCTCGACGTCTCGGTGACAAAGCCCGACGAGACGATTGCAGCGAACCTCGGTATTGACGTGACAGATGACGTCTATCGTGTCGAACGCGTCCGCTATGTTGACGGCGAGGTGTTCTGTTACGAGAAATCGTATTACGTGAAGGCGATTGTGCCGTATTTGAACCGGGAGATTGTCGCCGACTCGATTTTCGATTACGTCCAAGGCGCACTCGGCGTCACCATCGGCTTCTCGGACATGTACATGCAGGTCGGGCGGTTGGACGAGACCGAAGCCCGGTACCTCGACCTAAAGAAGAATGACCCGACGCTTCGCATCGAGACGATCTTTCATCTGACGAACGGAAAGCCGTTCGACTACTCACGCATCACGTACCACTACGAGCATTCGCAGTTCGTCGTCCAAGCGAACGGTCCATATATGTAAAACAAGCCCTCATGCATGCGCATGGGGGCTTGTCAGTTAACAGGGATTCGGTTTAGACGAGCGGTTTGCGTTTCAAATCGAGCAGTTCGTCATCCGTTTCATAAAGCAATTCGTCGAACGCTTCGGCACCGTGCTCCTCGATGAAACGTTCCTCTGACGGGAAAATCGGGACGAACCAGACGACGAGCACGTCGTGGGATTCGCCTTTATATTTTAAAAACGATGGATCTGAGTAGAACGGTGCGGTCACGTAGATGGAGGAAAACTTGTATTGTTTGAGCACACCTTTTGGCAGGCTGAAGTATTCATCTAAATCGAACGCTTGATGTGTCTCGAGCGCATGGGTTACTAAGTGCTACACCAACTGGACGATGTCATCTTCGGCACGCTTTTGTTTGAAGTGAAACAACAGTTCTTGATGGGCGAGCGATCCATCCTCGAATTGAAGGGAATGCAGATGTAATCCTAGTGTTGCCACGCTCACGATGCCAAAAAGTTTTGGCTCCTTCAATTTGAGTATTTGGACATGGTCCTCCAGTAAATCGGGGACGTCGTATCCAGCGACAAATTCTCTACAATGGGCTTCTAGATGTTCTAAATAATCCAATGGTTACTCCTACTTTCTTTTAGCGCATACGACTTTATTGAGTGAAATCGTTATACGCATCAGAATCGACCGTGCACATTTTCTGAATATAGTTTAAACGATCAGATTCGCTAGGAAAAGTGTGAGGCGTGAGTATGATGTCACACGAGGCCTGGGCGACGTGATGCAGTAGCTGTTCGACGACTTCAAACACCTCTGCCAAGTGCTCTGGACTCAATCGAACGTCCGGGGTCACAAGGTAACTGACCTGAATGACGTTTTCTTTCGACTCAAAAAGAGAAGCTTCATGTTCAGAAAACCATGGATAGTCGGTGAGCTCGCTTCGTCTTTTCTCATCTTTAATCACGAGGAATGCGTCACTCTCGTCAAGTCGTACTCGCCAAACCTCACTATCGAGCGATTTGAATTCTCTAAGTGTATTCAAGGTTCACCCCCTTGTATGGATTGTTTTTGAGAGAATTAACAATAACGACTTTTGTTTTATTCTAAATACATGCCAATGTCTAAAAGCTTCTCTTCTAAATGTCTGAGATTTATATTTGTATGAATCCCCATCAGATAATCAAACCTAACAAAAACTTTGAGCGATTGTTCTTTCTTGTTTGGTGGATACGATTCTAAGTGTAAATAAAGCTCTTCTCTCAACAATAATCGAATCACACGATCGACTCTCCACCCCGTCAAAACCGTTCCTTTTTTCACACCTTTGTACAAAGCTGTCGTTTTTAAATCATATAGGTTCTTTGGAAAAGTAGGTAGATGATATTCGTGAGCTGAGAGAGCTCCTCTCTTCTCAATATATGTAACCTTGAGGTCGGTCACCTTGCAATAATCCATAATTATGTTCACCGACTTCACATATGCATCTTCACTTCTCATGTATTCCTCGAAATTAAGTATAACGCCATCAAACGACTTTCCAACATCGGATATTGATGTCCACTCGTTTTTTTCGTAGCCACCGAACTCATCTCGGTATTCTGGATTGTATTTGCTTAATCTATATCGATACATCTCTCCACCTGATTTCTGCATGTGATTTTGCTCTAAATACCATGCAAATATAATCTTATGACATGATGGATTGTGTAGTCTTCAAAAGAGTCTCCTATTCTTCAGATTGAATAAAATCTCCGCCAAACGTCCATCCATTTTGTTGCAACATTTTTTCAAATTGCTCATTGAACCGATTGATATCAATAGGCTTATTTTTTTGTACAGCTCCAATTCGTCAAAATAATTTGTGACGCGCTATGCACAAGCTCCACTCACGAAGTTAAAACCGCTTGATTGAACCGTTTACATGATCGAAAAAGTGATATACGTCGCGTGTATCATGCGCTAGTACGAAGTTTCCGAAGATGTGAGGATGAAATTCTCCTAGGAACGTCTCAAGTGTTTGTACAGACGTGGGTGAAGAGAAAGGCTGCCACAACCCTTTTGCTCTTGGAATCTTTAGTTGAGGCAGAAGTTTGTCTTCAATTAACTTTTCCCATGCTGTGTCATATAGCGTCAATCGATAGACCTTCTCTCTTAGACCAAACGTTCCTCCGAGACAAAACGTCAATTCAATTGGAAACGATCCTCGTATCACGTGGTGAAAGAACGTCTCGTAATCCGCTGTGCTAATCGACTCAACAGATTCAATTGTCATCCCTTGGAGTGTCAGTCCCTCACGGTAAGAACTCACGAGCCAATCCGTTTCATTTGAGAACGTGACGACGTCTTGGCGCTCTTTGTCACGGGAAAGCGTCAGCCATGGGGCGATCTCCTCAAGTTTGCGAACGATGCCGAATGTGACAGACTCCTCTTCTAAGCGTTCAAACGAGAAACGATGTCGTTTCGGTAGCCGTACCGAAGTCTTCCGTTCCACGCGTAACGGGAACTTCGCGCTGGCCAAATGTCGATAGATCAGACGATTTTCCTCCCCTTCCTTCAGCGCATACTGCGGTAAAATAAGGATCTCTGTTCCATAATAGATGATTCGACACGGTTTCAAGTCCGGCTCGTTGTCATAATCCTTAAAATAGGTCGCGAGCATGTCTGCCGTTTCAGGCAATCGCTGCTCAAACTCCGTCCAACCGTATAGCTCCACGATGTCCGGCAATCCGTACTCATCGGTGATGACATCCCAAAACGCGTCCCAGTTCATTCCATAGTGCGAAGGAAATTGTAACTGTTCTTTTAACAGTTCATGTAACTCGGTTTCCGTCGCGATGTTGGAGACGTCTAGCGTCACACGAGTGGTTTGGTCTCTCTGTTTACACACCTCAATCGGATGCATCCAGACATACACCGTCTCGACAACTTCATATGGCGAGACATCTATATAGACGTCTCGCGTGAACGGATGCATGGCGAGGTAACGCAATACCACTACATCCGTAAAACCCTCACCAATCTGCACATCATCTGGATGAAACGAGAAGATGTCAGCGGCTTGTCGACGGATCGAGCGATAGACGTCATCAAGCTCTTGATCATAGACACGGTCGAATTCGTAACGGTCCACTTTCCATAACGTCCCACCATTCGAACGTGATAAACTCTCCGTCTTTTGTTCTAATTCATCCGTGTGCACCGCATGTCGACGCACAAATAAAGCCGTGGCCGCATCGACTTCATGCAACCACGGACGTTTCGCATTCATCTTTTCCATCGCCTCCGGTACAAAAGATAACTGAGCGGGAGCCCCGCCAACAACGCAAAGCCAAGCATCCAATAGGATTTCGGCTCTTTCGTCTGAACATCACTAGAACCACTAGTAAGGGCATCCTCCGCGGAACTTTGAGTGTTTGAACGTGTCTCGACCAAGAGTTTCTGATACATCTCGAGCGTGATCGTGTCTCCGCCGATGAACCGTTTCGCATCGGTCGTCAAGGCGGTCAACGTCTTTCCATCATAGTCAAACCAGGCATTCTCTCGCGCGGAATGGACCAATGTACCGGACACATCAGCTAAGGCAATGCCCAACTCGTCGCCATACCCGAACGTGGAGAAGGCGAAGACACCCGGCTCTTGCTCGTACGTTCCGATGACGTTTCTCGCTTCTCCGTCCTGTAAGACGGCCGACACGTGCTCATCGCTAGGGACGAACGTGCACGTCTCGTCTGACGAGTAACAGGATTTCTCGGCAATCATCACTTCATGGAGCGGACCGAACGAGATGGCTCGGCTTTCCGTCAAGTGATAGTTACTCGGGTCGTCTCCTTCGATATGGTCGAGGACGATTGACTCGAAATGTTCTTCAGCGAAACGGTCCGCGGATCGTTCTGTCGGCGCGGCAATTGATGACGTAGCACCGAGCGTGAAGATCCCGGCTAAAGCGAATGTTTTGATCAGGCGGAACATATCTTTACTCCTTTCAACCGACAGACATCTGCTTGAGCAGTGACGCGTCAATCCGAATCAGTTCCGCATGCGGATGCTTCTGTCGCTCGATGATTTGATTGAACCGTTTCGAAGCGACGAATCGATCGGATTCATGAATCGAGGCGAGGCGCACAAGCGCAAGCCGCAACTGCTTGCCACCGTCACTCATCCGTAGGTGGTCGATATGATTATCAGCATCGAGCCGATTAATGAACAGCTCGACTTTACAATCTTCCTTCACTAAATAGGATACCAGATATGCGGCCTGTTGAATCAACTCTTCGTAACGGGCATGGAGGCCATTCCCTAGCGGACCGCTCAAGTCGAGCACGAGCGTGAACGTATCGAGGTTTTGGCGTTGATACACTTTCGCCTGAAGTTTTCCTGTCTTGGCTGTAGCGACCCAGTCAATCTGTTTGACCGGCTCTTGCTCATACCGTTTTGTGCTTTGAATCATCAACGGGTCGTTGAGCGGTGAATGTTTGACGAGTCGGTCCCCCATCCGTACCAGGCGTGAGTTAAATCTGTTCTGTCTCGTGATGGATGGGAGTATGATCCAGGATGGAAGCGTATGATCTGTGACGAAGATGGTGCCAAGCCAAAACGGGAGCCTGAACTGAAGTGTACATTCATTGACTTGGACGGGCCCGCGCTGTTTCGCATGGATTGGAAGCGAATAGGTCGATTCCTCATGAAGTTGAATGACATGTACGCGCTGATTTTCGTCAAACGTCAAGCCGTGTCCCGTGACCAGGCGGACCGATGTCGGGATTCCGAGTTCTTGGAGACGTTCGACACCTGTCACCTCCATTCTTAGCGAGACACGGTCATTTACGAACAACAACTGCTCTTTCTGGTGGAACGATAAACGTGTCCCTTCGACAATTTTCTGCGTCAGCCATTTCCGAATCAGCATCAATCCTAGAATTGCGCCAGACAGATAAGCGAGCGGCCACACATATGGGAACCATATGAACAGAAGTAGGATTCCGGTATAGGCCGGCCATAGCTTGTCGTCTAAAAGTGACGGTGTGCTCACTTCGACTTGTCGCATCTTCACACCTTCTCGACCGGTACATCGACTCGCTCCAAAATATCAGCGAGAACTTCCCGTTTCGTCGATTTCACGTCCCCTTCGAGCGTGAGCGTCAAGCGGTGTGTCAGAACATGCGTCGCGACGGCTTGGACATCTTCCGGGGTCACGAATTGACGGTCTTCGATATAAGCGTAAGCTTGAGACGCCTTGACGAGGGCGAGCGTCGCGCGAGGACTGGCTCCGACTTCGACGAGCGGATGAAGTCGTGTCTCTTGGATGAGGGCGAGCAGATAGGTGACGACGTCGTCATGGATACGGACCTCCTCAACTGCTCGCTGCGCTGCTAAAAACGTTTCGGACGACATGAGGGCATGAACGATGTGGCGTGTCTTAGAAATTGTCTGAAGAATCAACTGTCGCTCCTCCCCTGCTTCAGGATATCCGACTTGAAGGGACATCAAGAAACGGTCGAGTTGAGCGTCGGGCAAGGCGAACGTCCCTGCCGATTCGATCGGGTTTTGCGTCGCGATGACGAAGAACGGTTCCGGCAGTTGATACGTGACTCCGCCGATCGAGACTTGCCGCTCTTCCATCGCCTCGAGCAAGGCGGATTGTGTCCGGGGGACGGCTCGGTTCACTTCATCAATCAATAAGATGTTGGTAAAGATCGGTCCTGTCCGATTTTCGAACGCCTGTGTCTGCATGTTGAAGAAGTCAGAACCGATGATATCGGTCGGAATCAAATCGGCCGTGAATTGGATGCGCGTGAAATCAGCTTCAAAACTCTTGGCAATACTTTTGGCAAGTAACGTTTTCCCGGTACCCGGGACGTCCTCTAACAAGATGTGCCCGTTCGCGAGTAGCGCCGTGCAGCAGAGGCGCGTGATTTCAGGTTTTCCGAGATAGATTTGGTCCAATTGTTCCAATACGCGTTTGATGGTCATAAGGGTGGCTCCTTTTCTAAACGAAGTAAATAGGCATCAAGCTGTTGTTTGAACGCTTCTTCACGTTGTGGCGTGATCTCGACTTTGTCATAACGGGTCTCTAAATAGCTCCGAAGCGAGGCGTCGAGTTGAATGCGGCTCGCCCAGGCGGATAACGTCTCGAACGTCCGTCGACGTTTTTCTTGCGGTAGCGCTTGTTCGAATTGAATCAAATGTTGCCGCAACGGGGAATCTGGTAGCGGATGAGCGGAGCGTTTTGCCTCTTCGAACGTTTCGTCTGTCTCTTGCCTTGAGTGGATCCTCTCGTCTATCGGAACGGCTTCCCTCCCCTTTTTGTGGAAGGGTCTACGCCACATCCATACACCAAGCAAAAGAAGGAGGAGGGCGCTGACAATGTAAGGCAACAGGGAAAGGCGATCGGATTCGCTTGTAGATGGTGTACCATATGACGGAGACGAGTTATTCTCATCTTCCCTTGGTGTGCCGCCTTCATCATCTGATGACCCAACAACCGCTCCTGCTTCAGAAATACCGGGCCCGGGATCTGCGTCACTACCATCTCCACACCAAACATCCGTATCGACGACCTCAATTATCCCAAACAACTTTCGCTTGTCATGACAATCCGTGACCCAACTTGTGATGGGGCTCCCTGAAATGTCCAACCCTTTGAAGTAGGTATAAGCAAGTTGACCTGAAAATGAAATAAGTGCGACAACCAGTAAAGAAATCAAGACTGCTGATACAAACAGAACTTTGGCTTTTCTCATGTAACGACCCGTATGTGAATATGTAGATTCGACTGCATCCCATTCAACGACTCCTTTCATTCATCGATTCCATTTAATCCTTTTTTTGGAAAATGGATTTGAAAGGATTATAGCATACGGATTAATGGAATATTCAGTTTTTTAGCAAAAAAAGTTGCCCGCTTATTGAACGAGCAACCAGACTTCCCCGCTATGTGTGTAATCCTCGTCTTGAATCAGCTCATGGAACCGATGTACCTCGACGTTCGCCGGAAGCATGAATCGCTGTAGGCACACAGAGTCCACTGGCAACCGCGTCCACGTCTGCTCAGACGTATCGCGTTCCATGAACGCCTTTAGTCGTGCGTCGCTTTCGAATACGAGAAGTTCGGATTGCCAAAGCGTCGGCGGGTCAATCAAGACGACGACCCGGTAACTCTCCTGTTCTCGAAGGCGCACAAGCTGAGTTCCCCCTTCTAACATCGCCTCGATGACGGCGTGCTGGATTCGGCTATTCTTCTCGATTGACAGTAAGAACGATTGATCAATCGGAATTTTGCTATGCCAATACCCGTTATGGAACGTCGTCGGAAACGAATGGGTCTGATCATTGATATACATGCGTAACCTTTTCTGTCTTCGTCTGACACCCCGTATTTTCGTTCGTCTCTTCAAGACTTCGTCCCTAAGACCCCGTCGACTTGTTGCTGATGGTGCCGGTCATGTTCGATGAAATCGGTGACGATATAGGCAAGCGTATACGGAACACCGTCATGCGGAGAATGGGTCGCCCCGTTTGCCGTCGTGTGCGCAGTCAACGTCTCTTGACGCAAGGACCGCAGTGTTTCAATGAGCGAACCTCGACTCGTTTTGGCTAACCGGAGCACCTTTTCTCCAGAGAGATCCGTTTCGCTTTTTGGGTCGCTCGCGCGTTAAATGAGTCGAATTCAGGGAAAATCATGGCTTCCCCGGTCTTGACGGCCGGGACGATGACGTTCAACAGATGATTGTCCCAATGGGCGATGTGAAGGACGATTGCTTTGATTGACCATTTGTCGGTTGCAATCGATTTTTCCCACGTCGATCCATCCAATCCCGACAATGTGTTTAACCAGTCTATATAGGATGCAAACTCGTCGATGACATCTGAGGTTTTCGTCATAAAAGTATCCTCCTTCGGTTATAAGCTAAGAAAATTGTATCATGTTCCGGCCGCTTAGCACTGAGCTTCGTCAATCAAGGAATGATTGATTGACGTGATTGAGCCTCACTTATGCATATAACGGGATAGACCTCTTCATATTGGTTTGAGGAGTCATCCCGTCGATTGAAATTGAACCGTAAGTTACCATCACGCCTTGTGGTGACGGGACCATAAAAAGAGGGAACGTATCCAACCAGTCCGCTGATGTCGGAAACGCATCAGGTGCCCAGTCGAGCTCAAGTTCGTGCCCGGCAAGCGCGTACGAGAATGGCATATGGCGATACACGTCAACGAGCAGTCGTTCGATTTTCTGTGTGAAGACGGGTCTCGATGCAGGGTGTGAGACGATATCATTCCACTTTATATCGATGAGAATCCCGACATAGGTGTCCATCTCTTGAAGGGACACGGTCATCGTCATGTCCACGTCTCCAAAATAGTTGCTTCGTAAATGGATAGATCCGTAATGCCCAACCTGAGCAAAGTCGGTACCTGTCGTTGTCGTCCAACTAGTGCCCGCCTTATCCTGACTGTATGTCACGTTTATGATTTCGCCACCGCTACTTAACAGTTCCGCACATACATTTTGAGCAAGTTCAGGTAACGGATAATGGCTCGGATAAGCCATCCCGATGGAAATGAATCCGCCTGCTTGATCCATTCAAACACCTCCTTTGTTTCATCATACAAAAAAAGCGGTACCGTATACACGGTAGCGCCCTATCTTATAGCCAGACTGGTAAAGAAAAGAAAACTAAGAACAATACGGTCAAGACACCGACGACCGGACTGAGCGACCGATAGCCCTTCTTGAACAAGACGATCATCGTATAGGCGATGAATCCGAGCCCGATGCCATCGACGATGGAATACGTGAACGGAATCATGATGATGACGAGAATCGCCGGGAAGGCATGCTCCCAATTGTCGAGCGGGAGATGCTTCACGTTCTGGAACATCATCATGCCGATGATAATCAACACCGGCGCGATCGCCGTCACCGGAATGATGGCGAACAGCGGCAGCAACAAGAGTGAGACGACGTACAGGCCAGATGTCACGAACGAGGCGATGCCGCCCCGTGCGCCGACCGAGATGCCGGCCGCGACCTCGACCGTCGAGACGGTCGGGCTCGAGCCGAACATGGCACCGGCCATCGTCGACAACCCTTGGGCGACGAGCCCTTTCGGTGCGTCCGCATCCTTGCCGATGGCGCGCGTCTGATTCTGAATCAGGCTGATGTTCTCGATCAGCAAGACGAGCGTCAACACGCCGACGGCGACAAGGAAGATCGGTGACGCCGACTCGGCGAACGAGACGTTGCCGAACACGGTACCGAACGACTCGAAGAACGGCGTGAGCGCGAACTCACCGGTCCAGTCGAGCGTTCCCATGACGGCACTCAAACCGACCCCGAACGCGATCGTCCAGAGGAAGCTGCTCGGCCCCATCTTCAAGAAGAGCAGGATGGCGACGAAGAGCGACAGGAACGCGACCTGTACCGGTCGTTCCCCAAGGTCTCCGATGTGAAGCAGTGCCCCGCCACCGCCCGAGACGATCCCCGCCGCCTCGAGCCCAATCAAGATGAGGAACAGGCCGAGCCCGACCGTCAATCCGTCATGAATGATCGGCGGGAACGCGTTCGCGAGTTTCCTTGCCACTTTCGTCACCGTCAACAGGACGACGAGCGCACCTGAGACGAACGAGACGGCGAGCGCACCTTGCCAGCTCAGCCCCATCTGCAGGACGAGCGTGTACGTAAATAGCGCGTTGATGCCCATCCCGGGTAACAGGAGCAGCGGCAAGTTGAACAGCCCTGCAATGAACGTTCCGATGATGCTTGTCAAAATCGCTCCGACGAGCGCTCCCTCGAACGGGAGTCCGGCTTGTGTCAAGATTGCCGCGTGAACGGCCGGGATGTATGCTGTCGCCAGAAAGTTTAGCACGCCCCCGTATGTTTCTGTTTTCCATTCTGTTTGTTTTGCCATAGGAATCAATCCTTTATTGGCACCCTCACCCACCCATGTGGTTATACACACGAGATTGATTATATCCTGTCTGACCTCTGACATACAAGCTATTATTGGTTCAAATCCATCTTTGGACCCAGTCATGAGACCTATTCGGACGAAAGGTTCATTTTATAAAACAAGAACAAACGTTCCTGTTTTTAGCATCTTTTTTGACGAGAATCTGCTATAATGAAGAGGCAGGTTAACGCAGCAATAGTGGGGTCAGCCGCCAAGTCCACAATGGAGGAAGGCGGTGGTGCGGATGGAACAACTATGGACCTGGGTCGGCGACTATGTGATCGTCCCGATCCTCGCTCCGATCATCGTTCACTTGGTTTTACACCAAACATCCGATCGTGCAACGTCTGAACGCACAAAAAAATGACCCCCTCGGCGCAATGAGATGGGTCACTTTCTGATTCTCTAACCATTGTGGCGGCTGGGACCACTCTTAAAGTGGTAGCCTGTAAGCCAGAGGCCGGTGTGTCCAGCACCGGTCTCTTTCTACTTGCATCATACCATACTTGTTCCCATTTTTCAGCAACAGAAACGCGAAAACGGTGAAGTTGACGTGACGAATGATATCGGGACGCCCGACATTATTCCGAGAGCAAGCTTCTTGATTGATTGTTCTACAGTTCGAGGCAACGCAAAGCGCTTTGCCTTTTTTAGATTTCATTTATGACTCCTTTAAGAATTCTTTAAATCTGCCATCTACACTGAAGACAGTTCAAATTCTTAGGAGGTTTATTCCCATGTATAATCAGAATTATTCAGTTATGTTCACAATCGAATCAGGAGTCGTTCTCATCCCACTCGCCATCCTCGGACTCATCACGTTACTCGTCTGGTCGTTTCGCAAGAAACATGTAAAAGTCACACAAACCATTTTACTTCTATCATTCGGGATATACTTATTAGGTGTCCTTCACTTCGTTTTTTTCCCGATTGACGTTAACTTAGGAAAATATGCGAACCAAGTACCATGGTGGAAAACGATTAATTTTATTCCGATTTTGACCATCGACTTGTATTCGTTTGTGTTGAATATCGTGATGCTCCTCCCGTTCGGCTGTTATCTTCCATTTTTGAAACCGTCGATCACGAAAAAAGAAGTACTTAAATTAGGATTTCAGTTTAGTCTGATTCTTGAACTGATTCAATTATTGGTGCGTACGACACTAGGCAGTGGACGAAGCACGGATGTGAATGATTTATTGGCAAATGCGTTCGGCGCGCTCTTAGGGTTCTTACTCGTTCGCTTCGTCGTCCAATACGCTCCGTTCCGACGTTTGTATCAGAATTTCCAACTTTAATTCGCGAGGGAGTTTCAAGCATGACAAAAATCTTGTTAGTGGATGATGATGTCCAAATCGCAGAATTGATTGATGTGTATGTAAAAAATGACGGGTATCACACGACGATGGCAACCGATGGGGAAATGGCGCTTGACTTGTTCAACCAAGAATCGTTTGACTTAATCATTTTAGATTGGATGATGCCTCGGATGGATGGGCTTGAATTTTGTAAGCGTGTGCGCCAGACGAGCCAAATTCCGATCTTAATGGTCAGTGCCAAAGTAGGTGATATGGATAAGATATTGGGATTGACGACGGGAGTCGATGACTACATCATCAAACCGTTCAATCCGCTCGAGTTGATGGCACGTATTAAAGCATTGCTACGCCGTTCAAACTATAACCGACCAAGCAAGTCCTCAAGTGTACAAGCTGGCCCCTTCCTCATCGATCGAGCCAGCCACACCGTCATGATGCAAGAGCAGACGATTCGATTGACAGCACGTGAATTTGAGATTTTGTATTTACTAGCGAAACATAAAGGCCGGGTGTATAGCTCTGAAGAAATATTTGAGGCTGTCTGGCAAGAGCATGGCGTCGGGTCGAATCAGACGGTGATGGTTCATATCAGTAACATCCGTGAGAAATTACATGCCGTCGTGCCACATGAGGTCATCATTCATACGGTGTGGGGAGTGGGATATAAAATTGAGACATAATATATGGCGCGTCATAACGTTCATCCCGATGTGGAAACGTCTGCTGTATGTATTGATTGCGTTTGGGGTCGCCACACTGAGCGGTGCTCTGTTACTGCCTGCCGTGTGGTACTTCGAGGAGTCATCACGATTTATGGAGAGTCTGATCATCGTGTTGTCGTATTTCCGGGAAGGTGTCATCGTCATGTTTTACAGTCTGATGGTCATCGTTTGTCTCATGTTGATTTATCAATATGAGCGTAAACGGTATTTACAGTTTCACATTGAGCGGATGACTTCACTTGTCGAAGAACTCCATGCCAATCGTGATTTGGTTGAACCATCTGTCCCGCCAGAGCTAGAGCAGTTGATGGCGACTGTTCGCGCCATCTCAGACAGTGCAGCAAAGGCGGAGCAGGAATTGGTTCAAGCGGATTGTTTGAAGCACGAGCTCGTGGCCAACGTCGCCCACGATTTGCGCTCCCCGCTCACGTCAATCACGGGTTATCTTGACTTGATTCACAGCGACCGTTACCGGGACGAGGTGGAGTTGCGTCATTACATCCAAGTCATTCATGAGAATGCGACCCATCTGAAAGGCTTGATTAACGATATCTTTGACTATACATTTCTGCAAAACGACCGGATCGCGCTGCAAACAAGTGAGGTCCGTCTCGATGAATTGCTCAATCAGCTCATCATGCAGTCGACGTTACGTCTCTCGGAAGTTGAAATGGAAGCTCGATTCAGTTCCTCAGCCAAACGACCCATCGTTGAGGGTGATGCGTTGAAGCTCGTGCGCGTATTCGAAAACATACTCGAGAATGCGATTCGTTACGGGCGTGACGGAACGTATATCGATACGTTCATTGAAGATACGGATGAAGTGGTTCTTATCAACATGACGAATTACGGCGAAGAGGCCATCCCCTCACGTGACATCCCATATGTGTTTGAACGATTTTTTAGAGTGGAAAAGTCACGCGCACATTACACCGGCGGATCAGGTCTCGGTCTCGCCATCGCCAAGTCCATCATCGATTTACATGAGGGCGAGATTCACGTGACGAGTCAACCAAGAGAAACGACGTTCACAATCATTCTCCCTAAAGTCTCTTCCAATGCTGTTCATGAAAAATCATGGCTCGTGTGACCTACACGCGCCATGATTTTTCATGAACACAAAAGAGAATCAACTTCAAGCTTATGTCGGAGCGATCCCTCAAGCCGATTAAAAAAGACGAGCCACTCGCAACACGCGAGGGGGCTCGTCGATCACCTGACTGGGTTATCCGTTAGCCCGGTGTTTTCATATCTTCCTGTACCGTATAGCGGGAGAACCAGTTCAGCATGGCGTCCGCCTCTTGTTTCGGGATATCTTCAATCAACTCATACGCTAGAACACCGCGAGTCGAAAATAATACGTTACACACATCGAAACGGCGTTGAAGCGGCGTCTGCGTCACTTGAATCTGTTCGATTCGCGGCTTGTCCGTCAAGAACGACGTGACGTTGAAGGCACCGGTCCGTAATTCGATGAAGCGACCGTTCCGGGCGTAGCGTGTCGTCATATAGCTCAACAGGCGGCCGCCGATGATGATGGCCCACAGCAGAATGAGCCACCAAGCGTAATCGCGGAAGAAATACAGCACGACACCCGAGACGATAAGTCCGACCCAGCTGATGCGTAGCAGTTTGACCCAGAGGGAACGCTTCGGCAAACGATATAGCGTGTCAGACCAAACGAACTGGTCGAAGTGCTCGTTCAACACATTCATCGCCCGCTCCCGTTTCACGAACGGGAGGATGGTTGACGATTCGTCTTTCAACTCGTCCATCGTCCCGGCCGCGACGAGTTCGACACCGACGATGTTGAACCAGCGCCGAATGAACGTCTCTTTGACCCGGACCGCTTGAATCTTCTCGTATGGGATCTCTTTAGCGGAACGGTTGAGCAGTCCTTTCTCAACGCGGATGCGGTCCCCGCGTCGTTCGAGCCGGAAGTTCCCGTATTTCAAGAAGTTGATGACCATGCCGATGACGACCGACAATATCAGGACCGTCAGGACGAGCAGGCCGATGGCGATGATGGACGCGTGGACGACCCAATCGCCGATCGTATCGAACGTCCCGTCGAGATTGATGAAGTCATCGATGGACGAGATGATCGTCGAGGCGACCGGGAAGATGGCGAACACCGACAGTGACGTCAACGAGGCGATGATGATCTCTCGGGTCGAGAGGGCGTACAATAAACGACTCGTCGGTTTTTCAATCGTCACCAGTGTTTCGGTCACGTCCGTCTCCCCTTCTACCGGTACGTCGGTCTCGGTCTTGCGGTGACGGACCTGGTCGAGGATGTCTTCGAGCCGTTTTGCCTCATTCGGGAAGACGCCAGCCAATTTGAACGAGGCGTCGTCACTGTTCGCGTTCGTATCGAACGTCAATTCGACGACACCGAGCAGCCGGTACAAAAATGGGCTGTTCGAGTGGACGCTCTGAATCTTATAGAGCGGCAATGACTTTTCTTTCTTGATCCAGTTACCGTCGATGACATATACCGTCTTCTCGTCGAGCGCATAACGGAAGTTGAGCCAGCCGAAGAACTTCTGCAAAATATCAAGCAAGAGGAACAGCAGAATCCCGACGCGCAGGATGATGCCGAACGTCGAACTCCAGTCATTGTTGATGACGAACAACAACACGAGCGGGATGATGAACGACTTGATGACCTCTAAGACACGCAACAGCAAGACGCGACTCGGCAGTCGATGCCACGTGAGGGCGGCTTCTGTCATATGACATCCTCCTCCTCGATGCGGGCATACACCGCGATTTGTTCCCGGAGCGACTTCGCGAACGACTCCTCGATCGCGAAGATGTCATGTGACCCGGCGGCCGTTCCGATGGTGATCGTCTGCAGACCGTACTTTCGAAGCAGCGGGCCTTGCTGGGCGTGGACGTATTGTACTTTCGTCATCGGGATTAACACGTCGTTTGTCGTGATGACGCCATGATGCAAGCGAATCTCGAGTGGTTTCACATCATACGTGAACCGCTCTTGCTTCCATTTTTGGAAGACGACGATATCAATCACACTATAAATGAGGTCGATGGCGAGTAAGGCGTACATCATATATTGCAACCATGTCGGCCAGTCAAAATAAAGCGCGGCGGCGACGAGGCCCCCTGTGATGACGAGCCCGATGAGATAAAAGATGGCGCTCGACAGTCGGAACACGGTGCGTGCCTCGATTGGCAATGTGCCGCTGAATGTTGTCGGTGTTGTTTCTATGTCTGACATTGGTGTTTCCCCCTAACGATTCGGAGCATATGTCCGTTCTACCTCTAGTATACGGCGCACTCCCTAAAAAAGTTTCAAATTGAGGTCGGGAAACTGCTCAACTGCACGCTCATCAATTTAAACCGCGGTCTGTCTTCTGGTTCGACTTGCTGGATAAGACGGTCGAGTGCGGCAACGCCTTCCTCCTGTAGCGAAACGTCCAGATGACCGGTCAGTTTAATCGATGCGAACGCACTCGACATGACGGCGACGTCACAGTCGAATCCGTATTCATATGTCACCCAGTCGTCAGGGCTCGATACATCCCGCTCCATCCAGCCCGAAACGATGTCGTACGCACCGACGAGGAAATCGATGTCCCGTTCTTTTCGGATTGCGTCCTCGAACATCACGAGCACGTCGGCGCCTTCATCACTGCCGAACGGACTGTACTCATCCGTACAATCCAAGTAGAAGTCTTCCTGAAAATGAGCATTGAACCGAGGGTGTGTCGTGAGTCGGTTCGGTCCGACTTCCGGGTCGTCGACATAAATCAAGTCGTCCCAATCGGTATCGGTCTCGACGTACCCTTTCCGGAGTTTCTGACGAATCAGCTTGTCCGCTTCTTTGCGGCAGATACCGTCGGATTCAAAATACTTAATTTGAACTTTACCAATCGTCCCGAGTTTTCCGTAATGGACGGCGAACTCGTCGGAACCGACGCGGATGTTCCAAAACTTCTTGGTGTGTTGTAGGTACGTTTTCATCAAAACCTCCAGAATGATATATGAGTTCAGTCAAGTGCGGGTAGGACAAAGAGACGTTTTCTTGGTTTGAACGTCAGAATTTCCTCATGAGTTTTCCCTTCTTCTTCTACAGAAATTCGTAGCGTGTAGACACTGGTCGGATTCGGTTCAGCACCTAAAAATGCAAATTCATACGAGTTGCTTTGATCCATCTCAATTGGATGGGTCATAATATCCCCCGTCAGTTGGATGTCGTTCTCATAAAAAGATAGATTGACGATGACACCGTCTGACTCCTCCCATTCCACCTGACCCGCCCACGTCTCTTTTAAGGAATGAGAAACCGTATAAACCGCATCAAACTTCCCGTCACTTGAACTCGCAATAAGCTTGGGCGGAAGGGTCAATGAGACAACCATCCAAATTACAAATAAAAGAATAACAAGGCCTATACTTACTTTCTTATTCATCATGCTGATCCCTCCCTCATTACTGCACGCCTCTCATACATTCAGCGACAACTTCCGGTATTCCTTTTCGCTCCATAAAAAAAGCCAAGCCGCTTCTGCGACTTGGCGATTTGTTAGTCTTCAAAGAACCACTTCTTACGCGGTTCCACTTTCAGGTTGTCCCCGTGCTTCTTCATCTCGGTTATGAGGTAGCGTTCGAGCTCATTCATCGCCTTGACCCAATCTGTCATCGTCGCGACGAGCGGGACGACGGTCAGGATGAGGTCTTCCTCTTCATCCCGCATCTTCTCGATCATCAACTTCGCGAAGTCGAAGTTCTCATGGATTAAATCCTCTTCCCGGTCGATGATGTGCTCGTTTTCTAATTCATAAGCCGAGAATAGACGCTCATGCCGTCTGAGCAAGTGCCGCATATGACGCATCAGTTCGTCCTCGAGCTGGGGCGGTAGATGTTCGAGCGTCAGAAAATCGTCATGCAGCTTGTCGAGCACGTGGATAGCGGCACTGTTCGTATCAATCATCTTCGACTTCAAGACGGCCCGGCGATAAATCGGCGTCTTCTTCTCGAGCCAGCGGTTGGCTTTAATCTCTTCTTCAAAGAAGTCGTACGTCGTCTTTGAGGCTCGATGTTTCTTTTTCGTCTCATCGAGTGACTCAAATGACGAGCGTCCTCCCTCTGTTTCCGAGAACAGTCGCGCGATGCGGACGGCCATTTGGGAGACGGTCGCGATCTCGTCCTCAAGCTTCCGCTCATAGCGCGGCGGGAACAAGAGCGCATTGACGACAAGCGCCACGGTGATCCCCATCATGATGAGCAAGTAACGTTCACCTGCGAACATCCAGACGGGCATGTCCGACTGGCTCGCCCCTTCCATAATCAGAATCGTCGTCAAGATGACGGTCCGGGTCGTCGACTCGAGGTTCAAAAAGAGAAGGATCGAGATGGCGATGATGATGACGACTCCGATGGCGATCGGTGTCGGGTTCGGCGTCAACATTAACGAGAAGACGGCGAGCAAAGCCCCGATCAAGTTCCCTTTTAGTTCTTCTAATAGCCGGACACCCGTCTGATAAACGGACGGCAATAACGCGAGCGAGGCCGCGAGTGCCGGTACGACAATCTGTTGAAATTGAAATGCCTCGGCGATGAGCAATACCAAGGCGACGGATATCCCGGTCTTGATGGTTCTAGCTCCAAATCTCATGCGGTGTCGACAACGAAGTGTCTTCCTCCCTTATACACGTCTTAACTTTTTGTATCCCACTTACCCTGCCCTGAAACCTCACAACTTCAAGCCGTTGTCTCCTGTTTCGATAGCGCTTCCGTGGTATGATGGCGTTGGATATTTTCTTTAATCTTGATTGGGAGGGGTTTACTTGTCAACCATTGCTTTATTTGGAGGGAGCGGCCGCACGGGGATGCGGTTGCTTGAACGTTTGTTAAAAGACGGCCACGACGTCCGACTCTTGTCACGTCGCGAGGTTGAACCGAGGGATCGTCTCACGGTCATCATCGGTGACGCGACCGATGCGGATGCCATCGCAGAAACGGTGAAATCGGCCGACGTCGTCATGTCGGCGCTCGGTACGGATAAGCAGGACGTCTTGTCCCGCTTCACACCGCTCATCATCTCAGCGATGCAAGCAGCCGGGATTACGCGCATCCTGACAGTCGGGACGGCCGGCATCTTGCAGGCACATGATTCTGACAACTATCGTTTCGAGACCCGTGAGTCGAAACGTTCGATGACGACCGCGGCCGAGGATCACGCCCGGGCATATGAACTGCTCGATGCATCAACGCTCGATTATACAATCGTCTGCCCGACCCAATTGATTGAAGACGCGTCCGTCGGGAACATCGTCATCACAGCTAACGTGCTCGGGACACAGAACTCGGGACCAATCTCGCGTGACGATGTAGCAGATCTCGTCATTCAAGCCTGGGAAAACAACTCATATCGTAGACATCGCGTCGGCATCACGACGGAATCATAAGTAGGGGATGGGGAATTATGAACGAACAACGCATACGCCTCGCGCAATTGACCGACGTATTTGACACACAAACTGAGACCGAGTCGGCTCGTCTCGCCAAGACCGCACTCCGAAAAGTGACACAAAACGAGATTTGGATCGCGGTCTGTGGTCATTTCTCGGCCGGTAAGTCGACACTTCTCAACAATTGGCTCGGGGACGGTGTGTTACCGACGAGCCCGATTCCGACGAGTGCGAATATCGTGACGCTTCGACATGGGGAAATCGGGGCATCCGTCGCCGTCAACGATACAGATTGGATTCGACTCGCGCCGGATGAGCTCGACCGTTTGAGCGACTACTGCAAAATCGAAGAGATTAAAGAAGTCGAGTACGCCCTGCCCCGCTTCCCGTTTGGAAGCGACGTTGTCCTTATGGACACGCCTGGGATTGACTCGACCGATGAACGGCACCGTCAAGCGACGGAACGCTCGCTCTTTCTCGCCGACCATCTGTTCTTCATGATGGACTACAATCACGTCCAGTCCGAACAAAACATCAAACTGATGAAACAGTTTAGCGCCGAAGGACGTCCCTACTCGATCATCATCAACCAAATCGATAAGCACGATGAAGGAGAGCTTCCATTCAGCACGTTCAAGCGTTCGCTCGAGACCGCCTTCACCCGTCACGCCATCAATCCGGACGACATGTTCTACATCTCACTCCGTGAGCTCGATCACCCGGAGAACGAGGTCGAACGGCTCCGGACGTATGTCCAAACCGTCATCGACGACGCGCGGCAGCATGCGGAAGCGCGTGCCGACTTGCTCGTCGATACGTTGCTCGCCCGGTCCACTCGCGCGAACGACGCCCTGTTGAACGAGTTGCCGGTCATCGAGAAGCAGCCGACGGAGATTCAAGCCCGCCTGCAACGCCTCGATAAGAAAGCGATTTGGCTCACCGCGTTCCGTCGCGAGTTCTTCAAACACCAGACACCGATCGTCGCGAGCGCGCCGATCATGAACTATGAGTTCCGTGAACTGTTGCGGGACTATCTCGAGAGTTGTGCGCCGGAGTTCAAGGTCGGCCTGTTCTTCTCAAAAGACAAGACGCGCCAGGAACGGCTACGTCGTGAAGAGATCGCTGTCAAGGAGTTCAACCGATTGATCGATACGAACCTTCGCCCCCACTTGATCAAGTACGCTGAAGACATCGTCCGCGATTTGAAACTGCCCGAGGCGATTTTGTCCCGTCCGGATACGTTACCGACTGCACCGAGCACGCTCATCAGTGACCAAGTGAAGTCCGGCGCATCGCTCAGTGGTGACACGGTGCTTCAATTCAGCCGTGACATCGAGTCGGCCCTCGCCTCTTGGGTGACGAAAGTGTCCGAACCGTGGGTCACGTCCGTCGAAACGTATCTTGAGGCCGAAGGCAAAGACCGAATCCATGCCATCGAGAACGAGCAAGACGAATTGTATGACATGCTCGACACGCTGGCGCTAAAACGTCAGCTGGCGGAACAGCGAGACGAGCTCACCAATTACACGACACGTGACCTCTCTGCTTCGCGTTTGAAGGACCTTGAGACCCGCCACTACGTCACGGCCGACCAATTGCCGCAGAAACAAGTCGAACATCAGCAACAAGAAGTTGCCTCGACCTCGCTTTTGGTGGATGATATCACTGCTTTATCGTTTGATTTTTCATATGAATATGCGGTATGTGAAATATTGGAGAAACATCCGTTATTCAAGTCACGCGTCAAGTCACTGCGTCATAAATTGGCCCGGGCCGAATCGGAGACGTACACGCTCGCCATCTTCGGGGCGTTCTCGTCCGGCAAGTCGTCGACGTTGAACGCGTTGCTCGGCGAGACGGTGCTCCCGACGTCCCCGAACCCACTGACGGCGTCAATCACGAAAATCGTGCCGCCGAACGGCCGCGCCAACAAGAGCGCGTTGATCACGTTCAAGACTCGTGCCGAGATCGAGGCGGAGCTGAACGGTTACGGGGCGTCCCTCGACGCGCTCGATCTCGACCACCCGTTCGTCAACGCCGTCAAGAACGCTCCCCTGTCCTATCTCGGTAGCCAGGAGACGGTCGAATATGACACGTTCTGCTCGTTCGTCACGCAGGAAGAGAAGAGTTGTATCGTCAAAGAGATCGAGCTCGCCATCGACTCCCCTTGGGCCGAGCGCGGCATCATCTTCGTCGACACGCCGGGTGCCGACTCCCAGTTCAACCGTCATAGCGAGGTACAGTTCGGTTATATGCGTGACGCCGACGCCGTCCTGTTCGTGACGTACTACAATCACGCCTTCACCGAGGCCGACCGTGAACTCGTCATCCAGCTCGGACGTGTGCAAGGGACAGGTGACCATCACATGTTCTTCCTCGTCAACGCGTCAGACTTGGCGGCGGATGAGGCGGAGCGGCTCGCCGTCACCGACTACGTGTCGAACCAGTTGACGAAGCTCGGCGTCCGTCATCCGACGGTGCTGCCGATTTCGAGCCGAAACGCCATCCAGGGCACGGACGCCGGGTTCGACCGATTCTCGGCCAAGCTCGAGCAATTCGTCGACCACGATTTGCGTCAGGCGAACGCGGTCCGCATCAAAGACGAGGCAGAAGCCCTCGTCGCCGCGTTCGAGGACGTCGTCCGCGAGGCCGAAGCGGATGCGAGCGTCAAGGTGGCCCGCCGTGACAAGCTCGAACAAGTGCGCACGTCTGACAATCGTCTCAACGTCACGACGCTCGAAGACCCGTTCAAGCGCGAGACGGGCGAGTTGCTCGCCCATCTCGAGACGCGCTCGCTCCTCCGTCTGTCGGACTTCGTCAAGGAGACGTTCCATCCGGTCGAGGTGGATGGGTCGAAGGCGAGCCTAGAACGCGCCCTCATCCGGACACTCGACAAGTATGCGTATGACATCCATCAAGAGTTGCAAGTGTTCCAATATCGGCTCGAGCGCTTCTTGAAACGGGAGACGGAACGCTTGATCGAGCGCGAGACGCTCAAACTGCGTCCGCTCTTGCCGACGTTGTCGTTCGAAGACGACATCGACATCGATTGGCTCCGCGACGCCGTCGACCCAATCACGTTCGAGGCGGCCCCGTTCCGTCCAGTCTTGAAGCACTATAAGAATGCGAACCAGTTCTTCGAAGGCGATGGCCGGACGAAGTTGCGCGACGACTTGAGCGCCCTCTTGAAGACGGCGGTGCGTGAACAGCTTGCGCGCGTCGGAAGTCATCAAGTCGAACGGACGGCGACGCACCTTGCCGCGCTCGAGACGACGCTCAGCCAGGACTGGGACCGTGAAGTGAACGACCTCGTCGCCGGTGAATTGAGCGTGCTCTCGGACCGACAATCGTTCCAAGACATGACACAGCGCCTCGCTGCGCTCAGAAAGGACTGAACGCATGGGTTCTTTGTTGCTCGTCGGATTGATTCCGGCCGTCATCATGACGGTCGCACTCGGCTTGTTTATCCGTCATCTGTATCTGAATAGAGAGTAGACTTTGAAGGATGGGACCGAAACCGGCCCCATCCTTTTTTCACGTCGTCATAAACCGACTTCAAACCACTCCTTGACGGTCCCAAAGCTTTTCGACGCTCAATAGTTCTTGTTGATTGAACGTCACTTTATATACGTCCGGCATATCGAGTTCTTTCCAGAACGTATAGCCATACTGTCCATCAAAATAATTAAGGATCAGCACCATGATATTCCCGTGCGTACCGATTGCGATTCGCTTTCCTTCGTATTGGTCGAGTAGTGACTGAATCGCACGGACTCCCCGCTGTTGAGCGACAACGTTCGATTCGCCGCCTTCCCATGCAAAAGTAGGATCTTCCCACACTCTCGTCATCGCCAGGGTAAAATTCTCGGCCGGCTCTGTCGTCAACATCCGTTCCCGCAAATCGTCCATGAGTAGCACTTCTGTCCCAATCTGGTCAGCAATCCCTTGGACGGTTTGAATAGCTCGTTTATATGGACTCGAAACGACGAGATCAATCTTTTCTTCACTCAAGGTGTTCGTGATGTTACGGACGTCTCTCTCTCCCTTTTCAGATAAGGGTCTCGTCCATTCATCGGCTGTATATGTAGAGTGTGCATGTCTTACGAAATATAAGGTCGTCATGTCATCGTCTCCCGTTCTATGGATGTCATCATTCACTATTATTCCACTGAAACTTATTGTAAAATTATCCAGCGTGACTTCATTATAATCCTCAAAAAGAGGATAACGCCTACATATTTTTTTCCGATGAAGACGGACATCGAAGTTGGAATGGTGAGAATATACCGTGGGAGTTCACGATGTAAGCCGCAAAAATATAGGTTGATGGGAGAGGCAAACATGAGAAGCAGAATTCACATACTCGGCGCTTCGGGCTCCGGCACGTCAACACTTGGCGACGCGTTGGCGAACGTCCTGCCGCATACTCATCTGGATACGGACGATTATTTCTGGATCAACAAGTTCACCGAACCGAGACCTGTCCCTGAACGACGCGAGATGCTCAAGGAAGAGTTGCTACAATCTGAACGGTGGATTCTATCAGGATCTCTCGCAGGTTGTGGCGACTGTTTCATGCCCTATTTTGATTTGGTTATCTTTTTATGGATCCCACCAGATGTTCGTTTGGCCAGATTGCAACAACGGGAGCTCGAACGCTATGGAACGGAGGCACTCGCTGGCGGTAGCCTATACGAGGAATCACAAGCGTTTTTGAAATGGGCCGCCCTGTATGACTATGCCGGGACGGAAGTGAGAAGCAAGACGTTACATAACCAATGGCTTGCTGAATTGTCTTGTCCCATCCTAAGGATCGAGGGCGACTATTCGACCGAAGAACGGATTGCGATGGTGCTGAATTTTCTAAAAGAGGATTTTAGTCATAACAAATGAGCCCCGAGCACATACTCGAGGCTCTTTGTTATGCGTCAGCCGGGTACCGCACGTCGATGCGCTGCCGGATATCGGTCATGACGTCCGCGAGTGTGAGCATATCGGCAAACGAATGGACCTCGGTCTCCCGCTCCCCTGCTTCAATCATGTTTACGAACGTCTGAATCTCATACGTCATATGGCTTTCCTGTTCTAAACCGAGTTCGACGGTCGCCCCGTCTCGGCCAACGAATGTCAAGCGGTCGAGCGAACCGATATCGTCAATCACGATGCGCCCCGCTTCCCCAATGATTTCGGATGGGGCGTCCGTGCCATGGATTTTCGAGTGGAGCACGATGATGTCCATGCCGTCATACGACAAGATGGCCGAACCACTGCCGTCGACACCTGACTCGAGCTTGACGGCGTTGGCATGTAAGCCTCTCGGTCGTCCAAAAAGTTTCAAAGCCGGACCGAGGCAATAGACGCCGAGGTCCATCAGTGAACCGTTCGAGAAGGCAGGATTAAACGTATTCGGGTTGTCCCCACGCTTATACAAGTCGTAGCGTGACGAGTATTGCGACTTGTTCAAGATGACACGCCGGACCGGTCCGACGCGATGGAGTTCTTGACGCAACACATCGAAGTTCGGCATGAATAGATTGCGGAGCGCTTCGAGCAAGACGACGTCCTGTTCGCGCGCCGTCTCAAGCATCTGTCTCACTTCCTCGACGTTCGAAGCGAACGGCTTCTCACAGAGGACGTGCTTGCCGTGACGCATGAACAGCAGGCTCTGCTCGGCGTGGAGCGAGTTCGGGCTCGCGATATAGACCGCATCAATCAACTCACTGGACGCCATCTCCTCGAGTGAGGTGAACGTATGTGGAATATCAAATTCTTCGGCGAACGTTTTCGCACGCTCGTCTGTCCGGGAATAGACGGCGGACACGGATGCGCCTTCGACCTCATGGGTCGCTTCAATGAAAGAACGGGTGATAAAGTTTGTGCCGATGATACCGAATCGAATCATAGGAAAATCCCTCTTTTCTTTAGGTTGTGATGATTTTGCTAAGGACGATTTCGTCATGGAGCGGGATGCCGTGCTCACCGATAACGGGAATCGACGGTTTATGTAGCCTGGCCGCATCGACCGCACCCGGGATGATCCGTGCGAGGCGCCAGCCTCGGCGTTGGTAAAAGGAGAGCGCACGCAGGTTGTCGTTCGTCGTGATGAGCGACAGCCGTGCGAGCTGATGTTGCTTGGCCACTCGCTCGACTTGATCGAGGAGCGCCGAGCCGATGCCACGCTTCTCCTGGAGACTGTCGAGCGAGATGATCTCAATCTCGTCTTCCCGAATGACATACGTGAAGAGGCCGATGATGACGTTTGTTTCCGACCAGACGAACCCGTCAAGCGTGGCGCAGTCATACTTACCGGTCGAGATGACCATCTCAGGTGAGCCCCAGGCATCGATAAAGAATGCACGGACCGCGTCACGCGTCGAAGAGGTAATCGGTTCAATCATCGCAAATCACTCCGCCTCTCGGGCAGGTGACGGTTTTGGCGCACTCGCCTCGGTGTAGATGCGGAACTGTTTGAACTGTTCATCATAAATCAGGCGAATCGCCCAGCGAAACGCTTTTACATATAGGGTATACAGCCATGAGGACGGTGCGAGTGTGATGCGAATCGTAACGTCCGTCCCGTCTGCTGTCTCGTTTAACGTATATGTCGCCGTCGACACTCCTTGATTCGTCATCGCCTGCACCTCGCACTTATATGGACGATTGACATGGGTCAACTCGGATTCGACCCGAATCTCTTTCTTCTCGAACTGTTGGACCGAGATGAACCTTTTTCCCGTCACGAGTGAGGCGTCACCATCCTCGTAGATGTTCTCGATCAAATGGTCGTTCCATTTGATGATATGTTCGTCTTCTGCGAGACAAGCGAACGTATGGTCAATCGGTGCGTCGATTGTCATTGTATATGTAGCCACTTCAAGTTGTTTCACATCAAATCCTCCTTAAGAAATCCTTTTCGGATAACGGATATACTGTCGTTGTCCCTCGATAATTGCTTTATTTTTATTGATTAAATGGTCATAATTCAACTTAACCATTTGGTCAAAATCATTGGCCTCGAGCACGTCTAAGGCCTCCATGTTTTTTTGCATATTTTCTTTTCCGACAGCAATCCCTTTTATGAATTTCTTTTCTTCTCGAGACAGGCTGGACCATTCTTTCGTATTTTCGAGAAACGCCGCGAACGCTTGAATGTCTTCACCCTGACTCGTTAAAATCTTCAACGTTTGATATTGATAGATGTCTGCTAGCACGGCGAATTCTTTCATCTTAGACAAATCTGTGTCCGTAATGTGCTTTCGGATTAATACGTCATCGTTATAATACGCCGTATAGTCCTGAAGCATCTGATTAAACGTTTGTTGAATCTCCCAAAAGTGAGCAAACGCGTCTCTCCCTTGTTGAACCTGCGGGCTCGCGTTCATAATCGGAATGTCTAACGGTTTCGTGTAATAAGAGATCGGAATGTTTGCGCGGTCCGTCGCCATACGCGATAGGTTGCCGCTTAAATCGGCAAAATAAGACAGGTTCGGCTGCGCAATCAGTACTTCGTCCACGTTCTCTTCCCCGATTGTGAAGTAGGCGGTTGCCACCGATTGATTGTTTCTCGTAAAACCCGCCATGTAATATGGCGTTCCATTTACCATCCAAAAGACTGGATTGACAAACACGCCTTCGGTCCATTTCGTTTGTTTCTTCGCCTTTTTCATAAGTAACTTCGTTGTTTGATCCCACATCGTTGAATCTCCCCTTTTAAGTCATGTGGATGTTCCATTCTTCGTCCCCTAAGAGAAACGAACGTTAACGTTTATGTAGCCAATTCGAGTTGTTGCGACTCAGTTTTCCTTCATCGGTATAGTATCCCATTTTCTTTTCATAGAAACATATTTTGGACTTCGTTCAAGACTAACCGAGGTGGCAGACTGTTGCATGGTTTAGATTAAGATAAGCTCTACTTCAAAACAGACATACTGCTATACCCCTTCGATGAAGCCGCTTCGTTTTTAAAGATTGTATGTAGATTAATTTATCGATATAATCGCGTTCTTTTGAAACTAGCTTTATCATGTTCATCGTTCTATTTCTTTATTAAATTGACATTAATGCGGTATTTGAAATAATATAAAGGATCATTATTAGTTTATGTACTAACATGAGTATACTGAATTTACAAAAAAGAGGGAATTGATTCCGACAAGTTGATTCCAAGATAATCACATTTCTATCGTCCAAACGGGTGAGAATGTAAACATCAGGTCCCCGACACGAGCAATCAACGGGTTGAACGGAGTAATTTTTTCACTGATTCGACGACTATCCATACTTATCATCACTCGTCGACAATCTGAATGCCGCACACTTCATCATCACCAATCCGAATAAAGTGGAACGTCTCGCGTTCTCCTAACCCTCTAGCGATTCCTGAACACTCGGCCACAACATGAGGACGTTTCCGCTCACCAAACGGCCAGCGGTACATCATTCCGTCTTTCACGAAGTAACTCACCTGTCCTTGAATCGTCAGCGCCGAACTGTCGTGAAGAAGCTTCGGTGTCTTATATTTATTGAGTTGACCAGTCACATCGATATGAATCAAGTCATACCAAATCGACGGACAGAGCCAGACCCCGGTCCGATCCGCTTGCAATAGCTCACAGTCGACGATAGTCGGTGGACGGAGAAAATCAGAATGATAACGGCGTAACACTTTCCCTGTCCGCGAGAAACAAACGAGTGCCTCAGTAGAGATGCCTTCCCCGAACACCCCCTCGTCGACATAACCGATCCAAATTCCCGTGTCGTTGACAGCGACCGACCCAATGGCATTGCCCGCGTGGAACGCGTGGATAACGTTACCTTGCTCATTGATCACCCAGGCGTTGACGGACGTCTCCTCTAGCGTCACATCGACGACGAGAAACGTTTTAGAATCCAAGAGTCGGATAAACAGCGAACTCAAATGAAACGGCAGTCGCAGCGTCCGATCGTTCCAATAGACGATGGGCATTTCCTCATCCACGAGAACAATCAGCTCATCACCTGATAGATCGGCATCCACTATTCTTGATCCTTTTGTTTGAAACAACGTCTCGACACGCATTTCCATTCGTTTCATCTCTCCTGACCTAACGTAGTTGTTGCGTCTTCCGCCTCATGAGCAAGCGGTCAATCCCTATACCAACCACCGCCCAAAAGATGATGGTCACCCCATATTTGAACCACATCGGGATATTGGACGGATGCGTGAACATCTCGACGAACCAATGCGTCTCCATCACCCAGAACGGCGGACTTGTCAGAAAGAAGAGAATCGATTTGTCATCTGACCCGCTTCAGTTATAGAGACAAATCAGTAGCGCAAAAAGTGTTATCCAAAATGTGAAAGACTTGATTCGCGCCATCTCTTAATCCCCTGTCCTGATTCATCTATTCGACTGAATCCGTCTTCTCATACTGTTCGAGCGTCATGCAGAATCGGGCAACCTGTTCTGGTGTCACGGGATCTGCCATTCCATAGCGCTCGTCCAAATACGGTTTGAAATCGATGTCCGTTAATCCGATGCGATGCGCCCATTCCAATACCGTCTCCGTCGACATCCATTTCTTCGCCGGCGGCAACGCCTGATTGAATGCGATGAGGGCGTCCCGAATCGTCACACCGGTCCAAGCTGGTTCCTCGACACTTGCCATCGAGCTCGAGACTGAATAACGCAAAGACGGTCGTGACGTGAACGAAGCTGTTTCTTTAGCACGTTTACGATATTTAAGGCGATATTTTGCGGTAAAAATCAGTCCACCAAGCAATACACAAGCTAAAAACAGCAACCAATAGAAGAGACCATCGCCTCGATCAATGACGGTCGTCACGGAATCAATCGTATAATCCAAATAGTCCAATTTCAGACGAGACAGTTCTTCTTCATTCGGATTTCTCATCGCCCCTTCAAACATTGCGTTCGAATACCCCGATGCTTCAGGTGTCGGTCGCAACTTCAATCCTGATGTCGGAGCACGGTACCACCATTCCATCAACAGGTTGATGAGACGCAGTCCGATGAAGACTGCTCCTACCGTCAATACTGCGGTTAATCCAAGTCGACTCATCCAACGCATCTCATCGCCTCCTCTATGACTGATTTCCCTTTCATTGTATCATCGAACGTTAAATTTGGAATAATCATCCAATAACAACTTCGATTATCAGTTCACTGTAAATGCAACTTAGCCACCTGACTTGAAGGTCTTAACTTTAGAATCTCGATCGCTAAGTCGTTCGCTTCCGCATCCGTCATTAATTTGTCGGGAATTGCATTGAAAAAGAGCAAGTATTCCTTCAAATCTATGCGTCTAGTATCAAGTTCGACAGCACGTTTCGCATGTTCGTAGGCTCGTTCGTAGGCATGAGGATGGTGACAGAACGGTTGGCTCATAAGAAGCGACGCAGCCTCTTCCAACTCAGCGGTCTGTTCAACTTGAATTAGATAGCATACGATTTCATAGACCGCCAAATTATCCGTATCAAACGCAACTTCAAGAAAGGTATCTAACACCACTTCGTGTACTAGCGATTTCACTAGACGTTGAATGGTCGCTTGGTCGTTTGAGAGGATCGCCTTGTGTAATTGTTGTTTCAGACTCATTTGAACAATTGCCCCTTCCTAAATAATCGTCAAAGCTCTGTTCTAACCTACTGTACTTCCTCGAACCGCTCGCGCTCGTTGATGAATACGAAGCGAGGCAATCCTTCTACACCCTCGAGTTTGATTTCGACTTCGTCCGTCGACATTAGTGCCTTCAATTCGTCTTTTGTCATTGTTGATCCACCTTTCTTTTTGGTCTGACTTCCCCTATTCATCTTGACATACTATCCCTTTAGTGTAAAATTACACTTGTAAGTAAATGTAAATATAACCCTTATGAAGAAAGCGGTGACCTAATGGGCAATCCAAAGAAATGCCTCATCATCTTGTCATCTGTCTATGTACTCGCGTTCATCGTGAACCTGATTCCATCCATTATGTTTCCCGATGCGACGATGTTGCCGATTCATGCGGTCACATCCGGCTTACTACTCGTTTGCATGATCGGGACGTGTTTATTGCGGAATCGAGTCGCCAAATGGTTGATCATGGCCATCTTGTTTGCCAGTGTGACCGTGTTCACCTTGATCAGTTTCGAGTCGTACGTGTATGACATCGTGCTGTTAGACGCCTTGTTCGCGATTCAGTATCCGCTCTACATCCTGTTCGTGACACCACTGTTCGGGTTTAACTACTTTCTAAATGCCAATCCGGAATACGTCGCGCTACTCGTCTTTTTTATCGCGATTTTGTTGCTCGTCATCCATGAACTCGCGGTGACACGATTCGACCGAGTCAAACTATGAGGGAACGTCGTGTGACGCATCGTTTTCAAGCGATTACGATTAGTGGCACGAGCCTCATCATGTACATCGTGTACCTTTTGTTCTCTCCAAATTGGATTGGGATTGGGTTCGTGCGAACACTCGAAACAATTATGTTATGGTGAGGTTTCGCCTTCAATCTGAATCAAACGACATGACATACTTAGGAGGACTGACATGCACTTCTATATCGGCTCCCGCTTTGCGAACATCGAACAGGTCAGAGCGTTGCGCAATCACCTCATCAACGACGGTCACACATATACATACGACTGGACGAGGAACGACCGTGCCACAACAATTGAAGACTTGCGAGCCATCGGCACGAGTGAGTTCGAGGCGATCAAAGCGTCGGACTTTGTCGTTATCTTGCTGCCTGCCGGCCAAAGCAGTCACATCGAGCTCGGCATCGCCCTCGGCGCGGACGTGCCGCTATTCATCTATGACCCAGCAAATCGTTTCGACGATTTCGAGACGACGAGCACGTTTTACCATTTGCCGCACGTCATCCAGTTGACGGGACCGCTCAAGGACGTGCCTCAGGCCATTACAGCCCACTTCGCAGACACAACCCGTTAAGTCGTCTCGACCCGATGCCCCCTTGTTCTCCCGGAACCGTGCCGGCTTGCAGCCGACCCAGTCGGCGAAATGCTTGTTCGGCTGGGCCGGGCTGCTGAACCCGACGGCGATGCTCACCTCGAGCAAATTCAAATTTGAATAGCGCAACAAATGTTTCGCTTTTTGGAGCCGCATTCGGGTGATGTATTGTGATGGGGTGTATCCGGTCAACGCGTTAAAGTTGCGGATGAACTGATATTTGCTCTGGTTCGCCAACCGGCTCAATTCTTCGATACGGATGACCGATGCAATATTCTCTTCGATATACGTAAAGACGGCGTCATATGACTCATCTTCGCTGAACGTAGCATGTTCCGCGACATACGTCTTGAGGAACGAATAGACATCGTCTTCCAGACTTGCTCGTCCGTCCTCGATGAAATCGCGCGTCCACATACCGAGATGGCGCTTCAACGTCTCCGGTACAATCGTCGACAGCTCTTGAAACATGACCGGTGCATCGTCTCCGCTCGACCGATGCCACCAACGGTCGAAGTCATGCTTATCGAAGTCGAATGTCACGAAGGTGGCCTGTTCACTCGTGACGAAACACTGGTACAGTACCTTTGGTTCACTTAATATCGCCTCTCCGTCTTGTAATCGAAATTCACGCGATTCGAGACGAACCCCGATTTTCCCCACGAGCGTCACGGTCAATCGATGCCTATCCGTCTCGATCACATCCTCTTGCCACCCACTTCGTTCCTTCCTGACATGAATCCTCGCATTCGACAACTCCATCTTTAACTGCATGATGACCCTCCTATTATTGCGGTCCAATTGCGCAATTCTCGATACGACGCGAACCGCCACACCTTCCATAATCGAGGTAGACCAATCACAGGTCGATAATTCGATGAAAGTCAGGTGACCCTATGTTCCACTCGTTACATCCCAATTTAAAAATCCGCATCAGCATCAACTTCATTCAAAAATTGACGCAGACGGCCATCTTTCCATTCATGACGATCTACTTTGCCCAACAGTTCGGCGTGACGCTTGCCGGCGTCTTGATTGTAACGACGACCGTGCTGTCCTTCATAGGCAGTCTGTATGGCGGCGCTTGGGCTGACCGCTACGGCCGCAAACGAGTGCTCGTTTCTGGCGAACGCCTCGGCTTCTTGAGCCTCGGCGGTATGGCAATCTGCAACTCCACGTTTTTGAGCGACCCGACACTGACGTTCGTCTTCTTTTTGATGAACAATATTGTCAACGGCATCGTCACACCGGCGAACGAGGCGATTTTGATTGATGACAGTACGACGGACAATCGGAAGTTCTTGTACGCGCTCAGTTACTGGACGCTCAACATTTCCATCGTTGTCGGCAGTATCGTCGGGGGGTTCCTGTTTCAAGCGCATCTATTCGACCTCTTGATAGGCGCTGCGCTGGCTTCACTCGCTTGCATGCTGATGATCCGGATGCGACTGAACGATACATATCGACCGAAGCCGAGCACGACCCCACTTTCTTGGCGCGGGCTCTGTCACGGATACGCAATCGTGTTTCGCGACCGATTGTTCACAATCTATCTGATTGCCGGCGTGTTAACGTTGTCGCTCGAGCTGCAGCTGACCCATTATCTCGCGATTCATTTCGTAGACACGTTCACGACGCCACAGTCGCTATTCGGCGTCTCGTTAGACGGGACGATGCTGCTCGGCGTATTGCGGAGTGAGAACACGGTGCTCGTGCTCCTGTTCAGTTTTCTCGTCTTGAAATGGACGAAGCCTTTCAACGAGCGCTCGGTCTTATATACCGGGGTCGTCCTGTTCAGTGGCGGCTTCGCGTTGCTCCTCGTCAGCGGCTCCGTCGTGGTGATGCTGATCGGCACGCTCGTGTTCACACTCGGGGAGTTGTTGTACGTCCCGATTCACCAGGCGTTGCTCATCGGCGCCGTGAGCGTCTCGTTGTATGGATTGATTCCGCCGCTCCTGATGGCGGTTGTCTATATTACGTTCGGGGCGACGGCCATCTGGCTCTATCAAAAAGTATATCGCAGCCTCTTTGTCCAATCTATGGAAAGTGAGCAAGTCGGATAATCAAATCCATAAAATTTTGAAATCATTTGGATTTTTCTGGTGTATCAATCATTTTTGTGACATACTGTTCAAAATCTACTTTTGAACGGGGACGTTGGATATGCGTACTTGGAAACAACCTTTACTTTTACTTGCTGGTGTCGGTATCTCGAACCTCGGCGCCTGGGTGTACTTCATCGCCCTCAACTTGATTGTCCTTGAGATGACGCAATCACCGTTCGCTGTGTCGGTCCTCTACATCCTCGTCCCGCTCGCGGCACTATGCGCGAACGTTTGGTCAGGCTCGGTCATCGACCGCACCGATACGCGCCGCTTGATGATGTGGCTGGATGCGCTCCGCGCTATTGTCGTCTTCAGTCTCGCCTTCATCGACTCACTCGCGCTCATTTATGTGCTCGTGTTTGTCTTGAATGTCGCGAGCTCCGTCTTCGAATCGGCCTCCCTCGTCTATATGACGAAGCTCGTCCCGAGCGGTGACCGGCAACGGTTCAACGCGCTCAAAAACTTCGTCCAATCGGCCGGGTTCATCTTAGGCCCGGCTATCGCGGGATTGTTGTTCATGATCGGCACACCGACGTTAGCCATCCAGTTGAACGCGTTGGCGTTGCTCGCGTCCGTCGGGATTCTCTCACTTCTACCGACATTGTTCACCGGTAGCGACGAGGTCGAGGTATTAAGCCTGCGTATGATTATCGAGGACTGGAAGTCGGTCGTCCGATTCGCGTCGACCATGCGTTACGTGACACTCGTCTATGGTCTATTCTGCGTCATGACGATTTTCATGTCGGGGCTCGACTCACTCGAGGCGTCGTTCGCGACGCAAGTGCTTGGCTTCTCCGAGAGCCGCTACGGCTTTCTCGTCAGTGTCGCCGGAGCCGGGATTATCACCGGTTCCATCATCAACGCGACGTTCAGTGCCCGGCTGACGTTACCATTCCTAATCAGCTTCGGTGCCATCCTAACGCCTGTCGGCTATCTCGTCTTCGCTTTCTCCGAGTCATTCGTGCTTGCAGCAGTCGGGTTCTTTTTGCTCACATTCGCCTTGTCGTTCGCGAACACCGGCTTCTTGTCGTTCTATCAAAACAACGTCCCGACCGACCTGATGGGCCGCTTCTCCGGGGTGATCAACGTAGCGGAGTCCGTCTTGATTATCGAGTTAACGTTCGGCATCGGTCTCCTCGCTGAATATGTCGGGATTCGCTCGACATATGTCGCCTTCTCGCTCGCCTTCTTACTCGTCGGCTTGGTCACGGTTCGGGTAGTGCTTGAACGTTCGAAACGAGGGAGGTTTGAGATGGATTCGATGGAATCGAATGTTTCGTGAAAAGTTGATGAATATCGAGTCTGTAAATTGGAATGTATTATCGTCATTTGTGGTCTGGATTCCGCTCATTTTTACACTCATCTAAAAATGACAATCGGGTTGTGGAACTGTGTAATATCGACAACTTCGGTTCTAAAGGAGAGAAATTTATGTTATTTCATTATCATATGTGGACACCATTTGTTGAAGAAACAGAAAGGTTTTATAAACAGCTCGGTTTTCAAGTAACGCAACGCATTGGAAAACATGACGGAGACTTCACAGCGTTTAATCCTCCGCTTGACTGGGACGATTTCCGACATCAACACATCCTTTTCCGTATCATCGAGATGAAAAAAGCACAATCAACATCACATTTGGTTACGGAAAAAAAGTTATCTTTGATCATATCGGTTTTCTGTTAACTGAAGCGGACAAGGTGAAGACGTTGCAACGAGCAGAACAATTAGGCTTGACAGTTCAGGAAAATGAGCGCCGTGCTTTCATTCAGACGCCCTACGGATTTCGAATTGAATTGCAGACGCATCTAGATGCGATTCAATCAAACTCGGGCGAGCAGATTCTCCATCTTCGAATTGATACACCAAAAATGGGCCTTGAAGTGTTTTTACATGAGTTAATTAATCGACCGGTCCTTGAAGTTACGGCATCTCAAGCAAAGCGCGCAGTTTTGACACACGTTACGATTTCAAGTGAGCACGTTCTACAGTTGCAAGATCCTAATGGCATTGAAATCTGCACTGTGAATCCTATGTCAAACCAATTGAAGGACAGATGAATGACCAAAATTTTTTTGAAGCTGATGATGAAGATAATTGACTACCACCACTCCCATGAACTGAACTATACCTATTGACACGTCTAATTGATAAAGTCTAGTTTATTTTTGTTTAGTAGTGACGGTAAAAAACAGATAATTGATTGCTAATTAATTGAAAAACCTATATAGTTTTAGAGATTTGGAATCCGAAAGGGAGTGTAGCGTTGAACAATTATCAAAACGTGCTCATCAAATTAAGCGGGGCGGCCATCGCCGGCGAAGACAACTCAAATTTCGACGCACACAACCTCAATCAAATTGCAGATGAAATCCTGTCATTGATCGACATGGGAATCAACGTCTCCCTGATGATCGGCGGAGGGAACATCTTCCGAGGCAACATGGCCGACGCATGGGGCATCGATCGCGTCGAGGCCGACAACATCGGCACGCTCGGTACCGTCATCAACAGCTTAATGCTGCGTGGTGTACTCAAGAGCAAGACCGACCGCGAAGTTCGGGTCATGACGGCCATGCCGATTCCGAGTATGGCCGAGCCGTACATCCGACTGAAGGCGCTCACCCATCTTACCAAAGGGTATGTCCTCATCTTCGCAGGCGGTAACGGTCAGCCGTTCGTCTCGACCGACTATCCGGCTGTTCAACGCGCGGTCGAGATGCACTGCGATGCCCTGTTCGTCGCCAAGAACGGAATCTCCGGCGTCTATACGGACGATCCGAATCAATCGAACACGGCGAGACAATATACGTCGCTCCACTATAACGATGTGTTGCGCCATGACTTGAAGGTAATGGATCAGTCAGCGCTGCTCCTCGCGCGGGACAATCATCTCCCGGTACATGTGTTCGACTTTGAAGAGATGGGCGCGATGAAGCGCATCTGTTCGGGCGAATCTCTCGGCACGTTGATTCACGACGGCCAGACCAACTTAGCGCCATAACTGACGACACCACCGGCACAGATGTCGGTGGTGTCGTTTACTTGATTCACTCGAAGAACGCACTCGCCCCGATTCGAAAAATGAGCTCGTCGTTTTCCATCGATGTTCTATAATGAAGGTGACGGACATCTTTGATTGGTTATTCCCCACATATAGCGGGTAATTGAGGAGGTGGCTCATGGCGAGCCGATTCGAAACAAATGGAGGGATGAACATGAAGCAATGGACCAATGACTCGATTTATTTGTTCGGGCTCATCGCTTGTATGGTTGTCGGCACGATGGCGTACACCGTCCTTTTGCTTGAGAGTAACACCGGGCTTCTCGGCTACTTGATTTTACCCGCCATCGTCTTATCTTCCCTCATCTTCGGGATGCGTGTCGGGCTGACCCTGTCTGTCACGCTCCTCCTCTTTTTATTCATCTATTTCCGATGGTTCGCGTCCATCTATGAAGCAGGAAACGTTCAGTTTTTCAACGGCAGAGGCATCAGTTTTACAGTTCTGCTACTCGTCATGTCCATTTTGTCCGGCCTCGTCCATCAACTCGTGAAGAACGTGCAGCTATCACGGCTCGAGTTAGAGGAACGGGCACGACAGCTCGTGGCCGTCGACCCTGAGACGTGGCTCGATAACGCCGAACGGTTTCGGATGGACTTGACTGCAGAGCGCGATCGCCTCATTCGCCACGGTGACGCCTTCACGGTGTCGTTCATTCAGATTCCTGAGTTGAGACAGTTCGAGGAACGGTTTGGACGGACCGAGTATGAATGGTTCTTGAATTACTTCAGCGACGAGCTCCACCTGGCCACGAGACGAACAGATCATAAATACCGCATCGCCCTAGACACGTTCGCCATCATCTATCCACATACGTCCCTAGAGGCCACCCGCGTCGTCCATGACCGGATTCGTCCGTTACTCGAACAGTACGAGCTCCAAAGCGGTGAACACGTGTCGTTGAAGCATGAGGATACGTTTTATGATGTGAATCGAGAAAATAGCAACACGGTCGTCGACGAAATCATTGCGAACATGTCCGCAATCAGTTGAATGTCGCGCGATATATATCCCCAATCAGACCATCCATTTGGTGCACCCCTAACTCTGCATTCGTCATGATGATCATTGCTTTGCCTATGTACGGGTATGCCACGAGCATGCTTTGAAAACCAATCCCCCAGCCGAGCGAGGACAGTTCGCGCAGCTCCTGTTCCCCATCCAAAAAGACGCCGAGTCCGACGAAAGGGTTTAAAGACGAAGCAGACAGCATGTCTTTTACCGCTCGAGGAGACAGTTCGCGACCGTTCCCTTTCACCGCATCCATCAGTTCGATGACAACGCGCGTCAAATCCTCAGTCGTCGTCCAGAGCCCGGCCGCCGCTGGATACGGATAGTGCGGGATGATGGGGGCGACGGAATGACCGTGCTTGTCGTGTCCGCTCGAAAACGCCACACCTTCCACCTCGAAGTCATATCCACTCGCATGCATACGGAGCGGGATGAACAGTTCGTCACGGATCACATTCGCAAACGGACGCTCCATGACGTCCTCAATCAATAGTTGAATCAGACAGAACCCGGCGTCCGAATAGTGAAACGCTTGGCCCGGCTCACCCGTCACATGAACCGGTCCGTCGTGATACAGCGTGTCTCCGTTCAACAAAGCGGTCATCGAAGGTCGTCCGAAGGTGACATCAAGCTCTCCGAAACTGTCCGTCGCATCGACAATTCCGGACTCATGACGCAATACTTGACGCAACGTCACCTCGCTACGTTTTGAGGCAACATCTGTGAGTTGCCACGAGACGAGCCGGTCATTCACGGGGACATCTAACGCTAACCGTCCTGTTTCAACCAACTTCAGAACGAGGACACCGGTCAAAAACTTGCTCATCGAACAGGCATTGAAGCGCGTGTCCGCCGTCACCGGTCGACCGTTCCCCGCCGATACCGTACCGAACTGTTTGGATTCCGTCAGTTGCCCATGTTCAAGCCAGGCGATACTACAACCCGGAACGCGATGATGTTTCATCCGCTCCTCGATATATGCTACATCAAGCGGCATAACGCACCTTCCTCTCCTAACGATAGATTCATCGCATCATGATCAATTCGGACAAATCATCAATCGATTCATCGGCGTCTGCTTCGGACTCCGCCCAGCGGTCATTCCGTTTCCAAACCGTCCGCATGCCGACTCGCTTGGCGGCTTGGATGTCATGGAGCGCATGGTCCCCGACATACATAGCAGTTCCTGCTGTAACGTCTAATCGTTCGAGCGCCCGTTGAAACAGCGCGGGGTCTGGTTTTTTCATGCCTTCCCATTCAGAGACGAGCACACAATCGAAATAATCGCGGATGCCTAGACCATGGATCGACTTCATTTGGAGTTCGCCAAACCCGTTCGTGATGATGCCGAGCCGAAGCCCACGCGCTTTCAAGGCGCTTAGCATCGGTTTTAGATTCGGGAACGCGACGCAGAAATGCTGAAACTGGTTCACATAGTCATCGAGCAGTTCTTGTCGAGTGATTCCGCTAATCTCAAACTCCTGAATCAACTGGTCATACACCGCGTCTTTCCATCGATAGCCGTGCTGGTCGAGTTCGATGAAGCGCGTGACATAATCTCGTTCTTCGATGCCGGTCAGATGTCCCTTCAGTCTTGCATACTGGTCATGGATGAACCGACGCACGGATTCATCCCGGTTCAGCAGCGTGCCATCCAAATCAAAGAGCACGGCTTTCAACGCAGACACACCGGTCGTTTGAATCGTTTGAGTCAGTGACATGGGAGCGAATCTTCAAGCACGACGACGGTCTTCGCTTCCGTATCGACAATCCGCGTACGCGTATCGTTTTTCGAGAGGAATACGGGTTCACCCGTCTTATCAAAGCAATACGCCATCGGAATCGAAAATCCACAGTTTCGGTACGACCTGTCGGCGTGGCTCGTCCCGAGAATGATGAAGCGTTGTTGCATCGCGATTTTCTTCGCTTCGTCAGACCAGTCCGCATATTGCTCTTCGCTGAACATGCCGACGCCGATTGGATTGAAGATGAGTTGGATGTCTTCTTCCGATTTGAGTCCGTCCAGCCCCATGAAAATTTCTCGGCAGAGCACATACCCGTATCGGTGACCGTCGTCCTCGATGGTTGACGGCATGAACAGCGGCATCGTTTCCGGTGTCTTGGCACGGTCCAACAACGTCTCCCCTCGCTTGTTGATGATGAGGGCGCGGTCCACGTTCTGCTCGTTCCGATAGCCCATCACGACAGATTTCTGGAATCGCTTCGCAAGCTGTTTGACCTCGTCCAGATGTGTGACCTGACAATAACCCTCTGGATACAGAATCAAGTCGACCGTAGGGTTCGCCTTAATATCTTGAATGAATTGTTCTAGGTGTTGCTCCATTTGGGGTTGACCGATCAGAATCCTCATTTGTACCGCACATCCTTCTCTCATTTGTTTTGTTTAGAATCAATCGTCTCACTTCGAAGTAAACCCGACTGAATAAAGAGGTTTCTTCTCTTGAACTGCCTCGACCACGCCTCCGGCAATCTCTTCATGCGTCAACCAACGGCGCTCCCCCTTCTCGACCTGATAGCCGAGTTGCACTTGGTGATAACGGACGTCTTCAGGGATTGTCAGACCGTTTCTCACATCGCTTGAGTTGGAGCGGCTCCCGAGAACATGGAACACGTCCGTGCCCCCGCGCAGTACTGACAACACACACGGCAAGGCGTCAGCTGCGTCAGAATGAATCCAGGCAACGACCAGGTCGAAATCTCCATGAATCGCCATCGAACGTCGCAGTGCCTCCTTCAGACGCAAGTCGTCCCGATAGTCGACCAATACGGCAAACAGCCGACCCGGCGATTGCTCGGTCAATCGACTCATGTTCTCGGCATCCCGTCCGATGATGGACACGTGATACCCAACCTCTGCCAACCAAAGGACCGTCCCCGCCAGCATCCCGCTGCCGCCAATCACTAACGCATGTTTCACGATCTATCTGTCCCTTCTGTCCGTTTATAAGTAAGGAAAGGAATCCTGACTGACGAGAGCGAAATCTACATACAATATCCCCTCAAGGAGGCATGATTCCCATTCCATCGACCATCTATTCCATCAAACCAATCGAGTCGTCACGCGAACTCGATGACTCGTTCCTTGTCATGAACCAACTGCGCACCGACCTGACGCTCGAGGCCTATCGCGAGCTCGTCGCCGCTATGCGACCGCAAGGCTATGAACTGTATGCGTTATACGCCGACGATACCATCGTCTCACTCGCGGGGATCGAGGTACGTGTCAATCTCTATCTCGAGAAGCACGTCTTCATTTACGACCTCGTGACGTGCGCGAACCATCGCTCGAACGGATACGGCGAGATGTTGCTTCACTTCGTCCACGAATACGCCCGCGACCTTGGTGCCAAATACATCGCCCTCGAGTCAGGACTCGCTCGAACCGAGGCGCACCGTTTTTATACAGATAAGATGGACTACGCCATCACGAGTTATTCGTTCCGTAAACAACTTTGATTTCTATGTAACGAAAAAGGAAGAGCCGAACGCTCTTCCCGTCTTTATTATATCGTGATTTACGAGCCAAAAACAGACTGTCTTCTCCTAAATTCATCCACTATACTGTGAAGACAACCTGACTGAAGGAGAGATGAAGCATGACTGATGACATGAGACCGCTCGACCCCGGCCCGTTTTTCCACGGCACAAAAGCCGAACTGAAGCTGGGGGATTTGCTTGAACCGAAGCGACGCTCGAACTATCAAGACAAGCAGTCGAACTACATCTATTTCACGGCCTCCCTCGACGCCGCCAAATGGGGTGCCGAACTGGCGAGCGGTGAGGCTCGTGAGCGTATCTATCTCGTCGAACCGATGGGTGACTTCGAGAACGACCCGAACTTGACGGACAAACGCTTCCCTGGCAACCCGACCCGGTCGTACCGGTCGAAAGCCCCGCTCAAAGTCGTGGCCGAGCTCAGTGCGTGGGAACGCCACCCGGACGATGTAATCGCGCATATGCTGGCCTCACTTGAGAACCTGCGGCAAGCCGGAGAAAATGTGATTGACGACTGACACGAAGGAGAAGCACCTTGAAGAAATCCCACAACAAACGCAAGTATCTCTTGATGTCTATCGAAGCGACTGATTGGCTCTACGTCTCGACAGCAAGAAGATTAGCACCAGACTGGCTATCGCTGAGATTGCAATCTTAAGCTGAAATCCATTCGTCAATCCTTCAATCACATATCCCTTTAGTTTTTGGGACAGACTCGCTTCCGGTATCCAATCAATCACATAGCCAATTCCTAACATTGCGGGAAGGCTTATCACTACATAGACGATGATAAACATGAGTGTGAACGTCTTGATCTTTATCGTCTCCTACCTCCATTTCTGGTTGCACTGAATCGTAAAGTCTCCCGACCAAATAGAAAATGATACAATCCATCCAATAATTGGCTCATAAATAATAAAGAATAGACACTCTGTGTATATGTCGATGCTAACATGTATACAAAGTGTCTTTCGTATTAATTTTCTCTAACGTACTTTGCGAAACTATCGAGGATTGCCTGCCAGCCTTGGCGCTGTAACTCGAGCGGATTCATCGATTCCGCATCGAAAGTTTCAACGATTTTAGTCTGCTCACCTTCTGAAACAAATGAAATGCTTACTTTACGGTCGTCTTCGAGGCGATATTGAATGAGGTGATTAATTTGAACCTCATCATACACACCTTCAAAATCGAAGGCCATACTCTTGTCTTTCGCCTCCATCCGACTTCGAAAATTTCCTCCGGCTCTCAAGTCATTTTCAGCTTCCGTCGTATGCCAATCTTCGGATGCATGATTCCACTGTTTGATGTGTTCAGGGTCCGTCCAAAGTCGCCATACTTTGTCGATAGGTGCTTCAATAATTGATGACACCGTCACTGTATTTGATTCCATCTAATGATCTCCTTTGAAATGAATTGTTTCTAAACGCTTTTACGTCGACACTGGATGACATCCAACTATCCTTTACATCACTTTCATTCGATTTGCGTTCGATGAACCCCTTCTCCAATCTAACTAAATAGAAGAAGGCGGTTTTTTGAATTGAGTCGAATGATTTGTATGAACGAGTGTGAACGGATCCGCGAGCGACGCGGCCGCCGCCTCCGTTTGAGACATCGTCTCTTCCGTGACGACCGCCTCTTGGCGTCGTAATCGGAACGCCCGCTCGAGGCGGCTCGTCAGCAAGTTGCTGAGGAAGACGAGCAGTGACAGGCCGAGAGCCGGAACGAGGAACATATGGTTCGTCATCCATGTCGTCGCTGTGAACTGCGTGAAATAAAAACCGAACATCGACGACCATTCAAACAGCGTCGGTCGGACCCCTTCAAACAGGAAGACGGTGCCTCCGAAAAAGACGCCGAACAACGACAGATGAATGAGCAACATGAGTGTTTGCACGAACTGTTGCATGAAGACGATGACCAACGTCGGAACGAGGTGCGGCCATAAGTGTTTCCTTGTCCGGTGCCACACACTGCCGCCTAACGTCTCGGCGACGATCATAAACTCTTGTTTGAGCAACTGCCGGACCTCGGTAATCAAATAGAGTGTGACAGCAGGCAATCCGAGCGCCACGAACACCGTCAACTGCAGCGTCACGCGGTCCAATAGCGGTGGCACCATGGTTGAGTCTGCGAAGAAAAAGGACGGGAACAGCATCATCATGGCCAACAAAGAGATGGGTAGAATCAAAAAACCATCTAACACCATTTTGAAGATTCGGTTCACGCGCGCCCCGCGAAAAGCGAGGGGAATCCCGATCAATAGGCCGAACGCCATCCGTCCGAGCGCAACGGTCGCACAAATACCGACCGTCCACTTAAAGCCTTCGATCATCATCTGGAACAAGTCGTTGCCGGCCCGGTCGGTACCGAGCCATTGATCTTTCGACGGTTCAAGCGGTGGAATGCCAATCAACCGACCTTCGTCGGAGTAACGGTTCAAAAATTGGTCGACTTGGCCATCGCGGAATACGGTATTCCCGATACTGAGTAACAGCAAGCTGGCAAAAATGACGAACCCGATGATGAAAATCGGGTCCCGCAGTAACGTGCGTCGCATCAAATCCCTCCTTTCCAGGCGTTCGGGATGAGCCATTCCGCTACTAAATCCAATATGAAAATCGGGATATAGACGACCAACAAGATAACGAGCAGGATCGGCATGACCGGATTATAGACGGCGAACCGGAAAATCCCTTGCACGTTGAACAAATACTCGATAATCAACAGACTCGAGAGCACCGTGATCAAGTTCGAGCGGAAAAAGAGGTAGAAGCGGTACACCAAATTCGGGAGCAAATGTCTCCAGAACAGGGCGGCCGGTCGGACGCCTTTGGCCCGGGCCAGTTCGAGAAACAACGACACCTCCTCCTCGAGGATATGTTTCGTCAACCACTTGAGGAAGAAGAACAGAATCGTGAGCGTCAACGTCACAATCGGCAAAAAGCGTATGTATTCGGCGAACCCACCTGCGACTTCAATTCGATCGAACCCTGTCTTCTTATAAATCGTGATGGCAAGAAATTGCGAGAAGATGAGCCAAAACAAATCCGGGATCATCTCGAGCGTCTGGCTCGTTTGCTGGAGCACCGTGCGCACGCGCTTTCCGCTCCGATAAAAGAAATAGGCGTACAGAAGGGCGAACCCGACCGAGACGATGAGTGACGTCATAAAGATGATGACCGTCTCTTTCATGAGCGGGGCGAGGTCTGGCAATAACGGTAACTCGCGTTGTGCGGTGACGTTGTAGTATGTAATCTCATCGAGTTTCGCCAACTGACTGAATTGTTGTTGAATCCCATTCCAGTAATTTGATGGCACGAACTCGAGTTGCACGACGAGTGACGGCAAGGCACTGATCGCAATCAATACAAATAGCGTGATGAAAAACTGAGCCGATTTTTGAGCAATCCAATCCATCCGATTCTCTCCTTTCAAAAAACAAGTACAATCTCATAACCGTTTCGAACTTGCTTATAAACCATAAACTATAAAATCCAAAAAAACGCTTCCAAAATAAAGCATATCCTTCATCCCGAAGTAAAATTTCCCCATTTGCACTGTTATGATTTTATCATAATCATTTATGAATAAAAACAATATTCCGAAAATTTCAGAAATCTAAATTGTCTCTTGATTAAATAGTTTCTAAATGAAAATCAGCGTTCTTTAAAACTTGACGACTTCCGCTGGACTCACCTTATTGCTTTATCGGAAAAGTAAATTTCAATTAATAATTAAATTCATAGGATGAATGGCAGAAAAACCATAAAAAAATATCCTTCTAATCAGAAGAATACTTTAGTATGTTGAAAAGAGCGTATCGCCATCTTTCGACTTCAACACATAGTCAACTCCAGTCGAATTCACTTTCGTCAACGTGACGGTACAATCAAACAACGTGCCTGGTCCATATGCAACGTCCTCCGGTATGTCCGGAAAATCGTAAGATTCCTCTTCAAACCAGAGCGTCACGCCGCCTTGTTTCGACTGATTGTCAACGACATAGCAACTCCCAGTTTCTGTCTCATAACGGCCAAGCGCGCGATCATATGTATCAGGTATGGCAATCATAAAACAAATGATTGCGATGCATATGCTGAATATAGCTCCTAGCAATTTCATCAATTTGCGCTCGCTCCGCCATTGTGACATATATACAAATGTCGAAAGCACACATATGAATCCGACAAACCAAAACGCAATTAATTGTGCCAACCTGATCACCTCTTTCATATTATACGAACATTGCCGAATAATGTTTCATCATCCTATCAGATTAAGGAGTCCTATATGGCCCACTTCCTCAAGTTACAATCTATCTCCATTTTCCTCGCGGTTCTGCTATTATTGAACATTCAACTGCTCGCCAACAGCGGACGGCTCTATTTGATAATGGGTAATATTTATATGATGTTCATCACCGCTATCGGTCTTGCTTCACTCGTCTTGTTCACGCGGCTCATCGTCAAACGAATCAGGCAACTCGCCCCTTCCCCATGGAACCTCTCCCTATACGTGTTATGGCTCCCCTATTTGGCGCTGTTCACTTATGTCTGGACACGCATCATCCCTGCCCCTAGTGAAGCGGCATGGCCTAGTCCGGCCGTCGGGCTGTTCATCATCGCGCTCACATTCACGTTCCCGCTCTATGTGTTCATCGTCCATATGGTCGCCCGCTCCAAACAACCAACGACCTAAAAAACGTGTGCAGCCAACGACGGTTGCACACGTTTTTCATGAGAGCTCCTGTCTTCGTTTCTGCCACGCCACGAGCAAGATGCTGATGATGACGAGCAGGAACCACGACGACAGTTTGCCAAGGTCGACGAGCGCCCAGCCGCTCAACTGGTTCGGATACGCCCAACCGTTATAGAACGTGACGATATTTTCGGCGAACCAGATGAAGCAGGCGATCAAAAAGAAAGCGACGACAACGGGCATTGTGAAACGGCGGTCGTCAAGCCGATATGTGACGATGGCCCGGCCGAAGACGAGAAAGACGAGACCGATCAACACCCAGCGTAAATCGAGCCAGATGTGGTGCCAAAAGAAATTGAAGTAGATGGCAATGCCCAGACCGAACGCGATCAGCGGTGGTGGCATCTTCAGAAACTTCAAATCGAGCCGGCGCCACGACTGGACGACGTAGCTGCCGACGCTCGCGTACATGAAGCCCGCGTACAGCGGCACACCGAACACTTTTGTCAGCGCCTCGTCCGGATAGCTCCACGACCCCATCTGGACTTTGAACAGCTCGAGGCCGAGCCCGATGACGTGGAACCAACTGATGACCTTCACTTCTTCCATCGTCTCGAGCCCGGTCTTGACGAGCACGACCTGAACGAATAGACACCAGATAAGCAGCACATCATAGCGTGGGAGCGGAAAGTCGAACCATTTCGTCAGCGCGAGCGCCCCGAAGATGGCGACCGGGAAGATACAGCTGAGTGCCTGCTCGTAACCAAAGATGAACAAATAACGGAGACGTCGCATCCTCTCACCTACAATTCGATGTATTCGTATAAGAACGACGACTCGCCGTCAAAGAAGCGCGGGTCGTATAAGCCAAGCCGCTCGCTATCCTCGACGACGACAACGAACGGGGACCATTGTTTCAGGGTGATCGCTTCTTTATTCTCGGCGAAGAGCGGGTTCAAGTCGGCATCGTCCGCACTCGTCAACTCGTATTGGACTTCGGGTTCTTGATAGACCGAATCACGATAAATCGAGACGGTCTCGTCTGTCTTCGTGATGACGGTGAACTGGGTCGGGATGAACGAAGCTGATAGCGCCACTTCTTCGTGATCGGCGGCGTACGACTGATACAAGTACGCCCCTTGCGCACTTTGAATCAAGACGTGGATGACAATCGCAGCCCAGGCATAGCGATACACTGTGTGCCGGACGTCGACCCGACGTGCGATGAGCCAGGCGACGAGGAAGATGCCCCAATAGACGAAATCGACAATCGGGATAACGCCGAACGTGACCCGGACATCGGATAACGGTTCAAAGTAACCCGTCCCCCAGGCGTTGAACAGGTCCGCCGTATTATGGATGAACACGGACAATAGCGCCCACCAGAAATAACGGACATCGGTCACCTTGAACAAGAGACGCACGAGTATGTAGATGAGCAGTGCGAACAACGGCACGAGGAAAATCGAGTGGGTGATGCCGCGGTGCCACATCTGATACATGCCTTCCGTGTCCCAGAGCCGTGAGATGACGTCACTGTCCGGGATTTGGCTCCCGACGAGCGTCGTGACGAACAAGGCCCGTTTTTCGTTTTTCTTTAGTTCGCGCTTATCGGCCGCTCCGTAGAGTGTAAAACCGAATAGCGTATGGGTAATGGTATCCAACGGTCTCCTCCTCTTGATGATGGAAAAGACATCCCCCTCACGGTGAGGCGGATGTCCGTTCTTTGCTTATTTCTCTTGATCCATTTTCATGGCGCGTCGTGCGACGACGGCGACAAAAATGACAGCGACAATCGGAATGATTAAAGGCATCCAATTCAACATCCGCCTGTCCCCCTTCTACAAGTGTCGCAAGCAGTATATCACACCTTCATTTCAATCGTTTCAGTGAATGCTCGCTTTGTCATAACGGTCTGCCATCGCTACGATTGTCTCTCGCATATGGTCACGGAGCGTAACGGGTTCAACTACCTCGACTTGGGTGCCGAGTGACAACAGCCAATAGACGAAGCCGTCGGATACGGCCGCGTCAAAACGAATGAGGAAGCGGTCCCCGTCTTGCGTGATCGACACGTCTTCGCCGAGCTTGTCGAAGATGACCGGGAGGACCCGCTCGTCGACGGCGATGACGATTTCCTCGTCGAGCCCGTTATACATGTTGAACGACTTTTGAAAATAGTCGTCCGGTAAATGATGTTTCATGCGCGGCTGATCGTCCTCGACGATTTCTGAGTTGACGATCCGGTCGACGCGATAGTTTCGGATTTCCCCGATCGATTCATCGATGCCGATCAAATAGTACTGCTCATGGTTCCAATGCAAGTCAATCGGATTGACGACGTAACGCTCGCCGTCCCGACGGAGCGGGAACGTCCGCTTCGTGACGTCAAAGCCGACGACGTCGGTGTATTGGAACGAGATCGCCTTCTGCTCTTGAATCGCGCGCTGGATGCGGTCGATATGGTACGGGATTTGGCCATGTTTCTTCTTCGGCGTCTTGATAATCGACTGGAGCGTCTCCGCTTCCGGAATGCTCGTCAGTTTTTGGAGCTTCTCGACGATCCGTTCTGTCACGTCTTCCGAGATGAACTTGGCTGCGACGATGGCGTCGACCATCATCCGAAGCTCATGGATTTCGAAGAGGCGGGCCGAATGCCAATACTTTTTGGCGAGGCCGTTCTTCTCGAGCTCATCCTGCACCTCGAACCCCGAATCGGTCAATGCTTGGATGTCGTCTTTCACTGATTTTTTTGCTAACTTAGAAGTATCTCCGATAGTAGATAAATATTCGAGCAAGTCTTCTAACGTCTTTGGATGATTGTCATCTGTGTGGCGTTCGAAAAACCGTCTCACCTCGAGTAACCGTTCTCGGTTGTTCACGGTTTAATCCCCTTTCACTTCTCTATGTATAATATGTATAAACAGACATTAGCATGTTATTTCCATGAAATAAAGTTATTTTCCATTACAATCGGTTTAAGGAGGCCATTCCGCTTTGAAACATTATGCGCACGTCAACGGCACGAAAATCGAATATATGGACCGAGGTCACGGTCCGGTCATCGTCCTGATTCATGGGACCCAGTCATCAAGCCTCGAACCGTACCATGTGGACCGTCTCGTCGTGTCCGGATTCAGGGTCATTGTCCCATCCCGTCCCGGTTACGGTGAGACTCCGTACTCATTTTCAGCCTCACCGCAAGCGTTCGCCGCTAGCTTGCGTCGCATGATGGAAGTCATGGCCATAAATCAGTATCACGTGTACGGCATCTCGGCCGGGGGACCAACCGCCATCGAGCTCGCGTCGCAGAATGAGCATGCGCTCAGTCTCACGCTCGCGGCCGCAGTGACGAGTGTCGTCGACTTCCCGTATCGGCACTACGTCAGCCGTAACGTCGCCCAACCGGCGTTCATCGCACTACAGTTCGCGATGAGAAAGTTCGTCCTCCGGGCGATTCAAAAACAGCCGTTCGAAGCGACAGCCCGCATGATTCAATCGACGAGCCTGCTCGCACTCGATGTCATTCGTGACGAAGTGACTCCGTACGATATCTTCTTATTGAAACGCGTCGCGAGCCAAATGGCGTTCGGTCTCGGTGCCCAGTTCGACCTGCGGCAACAAGTGACCGATGAAGCGTTGCTCGGGGTGACGTGTCCGACGTATATCGTACATTCGAAGAATGACAAGGCCGTTCCAGTCCGACACGCGCATCATGCGAAGCAACTCATCCCGCATGCCCAGCTCACCATCTTGAACAGCCCCGGCCATTTGATTTGGATCGGGCGTCAAGCGCGAAAGAGTGAGCAACGAATTGAACGCTTTATCCGCTTCAACTCGTAAGACGCCAGCAAGGCGTCTTTTTTAGTCACCTGACTCGAGGAGCCCAATCAATTCCTCTGTCACGTCAGCGGGCAGGCGGTAACCAATGTTCGTGTCGTCCGCGTCGTAAAGGCTGCTGTCCGATTTCGGATCATCATTGAGCCACAGGTAATAGCGGTCCGTCTCCCCATCTTCGAACCGGATTTCGATATCGTATTCCGGTCCGACCACATTGGCAACACCTGGAATTTCGTCTGCCTCACGAAGCATGTTCTAGAATACTTGAATCGCTTCAGGTTCGTCGAACGTCACGATGTCACTCTCCTGAAAACTTGAGAATCTATCCGATTCCGAGACACGGACCTCTTCCATCCCATCCGTCCGGAAATCGTTCGAGCCACAGCCGGTCAAAGTAAGTGTTAATACAGTCAGACCAAGAACTGATATATGACGTTGTTTCATAAAATAGACTCCCTCTGTCTGTATATGGTTGATATACGCAAATCAAGCAGGTAAAGTTTCACATCACACGTCAGTCGGTCACTCATCCACCCCAAGCACTTGAATCAACTGATTCGTCGTGTCTCCCGACACGCGATAGATGAAGTGAGGATGGGTCACGTCCATCAAATAGCTCGGTTGCTGTTTCTGACCGAGCCAAAGCTGATACTGTGCCATCACGCCGCCCTTCCAATGAAGTTCCAGGTCAAAGTCAGGTTCCCCGTGAATGGAATCTTCGAGCGCCTCATCTGCATTCCGCAACATGTCCGCAAACGGTCTCACTTTCTCGATTCCATTGAACATGATGAAATCCGTCTCATTGAACGAACCGATCCCTGACGACTGGGCGACTCGCGCTTGAATCATTTCTTCTCTATCCAATTCACTTTCCTCCGGCTCTATGAAAGCCTTGAACATCGCCGAAGCCACTGTCATAATGGCTCGATTTCGCTTCATTCCCTCCACCCCATTCGCGTTGATAGTCATCTTTTACGAAAATCCGGACGAAAGGTTTCACAATTTTTGACATCGAATCACTCATGCCTGTCTTCGCGATCTCTCTAAGAAAATCGGCAACAGGTTCAAGATGATTGAGATGCTGGTGAGAACCCATAATGCCCGTCCCATACCTGGTATGACATCCGCCAACGCACTCCAATCCTCCGCTTCGACCCAGACAGATAAATAGCTGTAATCCGCGCATACTGTCAATGCTGTCAAGGACAACGCAATCGCCATCGGCAGCTTGTAATCTTTCCCGACGCTGAACGTATATAAATTGACCAGTGTCGCCCCAATCGCCAGTAATCCCAAAATCATCCACACGTAAACCATCCCCTTTATCATATGTAATTTATTACCTATTCTCAGAATAGCATATAGTGCTCAATTTAATGGGAAACAAAAAAGCCGAGCCGAAGCTCAGCTTTTCCTTATTGATACGTCCAACCGGTCAGGCTCGCAGTCGCGCCTTCGTAGCGCAACTGTTTCTCGAGCTCGCTCGGGAAGACGCGAAGCGTAGCGACCGCTTCACCGTCATTGACGAAGCACTCGACACTCGACGAGTCGACGAACACATGGAGCGACGTCACGGCAATCGCTTTCGTCCGTGTCGTGCCATACTCGGTCGCGAACGGCTCGCCGGCATTCGTCCGGTCGATTGTCAATTCGCCCGCCGACGCGTCGTAACGGATGACGAGCGACTCGTCTCCGACTTGAAGCAAGTCGAGGCTGAAGTCTAAGCCGTCCGTTTTCAGCTCCAGCTCGTACCGTTCCGGTGTCGCGACGCTGATTGACGTTCCAGACTCATCGAGGAATGTGTCTTGGCGAAGCGTTGTCATCTCCGTTACCGGACGCTGCTTGAGCGATCCGTCCTCGATTGTGAGCACACGCGGTAACGTCAAGGCGTGGGCCCAGCCGAACCGGTCCGTCGGATACTCGATTTCCGGGAGTCCCATCCAACCGACGAGAACGCGACGTCCGTCCTGTTCTGTCGTCTGTGGAGCGTAAAAATCGAAACCGAAATCGAGCTCCTCGAACGCGCCGTGTATGAACGTCAACGTTTTAAGGTCGAGCTTGCCGATCAAGAATCCGGACTGATAGATGTTGTGATAGCGATGCCCATCCGGTTCAATCCCTTGCGGCGAGAAGACGAGGACATGCTGCCCGTTCAGTTCGAACACGTCAGGACATTCCCACATGTAGCCGAACGAATCGAGTCCCGTCTCAATCTCACCAAGGAACGTCCACTCGTCCAAGTCGCTTGAGCGATACAACACGACGCATCCTGTCTCGTCCGTGCGTTGTGCGCCGACGACGGCGTAATAGATACCGTCCTCGATCCACACTTTCGGGTCACGGAAGTGTTCGGTGTACCCGGCCGGAACGTCCGGGATCGCGACGTTACGTCGCTCAATCTTCCCATCTCGTAACACACCGATTACTTGCGAGGCGTGACGCGTCCAGTCATCCGTCCGATGATTGCCGGTGTACATGACGTGGAGTTCTCCGTCCTTCACGAACCCGCTGCCTGAATAGGCACCGTGTGAATCTTCGGTCGTCTCCGGGACTAACGCTACCCCGCGGTCCGTCCACTTGACGAGGTCGGGTGATGTGACATGATACCAATGCTTGAGACCGTGTACCGGTCCGAGAGGGAACCACTGATAAAACATGTGATATTCCCCGTTGTAATATGTGAATCCGTTCGGGTCGTTCAGGAGTCCCGTCGGCGGTTGGATGTGGTATCCGAACCGCCACGGGGAAGCCGCCGTCTTTGTGCGGAGCGTCTCCATCTCGAGGGCACTCACGTCACGTAACGAGCGATAACGCTCTGCCTTCGTCCAACTCATAACATCACTTCCTTTTTCTTAAGCTGCTTCTTTTACTGCTTCTTTTTTCGCTTGGCGTTTTGCGAGCACGAACGTCAATCCGAAGGCGACCGCGAAAGCGATGGCCATACCGATGATATACGAGATGATTGACGCTGGTGCAATCGAGATGATCCCTGGAAGACCTGCCGCACCGAGGGCGACGGCGAGGACTTCACGTCCGACGATGAACGCCGAGGCGATTCCTGAGCCGATAATGGCCGCGATGAACGGATAGCGTAGTTTCAAGTTGACCCCGAACATGGCCGGCTCCGTGATTCCAAGGAGTGCCGAGATCCCAGATGCCGAAGCGACACCTTTCATCTTTTGATCACGTGTCAAGAAGAAGACAGCGAGTGTGGCCGCACCTTGTGCGACGTTCGACATAGCTGCGATCGGGAAGATGAATGATCCGCCCGTACGTGCGATATCGGCGAGAAGTTGCGTCTCGATAGCGATAAAACTGTGGTGCATCCCTGTGATGACAATCGGTGCGTACAAGAGACCCATGACGAGACCGCCGAAGAAGCCGAGTGAGTCGTACGTCCAAACGAGACCGTCGATAATCAAGTTACCCGCTTCACGCGTGATCGGTCCGACGAAAGCGAACGTGACGAACGCCGTAATGAGGAGCGAGAGGAGCGGTGTGAGCAAGATATCGAGTGAAGCTGGCATGAATTTACGGATATTGATTTCAAGTTTCGACAAAATATAAGCGGATACGAGGACCGGTAACACTTGTCCTTGGTAACCGAGTTTCTCGATTTCAAAGCCGAGAATATTCCAAACCGGGATATCGCCGACCGTTGCTTGTGCATAGGCGTTGACGAGGTCCGGGTGAACCATGATCATCCCGAGCGCGGCGCCAAGGTACGGGTTACCCCCAAACCGCTTGGCGGCGGAGAAACCTATCAGGACAGGTAGGAAGACGAAGGCGGCGTTCGCGAATGTGTTGATCATCGCGGCGAGATCAGCGATGCCAGGGTACTGGTCAATCAATGAGCTGCCGTCGAAGAACAAATCAGGTGCCGTGAGCAAGTTGTTGATCCCCATCAAGAGACCACCGGCGACGATGGCCGGGATGATCGGGACGAAGATATCCGATAACATCTTGACGAACTGTTGGAGCGGGTTGCCTTTCTTTGCGCCGGCCGACTTGACGTCGCTTGTCGACATGTCGCCGAGCCCTGTCAATTGAGCAAATTCGGCGTACACTTTGTTGACCGTACCTGCACCGATGATGATTTGGTACTGGCCACCGGTCGAAAAGGTTCCTTTGACGACGTCTAAGGCGTCCAATTTCTTCTCATCGACTTTTGATTCATCGTTCAAGACGAGGCGGAGCCGGGTCGCACAGTGGGCCGCGGCGGCGACGTTGTCTTTCCCGCCAATCGCCTCTAAAATCGCTTCTGCTTCTTGTCTGTAGTTCATGCTGGTTTCCCTCCTAGCGCTTCAAGCACGCGTTGTTGTGATGGTATGGCTGGAATCGCGCCGTAGGCCGTACACGTGAGTGCACCGGTCACGTTCGCATATTCGATGTCCTGCAAGAGTCGGTCGTCATCCATCCCGAGTGTCGACAACCGATATAGATAGGCTCCGACGAAGGCGTCGCCCGCTCCCGTCGAATCGACGCTGTCGATTTTCACTGAAGCGATCACGTCTTTGACATCTTTCGTCGCAATCAGTGTCCCGCGCGAGCCGAGTGTGATGGCGATTCGTTTCGCACCCGCTTCGAGAAGCGACGCGATTGCGTCGTCTAAATCGTCAAGCCCCGTCAACAAGTGCGCTTCTTCTTCGCTCAATTTGACGAAGTCCGCTTCGGCGATGAAGTGGAGCGAATCTTGTTTGAACGCCTCGAGGTCGGTCACGAGCGCGTCCCGATAGTTCGGGTCGAACGAGACGAACAGGCCGTCACGCTTGGCGAACTGGAGCAGTTTGAAATAGGCGTTCTTTAACTCGCCGTCGAGGAGTGCCGTCGCCGAGCCGAAGTGGACGATGTCCCCTGATTTGAAGACCGACAAGTCGATTGACTCGAAGGCATAGTCGCCATCGCTGCCGCGTCGAAACGTGAAGTCTCGCTCCCCGTCCTCTTGAATCGAGACGAACGCAAACGTCGTGTCCCCTTCCTCCACCAAGTTTTCGACACCGACGCCATTGTCGACGAGCGTCTGTTTTAAAAAGCGCCCGAACGGGTCTGCCCCGACTTGACCGAGGAAACTTGAGCTTCCGCCGTGTTTACTGACGACCGCGGCGACGTTTGCCGGTGCTCCCCCTGCTTTCTTTACGAAAGTCGTTCCGTTGACGAGGTCGCTCGACGCGTCCTCACAAACCCAATCAATCAATAGTTCACCAATGCAATGTACGGTGTTCATCCGTCCACCTCCATGTCCAAATGTGTTGCTTCGTAGCTTCTATCGAACCGGTTCCATAAGCGAATAAAAAATGTTGCGGAACCGGTTCCGCAACACAAATGTAAACGATTTAATTTAAAATGTCAACGCTTTCGCGCAATTTTAATTCAAAAATTGTGAACGTTTTCATCGGGATGGTTCCACCTGTTAACAACTGGAGAATCATGTCAGCCGCTCGGGACCCGGTCCGACGGTATGGGAGGTGGACCGTTGTGATGGACGGATGGAGCACTTCGGTGAAATCATAGCCTCCAAATCCACTCACCGAGATGTCGCCCGGGACCGTCTTGCCGGCGTTGGCAAGTCCCTTCAATACGCCGAGAGCGATGTTGTCGGTCGCACAGACGACGAGTGACGCCGACAGTTCATGCCCTATCTGAGCCCCAATCGGAATCGCGTCATCGATTTTAAATGACGTCGTGTACGTCTTCACATCCGCCCCTGCCTCGTTGAAAGCGCGTAAGAAACCGTCACGTCTCGTTTGACCGACGGCGATGTCGTACTCCTCGACACCCACATAGATGACATCGCGATGCCCCCAATCCATGAACTGCTTTCCGAGGGCGTACGCCGCGTCAAAGTCGGGATAGACGAGGCTATGAACGTGTCCATGTTCCTGACCGATCAATAGGACTGGGATTTGAATATCTTTTATCGCCTGTAAGTGCCGTTCCGTCACGGTCGTCCCGAGCCAGATGATGCCGGCCACTTTTTGTTTCGCCAAGTTATATAGCTGCTCAATCTCCCGTTCGGTCTGTTGGGCAGTGTTGACGACGAGCATTTGATACCCGCGTTCGGTCAGTCGTTCATCGATGCCCATCATCGTCCGCGAAGCGGCATAGGAATCGAGCCGCGGGACGATGACACCAATCATTTTTGTCTGTTTTGACTTCAAGCTTTGCGCGAACTGGTTCGGCTCATAGTTCGTCTCTTGGATGACGCGCTCAATCTTGTCTCGGGTCGCCTGTCCGACCGAGCCCCCGTTCAAGTAACGGGAAACGGTGCTTTTCGCGACCCCGGCCAGTTTGGCGATGTCATTGATTGTCACTTGTTTCATCTCAAAAACCTCCATACGAAAAAACTGACGCGTCAGACGCCGTCAGTTCAATGGTTGATTACATATCGTTTTTTAAAGTTTAAATAGTAAAGACCGTTCCGTTTCTCGAAGCCGTTCTTCTCGAGGACATGGTGTACCGCTTTCTGATGCGGACTAGTCGGCGGGATGCCGGCACGAACGGTATGCCCTTCTTTCAAATCGGATTGCTCGAGCGCGAGGCGAAGCCCTTCAGTCGCATAGCCCTTGTCTTTGTATGGGTCAAACACCATCAAATCAAGCTGATAGACACGAGCCAGTTTCAAGAGCAACACTTTTCCGACGACTTGACCATCGACACGGAGGTCGTAATAGAAGTCTTCCCCATAGCTATGGGCGTCGGCTGAGTACACCTGCTCTTCGCCCATCTCGACAAAGATGCCTTTTAACTCTTCGGCTGACATGCCGTAAGAACTTTGACCGTATTTTTTAAAATGCTCATATTCGATCTCATCAATCTGACGAATAGGTTGACGCACGATTTCCATCCCGTGCCCTCCTTAACAGTTATCTCATTGTCTTTCCACACTCATTATATACGAACGGCGCCGTGAAGCGCAAAAGATAACCGAAATCAGACCGGTTCGATGTGAATGTGGACTGTATCGACGGCATGGTGTTCGTCGAGTTCGCGCTCGATGTCATCACATAAATCGTGCGCCTCCTCGACGGTGAGGCTTCCTTCGACGGCAATCGTCACATCGAGCATGACGTGATTGCCGAGGTGACGTCCTTTGATTTCACGGACTTCCTTGACGGCATCAAAGTGTTGGATTGTCTCTTCATACGAATCGACAAGGTCCGGTGGGAACCCGTCCGAGAGCTGATGGGTCGCGTCGAGAAAGATTTGAATCGCCGTCCGGATAATCATCCCCGCGATGAGGACGGCGAGCACCGTATCCATCCACGGCAATTTAAAGTAGGCAAACAGGACGCCGAGCGTAGCCCCGATTGAAATCATGGCGTCGGCGAGATTGTCTTTCGCTGCCGCCTTCAAGGCGAGTGACCGGGTCTGCTTGGCCAATCTCGAATTGTACGCATATACGCCGAACATGACGAGCGCACTCACGAACGCGACGACGGCCGCGAGCGGGTTCGGTTCCACGTATTCGCCCCCAATCAGAGTGGCGATACTGTTCAATAGAACGAACACCCCAACGGCGACCATGATCAGTGATGCGACGAGTGCGGCGAGTGTCTCCATCTTGGCGTGCCCGTATTTATGTTCCGCGTCTCGGGGCAGCGCGGCGATGCGAATGCCGATATAGACGGCGATTGAAGCGATGATATCGGTCGTGTTATTGAATCCGTCGGCGAGGACGGCTTCCGAATTATACAAATAACCGAATACGACTTTTAGGACAGATAAGACCAAATACGTCGTGATGGATAAAATGGCGCCTTTGAGCGCTTTCGGTGGATGAGTTGTCGACTGCATCCGACCACCTCCTTATTAGCTAAGTCAGTATACCAGTCGAATGTCGTGTGGGCATAGAGAAACAGTGTTTCCCTCAGTCAAATAAAATGGAATATATTCCCGGTAGTTTCGTCTTTCGATAATTATGGTAAAGTAAATGAGAAGATACCTAACGGTTACCCAACAAAAGAGGTGAAACGAATGTTTACAGAACGTGATGGAATCAAGCTTCGTTTGGAACAAATTGACAGATTACTCGCCGATTTGAACCGAGAAGCAAAACAATTGATGGCTCGTCTACGCGAACTCGACGCAAGCGGTGAAAACCCGCATGAAGTGACGCTCAAGCCGGAAGATCGCGACACGCTCAAATCGTCAATCGATGAGACGCTCGAAGCGCTTCAAAGCCGCTCGAAACGCCCGATCAACCCGAACGATGAGAAGAAGAAAGAACTCGCCTCGCATAAGGCGCTCATCGATGAATTGTCGGATTTACTCAGCAAGAAAAAATGAGACGCCTCTGCGTCTCATTTTTTCAGTAAGGAGATACTATGACTTATATCGTTACGACTTGTTTACGCCCGACCGAGGCAACCATCGAACGGGCCGCGGCTCACGCAGCAACGTACGACGTCCGTTTTATCCCCCGACGCAAACACTCCATCGACACGTTAAAGCAACGCCACCAGACAGGCGTCCTTGTCTTTGATAAGCGCCGTGTCGAATATACCCCGCTCGACGGAGATGAACCGTTCTTTTTCCACCCATCGAGCTCGGTTTTCCGTGTGAAGCAACTTGCGCGCGGTGGGAACGACCCGCTCGTCGATGCTGCCGCAATCAAGCCAGGTGACCGAGTCCTAGACTGCACGCTCGGGCTCGGTTCGGACAGCATCGTCCTCAGTCACGCCGTCGGTCCGACCGGTCGCGCCGTCGGACTCGAGAGTGAGTTCGTCACCGCGATGCTCGTCAAGGAAGGCCTGACCGTCTGGAAAGAGAAACACGACGCGGTCAATGAGGCGATGCGTCGACTCGAGGTAGTTTGGATGGAAGCCCTCACCTATTTGAAGACATGTCCGGACGATTCGTTCGACGTCGTCTACTTCGATCCGATGTTCGAAAAGACGATTTCAGAATCGGTTCACTTGAACCCATTACGATCGCTCGCCAATACGAATCCACTGTCTTTTGAACTCATGACGGAGGCCCGTCGTGTCGCGGCCAGACGGATTGTCCTAAAGGCTCATTTTGAGAGTGAGACGTTCGAAACGTTTGGTTTTAAAAGGATTGTTCGCAAAACGTCCAAATTTCATTACGGCATCATCGATGTAGAGACTTGACCCCTTAGGTCTTTAGGACCAATCGGGACGAAAGTCTCTTTTTTTGATTCTTATTTTCTGAATATTGACATTAATCCGACACAAGTTTAATGTTGGATTCAAGCTCACACAATTTCCCATTATTTTCACAGGAGGTTAGTACAAATGAAAAAACGTTCCATCCGTCGCACGACGCTCGCCGTCGCGCTGACATCGGTCATGAGCGTCAGTGCGATCCCGGCCGTCGGTGCCGCTCCACTCGCCGCCTCACCGCTACCAACCCCGAGCACGAATACTCCATTCGATCACAACATCATCGATGAGGATCGGCTCGCCAAAGCGCTCGAGAAACGAGGCGTCATCAAAAAAGGGCTTTCGGCTACTGAGCGCCACAAGGCCGTCGATGCCTATATCGAGAAGAAGCAAGGCAATGCGAAAGACGCCCATAAGCACGGCTTGAACGATAAAACCGCTGAAGCGAAAGAGAAGATACATAACCAATTCGAGAAAGAATCGAAACGTCTCCTCGACAAAGCGAAAAAAGGACAAGCGAACTGTCGGAAAGGCAAGCCGAACGGTCAAGTCAAAGTCGACCCGGCCAAGCAAGCTGGCTATAACGGAGCCGTCCGTGAAGACAAAGTACTCGTCCTTCTCGTCGAGTATAGCGACTTCAAACATAACAACGTTGTACAAGAAGAAGGCTATCTCTATAGCGACAACTTCAGTAAAGAACACTACGAGCAGTATATGTTCGGCGATGAGTCGTTCGAACTGTTCAACGGTGAAAAAGTCCAAACGTTCAAACAATATTATGAAGAGCAGTCGGGCGGCAGCTACACGGTCGACGGCACGGTTTCTGACTGGTTGACTGTCCCGGGTACGGCGAAAGACTACGGTGGTGATAATCCGGCTGGCGGGAATGACAACATCGGACCAGGTCCGCGTCAACTCGTCAAAGATACGTTGAACGCGGCGGTCGCCTCAGGCATGGACCTCGCCGAATACGATGAATACGATTTATATGACCTCGACGGTGACGGCGACTTCAACGAGCCGGACGGCTTGGTTGACCACTTGATGATCATCCATGCCGGTACTGGCCAAGAAGCGGGTGGCGGTGTCCTTGGTGATGACGCAGTCTGGTCACACCGTTGGGTCGTCGGGAACAGCCCTTACCGTGTAGCTGGAACGACAGCAGACGTCCCGTACTGGGGCGGTCAAATGGCGGCATTCGATTATACGATTCAACCGGAAGACGGCGCAGTCGGCGTCTTCGCTCACGAATATGGTCACGACCTCGGTCTTCCAGATGAATACGACACACAATACACAGGTCAAGGCGAACCGGTCCAATCATGGTCAATCATGAGCGGCGGCAGCTGGGCTGGTAAAGTGGCGGGTACAGAGCCAACGAGCTTCTCGCCACAAAACAAAGAGTACTTCCAAAAATTGATGGGCGGCAACTGGGCGAACATCACGGAAGTTGACCTTGAAGACATCACGCAACAAGGTTTTGTTTCGAAACTCGATCAATCGGTGACGAAATCAACCAACCCTGGATTGTTGAAAGTGAACCTTCCAGACAAGAAAGTAAAAGGCATCGAACCAGAATACGGCGAGTATTACTACTACTCGACAAAAGGCGATAACTTGCATACTGAACTCTCGACACCGACGGTCAAACTTGGAGCGGACGGTACACTCGCTTTCGACACACGTTTCGATATCGAGTTTGACTACGACTACTTGTACGTGAAAGCACTCAGCGGCGGCAAAGAAGTCGTCCTTGACGTCTACGGCGATGACAACACTGGAAACGGTGCGGAATCGACGAACGGCGCTTGGGTGAACAAATCGTACGACTTGTCACAGTTCGCTGGTCAAGACGTACAAATCGTCTTCGAATACGTGACGGACGGTGGTCTTGCCCTTGAAGGGTTCGCCCTCGACAACTTGTCGATCACGTCAAGCGGACAATCGCTCCTCGCTGACGATGCGGAAGGCGCAGAGAAAGTCACGCTCGACGGCTTCGTCAAGTCGGACGGCTATGACACGAAACCGCACTACTACTACCTCGAATGGCGCAACCATGAAGGCGCTGACACTGGTCTCTTGAACGGCCGTGGCGTCAAGTACAACACAGGTCTCGTTGTCTGGTATGCGGATGATTCGTTCTCAGACAACTGGGTCGGCATCCATCCGGGTGAAGGTTTCCTCGGTGTCGTCGACTCGCACCCTGAGGCACTTATCGGCAACTTGAACGGTCAAGACACAGTCGCTGGCAGCACGCGTTACCAGATCGCAGACGCGGCGTTCAGCTTAGACAAGACGCTCCCTTGGTACATCGATTCACCGAGCCGTGGCATCTATGACTACAAAGCTCAACCAGGCGTGAAACAGTTCAACGACGCCAACACGTACATCAACTCGCTCATCCCAGATGCGGGCCGTAAACTTCCACAATACGGTCTCGTCGTCGACGTCGTCGGCGAAGCGAAAGACAACTCGGCTGGAGCAGTTTGGGTCCGGACGAAGTAAGCTTGATTCAACGCACCCCCGCCCTTCTCACAATGAGGAGGACGGGGGTCTTATTATTCTAAAAAAGCTTGAAATTTCATGACAGACTGTGTAACATACTAGATGTAACCGCCTCTGTAGGTTAGTGGCAGACCTCAGCAATGGTAATGCTGCAGCACGAGTTCGATTCTCGTCGGAGGCATCAAATGGATTCCGTGACACGGACCAACACAAGCACTTTCTCAAACTATTGAGAAAGTGCTTTTTTATAGTCGATCGTCCATCCTTATATTCCAATAAATGGTATGATGGATAAATACTTATATAAAGGAGACTCGATATGAAACGTTTCATCATTCTACTTGCTGCCGTCGCCTTATTGGCCGCCTGTACCGAACAGACGACAGATCGTACGTCTGACTCACCCCCGAAAACTAAAAATGTCGTAATCGATGTATCCGAGACACAACCTTTCTCCGAGCCCGTCCCGACCGAAGAAGAAGTCACAATCTTTTTAGGGTATCTTGAGTCTCTGAGCAGTGATACGCTCGGCGCGTTGCGCGAATCAGAGCAGGCAATTTTCCCCTGTGGGATGTCTTGTGAAGACCGTCCGCTTGACGAAATCTCTACGCAAATCGACAGTAACCTGGAAGAACTCGAATCCGTCCGTGCCGACATTGATGAGATTCTCCCGGCACTTGACCACTTGTTGTCATCTGACGCCTCAGGCATCGACCGCGAGGGGTTGACCTCTGTATTGAACGAACTCACTTACATTAGTGAGACGTTGACACGATTTATAGAAGGTGACGATTGGGAATCTTGGGAACATGCCCGTACCAAATTGAATCATCTGTCATCGATGATGAAAGGCATCGCCATTAACCTAAGTGGTGTATGACAGCATATCAACTAGATATATCGCTCTCATCCAACCCCGGGTGAGAGCTTTTTCCGTTTAGTCATGGAAACTGTCTTGACACAGTTTCCGTTCCTCTATAAACTTGTAAAGTTGACAGAATGAATGATTTGGAAGGAGTACGATCCCCATGCTCAATGAATGGTTATGGATTCCTTCTGCCTTGCTCACGCTCGGTCTGCTCGTCCTCAGCTACAAGCTGTTCGGACGCGTCGGACTGTTCGCCTGGATCGCGATGGCCTCGGTCGTCGCCAACATCCAAGTGACGCAGCAGATTGTAATCGGTGGTTTCATCTTTACTCTCGGGAATATCGTCTACGGTTCCCTTTATTTAGCGACAGATATCTTGAATGAAAAATACGGTCGTCACACCGCCCGTAAAGGCGTCTGGCTCGGCTTCTTCATCTTGATTGTCTCGACCGTGCTCATGCAATTCGCATTGCTTTATGAGCCGTTTGAAGAGGCACTGTTCATGCATGAGAGCTTCAAAGCGCTGTTCTCGATGCTTCCGCTCATCACGCTCGGTAGTCTCGCCGCGTACCTCGTCTCGCAACTGTTCGACGTCTTCATCTATTCGAAGATTCGCGCCAAAACGGGTGAGAAAAAACTGTGGCTTCGGACGACCGGTTCGACCGTCGTCTCTCAGTTCATCGATACGCTCACTTTCTGTACGATTGCCTTCTGGGGCATGGAATGGGATATCTGGTGGAACATCTTCATCACGACATATGTCGCCAAGTTCATTATCGCCTGGATGGCGACACCGTTCATGTATTATGCGAAACGGACCGTCCCACAGGACGGCGAGACAGAAAAAGCTGCTTAATCAAAAACCGCGAGCCGATGGGCTCGCGGTTTTTACTTTCCTTTGATATGAAGCCGCACCGCATAAGGGCGTGCATCTTCAAGCGACGATTTCTCCCGACAAACGGTGAGCGCCACGTACGCGTCGATGGCGAGCGCCTCGATGGCCTCGTCCGTCGCCTCGACCTCTAGTATGGTGTAGGGCGGCAGTTGTTCCAATTTGATCCACTGCCCGTGTAGATTTTTCGCGTAGATGATTGGTTCGTCGATCGAATAGCGTCGGAGTAAGTCCTTGACGTTCATACGATCCCTCCTTCACCAACTCTGTCTTTCTATTATAGAAAGCGTTTGCAATTCTGTAAACCGCGCTTCCTAAATTTTGGTGGCTTCACCCCTTCACGATTCACTTCAAATAGCCGATAATCTAGGTAGAGAAATGAGGTGAACCGATGCGCTATCGACGACAAGAAACGTTTCGCTATATTTTACCGAATCCCCGCTTCATCCCATATCGCCTCATTTGGGAAGACAAAGAACTGCATGACGGGGAAGCACAACTGCTCAATATCAGCGCCCACGGTCTGAAGATGCGGTGCGACTACTTATTCCCACTTTCCGAAGGGCTGAAAGTTCAGGTCAAATTGGATCTCGTCCCGTTGATTCAACCGCTCGACTTAACGGGCCACGTCAGGCACCGCGGACAAATGGGAAGTTTATATGATTACGGGATCCGACTCGAATCAGACTCAGACGAGACCCAGCAACTCGTGACGATGATTAAAGCGTATGCTCGTGAAAATCAATGAGAACGTGTCGATTGACACTTCTCATTTTTTGTTCGCTTGATTCCAGGGTATACTAATGGAAACAGAGACAGACTCGAGGTGTTGGGCATGACTAGAAAGTTTTTACTCATTCCGTGGGCCACTGCGATTGCTATCGCGCTCCTCGGTCCGAATGAACCGTTCTCGAGCCGGTTTTTGCTCGATTTCATCACGTATAATACGGACGCCTATGAAGGATATTCGCTTTCCCTTTTCAGCATCCTAGGCGTCTATCCGCTCGCCTTGTTCCCGCTTCTTTGGTCTGAGGTGAACCAGTTGCGCCCGAATCCTCTCATACCGGCAGCGACCGGTTTCATCGTCGGCGGCTTCATCATTGCCCCGTACTTGGCGTTCGCGCGGCAGTCGCCTTATCCGACACCGATTAAGCCGCTCCCGACGCGACTGCTCGGGGTGCTACTCTTGCTCGTCACGATTGGCTTGTTCATCGCCGCATCAACGACCGGGAACGTGGCCGAATATTGGTCTTACGTCGAACAGAACCAGTTCGTCCGGACGATGACGGTCGATTTCGTCTTGCTCGCCTTCATCCAAATCACGTTGATGAATCGGGATGCCAGGCGCTACAAGATGAGTTTGTGGCCTCTGCCTTATATCCCCTTGTTCGGTTTGTTGTTCTGGCTAATCATTCGCCATAAACAACCGTTCAACGAGGCACCACCGAACCGCCACAAATTAAAATGAGACGAGCCCCTTTCACATTCAACAAGGAAGGGGCATCTCTATGGAAACCGGGATGACGGTTCCCAAATCAGTCCAGCTCCTTTATACTGAGAATTCAGCTTACAGACGAAAGAAGGTACACCAATGAGATTTTTTAAAGTGATGACGCATACGAACGACAGAGGCGAAGACATCATCTTGAGCGAATACTTCAAAATTAACGACAAACAAGTCGATCAGTTTTTGAAGGACACGCTCGAGCTTGATATGTACGACCAGAAAGTGACACTGAAAGAGTGTCAAATCGCCAAAGACCGTTGGGAATGTCCGGTCGGCGATTTCGTCGTCGTCGAGTATTTCAATGAGAAAGAATTCGACAAGATGACCGAGTATCGCAGCCCGGCACCGAAGAAATAACAGTAAAAAGGGATTTCCGACATTGATCGGAAATCCCTTTTTGTATGAAGCGCCTATCAAGCATCGGCGTCCTTAGTTTGAGTCGTCATTGTCCTGTTCCGGGTCCGGATCTGGATGTTGGGTCGGTGCCGGTTTAGTGGCCGGATCTGACTCTTCATCCGGGACTGGATCTGGGTGTACCCCAGGTTGTGATTCATCACGTTTCATTGAGCATCCCTCCTCTGCATAATGCTTTAATTCCACATTCCGTCTTCACTAAAACATCAGTGTATGTCTTTGTTACCGATGACACGACGCGAGATGGCTTTCTCGATTTCGACGATGACAAAGACGATGAGACCGAACGCGACCGGATAAATCCAGTCTTGCAGCTCGATCGGTGCCGTACCGAACAGCGTATGCATGAACGGGACGTAGGTGATGAACAACTGGAGCCCGATCAGTAGTGCTGAGACGACAAAGGCGATTTTATTGTCGAAGAAATGACGGTTGAACGCTGGCGCGAGCTCCGTCCGACAGTTGAACAAGTGGAACAGTTGCGCCATGACGATCGTATTGAGCGTAATTGTCTGCAACTTATCGGTCGAATAATCGAAATCACCGAGCATATAGTTGATAATTAAACTACCGCCCCCGATTAAGATCGAGACGAACGTTATGCGGAAAATGTAATAGCTACTTAACAACGGCACGTTCGCAGGGCGCGGCGGCCGTTTCATCGTGCTCTCTTCAAGCGGCTCGAATGCGATAGCGAGCGAGAGCGTGATGGCGACCACCATGTTGACCCAGAGGATTTGAACCGGGCTAAGTGGTGCCGCTGCACCAAGCAAGATACTCATGGCGACGAGAAGTGCTTGTCCACCGTTTGTCGGGAGCAAGAACAAAATCGTCTTCTTCAAGTTATCGTAGACACGGCGTCCTTCACGGACGGCGTTGTAAATCGTCTTGAAGTTGTCATCGACGAGGACCATCTGCGAGGCCTCTTTCGCGACTTCCGTTCCTTTAATCCCCATCGCGACACCGATGTCGGCCCGTTTCAAGGCTGGTGCGTCATTGACGCCGTCTCCGGTCATCGACGTGATTAAGCCGTTCTGTTGCAACCCTTTGACGAGACGAAGTTTATCGTTCGGGCTCGTCCGGGCGAAGACATCATTATGAATCGACGCCTCTTTGATTTCTTCGTCGGTCATGTTCGTCAATTCTTTCCCTTCGAGGGCACCTTCGACTTCCATACCGAGTTCTCGCGCGATGGCGACGGCCGTGTCTTTATGGTCGCCGGTAATCATCTTGATACGGATTCCTGCGTCACGACAAGCCGCGACCGCTTCAATTGCTTCTTGACGTGGCGGATCGACGATACCATAAAGCCCGAGGAACGTGATGCCGTTCTCGACGTCTTCGTGGTCGACCGTCTCTTTCGAGGCGTCGACTCGCTTGAAGCCGCCTCCGAGCACGCGTTGTCCGCGATCGGCAATCTCTTTTCGTTTCTCATCCCAATAGGCGCGGTCAAACTCCGTGTCTTCCGCCATATCGAACAGGCGGTCCGGCGCCCCTTTGATGAAAATCATGCGCTCGCCTTTATAATCGACGAGCGTCGCCATATATTTGTACTCCGAATCGAATGGAATCTTCGAAATGACGTCCAAACGTTCGATTGGCCGCTCCGCCTTCTCGGCGAGCGTGAGCAAGCATGCTTCCGTCGGGTCACCATTGACGACCCATTCGCCGCCTTCTTCATACAACTGGGCGTCATTACACGTTTTCCCGACCGTTAGCAAATCGATCATCGACTCGTCATCATCCAAATCGAACGGTTGGCCGTTCAATTCCAAATCACCGTCCGGCTCATAACCGCTCCCTGACACTTCGATGTCGTGTTTAGCCGTGACGACTTGTTTGACGGTCATCTCATTTTTCGTCAACGTCCCGGTCTTATCGGTACAGATGACCGATACGGCACCGAGCGTCTCGACCGATGGTAAGCTGCGGACGATGGCTTTCTTCTCGGCCATGTTCCGGACACCGAGCGCAAGGATGATTGAGATGACTGCCGGTAATCCCTCTGGAATCGCGGCGACGGCGAGACCGATTGTCGTCAGCATCAACTCAATCGGATCGAAATCGCGGACGAAGTAACCGAACGCGTAAATGACGACCGAGATGACGAGGATGGCGATGGATACCGTCTGACCAAACTTCGTCGTCTGGCGAATGAGCGGCGTCTTCACCGTCTCGACTTCAGCAATCGAGGCGTTGATTTGGCCGAGTTCCGTGCCTTCTCCGATTGACGTGACGATTGCTTTCGCGCTTCCTGTCGCCACGCTCGTACCCGAATAAATCATGTTTTTGCGATCACCGAGGACGGCGTCTTCCGGGACGACTTGAATTTTCTTCTCGACCGTCGTCGCTTCACCCGTCAATGCCGATTCCTCGACTTTGAATTTCTCGGCTTGGATGATACGGGCGTCAGCCGGGACCTTGTCCCCGGCGGCAAGGACCAAGATGTCCCCTACGACGAGGTCACTCGAGTCGACTTGGCTCTGCTTGCCGTCACGGATGACGCTCGCTTTCGTCTCAAGTAACTTTTTGATACCTTCTAACGCTTGCTCGGCCTTGTTCTCTTGAAGGTAACCGACGACCGCGATAATCGTCACGACGAGCACGATGACGATCGTATCGATGTACTCCCCTAAAAAGCCGGTGACGACAGCGGCACCAAGTAAGACGAAGACAAGAATATCATTGAATTGACGCAAAAATTTTATGATTTCAGGTGTCTTCTCTTTCTCGGGCAGTACGTTCTTCCCGTACTGCTCTTGCCGATTTGACACTTCCCCTTTTGACAGACCGCTGTTTGTGTCCGTCTCGAGCAAACTCTTTACCGCATCCGGTTCGAGTGCGTGCCAGTTTTTTGTCTCCATTTGCATCTCTACTCCTCCTTGGTCATTCCTATATCAAAAGTCTTTCCCCTTTCTGTTCCCACTCCGGACCGGACTGACACATATGAGCTTGTTTTTTCGTGAATTTCACAGTTAATTTTGTTCACAATTATCCAATACCTAAGATGGAAACGCTACCACCAAAAAAAGTCGTGTCAGATGGATGAAATGGCTTTACAGAACCGTTCGAATGGTTAACTATAGAGGAAATATAGAACAGAGAGAAAGAGGTACACCATATGGTCATTATTCAAGGTATCGCACTTTTACTGTTGATTCTTGCCTTATTCACATTATTCAGCTACAAAGCTCCGTTCGGGATGAAAGCGATGGGCGCCCTAGCCGGCGCCGCCATCGCCAGTTTCTTGGTCGAGGCATTCAACGCCTACGCCATCGGCGGTCTGCTCCCGCTTCCTTTATATGAAGAAGTCGGACAAGCAGCCGGTTCATTATCAGGTCCGGCCGCAGCCGCGCTCGTATCGATTGCCCTCGGCATCAATCCGGTCTACGCGCTCATGCTCGGACTATCGGTCGCGGGCTTCGGGATTCTTCCCGGCTTTTTCGCCGGCTACATCCTCGCGCTCGCCGGTCGTAAATTAGACCGGCACTTGCCGGCCGGTGTCGACATGATTTTCTACGTCATCATCATGGCTCCGCTCGCCCGTCTCGTGGCGACAGGCGTCGATCCGCTCGTCACGAACACGCTGACACAAATCGGTGCGGTCATCGAACTCGCCGCGACACAGAACCCGGTCGTGATGGGACTTGTCCTTGGGGGGATCGTCACGGTCGTTTCGACGTCGCCACTCAGCTCGATGGCACTCACGGCGATGCTCGGCTTGACAGGTGTGCCAATGGCCATTGCCGCCCTTGCGTTGACGGCGTCGATTTCGATGAACTTCTTGCTGTTCAAGCGCTTGAACATCGGGACGAAGAAAGACCAACTATCGGTCGCAATTGAACCGCTCACGCAAGCAGACCTCATCTCGGCGAACCCGATCCCGATTTACAGCGTCAACTTCGTCGGCGGTGCGATTGCCGGACTCATCGTCGCCATGACCGGCATGGTGAACGATGCCCCAGGTTCTGCTGCCGGGATTCCGGGACTGCTCGTCATGTACGGCTTCAATGATTGGCAGACCGTGACCGTGACGGCGCTCATCTTGTTCGGAGTCGGGATCGTGGCCGGACTCGTAGGTAGTAAGCTGTTCAAAAACTTCCCAATCACGCGCCAAACCGAAAAAATGGCTGTTTCTGACGAAGAAGCCGCTTAATACAAAAAGGTTCTCACTCGAAATGGAGTGAGAACCTTTTTGTTATCGTTCCGCTTGCACTTCGGCGACCGTCTCTGCGACCGGTGTCCGATAGAGCGGAAAGAAATCAGATGGTCCGTGGCGGAGCAGATGATCTTGATTCAACCGGTGATAGACCACCTCGTCGAGCACGGCTTGACCGATGTAATACGTGAGCGGCTCGTCACTCGAGAAATTCTGCTTGAAATGAAAGAGCGCATCTTCCCCGGTCGCACCGCCACCGAGATGAAGGTACACCTTGTCCTTCTCGACCGCTCGACGAATCATCTCCCGGAACAAGAAGTGGTTCGGCCGGAGCGCCAAATAGTCCGCTTCCGACCCGCCAAGATGATAGTGGGCCCCGTCATCTCCGAACAACATGAACACGCCCGCCACGATGATGCCGTCATGGACGGCAAACAATAATTCCGTCTCACACGTATCGCTGTTCCATAGGTCCTCGAAGTATCGGTCCGGGAAGTAATAGATGTCGTTCGCAGCACGCCGGTCCATCGTGGCCCGATACAGTCGAATGAACTCACACAGTTCATTCGACTGCCCACGAGCGACCGTCACCTGTTCACGTACAGCACGCTTCACGTTCCGTTTCGTCATCTTGCTGAAACGTTGCTCAAGCTGTTCGAACGAATCATCAAGTCGGACGTGGACCGTCTGCCGAATCGGGACGGCTTGCCCAAATACTTGCATCAAGTCCGGATCGACGCGACATGGATGATAACGAATCGTCTCGGTGACGGTTGCTTGATTTTCAGGGCGTTGCAGAAAAAGTCTGCGTGCCTCCTTGACGTCCTCGTTCGTGAAGTTGCCTTTACGGAACGGGCCGCCATAACCGTACGCCGTCACGAGGTCGTCGTGGCGATGCGCGATCGGACGACGGATGTACGGGTAGAGTAAGATCCCGTCATCTTTGGCCGCGATATACAACTCAGGCTGCTCGCCGGGTTCACAGTTGGCCAACACGTAGTCGTAATGGTCATACGAATCACAGTTGACCTCCCGCAACCAGTTCTCCCACTCCCAACGGTGTTTCACGATTTGATTGAACATCATCCGTTCCCCTCTTCCTAATATTCGTCATTGGTTCGAAGCGTGACAGGACAGTCTGAAGTCGTTTCCTATGTCCTGTTCCCATTCACCGCTGACTATTTGAAAGAGACGGATAGCTTTTTGTTGTTAACAAACATGAAGCGAGTTTGTTCATTCACAATAAAATCATCATGATTTCTTTTAAATTATGGAAAAAGACGACCGTGCCGAACACGGCAGGTCGCCCTACAAAATTATGAGTTGAAGTCGAGGACACGTTGGGAACGGGACGACTCACGGGCCGTCTCGATGACACGTGTCGTCAATAGCGCGTCCTCAAGTAGGACGAGCGGACGTCGTGTCGTATAGCTATCCGCGAGCGCTTGATAGAATGTCACATAGCCGCCCGGTTCGATGTCAATCGTTGTTTCCGAATCCGTGACGACCGCTCCGGTCTCACGGTCGGGGCATCTGACTTCTCCGTTCCGGAGACACGCCTCCTGTGGATCGAGCCCGAATTTGAGGAAGCTGCCTTCCGTCCCGTGCACTTCGAACCGCGGCGCCTCGATGGCGATGAACGGGTTCGAGCGAAGATAGACCCGCTTCTCTCCATAATGCAACGTCACATGGAACCCATCATCGGACTGGCCCCCGTCACGTTGAACCATGACATCGGCCGATACTTTGTCCGGCTTCCCGAACAAGACGAGTGCTTGGTCGATCAAGTGGCTGCCGAGGTCAAATAGAATGCCCGCGCCCGGCCCAGCGTTCTCGCGCCAACGGTCACGGACAGTCGGACGGAACCGGTCGAACCGTGACTCGACGACTTTCCAATCACCGAGACGATGTTCCTCGAGCAATCGTTTGACAGTCAAGAAGTCTCCGTCCATTCGGCGATTATGGAAGACGTTGACGATTCCCTCACTTGCTTGTTCGAGCGCGATCAACGCCTCCCCTTCCTCTGTCGTCACGAACGCCGGCTTCTCGACGAGCACGTCTTTCCCCGCTGTCAGGCACCGTTCGACCATGTCTTTATGTAAATGGGATGGCGTCGTGATGACGAACAACGAGGCCTCTGTTGCAAGTGCCTCATCTAGCGTCGTATACACCGTGACGTCGCCAAGGACGGCTCGTACGTCTTTAGGGCGTGATGAGACGACACCAGCGATATGGAAGTCATCGAGCTCCTGTAAAAATGGTAAATGGAATGTCGTCGCGGAAAAACCGAAACCGACAAGTATTGTGTTGATCATCTTGTTTCCTCCCATCAATTCGCTTCTCAGTATATCAAAAAAAGGGGTTGGTCGACCCCTTACGCACTGACACTCTCATCCATATTGTATTCGAACGTGTTGTATCCGTCCCGTGAGTCCACGAAGACGAAGCCAAACCGTGGATAATAACTATTCAAGAACGCATTGTCAGCCACACAGTCGAGCCGAATCGGTTCATGTGTGTCGGCCTCACGCAAGACGTGCTCCATCAGTTGCTGACCGACGCCTCTGCCTTTCAATCGTTCGCTGACGACGATCCGATGGATGTATTGACCGCGTTCGCCATCTTCCCATAAATTGTGGTCCCAGTCATCTGCCGGAAGTAAGGCGATCGAGGCCAATACCGATTCGTCTTGCTCGTACACGTAAACGTGTCCCGAGGTGATGTCCGTCTGCACCCGATCCATGAGGTCCTGCTCCAAATATTCCGTCCATTGGTCGCTACCTTGTTGTTTTAACGCTACGGCTCGTTGTTCGATTAGGTCCGCGATGTGCTTGGCATCGCGTTTCGTCGCGAGTCGAATCATAACGTCCTCCTTTGTATTGCAGTATTTGAAATACAAATATAACGGACTGTTTCGACTCGTTTCAACCATCTTGCTCACATCACGTGAACGGGACGACCTCGCCTCCGTTCAACTGGTAACTATACGTCATTGTCGCGTTCAGACTGTGCGATACGGAACAGTAGCGATCAACCGACAACTCGATGGCACGACGGACCCGCTCTTCAGGCATGTCCCCATCGAGGACGTATAAGATGTGAATCGCCGTGAACTTCTTCGGATGTTCCGTCGCCCGGACACCGTCGATGTTCATCTCGAACCGCTCGAGCGGTAAGCGCATCTTATGCAAAATCGAGACGATATCGATGCCTGTACAGGCCGCCGTCGCCTGCAGGAGCATCTCGGTCGGCCGTGGACCGGTGTTGAGACCACCGACTTCCTCCCCGGCGTCGAGCGTCACATCATGCCCCGACGGCGTCGTCGTCTGGAACGCCATCCCTTGTTTCCAATTCACTTGTAAATGCATCTCTGTCTCCTCCTTATGTTTCGATAGCTTACTATTCCCTTGAATGAGGTATTATTAATCTATGCAGTGAAATTGTCGTTTAGGGAGTTGGTCGCATGGATTGGTCGGTCATTATTAGTTGGGGACTATATATCGTCCTCGGATTGAATTTATTGTTCGCATTAGCCGTCATATTCGCGGAGCGCCGTGACGTCGGGGCGACGTGGGCATGGCTGCTCGTTTTATTTTTCTTACCAATCCTAGGGTTCATCGTCTACATGTTTCTCGGACGTCAGTTGAAGAAAGATAACTTCTTCAACTTGAGCGTCGAAGAGCGCTCGTTCCACGCCCTTCAAGTCGACAGTCAAATCGAGCAGATTCGCCGGAAAGAGACGATGATTGCTCAACCGTTATTCGAGAAGTACGAGCAACTGCTCGAGATGAACTTGCGCTCTTCGAAATCGCTCATTAGCGTCCACAACAAATCTGCCATCATGCACGACGGGGAACAGAAGTTTAAAGCGCTCATGGACGATATTCGGAGCGCCGAGACGGAAATCAATATCCAGTACTACATCATTCAGCGGGATGCGCTCGGGAAGGCGCTCATCCATGAACTGATTGAACGGGCCAAGGCCGGTGTCAAAGTGCGGCTCCTCTATGACGCGGTCGGTTCGCGCAGCCTCCGCAACTCCGACTTCAAAGAATTGATTGCCCATAACGGCGAGGTCCGTGTCTTCTTCCCGCCGACATTTGGCCTCATCAACTTTAAATTGAATAATCGGAACCACCGGAAAGTTGTCATCATCGACGGCAAAATCGGTTACGTCGGCGGGTTCAACGTCGGGACTGAATACCTCGGCCTCGTCGAGAAGTTTGGTTACTGGCGCGATACACACCTCCGTGTTGAGGGGGATGTCGTCTATCACCTGCAACACCGGTTCATTCTCGATTGGAACTATTCCGGCAGCAAGCATCACGACCCGGAGAACTCGTTCTGTTTCGCCCGCCACGATATCAAGGATATGTCGCCGATGCAGATTGTGACGAGCGGTCCGAACTCCGACACGGAACATTTGAAAAACATGATGATTAAAATGATTATGTCGGCGAAGGAGCGCGTCATTATTCAGACGCCTTACTTCATCCCGGATGCGAGTTTCATGGACGCCTGTAAGATGGCACTCCTGTCCGGCGTCAAGATGGACATCATGATTCCCGGCAAACCCGACCACCCGTTCGTCATGTGGGCGTCACTATCGTTTCTCGGTGAACTGCTTGACTATGGGGCGAACGTGTATATGTACGGACAAGGTTTCCTGCACGCCAAGACGCTCGTCGTCGATGATGAGATTTCAACCGTCGGGACGACGAACTTGGACGCCCGCAGCTTCCGCTTGAACTTCGAAGTGAACGCCGTCATTTATGACGAGCGAGTCGCGCTCGAACTTGCCTCATTGTTCGAGTCAGACGTCGCCGTCAGCCGGAAGTACACTGTCGACGATTACGCAGCCCGGAAATGGACCGTCCGGATGCGCGAAGGCGTGTCACGATTGCTCAGTCCAATCTTATAATCTCTATTCTTTTGAGTCGCCCTATCGTGTCGGATTAGCCATCGACATGATGGGGCGATTTTGATGTGGTTGAGCTGAAAGATCATCTCACAACAAGCTGTGACGGTTTCTCGTCATATTCTAAATTTTGTTAGCTTTTAAAAGAATACTCGCTAGTTCTTTCCCGATTTAGGGTATAAAGTATCAGTACGAACGTCCTACACTACCGCTACGGTTAGGAAAGGAGGAAGTATGCGTTCACGCATATGTCATACAATGGCTGATCAAGAACGGACTCATCATGACACGCACACCACGAAACCCGATCCTTCCTCATGGGACCAGCTTCCAATCGGCCTGTTCGCCTTCGATCGGCACGGCCAAATCGTGAGCTACAATGAATCATTTGTCCATTTACTTGGGATACTTCCGACCTCGAATCTAATATTCGAGCGATGTAGCTCTTCCTCGTTCGACTTCTTGGGCGCCATCCGGAACGTCTTGAACGGGGAGACGATTCGCATGGCGGGCTGGTACAAGGCACCGGAGCGGCAGCCACGCTTCATCCGGACGACGATGTCCCCGAGCTTCTCAGCCGAAGGACAACTCGATGGCGGTGTCGGTATTTTAGAGGATGCGACCGAACAACGGCGCTACGAAGAGCGGATGGAGCACTTATCGTCACTCGACCCGTTGACGGAGCTCTATAACCGAAAGAAAGTCGGTGACGTCTTATCGACGACGGCTCAAGAGACGGTCGATACCCGGGCACCCGCCGCCGTCATCATGCTCGATATCGATTATTTCAAACTCGTCAACGACACGTTTGGCCACCCGACCGGTGACCTCGTCTTGCGATCGATCGCCCAACTGCTCAGGCGCAACATTCGCAAGTCGGACTCAATCGGCCGCTGGGGCGGTGAAGAGTTTCTAATCGTCGCCCCGCAGTCGACGCTCGCCGATGGTGTCCAGCTCGCGGATAAGCTTCGGCAGAAGATTAACGCCGAGCCATTCGGTCCCGTCCCGCGCGTCACGTGCTCGTTCGGCGTCAGTTCGCTCGAAGGCGGAAAGACAGTCGAACAGGCGCTCCAAGACGCGGACGAGGCACTTTACGTCGCCAAGAACCGCGGTCGCAACCAAGTGTCGAGCAAACGATAGTTTTGAAAAAGGATGCGTCCCCGCATCCTTTTTTTGTGGACAAACGATTCCGTCAAGTCGGCTAGCCTTTACAAACTTGAGATGATTGATTATAGTTATTGCAGACTCATTATATCTATAATAAAAGGAGTGTTTATGCATGCATGAGCAAGTCACTAAAAAAGCGGCCCGACTCGACTCCCTTCAACGGATGCCGGCAGAAGAAGTATTAAGTTTCTTGTCTTTCGCACCTGATGACCATGTTCTCGATTTGGGTGCAGGGACCGGTTATTTGAGTCTCCCACTCGCTCCTTTGGTCACACGGGTGTTTGCGGCCGATCACGATCAAGGGATTCTCGATTATCTCGAGACGAAAGCGCTAAAGCTCGGTCATGAGAATGTATCTCCCCTCCTCGCAGATTTTCGAAAGTTACCTTTGGATAACGATACGATTGACAAAACGGTCGCCACGATTTCGCTCCACGAGGTGTCTCCGCTGCACGACGCCCTCACGGAAATTTATCGGACTTTGAAACCAGGCGGACGCTTCTTATGCCTCGAATTAGAGAAACAGAGTACGGCACGAGGACCCCGCGTCACTGCCAACGAGATGGAGCAATCGATGCGGGCGAGCGGATTCAATATCCTTGAAATCGTTCACCCCGATTCGACGATTGCGAATCAACCAGTCTATATCATTATTGCCAAAAAGGAGGCATGATCCATGCAATTCTCCAAAAGTACGGACTACGCCCTTCATGCGTTAGCCTATTTGGCAAACCTCAATCCGTCCGGGCCGACCGGGATCAAACAATTGGCTGATGTGTTGAACGTCTCGGAAAGCTATCTGTCAAAAATCATGACCAACTTACGCAAAGATGGACTCGTCAATGCAGTCCCTGGCGCAAAAGGTGGATACGAACTCGCACGCCCAGCTTCACGCATTTCTTTCCTCGATGTCATTCTGGCGATGGAAGGCCGTCAACAACTGTTCGAGTGCTCGAACACGACGTCCAAACAACACAGTATGCTCGTCCAGGAAACACCTGCATCGGGCTGCCGAATCAAGCGCGTCATGGATGCCGCCGAGTCACAGTTCTTCGACTATCTTTCAAATCAGAGCATTCAATCGGTCATCAGTCAGTAAAGCATATTTGTAACAACAAAAAGGGATGATAATCTGCCTAGAACAGATCATCATCCCTTTTTTTATTATACGTTGAAGCGTGATACGAGCTCCTGCAATTCTTCGGCCATATCCGCAAGTGACTTCGCGGATTGAGCGATTTCTTCCATCGAACCGAGTTGGTCCTCCGTCGTCGCCGCCACTTGCTTCGAGGCGACCGAGTTCTCGTCGGCGATATGGGCGATTTGTGTCGCTGCGGCCGAGACCTCTTCGACGTTGGCGGCAATCTCTTCGACCGTCGCCGTCACGTCTTCGATGCGCGGCGTCATCGCCTGCGTCTGGGTCATAATCGTTCGGAAACGCTTGGCCGTGTTTTCCGTCGTCTCGAGCCCGGCTTTCGTATGGGCCGACACTTCTTTCATCAACTGGACCGAACGCTCCGTCTCTTGTTTGATATTGTCAATCAACTCAGAAATCTGTTTCGTCGACTGTTGCGATTGTTCGGCGAGCTTCCGCACTTCGCTCGCGACGACGGCGAAGCCTTTCCCGTTCTCACCGGCCCGTGCCGCTTCAATCGCAGCGTTCAAAGCGAGCAAGTTCGTCTGGGTCGCGATGCCGTTGATGACGTCGACGATATTGCCAATCTCGTTCGAACGTTCGGCGAGCGAGTGAATGACTTTCCCGAACGTCTCGACCGATGAGTCAATCGCTTGCATCTGGGCCACGTTTTCAGTGACGGCAGTCGTCCCGTTCTCAGCCTCGAGCGCCGTCTCGCGGGACAGCTCAGACACGTCGGTCGAGCTTTCTGCGATACGCATGATGCCACCGGTGATAGCTTGGAGCGAGACAGCGTTATCGTCGAGTTGACGTTTCGAGTCGTCCGCTCCGGCGGCCATCTGTTGGACCGCTCCGGCGATTTGTTCCGAGGCAGCCGTGTTCTGCGCCGAGTTCGCCATCAGTTCCTGTGACGAGGCGGCGACTTGTCCGATTGATTGATCGAGATTTTGGATGATGGCACGCAAGGAACGCGTCATCTCGTTGAAGCTCGCGGCGACACGACCGACTTCGTCATTCGACTCGACGACGATATCTTCGGTCAAATCACCGGCTTGAATCCGTTCAGCCCCGACCGTCAAACGGTTCAATGGTCGCAAAATCGAGCGTAAGATGACATAGAGCAGTCCCGCTGCCAAGACGAGCATCAATCCGATGACCCCAACGGTCGTCCAAAGAATTCCGGACGTCTCATCCGTGATTTCCTCATCATGTAACGTCCCGGCAATCTTCCAACCAGTCAACTCGTTCGTCATGAAATCCATCTGCTTGCCTTTATTTTCGAACTCATAGGCAAAGCGGCCCGCATCTTCTGCATAGAGCGGTTCGATCCATTCGCCCTCCCCTTTCTCTCCGGCCGCCATTGTCGGATGGGTGACGAACTGTTGCAACGCATCAAGAATCGTCACGTAGCCTTCTTTCCCGATTTGAATGCTTGCCGCGACGGCTGCGATATCGTCGACGTCGACGTCCACCGCGATCACCCCGCGACCATCTGTCCCTGTCTGCGACAGAGTGATCATCATCTTGTTCGAGGCTGCATCGACATATGGATCCGTCACGACGACGCTCCCACCGGCCGCTTCTGCCGCCTCATACCACGGACGTGTCCGTGGGTCATAATCATCCGGTAACTCTTGCGCCGGATAAATCGTCATCTCGCCACCAGTCGAGGCGTAGTAAATATTCGTCACGTTCGGATGCGTCTCCAAATACTCGAGAAACTTCTCTTCCAAGTCAAGGTTCTCCGCCCCCGACTCGTAGAGGGACGAATCAATCCGTCCGGCAAAGAACGCGACATCGCGTTGAATCGGTTCAATCAGGTTGGTGATCTCATCATTCATCCGCTCCACTCCCGCGTGGGCCGATTGCATGATTTGTTCGGTGATTTTCTGTTTCGCCTGATTGTAGGCGACAAATCCAATCAATAAAGAAGGAATCAATAATAGCACCAGCGACATCGTAATCAATTTTTGTTTAATGGTAATCGTGCGGTCGTGCTTTCGTCTCATAAAACAACTCCCATTCTCGAGAAAACTCGTTATGTTAACCTTTGTATCGGACAAAGCAGGAGAATGTTGACACCCTAGACAAAAAAACATCACCTTTTTCTATTTTTCGTTATTGAAACCCTTTTCATACACAAAAAGACCATTTGTTCACATAAAGCGAACAAACGGCCTCAGTCGTTGGTCAAATAGCGGGCCAAATTGTCGAGCGTGGAGCGAAGCCCGGTGTCGTGATCTTGTTTCTGAATCACCGGTGGGACGTTCTCACAAACAATTGTAACGCGTGTTCCTCCATCGAGTGCCTCTAAATACCACGTCTGAATCATCTCTCCAGCAAAGGCGGGGTCTGCTGACTCGAATGTACCCACCTGCACAATCTTGAGACCGGGGACGAGGTCAACAAAGCGTCCTTTCGACACATCGGTCCGGTCAGTCGTTTTACCGGAGGCGAAATCAGTTTCTTCATACGTAAGGACGAGCTGGTACGTGCCGCCAATCCAAGGCTCGAACACGGTCGCGCGAGCCGACATACCTTCCGGTGGGAGCCACTCGACGAGCTCGGCAGAATCAAGGAAAGCGTTGTAAATCCGGTCTGGCGTTGCATCCATCCAAGCCATAGCTGTATCGATGCGTCGGTTCATATTGGATCACTCCTTTAGCGCATGCTACAGTACAGTCAGTCGTGCGGAACTTCCTTTTAAATTCCTTCGCCAAATCAACTCTCAAGATACATATCCATCCGCAACAATTCGTCTCGAAGCGGGGATAAATCTATAACCGAATGGACGCCCATCATATAGTCGTATCTAAAGAACACTTTGAACCTATACTCTTCGTCTGACTCATTCACTTTAGACTCTAACTCAGCGTAAAGCGCATTCCTTAACATGAGTCGAAGTATGTTCGGGATTTGGTCTCATGACAGTGCCTTCCCTGGCCTCACTTTTTTAAGAAGATCTCTCATCCGGATCGGATAAAGCGCATTGAACGCGCTTTTCGAAGAGGGGCGATACGCATAATCACGTCGTTCAAGGTAGGAGACAGTCAATGTCTTCACTCCTAAATAACCCATGATTCGCTCAATCGCTTCAACGTAATTCGATTCCACGCGGAGATATTCCTCCAACGTGAAGACGACACCGTCAAACGTTCGGAGGATGTCCGTGATTTCCGTCCACTCGTCAATTTTTCCTCTCGTTTCAGGATGATATTTGGTTATGCTATAGATGTTCATATAGTCACCTAGCCTGTTCCTTTGTTTTGTGTGTAGTCTAAAAAAAGGACACGACAGTAGAGTCGTGTCCGATTATGCGCCGACGATGGCGTCGTGATTCCCTTTTGTCCATCCATAGGCGACTTCACGGAGGGCAAGTTCCCCGAACAAGCGCTCTTTCGCATCGATGACCTGCCCATCACGTTGCTCATAGAACGTGCGGTAAGGGTTCAATTCGAGCGCCCAAATGATGAGCCCGTGATTCGACATCGCTTGAATCGCTCGCTCTAGCAATAGCGAACCAATCCCGTTACGCTGATGGTCCTCTAGAATGTAAATCGCATAAATCTCATTCGGATGGTCCGGATATTCGCCCGTCCGTTCTTCCCCGTAAAGAACGAACCCGACGATTTCCTCTTCGACGATGGCGACAAACCCTTCGACTTCTCGTTTCGCGAGGGCGCTGCGGACCTTTTCAGACCACTCGATCGCGTTCGAACCGAGCTTCAAGAGAAAGTCGGTCGGCACAATTCCCCGATAGGTTGTGCGCCATCCGTTCACCCTCACCCGCGCAATCCCGTAAGCGTCTTTTGGCTCGGCTTTCCGTACGAGCATCCGTACCCCCTCCTTAGCGTAAGTTTTACAAGTATTTTACCACAAATCACCCAATCGAAATCAGACTTCTTCCAGATTTGACTGACAATCATTTGACAAAAAACGACCGTAGGAAATCCTACGGTCGTACTGGTCAAGCGACGTTACGCGTTGTTGTAGCTTGCGTGTCCGTCAATGGTTTTTTCAAGAATGACAAGAGCAATGCTCCAATCAAGGCTCCCGCAAGAATCGCAAGGGCGTAAAGACCCATGCTCATAGCGACGTTTCCGGCTCCTTCAAGGAGTGGGAAGACGAAGATTCCGCCGTGCGGCGCTGGCAATTGGATGGCGAAGAAGGCTGACAATCCACCAGCGATGGCTGATCCGAGAATCGCTGACGGCAATACCCGAATCGGATCGGCCGCTGCGAACGGAATGGCCGCTTCTGTGATGAACGAGGCTCCCATGATATACGCTGTCTTCCCGGCTTCACGTTCTTGTTTCGAGAACTTTTGACGGGCGAATACAGTCGATGCGAGTGCGACGAGAAGTGGTGGCACCATCCCGCCGGCCATGACGGCCGCCATGACTTCTTGGTTACCGGCAGTAAGTGCCGCTGTACCGAAGACGTAGGCTGTCTTGTTGATTGGACCGCCCATATCGACGGCCATCATTCCACCAACGATAACACCGAGCAAGATGGCGTTCGCTCCGCTCATGCCGTTGAGTGTGTCCATCAACCATGTCATGAGTGCAGCGATTGGTTCGTTGACGACGAGCAACATGATCATCCCAGAGATGAATGAGCCGAGTAACGGATACAACAGGACTGGCTTGATTCCTTCAAGTGTGGCCGGCAATTTCGCGAGCGCTTTCTTCAAGAAGAGGACGACATAACCGGCAAGGAAACCGGCGATGAGTCCACCGAGGAATCCGGCGTTCCCTTGGCTGGCGAGTGCCCCGGCGACGAGACCTGGTGCGAGACCTGGACGGTCGGCAATCGACATCGCGATGAAACCAGCAAGAATCGGGACGAGGAAGCCGAACGCTGCGCCACCGATTGTCATGAGTTGGGCGGCGAATTCGTTGTATGACGGGTCATCCGGGTTAGCCGAGTTGATGCCCCAGAAGAAACTGAGGGCAATCAAGAGACCACCAGCGACGACGAGAGGAAGCATCGCAGATACCCCGCTCATCAAGTGCTTGTAGATGCCGGTGCGCTGTTCTTTTTGCTGACCTAACTTCCCAGTCGCTTGATAGACCGGTCCATCTTGTTTCACAGCCCGGTTGATCAACTCTTCTGGCTTCCGGATCCCTTGGGCGACCGGGACTTCAATGACGTGTTTACCGGCGAAACGATCCATCTCGACGGCTTTATCGGCCGCGACGATGATGGCTGTCGCTTTCGCGATATCGGCCGCTGTCAATTCGTTCTTGACGCCGGTCGAACCGTTCGTCTCGACTTTGATATCGACACCCATCGCTTCCGCTTTCTGCTTCAAGCTATCGGCCGCCATGTACGTGTGAGCGATACCCGTTGGACAAGCCGTGACGGCAAGGATGTAAGGTGCATCGGCTTGAACCGGTTTCGATGCGACAGGAGCCGCCTCAGCCGCTTCTTTTTCTTCGATGGCCCGGATGACGTCATCTTCTGACGTGGCTGCATAGAGACGTTCTTGGAACGCAGGGTCCATAAGGAAGACAGATAATTTCGAGAGTGTTTCCAAGTGTTCGTTATTGGCGTGTTCTCCAGCGGCGATCATGAAGAACAAGCGGCTGTTTTGGCCGTCGAGTGCTTCGTAATCGATGCCTTCCGAGCGTCCGAAGGCGATGGCCGGTTGTTTGACGGCCTTCGTCTTCGCGTGCGGGATGGCAATCCCTTCACCGAGTCCGGTCGTGCTTTGTGCTTCACGTGCGAGGATGGCGTCGCGGTAGCCGTTACGGTCTGATAGTTTGCCGGCGCGGTCGAGCACGTCGACGAGTTCTTCGATGACTTCGGCTTTCGAACGGCTGCGGAGATTCAGTTGAATCGTGTCCTTTTTAAGAAGGTCCGTGATGTTCATGTTGTTTCCTCCAATCGAGATAGTGGGATGACGCTGACTTCGCCGACCAGGCGGTCCACGTCTTCTTTTGTGCACAGCCCGAACGTATATGCAGACGCGCTGCCGGTCGTGACCGCATAGCGGAACGCTTCGGTTGCGTCGTGGTCGAGAATGTTGGCGACGAATCCGGCGACGAGTGAATCGCCTGCTCCTACCGAGTTGACGAGTTTGCCGCTCGGTGTGTTCGCCGTATAGGCGCCTGAATTGTTGACGAGCATCGCACCGTCACCGGCGAATGAGACGATGACGTTTTGGGCACCGCGTTCGACCAACTGCTCCGCATACGGGAGCGCCTGTTCGAACGTCTCGATGTCTGTATCGAACAGTTCACCAAGTTCATGGTGGTTCGGTTTAATCATGAGCGGATTGAGTGAGAGGACTTCGAGCATCGCTTCCTTCGTCGTATCGACGACGAACTCGGCACCGTTTGCCCGCACCGTCTCAGCGAGCGTGCGGTAGAGTGTATCCGGCAGATTGCCCGGAATGCTTCCGGCGAGGACGACGATGTCGCCCGGTTGAACGTGATCGAACTGACGCGTCAACCGTTCAAGTTCCGTGTCCGAGATGACCGGGCCGCTCGCGTTCAATTCCGTCTCTTCTTGCGCTCGAATCTTGACGTTGATGCGCGTCTGACCATCGACTTCGACGAAATCGGTTTGGACGCCCTTGTCGGTCAGCGCCTTCTTGATGAAGTCTCCCGTCGTGCCGCCGACGAATCCTAACGCGACTGTGTCGACGTCATATTCACGTAAGACGAACGCGACGTTGATGCCTTTTCCTCCGGCCCGCTGCGTCGTCTCTTGAATCCGGTTGACTTCACCGAGGACGACTTCAGGGAGCGTCACGTAATAATCGATTGAGGGGTTCAGTGTTAACGTGTAAATCATTGGGCGTTCACCACCTTTGTGATTGATTGAATTGAACTGACGCTTGTCGAGTCGCTCCATGTGACGAGTGTAGCCGCTTCGAGCGGAGCCACCCGACTGAACGAACGTTTCCCGAATTTTGAATCGTCCGCCAAAATGTACGCCTCGCGAGCCAGTTCGATTGCTGTTTTTTTGACGAGTGCCTCTTCCGGGTCTGGGGTTGTGTACCCGGCCTCTAGGTCGACGCCATTGATGCCAAGAAAAGCGAGGTCGACCCGATAGTTCATCATGCTCTCCCGAGCGTTATAGCCGACGAGTGCCTGTGTCGACCGTTTCAACTCACCACCGATCACGAACGTCTTGATATCGAGGTCGAACAAGTCGTTGGCGATTGGTAAACTGTTCGTCACGACGATGACGTCTTTTCCATCTAAAAAAGGAACCATCGCTTGCGTCGTCGTCCCGGCATCGAGATAGACGGACATCCCGTCTTCGATGAATGTCGCGGCCTTCCGTGCAATCGCGACTTTTTCATCGACGTGCTGATCTCGTTTCTCCTCGAACGTCGGCTCTTCTTCGTAGCGGGCCACGAGCGTTGCGCCGCCGTGTACCCGTTCGAGATAACCTTCTGCTTCGAGGTCGGTCAAATCCCGGCGAATCGTCGACTCCGACGATGCCGTCAACTCGACCAATTCTTTCAATTTGACAATCTTTTGCTCCGACAGACGTTGCAAAATCAGTTGATGTCGTTGCTTCGTTAACATCATATTCCCTCCGTAGCTCTAATATAAAGCGTTTTCATTTAAAAAACAATCATAAACATTCAAAAACATTCATATTTTTTTACGTTTTCACAATTATAACATAAAAAACGGTCACTTAGTGACCGTTTTTGACAGTTCGTTATCGTTTCATCAACCAATCGTTCAATCGGCGAATGAGTTCGGGATGAAGCGGTGCCTCAATGGCGTTTCGATATTCCTTATGCAATGTGAGGAGCGCGTGCGGACTCGTCCGTTCGACGAGCAAGTGGTTCATGTTGTGGATGATGTGGCTGTCGATGTCCCCTTTCGTCCGAATCGAGTGGACATGCTCCGGCGGGACTTGGACATCGCGGTCACCGGTCAGGGCGAGCACCGGGACCCGCACATGTTCGAGTCGCTCGCGGACGTCATACGACGCATGCTCGCGAATCCATTTGGCGTTCACGACTTGGCCGCGGTACTTGAAGGCGGCGACGTTCGTCCGCAGCGACCGTTCGAGCAAATCGTCTTGGCGCTGGCGAATCTTCTTCGGGACGCCGGTCAATCGATAGAACACGCCCTTGAGTCCTTTCACCGAACCGACTTCAGTTGCGAGTGCGTCGGCTTGCAGCAAGAACATCTTCTTCGAGGAATCGTTGAATCCGGCAAGAAGAAGCAGTCCGGCCGCGTTCGTCTCGAGCTGGACCGCCGGGGCGATCACTGCCCCTTCGCTGTGACCAAGCACATACATGTCACCTGCGTCCGGCTCCTGTTTGATGGCGTTGACGACGGTGATCGCATCTGTAACCAAATCGTGCAGCCCGACTTTATTGAAATCACCGTCCGATTCACCGATGCCTTGTTTATCATAGCGGTAGACGTTGACACCCATCTCAAAGAGCGCCTCGGCCAACTTTTTATATGTGCCGAATTGGGATGGTCCAAGATTGCCGTCCCGGTCGCTCGGCCCACTCCCGCTGAGCAGGACGACCGTCTTACGGGGTTCGCCGTGGGTCATCCACGTACCGGCCAGTTGTCCATAATTCGTTGTCACGTTCAGTTGTCGTTCCATTGTATCGCCTCCCCTTTCATCATACCGAAGTATTTAAGAGAGGACGAGTGTTTATCCGTAAAGAAAAGACGTTCTTATTAGGAACGTCTCGGGGAAAATCGTTTCATTGAGTAATCAGCCACTGCTTCAGCCATTCAACTTGCTCTTCCATCACTTCATTGGATAGACGATCTAGATTATCGTATTCAGTATGCAAGTCATAAACCGCCAACCGCGAATCGCTCAGGACGGCTAGAGGTAAGTCAGCTTCTCCGTAGCTGTCCAGACTTGAACTGCCTAATATCGTCACATCAAGTGCTTCGAACGGTTCTGTCTCTAAAAAGGAGTGGCGTTTCATCCCAATCGTTCGAATGTAAAGTGGGTCGTCCCCCGTTCCCATGGCATCTAACTGCAGAATCGTCTTCAACGATGGTTGACGCTCTTTCAATTGAGCGAGATAGTCATCACTTGCCTCTTCTCCAAACCCACTACCATTTAAAAAAACGTAGCGGATTGTGGCATCGGTTTTCACACCGTCCCTCTTTTCTAATAAATGATAAAGGACGGAAGACCCACTAACGCTTGATAGGACATGATCCCCTTTCCACGAAGCGTCAAGGCGAGACATGATGACAATTTCTTCATCCCCTTCCCCTTGTTGTACATACTCTATATACGGTATTTCTTCGAGGTACGGTTCGATGACAATCATTTCGCCATCACGAAAAGCTTTGGCCGCCTCTCCATCGACTCCGGTACCCCCAATCGGTAATGTATAGGAAACAATCACGAAGCCGCTCTCATCCGGTTCATTTGGATGCGGTGTAATGACGTAACCGGCTGCCCCTGTTTCAGCGAGTTTACCTAAGTAACGGTTGCCCGCTTCATCATTATCGATGACCCCGTAATAATCTGACGTATAGGCCGTATGCGACTTTTCGAGAGAAGTGTCTGTCATCGGCAACACGATCACTTTGCCTTCTACTTGTTCGATGGGGTCATCCCAGTTCATATGTAAAAGTTCACCTTCGATCTCCTGTTCGAGCGCCATGCTCGAGTATCCTTCAAAATAATCGTCGCCTAGATAAATGTCCGTCCAATAAGTAGAGCGCTGGACGTAATGGACGATACTCTTCGCACTCACTTCTAGCTCTGTACCAAATGTGTCAAAAACTCAAAACTATCGTAACTATCTGCATCTCGATCTTGTGACGCAAAATATTCAGCCGTCTCATAAGGACTTGTTGATGAGAGCGGATTGAAATAAAGAAAAACGGTAAATAGTGCCGACAGTAAGCTGTACATAATTGTCATCTGCGTATCTCCATGAAAAAAAACTCATCAATAAATGGTTGTATTATCCTATTATATTAAGTTATCTGACAATTGTATATTTCTTTTTCACAAAAAACGGCCTCCCTCTGAATGAGGGAAACCGTTTTGATCGGTGCAAGACTTATACACCTTCGTATGCAGCGTACATGATCTCTTTCAATTCTTCGACGAGCGGCATTTTCGGATTGGCCGTCGTACATTGGTCTTCGAACGCGTCGACTGCCATCTTGTCGACTTTCGCGTCGAGCTCCGCTTTCTTGATGCCTTGGGCTTTGAACGAGAGTTTGATGTTCAAGCGCTGACCGAGCTCGATGACAGCTTGAATGAGTGACTCGACGCCTTCCTCAGTCGTGCTGGCTGGAAGTCCGAGGTAGCGCGCGATTTCTGCGTAACGCTCGTCGGCGATGAATGACTCATATTTCGGGAACGCCGCGAGTTTCGATGGGCGTGTCGCATTGTAGCGGATGACGTGCGGCATGAGGATCGCGTTCGTCCGTCCGTGTGGGACGTGGAACTCGCCACCGATTTTGTGTGCGATCGAGTGGTTGATACCGAGGAACGCGTTCGCGAACGCCATACCAGCCATTGTCGATGCGTTGTGGACTTTCTGACGCGCTTCGGCGTCACTTCCGTTCTCATACGCTTTCGGGAGGTAATCGAAGATCATCTTCATCGAACGAAGCGCGAGTCCGTCTGTATAATCGTTAGCCATGACTGAGACGTACGCTTCGATGGCGTGTGTCAACACGTCCATTCCTGTATCGGCCGTGATTGATGCTGGGACCGTCATGACGAACTCAGGGTCGACGATGGCGACGTCCGGTGTGATCGCGTAGTCAGCGATCGGGTATTTGACGTTGCGTTTCTTATCCGTGATGACCGTGAAGGGTGTCACTTCAGAACCCGTGCCTGATGTTGTCGGGATGGCGACGAACATCGACTTGTTACCGAGCGTCGGGAACTTGTACGTCCGCTTGCGGATATCCATGAATTTTTGGCGAAGGTTCGAGAACTTCTCTTCTGGGCGTTCGTAGAAGAGCCACATGCCTTTCGCGGCATCCATTGGTGATCCACCGCCGAGTGCGATAATCATATCTGGTTGGAAGTGACGCATCGCTTCGGCACCGCGCATGACCGTCTCAACTGACGGGTCTGGCTCGACTTGGTCGAAGATGCGGTACTCGATGCCAGCAGGCAAGTTTTTGACGACTTTATCGGCAAATCCGAGTTTGACCATCATTTCATCCGTGACGATCATCGCCCGTTTTTTCGATGTGAGCGATTGAAGGTACTGGACTGAGTTTTTCTCAAAGTAAATCTTTTCAGGGACTTTAAACCACTGCATATTCACGCGACGTCTCGCCACCTTTTTCACGTTGAGTAGATGTTTCGCCGTCACGTTCTCAGAGACGGAGTTTTTACCGTACGACCCACAACCGAGTGTGAGTGATGGTGTCATTTCGTTATAGAGGTCACCAATCCCACCGTGTGCCGTTGGCGAGTTGACGATGATGCGGCAAGCTTTCATCCGGAGTCCGAAGGCGAGGATGGCGTCGTCGTCAGTCGAGTGGATCGCTGCCGTATGTCCGAGACCACCGATTTCGAGCATCTTCTCTGCGATGGCAAATCCTTCTTCACGCGATTGGACTTTATAAGCACCGAGCACCGGGCTGAGTTTCTCGTGTGAGAGCAACTCTGTCGCACCGACCGTCTCGAGTTCGGCGATCAAGATTTTTGTATCGGCCGGGACTGTGAGTCCAGCTCGTTCGGCGATCCAGGCTGCCGGCTTCCCGACGATTTCCGGGTTGACCGCACAAGAGTCTGTTTTGATAACGAGTGTCTCGAGTTTCGCTTTCTCTTCTGGTGAGCAGAAGTAGCAACCGAGCGCCGTCATTTCCGCTTTCACTTCTTCATACACTTCTTGGTCGACGATAATTGCTTGTTCAGATGCACAGATCATGCCGTTATCGAACGTTTTCGACAAGATGACGTCCGAGATGGCACGTTTCACTTTTGCTGTTTTGTCGATGTAGGCCGGAACGTTACCAGGACCGACGCCAAGGGCTGGTTTACCAGTCGAGTAGGCTGATTTGACCATCGCCGCTCCACCAGTTGCGAGGACCATGGCAACACCTGGGTGATTCATGAGCGCTTTCGTCGCGTCGAGTGACGGTTTTTCGACCCATTGAATCAAGTGTTCCGGAGCTCCCGCTTCGATGGCTGCGTCACGAAGGATCCGTGCCGCTTCACTTGAACACTGTTGTGCCGACGGGTGGAAACCGAAGATGATCGGGTTACGTGTTTTGATGGCGATGATTGCTTTGAACATCGTCGTTGATGTCGGGTTCGTGACCGGTGTGACCCCGGCGACGACTCCGACTGGTTCCGCGATGTACGTGATACCGTTTTGCTCATCGTCCTCGATGACGCCGACCGTCTTCTCGCCACGGAGTGAGTTATAAATATATTCTGTCGCAAAGATGTTTTTGATCATTTTATCTTCAAACACACCGCGACCGGTTTCTTCATATGCATGTTTCGCGAGGGCGACGTGTTGTTCGAGACCTGCGAGCGCCATCGCTTGAACGATTGCATCGATTTTCTCTTGGTCGAACGTCATCAATGTCTCAAGCGCCGTGTGGGCTCTAGTGACGAGCGTGTCGACCATCTGTTCTGCTGATGTTTCTACTACTGCTTTCTCTTTAACTGCCATGTTGGTTTCCTCCTCATGAATGAGAGCTTATACTGTTGACTTGATGGAGAGCACGGGGCAATCAATTGGTTCGAGAAGAGTTTGTGCTTTCCTTCACATTCATAGAATACAACGTTTCTCGCATTTTGTGCGTGACAACAATGTGAACTCTTTCACAATATTTTTCAGGGGAATGAGGATAGGGCTTGCTTTTTCATATGTCGCTCAGTAAAATCGAATGCGTTTTCATGAAAATAAAGTATATGCGATATGAAAACGCTTACATACGTTGTGTCCATGATGGGCGAATGCGCTGTGCAAAATGTCACGGGATGAGGATTGGTCGTCCACCCTGCGCTCGGTCGTGTATAATGAAGAAAGAACCTAATTAGGAAGTGACATGATTATGCCGAGACAAGACGCAGCCGATCAGTTCGTGAAACTGATCCCATTTATTCGCCGGAAGTTGTTACGTCGTTCCGACCTTCCGCAAATCCCAAACTTAAACTTTTCCCACTTTCATCTCCTCATGTTGATTGAAGATGAAGGCGCGGTCACGAACGGACACATCAGTGAGACGTTATCGATTGCCCCGCCGAACGTGACGCCGCTCATCACGAAGCTCGTCGATGAGGGCTACATCACCCGCGTCCCGGACGAACGCGATCGCCGCGTCATCTGGAATCAACTGACCGAAAAGGGCGAACTCGTCCTCCGCGAGCGTCGCGATTCGTTCCGTCGCCTGTTCGAGGACCGTCTCGCGTTTCTGAACGAGGAAGAGACGGACCGCCTGATCGACAGTTTGAAGACGTTGACGGAGATCGTCGAGAAGATGGATAAAAGCGAGGGATGATTTTTGCTCGTCAACATCCACGTCTTCTTATATAATCGAGGATGAATCAATCGAACAATGGAAAGAGAGATGACATGTAATGGGTCGTAAATGGAACAACATTAAAGAGAAAAAGGCGTCAAAAGACGCCAATACGAGTCGCATCTATGCGAAGTTCGGCCGTGAAATCTACGTAGTCGCCCGTCAAGGGGAACCAGATCCAGAATCAAACCAAGCACTCAAGTTCGTCGTCGAACGAGCGAAAACGTACAACGTCCCGCGCGCAATCATCGACCGTGCTATCGACAAAGCGAAGGGCGGCGACGAAGAGAACTTCGACGAGCTCCGCTATGAAGGATTCGGACCGAACGGCTCGATGCTCATCGTCGACACGCTCACGAACAACGTCAACCGGACGGCGTCTGAAGTCCGCGCCGCTTTCGGTAAAAACGGCGGCAACATGGGTGTCAGCGGGTCGGTCGCTTACATGTTCGACGCGACGGCCGTCATCGGTGTCAACGGCATGTCTGCCGACGATGTACTCGAACTCATGATGGAGCACGACCTCGACGTCCGTGATGTCATCGAAGAAGATGAGACGGTGATCGTCTATGCGGAACCAGAAGCGTTCCATGCCGTCCAGACTGCCTTCAAAGCAGCAGGCATCGAGACGTTTGAAGTCGCCGAGTTGACGATGCTGCCCCAAAACGAGATTACCCTCGACGACGAGTCGAAAGAACAGTTTGAAAAATTACTCGACGTCCTCGAAGACCTCGAAGACGTGCGCCAGGTATACCATAACGTTGAAGGATGACGAACGAGCGATAACTTTTCGGAGTTATCGCTTTTTTTGAACAATCGATTTGACAACCCGAAACACGTATGTTAAATTTCAAAAGTCTTTATCATATTAAAGTGATAACAAGAGAAAGAGTTTTGAATGAAAGGTGTTGGAAATGATGAATGCTGTCTTATTAGCTGTTATCGTATTATTCGCGCTCGCGATCAGTCGCGTGCACATCGTCTTGTCACTCATCCTTGCCGCCGTCGTCGGTGGTCTAGTCGGAGGTCTCGGATTCAATGAGACGTTGACCGCCTTCAGTGACGGGCTCGGCGGAGGTGCGACAATCGCCCTCAGTTACGCGTTGCTCGGCGCCTTCGCCGTCGGTCTATCAAAAACTGGACTCCCAGACATCCTGGCTGAAAAGTTAATCAGCATGTCAGGACGCGACGTCACTGGCAAAAGTGTGACACGGGTCAAGGCGCTATTGCTATCGTTCTTATTACTTCTAGCGATAAGTTCACAAAACGCGCTACCGATTCACATCGCGTTCATCCCGATCGTCATCCCGCCGCTCCTCGTGCTGTTTAACGAGTTGAAGCTCGACCGCCGGCTCGTGGCGACGATTCTCACATTCGGTCTCGTCACCCCGTACATGTTACTCCCGGTCGGATTCGGTGGCATTTACTTGAACGAGATTTTGCTGCCGAACGTGGAAACGAACGGCATGACCGTCGGTGATGTCAACATCGTCAGCATCATGGCCATCCCGGCGCTCGGAATGCTCGTCGGTCTCATCACTGCCTTCTTCCACTATCGGAAGCCGCGTTCGTATGAGACGATTCAACTCGGACCAAGCGACTATGAGGTCCGGACGTTGAGCCCGCTCAAGATTTGGCTCACGGCCGCTGTCATCCTCGTCGTGCTCGTCGTACAGCTTCAAACCGAGTCGATGATCGCCTCGGCCGTCACAGGACTCATCTTGTTGACGTTGCTTCGCCTCATCCCTTGGTCAGAGGCCGATGACATCTTCACGAGCGGCATGCGCATGATGGCTTTTATCGGTTTCGTCATGATCGCAGCGAGCGGTTTCGCCGCCGTCATTCGCGCGACCGGTGCCATCGAACCGCTCGTCAGTGGTGCGAGCGGCATTATGGGTGACTCACAATTCGTGGCCGCACTCGTCATGCTCCTCGTCGGACTCGTCATCACGCTCGGCATCGGTTCGAGTTTCTCGACGGTTCCGATTATCGCAGCCATCTTCGTCCCGCTCTGCATCCAATACGGTTTCTCGGTCGAGGCGACAATCGCCATCATCGGGACGGCCGGTGCACTCGGTGACGCCGGTAGCCCGGCGAGTGACTCGACACTCGGACCAACGAGCGGCTTGAACGCCGACGGTCAACACGATCACTTGCGTGAGACGGTGTGGCCGACGTTCCTCCACTACAATATCCCGCTCATCATCTTCGGCTTGATTGCCGCCATGGTACTGTAATCACTTCCGATTGCGCCGAGCGTAAATCGTGCCGAGCAAGACGAGCACGAGTAAGAACCAAATCCCGGTATACATGAGGATCTCGATAATCATTGCTAATTCCTCCTAAATGTCCATGTAAAAAGGAGCGACGAAATCGTCGCTCCTTTTTATGATGAAGTTTTTAGCTGTTGTTGACAAGTGTTCAAGTATCCGTCGACGGTATCCGCGACTTCGCGGCCTTCCCGGATTGCCCAAACAATCAAGCTTTGTCCCCGTCTCGCATCCCCTGCGACAAACACACCCTCGACGTTCGACGTATAGTCATGGTTCGCCTCGATGCCGACTTTCCGGAGTTCACGCTCCGGTCGTTCGAATCCGATGGCGACAAGCACGAGATCGGCTGGATACGTCTCGACCGAACCGTCGACGACGAAGAACGTCGCCTTTCCGTCCGGTTTGACGATTTTCTCCATCCGCTCCGTCTCAATCCCGACGACCCGGTCCCCTTGTTTGATGACCCGGTTCGAGCGAATCAAATATGTGCGCGGGTCACGGTCGAAGTGTTCGATTGCTTCCGCATAGGCGTAATCGGTCGATAACGTGTCCGGTTGGAGCGGCCATGGCTTCTCCGGCGCCCGGAACATGCCTTTCTCCGGATGCTTCCCGAACTGCGTCACCGACTTGGCTCCTTGACGGATCGCCGTCGCCACACAGTCCGCGCCCGTGTCCCCGCCACCGATGACGATGACGTCTTTCCCGTTGGCGTCGAATCGAGCGTCGAGCGATTTCCCGCCGAGCGAACGCGTCGACTCGGTCAAATAATCCATCGCCGGCTCGACGCCTGTGGCATCATCCCCATCGATGCCGAGCGTACGCTGTTTTTGAGCTCCCGTGGCGAGAATGACGGCATCGTACGTGTGACGAAGTGACTCGATGGTCACATCGGTCCCGACGTTCACGCCCGTTCTGAAGCGAATCCCCTCCGCCTCAAGCAGACGTACACGACGTCGGACGACATCTTTCTCGAGCTTCATATTCGGGATGCCATAGAACAACAGGCCACCCGCCTCATCCGCTTTCTCATAAATCGTGACCGCATGGCCGAGCTGATTCAACTGATCGGCCGCTGCGAGCCCGGCCGGCCCGCTGCCGATGATGGCGACACGGCGTCCGGTCCGCTTCACGACGTGACGAGGTTTGACCCAGCCTTCCTCGAAGGCGCGGTCGATAATCGTCCGCTCAATCGATTTGATGGCGACCGGGTCTTCGCTGATACCGAGCGTACAAGATCCTTCACACGGCGCCGGACAGACACGACCCGTGAACTCCGGGAAGTTATTCGTCTCCATCAACCGTTCATAGGCTCGATACCAGTCCTGATCCGTTACGAGCTTGTTCCACTCCGGAATCAAATTGTGAATCGGGCAACCGATCGTCTCTTGTCCAATCATATCCCCGACGTGACAGAACGGGGTGCCGCAATCCATGCAGCGCTCGGCTTGTTTGACGATTGGTCCGTCTTCCATGCGGGAAGCGTATTCTTTATAATCATGAACCCGTTCGACGACTGAGCGCTCCGGCAATGTCTGTCGTGGGATATCGATAAATTTATGTCTCATACTCCCCCTCCTTCAGTCACGACACGGAATAGTTCGAGGGCGCGGTCGGCGTCACTCAATTCCGGACGCGTCGCCTCGATGTGACGCATGACGTCAAGCACGTTCGCATAGTCACGCGGCACGATTTTGACGAAGCGTTTGCGTTCTTGCTCGAACGCCTCGAGCACAGCTCTCGCTTTGACACTGTCCGTATGGAACTGGTGCATCTCGAGCAGTGCATAAATTTGTTCGGCATCCTCGTCGGTCAACTCACGGTCGACCGAGACGAGTTCTTGGTTGACGAGCTGTTCGTACGCTTGGTCCCCGTACAGATAGGCGACCCCGCCCGACATCCCGGCACCGAAGTTACGCCCGATATCCCCGAGGACGACGACCGTGCCACCGGTCATATACTCACAGCCATGGTCGCCGACGCCTTCAGTCACGGCGACGGCACCGGAGTTCCGGACGGCAAACCGTTCTCCGACATGACCGTTGAAGAACGCCATCCCTGATGTCGCGCCATACAGGCAGACGTTACCGGCGATGACTTGTTCACTCTCTTCGAACGGGGCATGTTTCTCTGCGATGATGGCGAGCTTTCCACCGCTCAGGCCTTTGCCGACATAATCGTTGGCGTCACCGATGACCGAGATGGTGATCCCGTTCGGCAAGAAGGCGCCGAGGCTTTGTCCGGCCGAACCGCTGAGACGGAGTGAAATCGTGTCCTCGGCGAGTCCGACGTTGCCATGCACTTTCGTCACTTCATGGCCGAGCATCGTTCCGACGGCGCGGTCCGTATTGCGGACGCGCCCGACGAAGAACGTCGGTTGGAGCGATTTGATGGAACGGGAGACGGCCGGAATCAATTTGCGATGATCATAAGACTGATAGGCCGGATGGGCCAATTCCTCTTTCTCCGGCAAAGCCGTCGGAATCGACAGCATCGGCGTCAAGTCGAGCGTTTTCGCTTTCGGATGAGCTTGTTTCCAGGCACTCTCCTCCAACAAGTCCGTCCGCCCGATGACGTCACGAAGCGAGGTCGCTCCGAGCGAGGCTAAAATCTCCCGTACTTCCTCGGCGAGGAACGTCATCAAGTTGACGACATGTTCGGGCTTGCCCATGAACTTCGCACGCAACGCCGGGTCTTGGGTCGCGACACCGACCGGGCACGTATCGAGGTGACACGCCCGCATCATGATGCAACCGAGCACGACGAGCGGTGCCGTCGCGAACGCGTATTCCTCGGCCCCGAAGATGGCGGCGAGGACGATATCGCGCCCGGTCATGAGTTTGCCGTCAGTCTCGAGCGTGACGCGACCCCGGAGCCCGTTTAACGCGAGCGTCTGGTGCGTCTCGAGCAGACCGAGCTCCCACGGGAGTCCCGTATGCTTGATTGACGTCCGCGGCGACGCCCCGGTCCCACCGTCGTAGCCGCTGATGACGATCGTATCGGCGTTCGCCTTGGCGACACCGGCCGCGATTGTCCCGACGCCTGACTTCGAGACGAGCTTGACGCTGATTTTCGCGTTCGGATTGACATGCTTCAAATCGAAGATGAGTTGCGCCAAATCTTCAATCGAATAGATGTCGTGGTGCGGTGGAGGCGAGATGAGTCCGACGCCTGGGACGGAGCCGCGCACTTCGGCGACCCATGGGTAAACTTTGTTACCCGGCAGTTGTCCGCCCTCACCCGGTTTCGCCCCTTGCGCCATCTTGATTTGAATCTCATCGGCGTGATACAAGTACTCGGCCGTCACGCCGAAACGTCCACTCGCGACTTGCTTGATACGACTGACGCGTTCACTGCCGTCCTCATCAGGGGTGAATCGCTTCCGGTCTTCACCGCCTTCTCCGGAGTTGCTCTTGCCACCGATTCGGTTCATGGCGATGGCAAGCGTCTCATGGGCCTCTTTCGATAGAGAACCGAACGACATCGCTCCCGTCTTGAACCGACTGACGATTGATGCGACCGACTCGACCTCGTCGAGTGGAATTGCATCCTGTTGTTTAAAGGAGAACAATTGGCGCAAGAATTGACCTGACGACTCATGGAGCTTGACGTAGGCATCGTAATACCGGCGCTCGTTCTCGCGGCAGGCTCGTTGCAAGAGGTGAATCGTCTTCGGATTGAAGGCGTGTTCTTCCCCATCGGCGCGCCACTGGAAGTCGGTCCCGGCCTCGAGTGGTCGTTCGTGTTTATAGGCGGATTCGTGCTGCCGGCGCGACTCGTCTTCAAGTTCGGTGAAACCGACACCGGACAACTGTGACGTCGTACCGCGGAAGTGACGCTCAATCAAGGCGCGGTCGATGCCGACCGCCTCGAAGATTTGGGCGCCACGGTAACTTTGGACGGTAGAGATGCCCATCTTCGACATGATTTTGACGATGCCGTCGACAGAGGCCGTCTGATAGCGGCGGACCGCCTCGTCGAACGAGTAGGACAGCTGGCCCGCCTCGACCGCCTCGGCGATGGTCGCATAGGCGAGATATGGGTAGACGGCGTCGGCGCCGTAACCGATTAAGGCGGCAGCTTGATGGACTTCACGAACTTCGCCGCTCTCGGCGACGAGACTGCATGATGCCCGTAGATTGACGCGAATCAAATGTTGGTGGACGGCGCTCAATACGAGAAGCGCCGGCATGGCGAGCATATTTTCGTTCATGTTGCGGTCCGACAAGACGATGACGTCGACGCCGTCACGGATCAGACCGTCGACTCGCTCGAACAGCGTCTTTAGCGAAGCTTCCAAATCGTACGCATATGACGTATCGACCCGCTCGACGCGTAGTGTCTCGTTCACTTTCTCGAGCGCGGCCGCATCGAGGAACGGATGCTTGAGCCAGACACGACGGGCGTGACCTCGCCCGGTATGGACCGGGTTCGCTTGTGGCCCGAGCCATGTGAATGTCGCAGTGACAATTTTCTCACGCAACGCATCGATCGGCGGGTTCGTAACTTGGGCGAAGTGCTGTTTGAAGTAATGGAACAAAGAACGTGGCCGCTCGGATAACACCGCGACCGGTTGGTCATGTCCCATCGACCCGATTGGATCTTTTTTCTCGAGGATGAGCGGGACGAGATATTGTTCAATGTCCTCTTTCGTGTATCCGAACGCACGCTGCTTCCGATGCAGGTCGGCGACGAACGGCTCGTCGACCGGTCCATCGCTGAGCTCGGTCATCTGCTTCAACCATTTGCCGTACGGCTCGGCCCGTGCAATCGTCTGTTTGATTTCCGCGTCCGGGATGAGTCGTTTCGACTCCAAGTCGATTAACAACAGTTGCCCGGGACGAAGTCGTTGCTTCGACTTCACGTTCTCGGCTTGAACCGGGATGACGCCGCTCTCTGACGATAAAATGAGCTCGCCATCGAGCGTCTCGATATAGCGCATCGGCCGCAGTCCGTTCCGATCCAAGATGGCACCGATTTGACGGCCGTCCGTGAAGACGACACCAGTCGGTCCATCCCAAGGCTCCATGATCGACGAATGATATTGATAGAAGTCTTTTTTGAACGGGTCTATTTTCACTTCCGCGAACGGCTCAGGGATGAGCATCATCGCCGTATGGGCGATGGAACGCCCGGTCCGGGTGAAGAACTCGAAAGCGTTGTCGAGCATCGACGAGTCACTCCCCGTCTCTTGGAGGACCGGGAACAGCTGATTCACATCCTCGAACAAATCGGTCGAGGTCACGCCTTCGCGGGCCCGCATCGCATCGATGTTGCCACGGAGCGTATTGATTTCCCCGTTATGGACAATCATGCGGTTCGGATGCGCCCGTTCCCATGACGGGAACGTGTTCGTCGAGAAGCGGGAATGGACGATGCCGAACGTGCTCTTAAAGGACGGCGCCTGCAAATCGAGATAGAAGCGCTCGATTTGTTCCGGCGTGAGCATCCCCTTATAGACGATCGTCTTTGTCGACAAGCTCGGCATGTACAGGTTCAACGCTTCGGTCTTTTCAATCATCCGCCGGAGCTGATAGAGCGTCCGCTCGTTCGAGTCATAGTCCGCGAACGGGCACGAGACGAACCATTGATAGATGGTCGGCTGTGTCACGCGGGCATGTTCACCAATCGCATGTGGATTGACCGGGACTTCGCGCCAGGCGATGGTCGCAAAATCGAATTCGTCGGCGATTGCTTCCATCTGACGTTGCTTGTCCCGAAGTCTCGACTCATCCGGTTGGAAAAAGACCATTCCGACTGCATAGCGACCTGGCGTCGGCAAATTCATCGTCTCCAGGAACAGTTCGTGCGGCAGCTCGGTCATGATGCCCGCGCCGTCTCCCGCATCGATGACCCCTTGTCCGCCACGATGTTCTAGCTTGCAGAGCATCGACAGCGATTTACTAACGATGTCATGTTTTTTCTCTCCATTTAGGTTGACATATAGCCCAATGCCACATGCGTCTTTTTCGAATCGTGAATCGTACAAGCCTGTTCGCTTCATCGAATCAACCCCTCTCTCTCGATCTTGTTTCGTAAATTTTATTTTGTTCTAAATATTCTGATAAATCAAGTGGGTTGTATACTATTCTGCATAACACAAATCGTCAAAGTCATAATTGAAAGCGGATTCATTAGCTTTATCAAGCTATTTATGAAAACCACTTATAATCTATAAAGAATAATTATCCATCAAATATATTAGTATATAGGTTCAAAAGAACTTAAATATGCACAAGAAAAAGCGATAACCAAATTAGGCTACCGCTTCAACTTCAACCAACTTATTCGACCATCTTGCGAGAATGGTGTAAAAATGCCCGTGGCTTCTTCCAAATGATCAAGCCTACATAACCGAGCGTGAGCAAAATCAAGGCACTGACGAGGACGACGTAAAGCGTTGCTTCCTCGATTCGCGCGAAGATGGCGATGTACGCCCAGACGAAGACGAGCGGATAGATGAAGTCACGATGCCACCACATGAAGACGAGTGCTAGGACGACCCCGACCATGAGCATGAGCGACGTCCAAGCAAGCTCGTCGAGTCCGAGCACGGTTGTGACCCGCTCTCGATTCATGACGACGAACACGTTGACGATCGTCGCGACGGACACCCAGCCGATATATATCGAGAATGGGAACCGGTCGAGCCAGCTCGTCGACGTCCGGAAGGCGATGTAATAGAGCCAAGCGAGCGTCGCCAAGAACGCGACCATGACGACGAGCGAGGCGATGAACCACTCGTTCGTAAACGTGAGCAACCAAAGGCCGTTCAAGATACACGAGACGAGAAAGCCCGCTTTCATCCGATTCGCCTGCCGGTTCGCGACCGACCCTTTCTTCAATTGCAAGACGAGCCAGACGGCGAGCGCGACATAAATCACGCCCCAAATCGAGAACGCATAGCCGGCCGGTTTGAAGTAAATATCGATGCGGTCCGACACAGCAGCGTTTTCACCGCTCGCGAAGTAGTTGATGACGACCGTCGCCAAAAATGCCAGCCAGTTGATTAATGGCCATTTTGATAAGTCCATAAGTAGGATCCTCCGAAGAAGACCTGACACCTCCTTTATTAGCATAGTTTTCTATACCCATGTGCCAACGCTCATACACATCCGGACTAGCTCTAGGAAGAATCGCTAATTACACAATAAAACGACCCCGATCTCAACCGGAGTCGTTTCAAAGAAGCGGCAGTGTCACCGCATTCGGGATCGCCCATCTGAGTTCATGGACAAAAGGCATCAATTGTTTAAAAGTCGATCTCGTCCGGATCTGGACCGAGACGGTCATGGGTCGCCACGGCATCGATTTTCGCCAAATCGTCCGCGTCGAGCGCGAAGTCGAACACATCGAAGTTCTCTTGAATCCGGTGCGGCGTGACCGATTTCGGAAGCGCGACGTTCCCCGTGTCCAAATGCCAGCGAAGCACGACTTGGGCCGGCGTCTTCCCATGTTTCTCAGCAATCTCGGCAAAGGCCGGGATATCGAGGAACTTCCCTTGCATGAGCGGGCTCCATGCCTCGACTTGGATGCCCTCGTCTTGGCAATATTCGACGACATCCGGTTGCGGGAGTTGCGGATGGAGCTCGATTTGGTTGATGAGCGGCGTCATCAGGCCTTCCTGTTTCAACGTCTCGAGATGATGCTCTTTGAAGTTCGACACGCCAATCGCCTTGATTTTACCGGCCTCATAGAGGTCAATCAAATCTTTCCATGCCTCGACGAACCCGTCGACTGGCCAGTGGAGCAGACAGAGATCTAAATAGTCAGTCTCGAGTCGAGCGAGTGATTCGTCAAACGCCTCTTTCGTCCGACGCTGGCGAATGTCTTCGTTCCAAATCTTCGACGTCAAAAAGATATCTTCACGAGCGACGCCTGATGTTTGAATCCCTTTGGCGACACCCTCTTCATTCTTATAGACGGCTGCCGTATCTATATGGCGATATCCGACTTTGAGTGCCTCGGCGACGGCCTGTGGCGCCTCCGTCTCGTTATCAACTTGCCATACCCCAAAGCCGATCATTGGAATTTTAACACCGTTGCGTAACGTTGCGAGTTGCATACAATCATTCCCCTTTCCAATCTGTTCGAGCTGATTGTATCATACCCGTCATTCTATTTCGAAAAACTAAATCGTCAAATCTTTTCGTGTGAAGCGTCCATAAGATAGGAGCACGCTGACGACGAGAATCCCCGCCAACAAGAAGAAAGAACGAAGCGTGGAATCCCCTTGGATTTGTGCGTTGGCGTCAAACAACGAGAATATCGACAGCGCATTCAACCAGTCGAGTTGGTCACTAAATCCTGAGAACACATTCGCCATCAAGAAGAGGGCGAATATGCCTCCCGTGACCATATACGACCGTGAGCTGTCGTCGAACAGGCTCGCGAGCACATAAGCGAGCGTCCCAAGCACGAGCAGCAGCAGACCCGCGTTTAACTGCAACGTCCACAATAAGCCAAGGTCAATCTGTAAATCAAACAAGACGTTGGCGAGCATCAGGCTGAGCCCGTTCAGTCCGACGAGCAAGGCTGACGCCATCAAGAGTACGACCAGACTGGCCGTCACGTAACCGCCACGCGAAATCGGTGCGGCCAAATAGAGCATGACCTCGCCTGAGTCCACCGGTTTGGCCATGAGCCGTGAGGCGAATGTGAGTGCGAACAGAATCGCCAACACGTAAAAGATGAGCCCATAGTAATTGCCGGCCAACAAGTTCATGACGTTGTCCATCGCCAAATTCGGATCGATTTTGAACACATCGAGTAGCTCAGGTGGCAACGAATCCAGTTTGCCTTCAATCAGCCCCGTCTCTTGGATGGACGGGAACACCGCCGCCAAAAAGAACAAAGAGAGACTCGTCCCGAGCGAGTATCCAAAAATCCAGCTCCGGTTTTGTTTGAACAGTGCCGCGATGAGAACCATTTAGTTCGCCTCCCCGTAATATTGCATGAACAGATGCTCAAGCTCGTCGGTGCCGCTCGACAACGATTGGACCTCGAAACGAGCGAGTCGATGAATCAAGCGGACGCCTCATGGCAACAGTTGGCCGGGCGGGGCTACGCCGCATTCCGGCAATTGATTGAATATGGGAAGACGAGCGGGGCCATCGACCCGGAGCTGTCGACCGATTCGTATTTACGGTACGTGCAACTCGTGCAACAAGCGATTTTATCTGACCCGGGCCTGTTCACGTCACCGATAAGCGAATCGATGCAAGACTATTTCCGATTTTTCTTGCACGGCATCATTCGGAAATAACTAAAAAGTCGCCTTCCCCTTCTTTTGTGTATAGCAAGGGGGAGGCGACTTTTTATATTTCGTTGTTATTTATCATTCGTTCTAAACACCGATTCCTTGATTGGATAAAGCGACAGGTCGAGCTCGCAATCTCCTGTCAGAACGAGGTCTGCGAGCACTTTCCCGATGAACGGACCGACCGTCAAGCCGGACGAGCCGAGACCGTTCGCGACGAGCAACTGCTCCGCTCCCGGTACGCGTCCGAGAATCGGAATCGAGTTCGGGGTGACCGGGCGAAAGCCGACCCGCGTCTCAATCAGTTCAGCCTCAGCGAGTCCCGGAGCCGATTCTAGCCCTTTCGAGAGCACTTCATGAATTCCGATTGCCGTCGGCCGTGCGTCGAACGCCTTGTCACGCTCATGCGTCGAGCCGATGACGATTCGTCCTTCTTCAAATCCGAGCAAATAGCGGCGCCGCGGCGGCATGACGACCGGCCAGTCGGAAGCATCCGTGTCCGGCAGCTGGACGTGCACGATTTGCGCTTTTTCGCCGGCGACACGGGCCGTATAGCCGATCGGCTCCATCAACTCGGGCAACCACGCCCCACAGGCGAGCACGATCTCATCCGCCTCAAAGCGGACACCGTCGCACTCGACATGATAGCCGTCCGCTTCGACGAGGACGGCCGAACCGTCAACCAAGGTCACGCCACGCTTCACGGCGACCCGTTCGAGGGCAGCTCGCAATTTCTCTCCATCGACACGAGCCCCGCCTTCGACAAGGAGGGCGTCATATTCGTCCGAGAGCGGTGGAAATAGCGCTCTCGCCTCTTCCGCTGTCATCCGGGTCAACTCCCCGATTTCTGGTGCTTCTTCCCGGCGCAGCGCCGTCCGTTCTTGCATCTCGTTCAATTTCTTGTCTTCATGCAAGGCGAGCGTCCCGACTCGTTTATAGCCGGTCTCGGTCTCTCCTTCTCGTTTCAAGTCATCGACGACCGTCGCATAGTAGTGAGCGCCGCCTTTGGCGAGCGCGTACCATGCCTTATTGCGACGCTGGGCGATCCATGGGCAGACGATTCCTGCTGCCGCGTCGGTCGCACGGCCCTTTTCTTTCCGGTCGATGACGGTGACGTCGGCTTTCCCCGCCAAATGATACGCGGTCGAGATGCCGACGATTCCTGATCCAATCACAATCACTTTTTTCATAACAGTTGCGCCCTCATCGGTTCGATGACGGCTTCACATCCTTTCTTAAAAAAATCACCGGCCCGAGGGCCGATGATCAGTCGCGCATGGCGAGGCGATAGAGTAAATCGAGTAGTTCAATGTAGAGCCAGATGAGCGTCACAATCAAACCGAACGCTGCCACCCATTCGAGCTCTTTCGGAGCCCGGCTCTCGACTTGACGCGCGATGTAATCGAAATCGAGTACGAGCGCGAGCGAGGCGATGATGACGATCACAAACTGCACACCGATCGCAAGCGGTGATGAGCCCGTCATGAACGGGAGCCCTGAACCGAAGAAACTCATCCCGATTTGGACGAGATAGAGCAACATGACCGTAAAGATTGCGGCCGTGACGCCGGCACGGAACTTTTGCGTCACTTTGACGAGACCCGTCGAGTAGACGAACCACATCGCGAACGCGACGATGAACGTCGTCAACACGGCACGGCCAACGATGCCCGGAAGCATCGCTTCGAAGAAGTACGAAATCAACCCGACGAACACACCTTCGACGATACCATACAATGGCGCAACGACCGGTGCCGTTCTCGGTTTGAACGTGATGACGAGTGCTAACACCAAACCAAGGATGAGTGAGCCGATCATGAGCGGGAACAACAACGCCTCCCCGATTGTCGGCACGAGCATCCACGTCGTCCCGGCGGCTGCCGTGACGAGCAAGAGTAGTGTGAACACTTTCGACCACGTGCCGGCTTTCGTCATCGGCGTGGTGCTATAAGCTGTTGTCTCCATCGATTTACGGAGAACTGGATTCGATTTAAGTCTCAACTGTCGTTAACCCCTTTATTCTATTTTCAGTGTTTAGCCATGACCTTGATGAATTCGCGCATATAGTCAGGCAGGTCAGGCGGACGGCGGCTCGAGACGATATGACCGTCGACGACGACCGGCTCATCATGCCAAATCGCACCCGCGTTTTCCATATCATCTTTAATGCCCGGCGTGCTCGTGACGTTGACACCATCGAGAATCTTCGCTGAAATCAACACCCATCCGGCGTGACAGATTTGACCGATTGGCCGCTTCTCGTCATGCATAAAGCGGACGAAGCCTTTCACCGAATCGAATCGGCGCAACAAGTCTGGTGACCAGCCACCCGGGACGAGGATAGCGTCGTACGATGAGATGTCGACGTCATCGAACGCAATGTCCGATTTGGCCGGAACGCCGTATTTGCCGATATAAGCATGATCCGCCTTTTCACCGGCCAGGATGACGTTTGCGCCTTCCTCGCGTAACCGATGGACCGGATACCATAATTCTAAATCTTCGAAGTCGTCGCTGACGATTTGCAGGACGTTTTTACCTTGTAATTGCATCGAATCCCTCCCTTTATTTGTCTTTCACAAGTATACCCCATAAGCTACGTGGCGAAAACAGTGACTGTCCACCAAGTACGTGCCTCCCATCAATTCGTTTATGTCACGGTCACAATCACATTGCCAGCCTTTCCTCCAGCATCGACGTATCGATGCACCGCGACGATGTCCTCGAGCGGGTAAACCGAATCGATGACGGCCTTTAACCGACCGGCTTCGAATAGCTCGTTCAAGAAAGCCAAATCCTCTTTCCGTTCACTCGCAGGTCCTTGCCCGGCGACAGAACTGAATTTCCCGTGTTCGGCAACATGTTTCCGTGCCAACCGCTTATCGATGTTTCCAGCCGCATCGAACACAGCGTCGTATGTGGTCAGTTTCTCGTCGTAGTTAGGCTTCGTGTAGTCGACCACGACGTCCGCGCCGAGACTTCTCACCAGTTCGAAGTTTCGCTCCCGACAAACTGCCGTTACGTGAGCCCCGTAATATTTCGCGATTTGAACGGCCATCGAACCAACTGCTCCGGAGGCCCCGTAAATTAATACGGTCTTCGCTTGTTCGATGTTCACTTTTCGCAAAAAGTGAAGAGTCGTCGTCCCGCCAAACGGCAAGCTGGCTGCTTCGACAAAACTAGCGTTGTTCGGCATGCGCTCGACACATTTACTCGCTTTGACACACGCATATTCGGCATAGCCACCGAACCGCATCCCGGTCAGCGCATAGACACGGTCGCCGACCTTGAAGTGCTCGATGCGGCTGCCCGTCTCGACGACCTCGCCTGCCAAGACGACACCCAGAATCGGTTGACGCGGTGCCTTGAAACCGACGACGATTCGCATCGGAAGCTTACCTAGAGCCGGTACATCGAGTGACCGTAGCCGACGGTCCCCGGAATGAACGGCTGTGGTGTAAACTTGAATCAATAACTCATCCGATTTTGGCACCGGTTTGTCGACTTCTTGAAGCTGCAATACGTCCGGTGGTCCATATGCGGTACAAATTACTGCTTTCATCGTATCCCTCCTCTTAAGACGTGATGTTGTTACTAGAGGAATTCACCGTTTCAATAAAATAAAACCAGATGAAAGAGTCATCTGATCTCTGAAATTGGTTTTTCATCATACAAGCTGAGGAATTAGAATGACCGCCAACAGAAATACGGCAGTGGTCTTTGCTTTATTTCGATTCAACGAAAAAGGAAGCAAAAATAGCCCAAGAACAGTGATGGCGAGGATTAGGAATCCATGGATGAAATACCCTTCGGCGGATGCGATTGGGATACTGATCACCTGAACGGTTGGATTTGAGAAAAAACCCATCGTTTCAAAAACAACATTTCCGATTAGGCCAAGACTCAGTAAGCATAAAGATAATGCAAAAAGTAATGAGTGCTGTTTCAAGATGATCCTCCTTTTAAAAGTATTTCAATAAACATGACGAGCTAGACTCGCTTGTCTTCTTCATTATAAGCAATCACATATTGTTTATGGAAAAAAATTCAACTAGTTCGGTTACAATGAGGTGGCTTCTATATCAATTTATTGAAAGAACTCTTACACGAAGGAGGTTTACAATGAAGACGTGCTATTATCTTGGATGGTTCAATGATTTTTTCCCAACTTATTTGGCAAATGCCTTGTCACGAGACGTGACAGATCGGCAGTCCCTTGTAATGATTAGCTCAGATCCTGCCTCAACTGCGGTTAATGGTGTTATCGAGCAATCGTGGCTACAGGAGGCTGGCATCTTGTTCAACGATTCTCACGTAATCAATTATGAAATGGATCGCACTAATGCGAAACATCTTCTCGACGCAGCTTCGATGATTTTCTTATTAGGTGGGGACACCATCAAGCAAAATCAGTTTATTCATGAATATGACCTAATCCAATCGATTCAACAAAGCGACGCTATCGTCTTAGGTGCTAGTGCTGGCGCCATCAATATGTCTTCGTCTTGGTTATGCTCGCCAAATATGGGTTATAACGTAACAACCTCAACTATTTTTCAAGGCGTGGCCCTCAACGATTTTTCGATGCTCTCCCACTTCAATCTCGAACAACACATGCACGTCGTCAAGCAAGAGCTAGCCTCGTTCTCTGAAGAAATACCAATCTATTTGTCGAACAAAGATTGTGCGCTTCGTGTTCAAGGCGATCAATTCGATATCTTCGGTGACGTCTATTTGTACTCGAATCGAAACATGACGAAGCTACCTGAAACCAAGTCCTTTGCCACTAATTTTTCACCCCCGCTCTAGAAGGGACTGATTATGCATCCTCGAGATGTGTACGAGAGTAAATCTGTATATGGAAAGCGAAACGTTCTGAAGTCCACATATTGTGTTATAATGAGTGCGACTTTTTGTAAATTTGAACGAGAAAGGGGACTTCCCACATGAAGCAATATCATGATTTATGCACCCATATTCTTGAGCACGGTGTCGTCAAAGAGGACCGGACCGGGACCGGGACGACGAGCGTGTTCGGCTACCAGATGCGGTTCAATCTTCAGGAGGGATTCCCCCTGGTCACGACGAAAAAACTACATACCCGCTCAATCATCCATGAACTGCTCTGGTTCATCACCGGTGATACGAACGTCAAGTACCTTCAAGACAACGGTGTCCGTATTTGGAACGAATGGGCAGACGAGGACGGCAATCTCGGTCCGGTTTATGGGGCACAGTGGCGCTCATTCCCAAAACCAGACGGCACGAGTGTCGACCAGCTCGCACAAGTGATCGAGCAGATTAAGACGAATCCGGACTCGCGCCGACTCATCGTCTCGGCATGGAACCCTGGGCAACTCGAGGACATGGCGCTCCCACCGTGCCACCTGTTGTTCCAATTTTACGTCGCGGACGGCAAACTATCGTGTCAGCTCTATCAACGTAGCGCCGATACGTTCCTCGGCGTCCCGTTCAATATCGCGTCATACGCCTTGCTCACGCACATGGTTGCCCATGTGACCGGCCTTGAGGTCGGGGACTTCGTCCATACGCTCGGCGACGCCCACATTTACCATAACCACTTTGAACAAGTGAACCTTCAATTGACGCGTGAGCCACGCCCACTCCCGACATTGAACATCTTGCGTGACGTGACGTCAATCGAGGACTTCCGCTTCGAGGACTTCGAGATTGTCGACTATGACCCGCACCCGCATATCAAGGGAGCGGTCAGCGTATGATCGTCCACGTCGTCGCCATCGGGAGAAATCGGGAAATCGGGAAAGATAACGCCTTGTTGTGGCGCCTGCCCGATGACTTGAAACAATTCAAGGCCATCACGACGGGCCAAACGGTCGTCATGGGTCGAAAGACGTTCGAATCAATCGGTCGTCCGTTACCGAACCGCCGCAATATCGTCGTCACGTCCGACCGATCGTTTTCAGCTGAAGGTGTCGATGTCTGGTACGACCTCGATTCGCTCAAAAATGAGACGACAGACCTTTACATCATCGGCGGCGCCACGCTTTATGAGCAGACGCTTTCGATGACGGACCGGTTCTATGTCACCGAGGTCGATGGCACGTTCGAGGCGGACACGTATTATCCACCGCTGCCGGACGGACTCACCGTGTCGGACGAACAGTTCCATCCGGTCGACGAGCGACATGCCTATAGCTTCACTTTCCGTCAATATGACAAAAGGGACATCGACTGAGTCGACGTCCCTTTTTAGTCGGGCAATTTTTCGAGCCACTTCTCGATTTTTTCAGTGATGACATCATGATGGTCCTGTTCGGCCAAATCGTCGTATAGCGTACCGAGCTCGAGTGCCGTCCGTTTCGACAACGCTAACACATGACTGTACTTGCCACGCTGCTCTTTGACGGCCGAGAGCGTCCCTCTCGTCTCCGTCGTACTCGATTCGTCTAAGATGAACATCTCCATATGATCGTTACAGGCGTAACGGTCGTAAGGACGATAGATGACCTCGTATCGTCGATGCTGTTTCGGCAATTGTTCGGCGAGCATGGTGTACTTCTCCGGGCTCATCGTCACGTAAGCGAGCCGCTTCTCCTCCCGGACCGCCGTCGAATAACGGATGATTCGATTGCGACCGTCACGCTTCGCCTTGTAGAGCGCCTCGTCGGCGTAAGCGCACCACTCCCCGAGTGTCATCCCGGTCTGACAGACGCGCGCATAGCCGATGGACACCGTCACGTGATGTTCGTATGTGAACGTCATCTCCTCAATGCGGCTGCGGACCCGTTCGAGCACCGCATCGACGACGTGGCGCTCGGACACGTTCAAGATGATGAGGAACTCTTCCCCGCCGTAACGAATCAACTCGTCACTCGAGCGAATCGCCAAACGAATCTCCTCGGCAACGCGATGCAACACCTCGTCCCCATACGCATGACCGAACGTATCGTTCAACTGCTTGAAATGATCGATGTCGAGCAACGCGAGCGTGAAGCTTTCACCGGACCGCTCCACGCGGGACATAAAGCGACTGAACGTCGCTTTCAAATATTTACGGTTGAAGGCGCCTGTCAATTCGTCGACGAGCAGCGCGTTCGAAACGAGCCGTGCCTTCTCGATATGATGTCCAAGCCGCACGAGCCGCTCTTCCATCGGAATCCACTCTTCCCAATAATCATCGAACCCATACGAGTAGGCGGCGAGCCGATAATGTTCATTCGTTCCGATCACGATGAGCGGGACGTACAGCTTCTTCATCTTGCTGACGAACGATTGGATCGCCCGTTCCGGGAAACGGGCCCACAGTTCGACATCCATGATGATCGCCTTCGGCACGTCCTCATAATCGTATTCACCGGCTTCTTCTAACGTCTGTAAAAAAACAGGACGTGCCCCGAGCTTTTCCACCCGCGGCTTATAGCGGCTGAACGTCGCAAAGTTGTTCGACAAAATCAAGACGAGGTCCTCGTCTTCTTGCTCGATGCCCAGGATCGTATGGATATATCGTTTCACCGGGGCAATCAATGCCATCGCTTCTGCTTGCGTCAGGACGGCCGGCAACTCACGCACGTCAGATTCGACACGACTGAAGATTTCAAGCAAGTGCATGAACCGTCTCTGTTTCACTTCTTGTTTCATCCAATCCAATAAAAACTCGATGTCTGTTGTTTGAATCTGTCTCGCGCTCGTGATTTGCGCCAAAATCTTATGTATACGATCTGTGAGTTGCTGCTTCATTCCCGACCCCCCAGTTTCGTTCTCCCGATATTCGCTTCTGACTATGATTATGCGACTTCATCCACGAAAATACAACTATTTACTTATTTTTTTCCTATTGTTTGACAGTAAGATGGTTCTTAAGACCCATAAGACAGCAGAAAAGAGCGGTCATGGACCGCCCTTCCCTTATTTACCAACTTTTAAGTTAGGAGACGTCATCTCTTCCGGACGAATCCATTGATCGAACTGCTCTTCCGTCAATAGTCCGGTCTCGAGCGCCGCTTCCTTCAACGACGTCCCATTTTTATGGGCGAGTTTCGCGATTTTGGCTGCGTTCTCGTAACCGATATGCGGGTTGAGTGCCGTCACGAGCATGAGCGACCGTTCCACGTTGTGAGCGATGACGTCCAAATCCGGTTCGATGCCGACGGCGCAATGCACGTCGAACGAATGTAGACTGTCCGTCAACAAGCGGCACGTCTGGAGGAAGTTGTACATGATGACAGGCTTGAACACGTTTAACTCGAAGTTTCCTTGGCTCGCCCCGAATCCGATGGTCGCATCATTGCCGAGCACTTGAGCCGCGACCATCGTCAACGCCTCGCTCTGCGTCGGGTTGACTTTTCCTGGCATGATCGAGCTGCCCGGTTCGTTTTCCGGAATCAAAATCTCGCCGATACCGGCACGCGGACCAGAAGCGAGCCAACGGACGTCGTTGGCGATCTTCATCGCGTCCATGGCGAGTGCTTTCAAGGCACCATGGGTGAATACGAGCTGATCGTGGCTCGTGAGCGCATGGAACTTGTTGACGGCCGTGATGAACTGTTTTCCGGTCTCTTGCGAGATTTTCTCGGCCACGACTTCGCCGAACTGCGGATGGGCGTTGATGCCCGTCCCAACTGCCGTCCCGCCGAGAGCGAGCTCTGTCAACGGTTCAAGCGTACGCTCAATCATCTGTTTCGACAGCTCGAGCATACGGACCCAACCGCTAATCTCTTGACCGAGCGTGACCGGCGTCGCGTCTTGCAAGTGCGTCCGACCAATCTTGACGATGTCCATGAATGACTCGGCTTTCTTCGCGAGCGTCGCGTGGAGCGCCTCGATTGACGGCAACACATGATCCTCGACTGCTAGGATGGCCGCAATGTGCATCGCCGTCGGATACGTGTCGTTCGAGCTTTGCGACTTGTTGACGTCGTCATTTGGATGGATCGTAAGCGTCTGACCGCGCGCCTTCAACTTATCGTTCGCCAAGTGGGCGATGACTTCGTTGACGTTCATGTTCGACTGTGTCCCTGAACCCGTCTGCCAGACGACGAGTGGAAACTCGGCGTCATGTTGCCCAGCGACGATTTCATCTGCGACTTCGGCGATGACGTCGGCTTTCGCTTGCTCCAACACACCGAGCTCGGCGTTGGCAAGTGCGGCACCTTTCTTCAAAATCGCGAAGGCATGCACGACCTCAAGCGGCATTTTTTCAGTCCCGATTTTAAAGTTCTCTAGACTGCGCTGTGTTTGGGCTCCCCATTTGGCTGAAGCCGGAACGTTGATTTCCCCCATCGTGTCCCGTTCGATCCGATATTCCATGAAAATTCCCCCTCTTTTTTTGACTACGCTTTCATTTTAGCGAAACTTTTGCAAAAAAGAAATCATTCCCCCGCAATTGACAAAAAGTCGGGCCCACGCCCGACTTTTAGCCTGTCATCAATGCCCGTTTAGCCACGTCATGGGCCCGGTTCTCCGCTCGAGGAATCCATTTGATGAATTTATTCGGCAATTCGTCATAAAGCGTCAGCGCCTTGACGAACAACGGACGCATCGATTGGTCTTTGAGGAAGCGCTGTTCGAGCGCCCGTACGACCGTCTCGGCGTCTGAATAGAACATGAACGTCGATTCGCCCGTCAGTTCGTGCGCTTGTTCGAGGGCGAACGCGAGCGCGGCGAGCTCCGCCTGAACGCTCGTTAACCCGACGCGTTGGGCAATGTACGTGGACACCGTGCCGTCGGTCTTCTTGATCCAGACGCCAATACCGTTCTCACCAGCCTCTTGGTTCGTCGCCGCATCAAAATAAATGTGAACCAAAGCGATACGCCTCCCAATCGGTCTCAATCGGTGCATGAATATCGATGAGCGAGAGACGTTTCGACAAGAGCGCCACTTCTTCTTGCCCATCAAGTTTCTTCGCAAACTTCTGATGCGCCTCTTGAAGCGCTTCTTGTCTCACGATGTCGTATAGCGTTTCGACCGTGTCATACGACTGGACGAGGATGGTCGCTGTCTTCGGTCCGATGCCGCGGACACCGGGAATATTATCTGAGGCGTCGCCTTGGAGCGCCTTCACATCGACGAACTGCTCTGGTCGGACGCCGTATGTCGCAACGAACACTTCCCGATTCATCATCATCTCTTCCCCTTTTTTCGGAACGATTTGAAACACGTTCGGGGAAAGCAACTGATGCAAATCGCGGTCTGACGAATACATATACGATTCGCCCGGGAATGCGGTTGCGACGGCCCCAATCAAGTCATCAGCCTCGTACCCGGCGAGCTCAGACTGAAAAATCCCGCGCTCGGTCAACGCTGCCCGCAACTTGACGTAATCGTGGAACAACGGTTCCGGCAAGCCGGTGCGAGTCGCTTTATAGTCCGGAAACAGGGCGTAACGGTGCGTCGTCTCGCGTGGTCCGTCCCAAAAGAAAGCGATATGCGTGAAGTCGTTCGTCCACCCGTCAACTTTTCGAAGCAGTCCCTTCAACGTCACATCGGGGTCGAGAGCCCGACGACGCTCTGTGGCAAAATAATATCGCGACAAGAGGTTAAACCCATCGACCAACATCAATTTCATCATGCATTCACCTCACAAGCTTGTAATCCGCGCGTGAGCGCGTCCCGGTCAAGATTTTTTCCAATCCAGACGAAGACGGAACGTGAGTCGTCGCTCGGTTCGTTCGCGAACGTCGCCCCCATCAGTTGATTCGTCGCTTGGACGACGAATTTTGATGTTTCTCCGTCTAAACGAACAATCGCCTTCAAGCGATAGACATCATCTTCATAGTGCATGAGCACTTCTCGGACGTATTGAGTGACGCGTTCCCGTTTGAGCGGCACGTCCGTCGTGAGCGTGATGGCCCGAAGTGATGAGACCGAGGAGTGTCCTGCCGTCAGTTGGCCGAGGAGCTGTTCGTCGACTCGTGAGAGCTGGAACGTATTCTCCGTCAAGTCATAGTCGCCGACCGTCTGAACCGTCTCGATGACTCGAACGGTCGGATTCAGCGCATTAATCCGCTCATGCGCCTGTTCGAGCGCATCCGCATCGACGAGGTCGACTTTATTCAATAAGATAACGTCCGCATAGGCGATTTGATGAATTCCTTCAATAAATAGCTCACGGTCCAATTGACTGGCATCGACGACTGTCAAAATCGCCGTCAACTTGAAGCGCGTGCGCAAGTAGTCATCATAATAAATCGTCTGAATGATCGGCGCCGGGTCGGCCACACCGGTCGTCTCGATGACGATGCGGTCGAACGTGTTTTTCGATGCGAGCTGATAGAACGTCTTGCTTAAATCGCTTTGAATCGAGCAACAGATGCAACCGTTCGACAGCTCGATCTGCTCTTGGTCCATCTTGACAATTAACTGTTCGTCGATATTCACCGACCCGAGCTCGTTGACGATGACGAGCAGCCGCTCGTCCGTCGCTTCTAGCAAGCGATTCATATAGGTCGTTTTTCCGGCGCCTAAAAAACCGGTCACCAATTGCACGGGAATCATGTACTGCACCTCACCTTATAAATTTTCGTGGACCCGCGCCCATTTCTCATAGCGCGCATCCAGCAAGTCGATCAAATGTAGCATCCACGCTTCTGTCGTGACCGGTAACACGCTCGATCCCCACTCGCGCTTGCCGTGGTGGGATAAAATCATATGCCAAATCCGATGATGGGCGTCGAGCGACAATGTGACACTTGCGGCCTGTTGACTCTTCTCGAACAACAGTCCGCCGTATGGCATATGTCCGATGAAGCTTCCCATCGGATTGATCGAGATGCCGGTCGTCTCACTTGTACCTTTGACCGAGAACAGTTGCTCGAACCGATTCGGGGACGACAGCAAGTGACTGTACTCGAACAACTTGCCGATATCATGGAATAAAATCCCGAGCGCGAGTTCGTCCCAACGGAGCGGCTCCTTCAATTCCGCGATGGCCTCGCAGGCCGCGTAAAGCGACTCGAACGTGCCCCGGAACGCCTGTTCAACTTTTACACCGTTCATCGTATTCCATACGTCTACTTTGTGCAACTGCTCGGCTTCTTTGATGACCCGGAACGCCATCGCCAAATGGTCGTCCTGTTCTTGGATGCGATAACCGAGTCGAAGCATACAGACCGTATGCTTCAAGAGGCCGCCGACATAGTTATGATGATGATACAGTGCAGCCGGTGCGAGTACGAAATCGTCCCAATAGCGGTCGAGTAGCGACATCGCAATCGCTTGATAGTCAGGCGAGAGCGTCGACAGAATCGCGAACAGCTCATCGGCGTATTGTTCCATCGTCTCGTCTCCAGGAAGACCTGGCAACAATGAGACTGCCTCGTCCCGGGCAATCGGTTTGGCCCGGTCGATTGTGATCGACTTGGCGCCGTCCGGTTTCGGATAGACGTCGATTTTCCCTTCAAGCTCGATCACACCAGACTCGTAAATCGGTAACAACTGCTCTTCGTTGCCACGCAACCATTGCTTGGCACGGATAAGTCCGCTCGATGTCGTCAAATTCAGTTGCAGCCATTTGGCACCCGATTTGCCTTCTCTCACTTCGACTGTACTGACGAGCGCTTTCGTCTGGACCGGTGTCCCGTCCGTAAGGTCAGTCAATCGCGTCGACGCTTTTTCGACGGTCGGGAGTTGGAACCGCGTCCGGTCGAAGCCGCTCCCCGTGATCGGATCAATCTGTTGGTAATAGTTCATATACAATGCCCTCCTTCTTCTCTTTGCCCATTGTATCGTGTTTTCCACTTCGAGGCGAACATACTTTCGTTATAGGTCATGAAGATTCCTAAATTATATTGAAAGCGCTTACTAGAATTGATACGATTAAGACAGCCAGATAAAGGGGGAACTCACATGATTTCATTGATAGATACGTATGAACGGTTGATCGCAACAGGGGAAGCGACACGTTACGCAACAACGCACTCAACAATTGATAGCATTTTACAGGCATCGGCTTGCCCGGTCTCACATCACGAACTCGTGGCGGCGGTCTCGGGACATGCGGGGAATCCATATACGCCGGACCAACTCGTCGACTCGGTCATCGAGCATGAGATGAAAGGCGCAATGGCCGTCCTCGTCGTCGCCGGTTATCCGATTCAAACACCGCTCGCCAAAGCCGTCGTCTTATCGGCATTCGCTCGGACGAACCGGATGAATATCGAGAAACTGAAAGAACTCGGTCATGCCGACCTGCTCGTGCGCATCCAGTCGGCCGAACGGTCATGGAAGCGGACGTATACACACTTATACCGCTCGGCACCAAGTCAGCTTTGTGACCAACTCGACTCACTTCTCGGCGGTTGTGCCGTCCATCGTGTGCTCGAGGCCATCGATTTCAATCCGAACGTCAAAACGGCATAAAGAAAGAGCGGTCCCCGGGCCGCTCTTTCTTTATGCCTTCAATTATCCTTCTGTCACTTCGACCGCTTCCGGTTCGAACAATGTGACGTTCCGTGCTGGTGAGAATGTTGAAATCGCATGCTTATAAATCAACTGTTGGCGCCCTTCCGATTCGACGATGACCGTGAAGTTGTCAAACGATTTGATGACTCCCCGAATTTGAAACCCGCTGACTAAAAACACGGTCGTCGGCACCATTTCTTTACGTAACTGATTCAAAAAATGATCTTGAATGTTATAGCTAGCCTTCATGTTGCATTCCCCCTAGTCTATGTCTCTTTGAAATAATCGGAATTTTCGAAAAAACTCCTCAACTTCATCATAAATATTTTGATACGATAGTTCAAATGATTTTCGTCCCATATCGACCCAAATCCCATTAAATTGATGACGGAACCATGTCAATTGACGTTTTGCGAACTTGCGCGTGTGCTGTTTGAGCGTCTCGCTCATCTGTTCTCGGGTCATCAATCCATCAAGATACGGAACGACTTCCTTGTAACCGATGGCGCGCATCGCTTGCGTGTCCCGATAACCAGCCGCGAGCAAGCGCTCGACTTCCTCGATGAGGCCCGCTTCGAGCATCAAGTCGACACGATGGTTGATGCGCGAGTAGAGCACGTCCCGGTCCGCATGCAAGACGAACAGTTTATAGGCGTAATGTTCCGACGGGAGGCTGTCCATCGCCTGGGCGTCGCCTTGGAGCGCGACTTCAAGGGCCCGGATGACGCGGCGGACGTTATTCGGATGAATGCTCTCGGCCCGTTTTGGATCGAGCGATTGCAGACGCGCATGCAGCGCCTCAGGTCCACCCGTTTCAGCTTCTAACTCGAGCGCTTCACGCAATTCGTGATTGACCGGTCGTTCTGTGAACTCATAGTCATATAGAATCGCACGGATGTAGAGACCTGTCCCGCCGACCAGAATCGGCAATTTTCCGCGCGCATAAATATCATCGATCGCCGCCCGGGCCAACTTTTGGAAAGTGGCGACGCTCATCGCCTCGTCCGGGTCGCATATATCAATCAAATGATGCGGAACCCCTTCCGCCTCCTCGACCGTCACTTTTGCCGAACCGATATCCATCCCGCGGTACACTTGGACCGAGTCGCCCGATACGATTTCACCGTTGAACGCTTTGGCGAGCTCAATCCCTGTCGTCGTCTTCCCGACAGCCGTCGGTCCGACGAGGACGATGACTGGTGTCTTTTCCATCCTTGTCACTCCTCAAACGAAAGACCGTCCCTTAAAGGAAACGGCCCGTTAAATTCTTCTTTTTATTGTATCATCAAACACGACCGCAAACAGCATCCATCCGCATAATAATAGTCCCATCAGTAAAATTAAGCCGTCACTCATCCGAGGTCGCCTCCTTTACGTATCTCATTCCCGCTTTTCACATTTTAGACACAAATGAATGCGCAAAAAAACGACGCTCCCAAAGGAGCATCGTTCATTGTGTCACTTCTACTAAACGGCGCTGGCGCCACATCGTCAATCCAAAATAAAGAATCGCGGTGCCGCTCGCGGCCCACCACATAACGCCATAGAGCGGCGTCATCAAATTTGCGAGACCGAACAGCGCCGGAATAATCAAGGTCAACCAAGCGAGCACGAAGGCGATCCGGGCCGTCAAGCCGTCAATCTGCCACCCTAGGCCCATCCCCATGAAGAACAGTCCCCACAAGAGCGACCAAAACAACCACGTGACTGCTCCCATCACATCGCTCGTCGTGAATGCGATCACCGCATAGAAGACGGCCGAAATCGATACGAAGAGCGAGAACCATCCGACGCCCCGACCGTCCAAATCGAACAGGAACGTCACACCGACGTACAAATATGTGAACGCGAACAAGTAGATGCTCGCATATCCAAACATCTCCGCCGAACTCGCCCCGATGACGAGCCACGTCGCGATGAACGTCTGCAATAGTCCAGTGAACAGACTAAACACACCCGCACTCTTAACGTCCACTTTTCCAAACAAAACGAGGCTGTTGATGAACAGTGCTACGCCTCCAAATAATAAACTTATATTCCCCACACTCATTGCTCCTTCATACAGATGTCTGACGTCTAATTTTATCTACGTCCACTGTAACTTGAATTCGCTTTCAGTGCAAGTGGAGAAATGGACGTTCACGGACTCGACAAACGTCACTCGTTTTCGAGCGTTTGAATCGCTTCATCGATTCGTTCCTGTTCGTCTTCTGTAAACGTCGGGAATTGTGGATCGATGTCTTCAAGAACATCAATCATGACCGTCGAGACGATATAACGTGCGTACCAGTCATCATCTGCCGGCAGTACATACCACGGGGAAAGTTCTGTTGCTGTGTTCGACAACATATCCTCAAAAATAGCTTGATAATCGTCCCAATGCTTTCGTTCCTCGACATCACTGAACGAGAACTCCCAATTCTTGCTCGGGTCTTTTAGTCGTTCGAGGAGACGGTCTCGTTGCACTTCTTTCGATACATTGAAAAAGAACTTGATGACCGCGAATCCGTTCTCGTTCAAATATTGCTCGAAATCGTTGATTTGACGATAGCGGACTTTCCATACCGACTCTTTGTCCTCATCGTCCGGGATGACCTCTTCTCCGAGCAGATCATGGACGCGCGGGGCAATCACTTCCTCGTAATGGGAACGGTTCAAGATGCCGACCTGACCGCGTTCCGGCATGAGGTCATGCATCCGCCAGAGATAGTCATGTTTCTTCTCTGTATCCGATGGTTTTTGGAACGCATTCGTCTTTAACCCTTGCGCGTTCAAATTCGAGAAAATGTAACTGATCGCCTCATCTTTACCACCCGCATCGAGCGCCTGTAAGACGACGACGACACCCTTTTTGGCTTCGGCATATAGTTTCCAATGCAACTCTTTCAATTTTTCGACACTCTCCGGAATCAGCTTGTTTTGCAACGTCTCGTCCGATGGGCGGCCCTTGATCGTGGTTGGGTAATCGTTCAGACGAATCCCGTTTTTATGGTCAATGCGAAATGATTGAATGTCCATATGTCCTCCTTGATTGCGACAATTTTTACGTACAATCCGTATTTACCCTATTCTTTCAAAAAATAGCGACAAAAACATCCTTTCCGCCGAAACGGAAAGGATGTTTGAATGGACTCGGCTTAGTAGATTCCGACCGCGTCGAACGATTTCGCTGCCGCGACCGCTTGTGTACTCGTTGGACCGTACAAGTCTTTGGCTGACTGTACGACTGCTTGACGTAGGCTCGAGAAGTTCGATGTCGGTGTCAAGTAGACAGTGAGCGCGCGGTAGTAGACATCGCCCATTTGCTTGACGCCGATGCCTTGAACCGATACGCCGTAGTGTGAGCCCCCGCTCGCGAACAAGTAGGCCGCCTTGTTGACGATACCTGAGTTGATATGGACGCCACCGTTGTCTTGCGTCCCTGTGTAGCGGACCGAGTAGTGGTCCGGGTCACCGTTGGCCGCTGGGTTCGACATCGAACGGAGACCGTCCCCGGCAATACCCGGCGTATAGATGTCTTCCCCGACCAACCAGTCGAAGTTCGAGCCGACGCTGTACTCCGCGACCGTACCGAAGATATCAGAGATCGCCTCGTTGATGGCTCCTGATTCGTTCTGATAGATCAAACCGGCCGTGTACTCTGTGACCGCGTGTGACAATTCGTGAGCAACGACGTCAAGGGCGCCCGAGAGGTATGTGAACGTTTGGCCGTCCCCGTCACCGTACACCATCTTGCTGCCATCCCAGAACGCGTTGTTGTAGCTGCGGCTATAGTGGACCGTCGAGTTGAGGGCCGCACCGTTGTTGTCATAGCTGTTACGACCGTACGTGTTCTTGAAGAAGTCATACGTCTTCGTCGCGTTGACGTGGGCGCTGACCGCGGCCCGGTCGTACGTCGTGTTCAAGACGTTATCGACATCGGCCCAAAGCGATCCAGGAAGGCGCGTCCGGTTACCGGCGTCATACGTATAGATGCCTTTGCCGCGTGTCGAGTCCTGGAGATAGTAATATGAACCGCTCTTCGTCGTCTTGAACGTTTGGCTCTGGCCAAGGACGTCGATTCCCGTGCCGGTATACGTCGTACCCGTGACACCGTTCGTCGGTTTGGCGTGTGCCAATTGGTTGTACTTGTTCAATACTTTCCCGCTTGCCGCATCGATGAAATACGTCCAACGTGACGGCTCATCCGCATCAAGAATCGTCCCGGTCACTTCATACGCATAGACCGCCTCTTCCCCGTTCGGATAGACGACGAGTTCCGCTGCCGGCTCAAGCTCGTATGCGCCTTTGTGGCCGACAAGCTCTTTATAACGAGCGACCGCTTTTTGTTCATTCAGCTTGATTGACTTATGTAATCCTTTGAGTTGTTTCGTATCATCGACGACCGTTTTCAATTGGCCATCATTATCGACGACACCGACGACGATTCCACCGAAGACCGGTACACCGTCAACCGTCTGTTGTAATTTGACGACTTGTCCGACTTTGTCACGCTTCGATTCGAGCGTTTTGAATTCGCCTTTCGCTTTCGCATACTCTTTGACGATTGTCGTCGGCGCCTCGTTCGATGGTTTCGTCAACGTACCTGACTTGAGCTCCGCCGCGCCGACAAGTTGCGGCACAAGCAAGACGCCTGCGATGAGTGATGTAGATAAAACTTTTTTCATGTGTGTTTCCCTCCTTATGTGGTGTCTCCTACTTTACATAGTTTCCCACATTTAATGTATCCAACTTTTTAATTATTTTGACAATTCAAATTATTAAGACATTTGGACTAACCCATCATTTTCTCTAGTCGTATCAGCCGTAACAAAAAAAGCGTCACCGTGGAAGGTGACGCCAGTCATCAATAAACATCTTTTTGTGTGAAATGGTAGAACGCATAAGCGAGAGCCGCTAGCGACCAGACGAATATGACGATGAGCGAGAACGGTAATGTCATCCCCTCGATCGGTGGGGCTTGCCCCTCGAGATAGGTATGAAGACCGAAGTTGACGTTCACCAAATATTTCGAGCTGTCCCAATTCGACCCGAGCGACGTGAGGAGCGGTCCTGAAATCAGGACCGCCATCATGATCCCAATCCCAGTCGCCGTATTTTTGACGATGACCGAGATCATGAGTGCGATCGTCCCGACGGCCGCGACGACGAACCAGGATAGGCCGACCGACATGAGCAAATATTGCCACATCGGCAGCGTATGGACGAAGTCGGTCGAGAACGTCCCGGTCGCCGAGGCTTGGAACCCAGTCAAAATCGGCGCGGTCCATCCGTCCCAACCGAGCACGATGCCAGAGATGACATAACTGACGAGTGCCGTGATGAAGATAAGAATCGACGTATACAGCAGCGTCGTCATCCATTTAGCAAGCAAAATCTTAAAGCGCCGGACCGGACGGGACAACAGCGTCTTGATTGTGCCATCATTATGCTCACCGCTGACGATATCGGCCATCAGGACGATGATGAAGAGTGGGAGCACGAGCGTCGTTCCTTGCGAGAAGAAGACACGCATGAACGTCGGCGCCCCAGGATAGTTCGGGTTAATATCATTATCTAAGTAATATTGATTCTGTTGGACCTGGAACTCCAAAATTTGACGGAACTCATCCTGAACGTTCGCCGAGGCGAGCCGGTTTTGCGTATCAACGATCTCTTGCTGTAAATCGACACGCCAGTCAATCGTTCCTTGTTCTTCCCGTTGTTTCTCGATCTGCCGGTAGTTGGCATACGTGAACATCGAGACGAGCACGATGAGAATGGTCGACACGACGAGAAGCCGACGTTTCTTATGAATCTTTAAGACTTCGTTCCGAATGAGGCCAAGGATTGACGGATTAGACAATATGGTCACCCCCGGTCAATGAAATAAACAATTCTTCTAGCGTCTGGACGCGTCGTTCGAGACCGAACACGTCGACGCCTCGATCGAGCAAGTAGCGATTCAAGCGAGCCGTTTCTTCCAGATTCATTGAGACCCGAATCGTCCGTTCATCGACAACATCGGCGTGATCAATCGACTCGAATCCGCGGATGATCGGCAAGACTTCAAAACTGTCGGCCACGTGGACATCGACCGTCGACGCCAACTCATGAATCAGTTCCTCGACCGTGCCGACTTTCACGATTTTCCCGCGCGACATGATGGCGACGCGGTCCGCGAGCAGTTCAATCTCGGCCAAGATGTGGCTAGAGACGAGGACGCTCAGTCCTGTCTCTTCAACGAGACGGCGGATGAAGAGTCGAAGGTCACGAATCCCCATCGGGTCTAGCCCGTTCGTCGGCTCATCGAGAATCAAGACACGGGGGTTGTTCAACATGGCCTGGGCGATGCCGAGACGTTGCCGCATCCCGAGCGAGTAGGTCTTCACTTTATCATCGATTCGTGCCGTCAAATCGACGAGATCGATTACTTCTTGAATCCGGGCCTCATCGACACCGGGCAACATCCGCGCGAAGGCGTTCAAGTTCTCACGCCCGCTCATGAACTTGTACAATTCCGGATTCTCAACGATGGCGCCGATTTGATTCATCGCCTGAACGAATTGACGTTCGACGCTGAACCCACAAATCGAGACGGTCCCGTTCGTCGGCTTAATCAATCCGACAATCATCCGAATCGTCGTCGTTTTACCGGCCCCGTTCGGCCCTAAGAAGCCGAACACTTCACCGGGGAACACATCGAACGAGATGTCATCGATGATCGTTTTTTTACCGATTACTTTTGTCAAATGATCTATCTTCAATGTTGGTTGCATCATCTCACCTCTCCTACATTCTATCGGACTCGATCGCATCTGTCCTATTCGAACATTCACATAGGGCAGGTTCACACTTATTTGATATGATAGTTCTATAGAAAGTGAGGTCATCACATGAAAAATGGGAAATGGTATACGTTTTTAATCGGTTCTGTTTTCTTGACGGGCATCGCCCTATACGGTTTATGGATCGGTTACCAAGATATCGTCAATCCGCCGGAACGGACACTCTCGGTCAGCGAAGATACGAGACCCGAACCGGTCGGTGATGTTTACGTCGCACTCGGAGATTCATTGACACGCGGTGTCGGCTCTACATCCGGTGCGGGCTACGTCCAACCGGTCGGTGAAGCGCTCGAAGAGAATAATATCCGTACGCAGAATCTGGCCGTCTCCGGCGCCCGGACGGAAGACTTATTGGCGCAGCTCGAACAACCTGAAGTAAGACGCACGATTGAGAACGCCCGCTATATCACGCTCACAATCGGCGGCAACGACTTGTTCAACCGCGGCGAGAATGTCGACAATTTCGAATCGGTCGATATCGATCAAGTCGTGACCGAAGCGAAGACGAACTTGAATGAGATCTTCGAACAAGTTCGCGGATTGAACGATACGGCGCAAATCGTCTATATCGCGCTCTATAACCCGTTCCAAGAGAACGAAAACGGAGAGGCGTTCAATCAATTGATTCTCGATTGGAACGCCTCGGCATCCACGTTCGCTAACGCGCAACGCATCGATGTGATCGATCCGTTCGCTTACGTCTCGGACGTCGGCCGTGACCTTGCGACCGACCAGTTCCATCCGAGCGACCGGACATATGAGAAGTTAGCCGAGGACGTATTGTTCATCCTCGAATAAGCAACATGGCCTGATCGTCGCGATCAGGCCATGTTTTATCGTTCATATTTGACGAGCCAGCTCTCCCCGTCGCGTGTCATCGTCGTCCCAAACCAGCCTGCCTTCAATAAGGCGACTTGTTGCTCCGTCTCGCCCATATCGAGCCACGTCGTGTCACCAGTCGGGAGCCAGTCGCTGTGCAGTTCTTTCATAAAAATGTAGCGCAGCTTTCCGCCATATTTCGGTTTGAGGGCACCGATGCGAAGGCCGAGGGCGAACTTATCCTTCAGGCTCGGGATATTGAAAGGCGCCACGGTCGCACAGACGAGGTCGAACCGACTGCCATGTTCAAGCTCTTTCATGAGTAGCCTACCGAGATACTGTTGCAGACCGTAGCCGCGGTAGTCCGGATGGACGTTCGTCACTTCTTGATACAAGATACGGTCGAGCGCATCAAGCGGATAACCGATGTCGTATCCTAGATGCTCTTCGTCGAGCGGCGGGATCAGGAGCGCGCGGAATGCGATCAACGTGCCCTCGTGGTACGCCCCAATCAATGTGCGGTCGGTCAACAGCTTTACGAACTCCTCAGTCGTGAGGGACTGGTACTGGCTTCCTTCCGTCAATGTGGCCATGACGGCCTGTTGCACCGCCTCGACTTGTGCGAGCTCTGTCATCGTCAAATAGTTGACCTCGATGTCGAGGCCGTTACACTCACTGCGCCACATGGTCGACCCCTCCGATGACATACGTCGCCTTTGTAAGCCGTGACAAGACGGCCTCGTCGACGTCGACACCGAGACCTGCCCCATCGGACAGGCGGATGAACGGCAAGTCGTACATCAAGTTGCCGATGTCTTCGGCGAAACGAAGCGGACCTGTCAACTCGACCGATTGGACGATTTTGCTCGAGAAGGCGACATGAAAGCCTGCACTCGAGGCGACCGACGACTCGACCATCGACCCGATTTGACACTCGATGCCCGACATTTCGGCCATATGCACGAGTTTTTTCGCCGGGTAGATGCCGCCACACTTCATCAGTTTGATGTTCACTTTGTGGGCGGCCTGCATCATCGTCAACCGACGCATCTCCGTCACGCCGCGCACCCCTTCATCAATCATGAGCGGCACCGTGATTTTCCCTTTCACTTCGACCATGCCTTCAAAGTCGTCGGCCTTGACCGGCTGTTCGACCCAATCGATTTGGAATGGCTCGAGCTGCTTCATCGCTTGGAGTGTCTTGGCGGCATTCACCCAACCCTGATTGACGTCGACCCGAATCGGCACGTCTGGGCCGACGGCACGACGGACCGCCTCGACCCGACGTACGTCCGAGGCGACGTCGACGCCGACTTTCATCTTGACGGCCGTGTACCCTTGTTCAATCTGTTCGCGAGCCTCGGCCGCCATCGCCTCCGGCTCGCCGATACTGAGGACGTGCGTGACCGGAAACGCGTCGTGATAACGGCCACCGAGCAAATCATACACTGGAAGCCCGAGCTTTTTCCCGACGACATCATGACAGGCGATATCGAGAGCCGCCTTCGCCGCCGGCACGTCACGGATGGCCCGGTCCATCACGTCGTGAATCCGTTCCATCTGTATCGGATTTTCTCCGATTAAGAGCGGTCCGAGCACATGTCGAATCACACTGATTGTACTATCGAGCGATTCGCCCGTGACATGTTCATCGGCGACGGCCTCTCCATAGCCGACGTGACCACATTCGGTTGTCAATTTTACAATCACTGAAGGCATGTCGTCATAACGATGGTAACTGACGATGAACGGCACTTTTAACGGTAAACGAATCGCAAACAGTTCGATTTTCTCTATTCTCATATCCATTCTCCTTTACTTCTTACTTGTCATTAGCTATATTGTCGTTAAATAGTCGTTAAATTGCAAGGAGGAGTTTTGATGTCCATCCATATCGCCATCGTCGGATCGCACGAATTTGTGGAGACGATTCGCTCGCTCGGTTCACCAGAGGACGTCCGGTTCGCCTATCATCCGTATGAGCATCCGCACGAAGCAGCGACCATCGCTCAAACGCTCGGCTCGTTCGACGGCGTCTTTTTTTCCGGCTCATTCCCGTTCGCCTATGCGACCCCTCATCTTAGCCACGTGGCGGCACATCACGTCGTCCAAGACGAGACTGTCCTCTTGACGACGCTTCTATATGCGACGCTCACCCACTCCGTGTCGCTCAATCAAGTATCAATCGATTTGGTCGAACCGAGACGACTGACGTCGATTCTCGACTCGTTTCCAAACGAACGGGTCGCCCCCACCGTCATGCGCATCAGTCCTGATCTCGCATTCGAGGACGTCATCGCCTTTCATACCAATCACCAAGGCAAACAAACGAATCTGGCCATCACGAGCATCGAGCGGGTACATCATGAGCTCGTTCGTGCCGGGTTCAACAGTCAACTGATGATTGAGCCGACAGTGACCGTCAGGAACCATCTCGAACAGTTAATTCAACAAGTTCGGCAACAGTTGGCCGATGCCGCCCAGTTCGCCATCATCCGCTACGACACGGACGATATGGCGTTGCGTGACCATCTCGACTCGGTCCGGTATCTGGGTGGACATCTCGAGTCCGCGGAGGACCATCACATCACAGTATTGACGACCAAAGGTGAAGTGCTGAACGCGTTCGAAGAAGATACGCTCGCACCGAACGGGACGTACCGCATTGGAATCGGTTATGGCACGGACTATCAACAGGCGGACGAGCATGCTCAAATCGCCTTGTCTGCCGCAAGTGAAGAGCGCATCCGCATCGTCGATGATTCCAAACGATTATCGTTCCCGACCCGTGACGCGCACATCCCGTATCGCGTGACGGAACAACTTGCCTTCGACTTCATCAAACAAGCCGGAGTCAGCCCCGTCAATATCGGGAAGATTTTACAATTCGCCAAACGAAAGCACGAGTTCACGGCTAAAGAGTTGACCGACTATCTCGACGTGACGCGACGTACGACGGAACGGCTCATCAAAAAACTACATGACGCCGGCATCGTCGATGTGATCGGTGAAGAGATGAGCTATGGCCAAGGCCGGCCTCGCGCCGTCTATAAATTCAATTTCCCGACCTCATGAGGCCGGGAAATTTTTTATTGCGCCGCTTGTTGTTCAATCGGTGGTTCTGCACTCAACACAGCGATCCGTTCAATCGTGAAGCCTGTGAACGCATAGATGATTGAAATGACAGGAACGACAAAGTTTAAGATAGCGTATGGCGCGTATTCGAACGCCCCGACGCCGAGTGTCCCGAGAATGAACACGCCGCACGTATTCCACGGGATGAAGACCGACGTGAGCGTACCGCCGTCTTCAAGCGCTCGCGACAAGTTCTTCGAATGAAGTCCCATCTTCTCGTAGGCACTGGCGAACATGCGTGACGGCACGACGATCGAGATGTATTGTTCGGAACATGATGCGTTCGTCGCGAACGCCGCTAAAATCGTCGAAGCGACCATCGATCCGGCCGTCTTCGCAAGTTTGACGATTTGGTTCATGATGGACTGGAGCATGCCCGAGTATTCCAAGATGCCCCCAAACGTCATCGCGACGATCGTCATCGAAACGGTATACATCATCGCATCGAGACCACCCCGACTGAACAAGTTATCGACGAGTTCGTTGCCGGTGTCGATCACGTATCCACTTTGGAGCGCGCCGACACTATCTGAGAGCGAGCCGCCTTGGACGATGACTTGCGCCAAAAAGCCAAGGGCGATGCCGACGACGAGTGCCGGAATGGCCGGCACTTTTTTCGCGACGAGCGCGATGACGGCGAGCGGGATTAGCAACAACCACGGTGAGATGACAAAACTGTCTTTTAAAATCGCGAGCGTCTGGACGATTTCCGACGAGTCCGTCATCGTCTCGCTGAAGCGGCGGCCGAGCCACCAATACGCGCCAAGCGCAATGATAAGGCCCGGGATAGTCGTATAGAGCATGTGACGGATATGGACGAATAGGTCAGTATGCGTCAAACCGGCCGCCAAGTTCGTCGTATCCGACAGCGGCGACATCTTGTCCCCAAAATAGGCGCCAGAAATGACCGCTCCGGCGACCATCGGTGCTGGTATCCCCATACTTAGCCCGATGCCCATCCCGGCGACGCCAATCGTCCCCATCGTCGACCATGAACTGCCGATGGAGAGCGCAACGACCGCACAGATGATACAAATCGTCACAAGAAAATAGGCCGGCGAGATAATCGTCAACCCATAATAAATCATCGTCGCGACGACACCTCCCCCAATCCACGCCCCAATCGTCAAGCCGACCAAGATGATGATGACGACCGCCGGCAAGGCGAGCCGAATCCCTTTGTACATCATCTCTTCAATCTCTTTCCACTTATAGCCGTGTCGCCAGGCGACAAGTGCCGCCACCGCCGTCCCGATGATGAGCGGGATGTGTGGCCCTTGTTTTAATTGGACGATGGCTACGAGCATGACCCCGATCATGACAAGTAGCGGCAATACTACCCAGCGAAGCTTCATGTCTACCTTGTTCCCCTGTTGTTCCATGTGTCTTCCTCCCCGATAGCGAAAGATTCTGAATTGTCGTTATATTGTCGCTAATAAGATGATGATAACGCTTACATTCGGGGAAGGCAATACAAAAATGAACGGAAGCGAAGTCGCCTCGTTCATTTCGTCGTTCATATAGCGTGTACGGCCCGGCGCAACGTATCGGCGAGCAGGGCGGCCGCTTCCGGTAATACGTCACGATCGAACATCATCTGTGGATGATGAAGCCCTGGCGTCAAATTGGCCCCGATTCCAATCATCGTCGCATCGAGTCCCGGCTGTTCGACCGTATAAAAATGAAAATCGTCGCTACCTGACGTGATGATGCGATCGACAAGCACATCGGCCCCGAACCGCTGACTAATCGCTTCGGCCGCATGACGGCTCGAACGCTCGCCAATCAAGGCGCCAGGGGTGAAATCTTGCCACTCCCAGTCAATCGTCACTCCATGCAGGACTGCAATCTGGTGCAACATCGTCTCGACCCGGTCGCGTAGCTCGAGCAGTTCCTTGTTCTGTTGGGCCCGGACGTCAATCGAGAATGTCGCATTGCCCGGAATGATATTCAAATTCTCACTCCCGGCTTGGACGCCCGTCAGTTTGACCGAATGCGGCTCGAACGGCGACAAATAGATGCTTTTGAGCATCTGTTGAATCGTGAAGATGACGTCTAACGCGTTCTGACCTTGATGCGGCCGCGCACCATGAGCATCGTCCCCGCTGATCTTGCCTTTCAAGAAGAACGCGGCCCCATGTTGAATCGCAGCCGCATATTGACCGCGTTTCAGTTCCTCGAGCGGACGCAAATGAATGCCGTACAGCTGACTGACGTCTTGTAACGCCCCGTGTCGAATCATCGCGAGCGACCCGTTGCCTTGTTCTTCGGCCGGTTGGAAAATAAACCGGACCCGTTTCGGCAAGTGTTCGTGTCGCAACTCATCAAGTGCACCGAGCACCATGCTGATATTGGCATCATGGCCACATGAGTGATTGGCTTGGAACGTCCCGTCAACTTGTTGCCATAACGCGTCGATGTCGGCTCGGACAGCGATGACGTCATCTCCCTCACCAATCTCGGCGATGACGCCGGTGACGTCGGCAAACGTTTCGTGACGGACTTGCCATGACGTCAAAATATCGGCAATCGTCTTCGTCGTCTCGAATTCATTCCAGCTCACTTCGGGATGGGCATGAAAATGCTCAAACCAGTTCAATACGTTCGTCATGATCGATCCCCCATATGTACTTATATTTTTTTGACCCCTTTAATCAATACCCATTGCAGCGGCAATCGGGCCCACGTCACCCATTTCGGGAGCGGCATCTTGCCGAGTTTCGACGGTTTGAGCGCCATATTGATATTGGCCGGGAAGACGGCAATCAAAAATGCCGGTAACGTTCCCTTCACAAACCGTGTTCCCTTGTTCGTGAGCAACAGTGCGCCATAGACGACTTCGATAACCCCGCTCGCCTGGACCATGAACCGTTTGAACGGCCATGATTTCGGAATGATCGACATGAACGCCCGTTCTTGAACGAAGTGCATGATGCCGGCTCCTAAAAATAAAACACCGTATAGTGTGCGAATCAATGGAATCCCCTCCTTTTTTCTAAGCATAACAAAAAAGATGGGCTACGTGCCCATCTTTACAATGCATCCCCATTCGCATTTTGAATCTCGACATCGACCGTCTCGGTCTTGCCGTCACGAACGTATTCGATTTTGACCTTTCCGTCCGTATCGCGAATCAATTCACTCCGAAGGTCAATGAACGACGAGACGGCTTGATCGTTAATTTTCACGATAACGTCGCGTGCTTCGAGTCCGGCCCGTGCGGCCGAGCTATTCGTCTGCACTTCGACGATAATCGTACCGGCCGTCACCGACTCCGGCAAGTTGATTTGCTCGGTCAAGTACCCGGGTGGAAACTCGGACACGTCACGGAGCGACACGCCGAGCGATGGATGGTTCACTTCGCCCGTCTGTTCGATTTGGTTGATGAGCGGCAAGGCGATATCGACTGGAATCGAGAAGCCGACCCCTTCCACCGAATCGGTCGCAATTTTCATCGAGTTGATTCCGACCAATTGGCCCGATTCGTTAATCAAGGCGCCACCGGAGTTACCTGGGTTGATGGCAGCATCCGTCTGGATGACCTCGGCATTGAAATCGGCTTGTCCGTTCTCATCCGTATCGACCGGAACGAGACGGGACGTCGACGAGACGACGCCGCGCGTGACCGAGTTCTCAAACTGGCCGAGCGGATTGCCGATGGCGATGACAGTCTGTCCAGGCTTCAGTTCACTCGACTTCCCCATCGTGATGACGGATGAGACTTTGTCCGCATCGACTTCGAGCACCGCCAAGTCGTACGTGGCGTCACTGCCCATCAACTTGGCGTCCGCTGTCGATCCGTCATTGAATGTCACGGTCAAACGGTCAGCACCGTTGACGACGTGATGGTTCGTGACGATGTAAGCCGAGTCACCGTCTTTCTTATAGATGACACCCGAGCCGACACCAGCTTCGACCGATTCATTCGATAATCCGTTCGAAGCAAAATTGTTTACCGTCACGACGGCAGGTTGTGCGGTCGCGACCGCATCGATGACCGAGCTGTCCGCCGTCGTCGATGTCGTCTGGACCGGTGACCCTTCCGACGTCACGTTCGTATCAGACACGTTCGTTGGGACTTGATCGATGAACGGGAAGGCGATGGCCCCAGTCAAGACAGCACCGATTACCCCACCTACAAACCCAGGGAACATCCGACCGACGAATGAAGGTCGGGCCGGTTGTGTTGCGCGCGACGGCTCGTGTCGTTGTTCGGACGAGCCAAGCTCGGTGTCGAGCCAATCCTCGCGGCGATTTGGTTCATTTGATTCTGTTGGACGATCGTTGCGTTCCATGTGTAATCATCTCCTATATGATGTCTCCTCTTTTGTTATACCCTTAGTATAAGAGGCATAGTCATCGTTGTGCGGAAATGAGACATCGATTACAAGATTCTTCACAATTTGCGTCAATTGGGTCAGACGATAACGTTTTTTAACGTCCCGAGTCCCGTGATGCTCACTTCGATTGTATCCCCAGATTGGAGATAGACGGGCGGTTTCATCCCATGGCCGACCCCCGCCGGCGTACCGGTGGCGATGATATCACCAGCTTCTAGCGTCATCCCTTTCGACAACGTCCGAATCAACTCTTCAATTGGACGAATCATGTCCGCTGTCGACCCGTTTTGGCGTGTCTCACCGTTCACGACCGTTTGAATCACAAGTGGAAACGAGAGCTCATCCGGTGTGACGATATACGGTCCGAGCGGACAAAACGTGTCGAACGATTTACCGCGGAAAAATTGGACGTGCTGTTTTTGAACGTCCCGGGCCGTGATATCGTTCAAAATCGTATAGCCGAAAATATGGGCGTCGACGTCGTCGATGTCCCGCCCTGATTTTCCGATAATGACGGCGAGCTCGCCTTCGTAATCGAGTTGGTCGGTCAGTTCGGGATGACGTTCGACGACAGCCCCTGGTCCAACGACCGAAGTCGGAGCTTTCGTGAAGATGACGAGTTTGCCGGCTCCCGCCGTATCCATCTCTTTCACGTGTTCTTCATAGTTCTTGCCGATACAGATTACGTTTTTGAGTGGTCGGTATGGCGCGACGAGCGTGACGTCGGTCAATGGGATCCGAGGTGCGACGTCCAAATCGACATCCGGTTTAAACTCCCGCGCGATGACCTCTAACAACGAAGTCGTATGTAATTGGTCACTGACGTCATAAACAAACTCCCCTGCCACGACACCGACCCTTTGCTCTCCTTCAACTTGAAAACTACACCATTTCATCAAAATTCCCCCTTTTTTGCTAGTATACAAAAAATCGGGACGCGACGGTCCCGATTACGCTTTGTTCAAGAAAATAATTCGCTGATTGCTCGACCCCCGAAATCGGAGCGACCGGTCCATGAGCGGCTGTTCGAAACGACCGTCGACAAGTACATCGGCACGATCGAGCACGCTCGTGACGTACTCATCGTCCATACCTTGTAACTGTTCGAACGTATAGCCTGTATACACCCACACATTTTTCTGAAGTGCCTTGCACCCGTCGACGAGCCGGGCTAGTGCTTCCGGTTGCAGGAACGGCTCTCCGCCCGAGACGGTGACACCGTCCCAACCGGATTGTTCGATTCGGGTGAGCAGGTCCTCGACTGGTACGTCTTCCCCACCTCGCGGGTTCCATGATTCCGGATTGTGACATCCAAGACAGCGATGAGGGCATCCCGCCGTAAAGATGACCGTGCGAATGCCTGGACCGTCGACAACCGATTCGTCAAGTACGGATAGGACGCGCATGATGCTTCACCCTCGCTCGTTCTTCATCTCGTTTCGCCGAATTCCATCGGTCCATCGTGCCGACCAGATAGCCGGTGATGCGACGAATCCGTTCAATCTGCTCTTCCTCGCCACACGTCGGGCACGCGGCATCGATCGTTCCCTCGAGGCCGCAGTTACCGCACCGGTCGACGGGATGATTAATCGATCCGTAGCCGACGTTTTCGGTTCGCATGAGCCGGACGATCGCTTCGACCGCTTCCGGGTTATGGGCGAGCGACCCGTCGACTTCGACATAAGTGATATGACCCGCGTCACAGAGCGCATGGTACGGTGCCTCCAACCGAATCTTGTCACGAATCGACACTGACTTGTATACCGGCACATGAAACGAGTTCGTATAAAAGGCGCGGTCGGTGACACCCTCGATCATCCCGAACGCCTGCTGGTCCTTCAATACGAACTTCCCAGACAATCCTTCGGCCGGCGTGGCCAAGAGCGAAAAATTTAAATCGTGCTGCTCTGCCGCCTGTCTCATCCGATCACGTAAATGAGTGACGATATCGAGTCCGAGACGTTCCGCTTCCCGTGAATCGGCATGCGTGCCGCCTGTGAGCACGCGTAGCGCTTCGGCGAGACCGATGAAACCGACGGACAACGTCCCTTGCTTCAGTACATCCCGTAGCTCTTCTTCCGGTTGGAGTCTCTCGCTGCCCCTCCAGACGTGTTGAGCGTAAAGGAAGCGGAATTCGTCGGCATGACGCTTCGCTTGATAGTCGTACCGTTCGAGCAATTGATCGATGGCGACGTCGACGTAGGTGTCGAGCGTCTCATAAAATGTATGGATGTCCGGAGCGACGAGCGCCATCTTGACCAAGTTCAAGGTCGAGAACGATAAATTACCTCGTCCAATCGATGTCTCGGCGCCGTGACGATTCCCCATCACTCGTGTCCGACACCCCATATAAGCGACTTCTGAGTCATGGCTCCCATCATAATATTGCAAGTTGAACGGGGCATCGACGAAGGAGAAGTTCGGGAATAGACGCTTGCCCGTCACGCGACAGGCGAGTCGGAACAAGTCGACGTTCGGGTCGGTTTCATGAAAGTTGACACCCTCTTTTACTTTAAAGATTTGAATCGGGAAAATCGGCGTCTCCCCGTTACCGAGCCCTCGTTCGGTCGCATGCAACAACTCGCGGATGAAAATCCGGCCCCAACGGCTCGTGTCGGTCCCGTAGTTGATGGAGACGAATGGCACTTGGCCGCCTCCTCGCGAATGCATCGAATTGGCATTATGGATGAACGCTTCACACGCTTGATAGGTCGCTGTGATTGTCTCGGTCTCAGCGACTTCGAGAAGTTGCTCGGTCGACCATTCGACCGGAAGCTTCTTGAGACGCTCCAGTTGACGTTCATACGTCTTTTCGACGTATGGCGCTAAATCGACATCGAACATCGGGAACGCTTGACCCCCGTGTTGCATATTCTGGTTCGCTTGAAGAATGATCGAAGCGAGTGCCATCGCCGAACGGATGTCCTGGGGTGGTCGAATCGTCCCGTGACCGGTATGAAATCCGTTCGTCAACAACTCGCCGAGCGGGATTTGACAACACGTCGTCGATCCCGTCACGTAATAGTCGGCGTCGTGGATGTACAAAAAGTTGTCTGCGACGGCCTGACGTGTCCTCTCTGACAACAAATACGTTGTCGACAGCTGTTTCGATACTTCCGAGGATAATCGTGCCAGTTTGCCAAGTGGTGATTTCCCGTCGACGTTGGCGTTCTCTTGTACGAGATCTTGATCTGGGAGAACACAGACATCTTCATAAAGCTGGAGCATGTTCACTCCGCATCACCTCACTATATATTGATATGAATCGAGTTATGAACTCGATTCAATTCCATATATAGATTATGTCATGTTTGAGCATGGAGATGTGGAGTCTAAATTGTGAGCGTTGGTTGTGATATAAACGCAAAAACAGCCAAGCCCGCATATGGACTCGACCGTTCTTTCAAGTGACCCAACTTATAATTCTTTAGCTGGTTTCACGATTTTTAATTCAACTTCTTCTTTTTCCTCTGACTCTTGAGCTTCGCGCAAGCCTTTCGCGTTCAACCACGTATAGATCGCACCCATGAACAAGGCGCCGCCGATGATGTTACCGAACGTGGCCGGAATCAAGTTGTGGATGGCGCCGGCAAAGCTAATCGCCTCAGGGTGTGGGACGACGAGCGTGAGCGCAAATAAGACGAAGTTGGCGATGACGTGATCAAATCCTGACGCGAAGAAGACGGCGACGAGGAAAATCATCGAGAAGATTTGAGCGAACTCATTTTTCATCTGTTTTGGTAAGAAAATCGCGAGACAGACCATCCAGTTACAGAAGATGGCACGGAAGAAAATCTCGACCGTCGTATGATGCATCTTGCTCTCGACGACCGCGAACAACCAGTTATCCATCCCGAGTTCTTGGATGACGCCGGTCGGGGCGAGCAACAAGGCGAACAAGACGCCACCGAGCGCGTTCCCGACGAAACAAAGTAACCAGACGAGCATCGTGTCGCTGAGCGTCGTATAGCCGCGTAACGTCGACGTCGTGAAGTACATTGTGTTCCCCGTGAACAGTTCGGCTCCGCCGTAGATGATCATGACAAGGGCGATCCCGAATGAGAACCCGCCGATGAGTGTCGTGAACGGCGAATCGATCAAGTACATCCCGTTGACGACTTTAAGTGTGAAGATTGAAGCGAATCCGATAAAGATCCCCGCGAGCATTGCCCGTAAAAAGTATTCCATTGGCCGATAATGAATCATTTGCGAAGATGCCTGAGCTTTTTTCCGTAATGATTCGAGTGCATGGATTTCCATTGATGCCATGTCACAAACCCTTCTTTCTGTTTGAATGAACCCATATAATAAGAACGAACATGTGAAATCATTAACAATATAAGCCCGAATCCAATAAATTGCAATCGACCTTGGACCATGTTGACACATTTTTCACATCGTAATCGTTTACATATGTCGGATTTGTGACGAAAAAAACGACCCTTCGCAAAGGGTCGTTCGATCATGATTATTCTTTGCCTTCAGACTTCTCTTCAGACGCTTCAGAAGTTTCGTCAGCTGACTCTTCAGTCGCTTCGGTTTCACCTTCTGTCGTTGTCTCTGTGTCTGCTTCAAGCTCCTCAAGCGAGACCGGCTCGTTCACAGATGCGATTTGAAGCTCACCATCCGAGACGATTTCATAGTCTTTATTCTCTGGAATGTCAGCTACCGTGACCGAATCACCGATACCGAGTTCAGACACATCGAGTTCGATGCGTTCAGGAATGTTGGCCGGTGTCGCCGATACCGTTACTTTATAGAGCGTTTGCGCCAAGAAGCCGCCTTCTTTGACACCTTTAGCGTCGCCGACGAGTGTGACGTCCGCTTCGACTTCCGTCGCTTCGTCCATCTTTACAGCCATGAACTCAACGTGCTTGTATTCGTTCGTGAACGGGTCAACTTCTGTCCCGTGAACGAGCGTGTTCACTTTCTTGCCGTCGATGTTCAACTCGATTAACGCGTTGTCACCGTGTTCGCGGAGAATCTTGCGAAGTGCCATCTCCTCGAATGCAACTGGTGTGCTCTCGACTTTATAGCCGTATACGACACCTAGTACTTTACCTTCTTTACGCAAGTTTGCGCGGACCGAACGTGGTCGTAATTCTCGTTTCGTTACTTTAAGCGTGTCTGCCATAATCTTTTCCCCCTACTGGTTTATCGATCATGTCTACATCTTGAGGGTGAGGCAGTGAAAAAGCCACCTCTCAACCTCGATGCGTTGAGTGACATGTGTATATTGTTCCCATAGGCACCCGGACATAAACGTTACAGCCGGTTAAAAAAAGATTACAAGCGTGTCACATAACCCGTTTGAACAACTTCTCAAGTTCGTACGTGCTCCATTTCACCAAGATCGGTCGCCCGTGCGGACATGTATACGGGGACGTCGTCTGATTGAGGTCATTCAGCAATTGCCGCATCATTTCGTAGTTCAATGGATGGTTCGCTTTAATCGACCGCTTGCACGCCATCAAGATTGACGCGTCTTCCCGATATTTGGCGAGATTGACAGAGCGGTCCCGAATCGCCATCTCAATCAAATCGCGGACCGTTCCTTCTAAATCGTGTTGCGGGTACCACGTCGGAATCTCCCGGACGAGGAACGTGTTGCCACCGAACGGCTCCAATTCGAGACCCGCTTCTTTCAAGAGCGGAGCGACTTCTTCAATCGCGAGCGTCTCTTCTTGCGTGAACTCGAGCGTGAGCGGGAGCAGCAACAATTGATATTCCTTGTCCGGATTCCCGAGTTGCTCATAAAACAATTCGTATTTGATCCGTTCCTGAGCGGCGTGTTGGTCGATGACATACATGCCGTCTTCGGAACCGCAGACGATATAGCTCGCATGCAATTGGCCGATGACGTCGAGCGGCGGCAACCGCTCTCCTTTCGTCTCAATTTTGTCCGATTCGATAATCGGGTCGGTCGGTGCAGGCGCTTCATTGACGAGCGGGGTCGGCGACCATCGGCTTGGTGACGTGACAGGTTCACGGGGAATCGGATAGTTCCACGTCGGCGGTTCATCCATGACAGGTGTCCGTTCGACCGTGAAATCAAGTCGTTCTTGTTCGGTCCGATTAACCGGTCGCTCTTTCGGTTTGACCGATGGGATTAAACGCTGTTCCCGGAGCGTCAGTTGGACCGTCTCGCGAATCAACTGGCACAGCTCTTTCTCTTTCGAGAGTCGGACTTCCCGTTTTGTCGGATGGACGTTAACGTCAATCAACATCGGGTCCATCTTCACTTCGAGGACGGCGATCGGATAACGACCAATCGGGAGTAGCGTGTGGTAGCCCTCGAGCACACTTTGGGTCAGCGCAAAGTTTTTGATGCTCCGTCCGTTCAAGATGAGCGTCACATACTGCTTGTTCGACCGGGTCACTTCCGGACGGACGAGATGGGCGCTCAAGCTATAGTCGTTCGTCTTGCTTGACGCGGTGACGATTTGCGCCGCGACTTGACGTCCGTAAATGGCGAGCATGACTTGCTTGATGTCGCCGTTGCCACTCGTCCGCAGGAGTTCCTTGTCTTCATGGAACGCCGTGAGGCGAACTTCCGGGTGGGATAAGGCGATCCGGTTCAACGTATCGGTGATGCTCGCGAGTTCGGTCGCCGACGTCTTCAAGTATTTAAGGCGGGCCGGTGTATTGTAGAACAATTGACTGACCGCTATCTCTGTTCCGACGTTGGCTGCGGCCGGTGTTTGCGCCGTAACGACACCCCCTTGGAGCGTCATCTCAAATCCGTCCTCTTCGGTCCGGCGTGACTTCAGCGTCACATGACTGACCGAGGCGATGGACGCTAAGGCCTCTCCACGGAAGCCGAGCGTGCGAATCCGGAACAAGTCGTGCTCGTCCCGAATTTTGCTCGTCGCATGACGCAAAAAGGCGCGCGGAGCATCCTCTTCATAAAACCCGTGCCCGTTATCCCGAACTTTAATGAGACGTATCCCCGCCTCCTCCAAGTCGACTTCGATTTTCGTGGCACCGGCATCAATCGCATTCTCGACGAGTTCTTTCACGACCGAGGCCGGGCGTTCGACGACCTCGCCGGCCGCGATTCGGTTGGCCAGTTGCTCCGGTAACTCTTGAATGATTCCCATCGACTCACCCCTTCTTCGCAGATTGTTGGAGCGCATAGAGCGCCTGCATCGCCTCAATCGGGTTCATCGCCAGTAAATCGAGGCCGAGCAGTTGTCGTTTGATATCGTCTTCCGCCTCAAATAGTGACAGTTGGGCCACAGGTTCGGCTGGCACCGGATGTTCCACGACTGTGCGGGCCGGTTTCGGTTCCGTCTCGAGCTCAGACAAAATCGTTCGCGCCCGTTCAATCAAATCAGGCGGCAAATCAGCGAGTTCGGCGACATGAATCCCGTACGACTTGTCGGCCCGTCCCGGGTGAACTTCATGCAGGAAGACGACGCGCCCGTCCCGTTCGATGGCACGGACGTGCACGTTCTCAAGGGCAGGAATCGTGTCCTCGAGCACGGTCAACTCGTGATAATGGGTCGAGAACAACGTCTTCGCGCCGATGGTGGCCGCGATATATTCGACGATGGCCTGCGCGAGCGCCATGCCGTCATACGTCGAGGTTCCTCGTCCAATCTCATCGAGGAGGATGAGACTATCTGCTGTTGCTTCCGTCACCGCCTGCCGTGTCTCCGTCATCTCGACCATGAACGTCGACTGACCGCTCACCAAATCATCGGCTGCCCCGATGCGGGTAAAAATGCGATCGAACAATGGAAGTTCGGCCGCTTCGGCCGGCACGAACGAACCGATTTGATGCAGGATGGCAATCAGTGCGAACTGGCGCATATACGTCGATTTACCGGACATGTTCGGTCCGGTGATCAACAGCATGCGCCGCGTGTCATCGAGCGTCAAGTCGTTGGCCACGTATTCACCACGAGGCAATACCGTTTCGATGACCGGATGGCGCCCACGATCGATTTGGACATTGTTTGACGTTGTCGGCCGGACATAGTCCCGTTTTTCGGCGACAATGGCGAGCGCGAGCAGGACATCTAGTTCACTTAATGAGCGGGCCAGTTGTTGGAGCGGTTTCGTCTCTTGTTTGACTTCTTCACGTAACGTGACGAACAAGTCATATTCAAGCGTACAGCTCTTCTCCTCGGCACCGAGGATGAGCGCTTCTTTTTCTTTTAACTCAGGCGTGACATAGCGTTCGGCGTTCGTAAGCGTCTGTTTCCGTTCATACCGCCCCTCTTCGAGTAAGCGCGCGTTCGCTTTCGTCACTTCCAAATAGTAGCCAAAGACTCGGTTATAGCCGATTTTCAGCGACTTGATGCCGGTCGCGAGCCGCTCTTGTTGCTCGAGATTGGCAATCCACATCTTCCCGTTCGCTTTCGCCTCGAGCAGTTCATCGAGTTCTGTCGAATAGCCTGAACGAATCATGCCACCTTCTTTAATCGAGATGGGTGGTGTCTCGACGAGCGCCGCCTGAAGTCGTTCCGATAGCGCGTCGAACGTGTCGAGTGTCGCATCGATGTGATGCAATCGTGTTGCCGTGACATTCGCGAGCAACTCTCGTACCGCTGGAATGCGTTCAAGCGTGTTCCGCAACTGAACGAGGTCACGTGCGTTGGCCGTCCCGTATCCTACTTTCGCGACGAACCGTTCGATATCGTAGACGTGACGTAACTGCTCCCGTAATTGATCGCGGAGCATGAAATCATCGACTAAATTTTCGACGGCATCTTGGCGTTCACGAATCGCCTGTTCCGTATAGAGCGGCTGTTCGAGCCAACGTTTCAATAGTCGTCCCCCCATCGCCGTCGTCGTCTCATCGAGCAGGGCGAGGAGTGATCCTTTCCGTTCCCCGGACCGGGCCGAACGGAACAGCTCCAAGTTCCGGGCCGTGTTCGCATCGAGTTGCATATGGGCCTCAACCTCGTAGGCGACAGCGGGCTGCAGGTGATCGAGGGCTCGTTTTTGCGTCCGCGTCAAGTAGGCGAAAAGGAGTTCGAACGCACTTACTTGCGCCTCGTCGCGGGCACCGCTCGACAACGTGCTCGACAATCGCTCCGTCTGTACCGACAGCGGGATGCCGAGTGATGAGAGATGGTCTGCCAACTCGGCGTCATCAACGATGATCTCGCTCGGGACCAGTCCTTCGACTTCGCGTAGGACGGCCTCGCGCGACGGTAAGGTCGTCAACCATGATTCACCTGTCGTCACGTCGCCGCGGGCAATCCCAAAACGGCCTGCGACGTTCACGACCGATAGTAAATACCGGTTCTCTTTCTCACCGAGCGCGGCCATATATGTACCCGGCGTGATGACTTGAATGACTTCCCGTTTGACGAGTCCTTTCGTCGCTTTTGGATCTTCCATCTGCTCACAAATCGCCACGTTGAACCCTTTTTCAATAAGTTGCTCGATATAAATCGCAGCGGAATGATGCGGGACCCCGCACATCGGAATCGGGTGCTCGGCGTTCTTTCCGTTTTTCGCAGTCAATGTCAATTCGAGCTCTTTGGCGACGATTTGAGCATCTTCAAAAAACAGCTCGTAAAAGTCACCGAGCCGGTAGAAGAGAAAGGCGTCTGGATAATCGGCCTTGATTGAAAAGTATTGTTTCATCATCGGGGTTTGATGTATCGTTTCCATTCGTGTTCACCTCTAGAAATTAGAACAGCTGACCAAAGGCCAGCTGTCTGTTTGTTAGTATCCGCAGCCGCCGCGTGATTTCTCCGCTGCCATGCCGCTACCTGTTTTGCCGGCGAGAACGTCACCGTCCGTCGACTCGATAATGCGATCTGTCACCGAGTTGGCGAGTGTGACCGTCACGTATTGAAGCAAATCGTTCACTTCGACTTGCGTCTCTTGGAACGCCTGGACGACCGGAATCGAATCGAGTTCGTCCATCGCCTTGTCGATTTTTAGCTCGACTTTGGCGAGTGCTTCCGTCTTCCCGTAGTGCTTGCAGTTGACGGCTTCTTTTTGTAAGTATTTGATCCGTTTGATTAACGTTTGAACGCGCTCACTTTCGTTCACTTTCGTTTCCGCTTCTTTGAAGCGGGCCACTTCCGGCGTGCTCGCCAATAAGTCGGCTAATTCTCTCGCTTTTTGAATCACAGTTTGATCAGTCACCATCGTAAACCCCTTTGCTCTCTATGATTGAACGCACGTCTTGACGCACGCAAGTATTCCTCATCATTCTACCACGAACTTATGGCAAACGGTACTGCATCGATTCACTTCGAGACGGTCGCCGTCCGAACCATATCGACGTGGGGAATCCCATCCTCTAAGTACTCCTCGCTCGTTCGTGTGAACCCAAAGCTTGCATAGAACGGCTCCACGTACGTTTGCGCTTGCAAATACAAATCGCGATCCCCAAAGTCGGCCACGGCTTCTTGCATCAAGCGCCGCGAATGGCCTTGTCCCCGATGCGTCGATTTTGTGACGACACGACCGATGGCGATTGGCGATTCATCCTCGAGGACACGTAACGCCGCGATCGGGCGACCGTCTGCCTCAATCCAGTAATGGACGGCCGTCACATCTTTCCCATCGACTTCTTGGTACGGGCAATCTTGTTCCACGACGAAGATTTCAGTGCGGAGCGCCAATAACTCATAGAGCTCTCTCGTCGTCAATTCGTCAAACCGTTTTTTCTGCATCTAAACTTGTCCCCCTTATAACGTCGAACCGAGCGCTCTGGCGACGTGGAGCCCGCTCGTCATCGCCCCGATCGTCCCGGCACCTGGAAACACCGTGTCGCCGCAAACGTAAAAATTCGTTAGGTTCGCCCGATAGCTCGCCGCATGGAATAATGCTTGTTGCGGTGTTTGGGCATATCCACCGACCGCACCGTGCGGACGTTTCGTATATTTCACCCACGCCCCCGGTCCACCCGGAAGCAATACCGACGATGTGCCGGTCCAACTCGGGAACGCCCGTCGCACTGCCTTGACGAGGCGCTCGGTCCATTCTGCCTCTAGTTTCTCATAGGTTGCCTTGTCCTTCCAAGCCTGCCACTCCGACAAGTCGATATGAGTCGAGACGGTCAAGGTTCGTTCCGGCAGTTCGGTCCGGCGTGTATCGTCCGCAGCCGACATTGAAATGAAGGCGTGACCTGACGGCAAATCGTCACTATACACTTGTTGGAAGAGCGGACGTCCCGTACACGCCGCTTCCGGTAACGTGATATACAGACTGAACGTTCCCCATTGCATCCGTTTTAATTGACGGCCGTACTGTCTTTTAAACTGTCGTTCCGCTTGTCCCGTGACCAACTGAGCGGTCGCCTCGAGCGGGATTGCCGACACGACGACATCGACGAGGTCGAGCCGACCACGGCGATCGGTTAACAACCAGCCGTCCGCGACTTGCTCGACTTTCACGATTTGCCGGCCGAGGAGCGTCATCCCCCCGTCTTGCCGAATCGCTCGTTCCAAGGCGTGGCCGAGCGTATACAAGCCCCCATCGACGTAATACGCGCCCTCATGATAAATCGATAACGCGACGGCCGCGAGCAAGTGGCTCGCTTCACGGGCACCGGTCTGCAAGCTGTCGAGCAAAATCCCATCGATGACCCGCTCGAACGTAGTTCCGTTTAATCGATGCCGTTTTAACGTTGTACCGAGCGGTCGATACAACTTCCGGAACGCCCGAAGTTGTTCCGGTCGAAACGCACGTATCGCGAGCGTGGCGTCACGAATCGTCCGAATCGGCAAGGCCGGTAGCGTCTCAAACAAAGGACGAATCGTCTCGAAATCGGCCCACACCTCATTCAAGAAGGCTCGAATCTGCGGAGCAAGCTCCGGAAACATCGTCTCGAGTTCTGCTAAAAATTGATTCCGGTCTTGATGATAGCGGACCGTCTTTCCATCTAGATGAATCTGCATCACCTCAGGTAATGGACGAACGTCAATCGTTTCACCTAAATAAGATAAGACTCGCTCATGCAGGCCCCCCGGTTCAAATCCCATCCCGAGCGTCGCCCCGGCCGGGAATCGATAGTCCCCCCGTTCGAATTTCCCGGCACAACCACCCCATTCACGTGACGACTCGTATACGGTCACGTCATGGCCGATTCGGCTCGCAAGCGCACCCGCCGTCAATCCGGCAATTCCCCCACCGATAATCCCGATTCGCATAGTAATCCCCTCCTGCCTTCATCATACATGCCTTCCCGAAATCCGAGACATTTCAACCTGTCGTATGAACATATTTCATCCGCCAGGCAGGGTTCTGCCGGAAGATGGCGAAAAAAATCGATAAAGGACAGGTGAAACCATATGCGAAGTCGGGTCATCATTTATCTGCTCATTCCGATCTTGATTTTTATCGGTATTTTAATCACACCCCCATCCGAAGAATCACAAAAAGTCGCCACCATGACGGCTGTCAACATTCAAGAGATGATTCCGTATGAACGCGAGTACACAGCCCAAAAAGTGTTACTCGAGGAAGTGAATGATGGCCGGGAGGCAATCATTGAGGAGTGGCGGCTCGAACGCGGGGCCCGCACAACATATAGTTATGTGCTCCGACTGCAAGGGTTCGAGACGGTGCTTCAAGTCGATGCCGGGGCGGCCAACACGCGCTCGGACGGCTATTATGCCATGCAGGCGCATAGCCCAGTCTTCGAAGCGGACGAACCGCTATCAATCGGTTATCCGATTGTGCTGTTCGCTAGCGAGCAACGGCTAGTCCTAAACCAGATGGAAGTACGCATCCTGTACGAAGAGGACGGTGTCATTGAGAAATGGCGAATCCTTGAATCGAAAGACTCCTAATTAAAGGCGGAATGGATATGAATCTCACGTTTCAACGAGCCACCGAATCACAACAAGCCGAAATTTATGCACTCGCGGGCACCAATCGCGAAGAAGCGACTGCTCACGTCTCGCCCGATAATCAGGAAAAGATGATCGAAGCGTACGAGCATTCCGCAAAGTTTGGCGCTTATTTTCTCTGTCTGGTTGATGGCGATACACTCATCGGCTGGACGCAAATCGACAAAGCATTTGATTATTTGACTGGCGAGGAGGTCGGCTGGATCAACGACCTGTATGTGAAACCGACATATCGGGGCCGCGGTTATTCGAAACAGTTAATGCGAGAAGCGCTCAATACGTTCAAACAAATGGGCTATACCGACGTACGCTTGAACGTATATGCCCACAATCAAACGGCGATGCACCTGTATGAACAAATCGGCTTCACTGACGTCAGTAAATTTATGAAGATTACTCTATAAAAGGCGGTATTCGATGCAAAAAATACTTCTCGTCGGTTCGGGTGGTTCAGGCAAATCGACGCTCGCCCGCGAGTTAGGAACTCGACTCGGCATCGACGTCCACCATTTGGCTGCCTTGGTATGGAAACCGAATTGGACACCCGCCACGAGATAAGAACAAATCGTCATTCAGTCCGAGTTGATTGAACGTGATTCGTGGATTATCGACGACAATTACGGCGGCACACTCGATTTGCGAGTAGATGCTTCCGATACGGTCGTATTTCTTGATTTGCCGCGCATCGTCTGCACGTATCGCGTCTTGAAGCGCATGCTGTCCTATCACGGCAAAACACGTCCGGACATGGGCCCCTGGTTGTGAGGAACGGTTTGATCCGAAGTTCTTGAAGTGGGTATGGGATTATCCAAAGTCGCAGCGACCAGCGATTTTGCAACGTTTACACAAACTTGAATCCGAAAAAGACATCATTGTCCTGCGTTCACGGGCCGAAGTCCGTCGTTTCGTAGCGAATTAACTGGAGGCGAATAAATGAATCCAATTCTCGCAGAAATCGGGACCGTCTTTATTCCCGTCCGAGACGTTGCGACGTCACGGGACTGGTACTGTCAGCTATTCGATTTACCAGCAGATGGGCAGATTTTGTTCGGTCATCTCTATGTCGTTCCGCTCGACGGACCGAATCTCGTGCTGGATAGTAAGATATTTTCTGAAAGGAACGTCCTGAAAACTCCACTGTTTCATTTGAACACAACGGATATTCATCAGGCGTATGCGCACATGGAGCAACGACAAATTGACATTGTAACCCCGATTGAACACGACCATTGGTTTAATTTCAAAGACCCGGATGGAAACGTCCTGATGATGTGCCAATGCTGACGGGGGCTACGTAGGTTTCATGAATGGCTTGTCCGATGAGGAGGCGAATGCCTATTGGAACAGCGTGTTATCGCCGGACGTCCATTTGTTGATTGCCGCACTTCTACTTGAAAGGAGTCCATGATGTCTTCTAAAATTGACCCGCTTGAAGCGGCGCATCACTTTATCTCCACACATTTTCCCTACTGTCAGGCCGCGTTGCTCGCCGGGAGCGTCGTCCGTGGTGAGGCGACCGAGACGTCGGATTTAGACATCATCATCTTCGACGACACCCTTGTCTCGTCTTATCGAGAATCGTTCATCGAGTCCGGATGGCCCATCGAACTGTTTGCCCATAACTTGACGTCGTATCGTACGTTCTTCGAACAGGATTGCCAGCGTGCCATTCCATCGTTACCGAGAATGGTCACCGAAGGCATCGTCTTGAAGGACACAGACATCGTCGAAGACATCAAACGTGAAGCGAACGCGTTGCTCGACAGCGGGCCGGAGGCTTGGTCGGACGAGACGATTGAGTTGAAACGATACTTTCTGACCGATGCACTCGATGACTTGATTGGATGTACCCGTCGCTCGGAAGGACTGTTCATCGCCGCAAAAATCGGTGAGCTCACGGCTGAGTTCATATTGCGTACGAACAAAAAATGGATTGGTTCATCGAAATGGACTTATCGTTCGCTTGAACAATTTGATGCGTCAGCCGCACGTCAACTCACTTACGCCCTTGAGGCGTATTATCAAACGAACGAAACCGACGCGCTCATCTGTTACGTCGATGAGACGCTCTCCCCGTTCAGCGGCCGGTTGTTCGCCGGATTCAGCCGCGGGAAATCAAACGAAACGTGAGGGGCCTCCATGTTCTTTCTACAAATGTCCGGTTTCCCCGGATCAGGTAAGTCGACGCTGTCTCGGGAAATCGCCCGACGACTGGATGCGGTCATCGTCGATCACGATGTCACGAAGACGGCACTGCTCGAATCAACCGCACAACATTCGCTCGACCCAGAGCTGGCCGGAAGAGTCGCCTATGATCTCGATTGGGCGCTCGTCGAGTTCCATCTGTCTTTAGGACGGAATGTCATTCTAGATAGCCCCTGTCTGTATGGCGTAATGATTGACCGCGGCCTGGCGATGACGGCAGATAGCGGAGCCACGTATCGTTACGTCGAGTGTCTCGTCGACGACGTCGATGAAATCAATCGTCGCTTGCGCGAGCGCGAGCGAAAGCTCAGTCAAATCAGGAGCGTGTCACCAGAAGATTTTTATCGGACTGTCACAGCCAGTGAAAGACCTGCACATATGCATACGCTTACAATCGATACGAATCGCCCCCTCGAGACGTACTTGCCTGACGTCATCGCCTATCTTCAAGGGATTGATAGACCACCTGATGCATCCTGCGACTTTTGACCGGATGCATTTTTTTAAACTTTTTTGTATTTTTATGCTTTACAACTAATAATCATACATATACACTTAGTCTCATATCTTGAAGGAGGAATTCATACATGAAAAAGTGGGTCATTACAGGGGGATTAGTGGCAAATGCATTATTAGCAGGATGTAGCCAAGAGACGACGGGCGAAGAGAAAAAGACACTCGTCATGGGAACGAGCGCCGATTACTTCCCGTATGAGTTTGTCGATACGGCGAACGGGGACGAGATTGTCGGATTTGATATCGAGATTGCCGAAACGGTCACGGAACGCCTCGGCTACGAACTCAAAATTGAAGACATGGACTTCGGTAGCCTGCTCGGGGCACTAAACGCCGGACGTGTCGACTTCGTTATGGCCGGTATGACGCCGACCGAAGAGCGGAAAGAAAATGCCGCCTTCTCGGATATCTACTTGTCGGCGACGAACTTAGTCATGACGAAAGATGAGTCACTCGAATCGATCGAAGCGCTCGCCGGCAAGAAAATCGGTGTCCAAACGGCTTCGATTCAAGAAAACATCGCCAAACACCAAGCTCCGGAGGCAGAGCTCGTCTCATTGAATAAGATTCCAGAGATCGTCCAAGAGTTGAATACGGGTCGGATCGACGCGATGGTCATCGAGGACACGGTCGCCCAAAAATACTTGGATCAAGACGCAGGGCTCTATACGTTCGCGCTTAAAGAAGATGGCGAGAAAGGTTCTGCAGCCGCCTTTAAATTGGAGGATGACCTTCGCGATCAGTTCAACGAGGAGTTGAACAAGATGATTGACTCAGGTGAAATCGACAAACTCGCCAAAAAATGGTTCTCGATGGAGCCGACGGAATGAGACCAGTCTCGTTGCCAATTTATCCAGTCACCTATCCAGAAGGTTACCGTTTGAATCAAAACGAGAGTCAGTTCCCGGTGCCGTCCCGCCTGTATGACCAGCTCGCGACGATCTCGTTCCAAGACTTACATGAGTATCCGGTCCAACCGATTGACGAGTTGTTCACCCGTTATGCAGCCTACGCCGGTGTCGAGCCGAATCAATTGCTAGTCGGTTGCGGCAGTGACGAGATGATTCACGTCGTCACCCAGGCGCTGTTGGCACCGGAAGACGTCGTCTTGTCACCGAGCCCGGATTTCGCACTCTATCCGATTTTCACAACGATCGCGCACGGTCGTCACGTGCAAGCCGATGACCTGTCGTATGACGCACTCGTCCAGGCGATCACGAAACACACACCGAAGCTGTTGCTGTTGTCGAACCCGAACAATCCGACCGGAAAATTGTGGAGCGTCGCTGAATTGACCGAACTAGCGGGACTGGTGCCGTACTTGATCGTCGACGAGGCGTATATCGACTTCACGCCGGCGTCGAGTATGGTGGCTCACCTTGATTCATTCACGAATGTGATCGTGTTGCGGACGTTATCGAAGGCGTTTGGCCTGGCCAACGTCCGCCTCGGTTTCATGGTGACGACGACTGAACTCGTCGCTTACTTCCGTCAGTTCGTTCCGCCGTTCAACATTAGCGGCGTCAGTGCGAAAATCGCCAACATGTTCTTACAAGATGTGACGTATCTCGATGAGGCCATCGCTTGGCACGCCGACATGCGTGGACAGTGGACCGACTTGTTCGCCACGATTGGACACGTCCATCCCGCCGAGGCGAACTTCATTTACGTCACGCTCGATGAGCCGGAAGCCGTTTGGGCTCACCTCGCCGCGCATGGGGTTCACACGTCCCGGCAACCGAATGGGATTCGCATCACCCTCGGCAGTGAATCTGCTCTTGAAGCAGCACGTCAGGCACTAGTCACCTACGCGTCACAACCGACAGTATAAACAAACGACCCGACATCACGACGGGTCGTTTCGTCATGGTATGAACTTGAGCACTTTTGCTGGATTCCCCCCGACGACGGCACGAGCTGGCACATCTTTCGTCACAATGGCGCCAGAGGCGATAACGGCATCGTCACCGACCGTCACCCCTGGATTCAAGATGGCTCCGCCGCCAATCCATACCCGATGTCCGACCGTTACCGGCTTCCCGTATTCAAGGCCCGAGATTCGTTCGATCGGGTCGAGCGGATGCGTCGCCGTATAGACGTGCACACCTGGACCGAGCATACAATCGTCACCGAATGTGATCGGACAGATGTCGAGGAATACGCAGTCAAAGTTGGCGAAGAACCGTTCTCCGAGATGAATGTTATAGCCGTAGTCGCATTTGAACGTCGGTTCCAGATAAAACGAACCTCCGGTCGACCCGAACAGCTCCGCTAACAAGGCTTTGCGGATATCCAGTTCATCGATGCCAGACCGATTGAACCGTTCCGTTAAACGTCTGGCCTGACGCCGGTCGGCGACGAGCTCGTCGTCCCCGGCCATATAAAGTTCGCCTCGAATCATCTTTTCTTTTTCTGTCATCTGCTTCTCCCCCTTTTCTTTTTTTAGTATAGAGGAATTTCTGACCAAACGGGGAATAGGAACATGACGAATTAGAGGAGGAATAGACAGATGAAACGAATTCTTGATTGCAGAGCCAGTGATTTCTTGACGTTCAATCGTTCGGATTTGATTAGATCGATTCGGAAAGCCGAGGGGCGGACCGTCCTCGCCGAGGTCATCCCGACCGTGCAGCCGCTCTATCCAGAAGTGACGAACGCCGAACTCGCTCGAGCGTTCGGAGCCGATATGATTCTATTGAATATGCTCGACGTGTTCCACCCGTACATAAAGGGTCTCGAAAGCCACGCCTTGTTCGGTAACGTACCGGGCGAGACAATGTCTGACAATCCGATAATGGAATTGAAGCGGCTCGTCGGTTTGCCGATTGGGGTCAACCTCGAACCAGTCGACTTTTCCGAGAAATCGGAGGACATGTATGACGTGAAACAAGGACGGCTCGCGACACGGGAGGCATTCGCCAGAGCGTCCGAGCTCGGAATCGACTTTATCTGCTTGACCGGCAACCCGAACACCGGGGTGACGAATGAGGCAATCGAGCAAGCCATCATCAACGCGCGCCAAGAGTTCGCTGGGGTCATCATCGCCGGCAAGATGCACCAAGCCGGTGTCGGCCGAGTGCTCGATCAAGAGGCGTATGTCCGCTTTGCTGAGGCCGGGGCCGACATTATCTTGATTCCAGCGCCCGGCACCGTTCCTGGCGTCCGCGAAAATGAATTCTATGAAGTCACGCGCGAGATTCAGGCGTTGGATAAACTCGTTCTCGCCGCCATCGGTACGTCGCAAGAAGGGTCAGATGAAGCGACGATTCGTGACATCGCCTTGTCCTCGAAGCGCGGCGGGACGGATATCTTCCATATCGGCGATGCTGGGCTGTCCGGAATCGCCACACCAGAGAACATTCAGGCGTTATCAATCGCCATCCGTGGACGACGTCATACGTACATCCGCATGGCCGCCTCGGTCAACCGCTAATCAAAAGGAACGAAGCCGCTTATGGCCTCGTTCCTTTTTGTGTTACCAGTCAGTGACGTCACGGCGTGGTTTCGCCGGAGTCGTCGTCCCATGTCGTTTGGCGAGAAGCGTCTCGACGTCTTGTAACGATACGCCTTTGGCGGCGAGCAAGACGAGCAAGTGGTACAAGAGATCGGCCGACTCTTCGACTAAATCTTCATCGTTCAGTGCCGCGATGACGACTTCGAACGACTCTTCCCCAAACTTCTTGGCAATCTTGTCGACACCTTGGTCGAATAGATAAGACGTATAAGACCCTTCTTTCGGTGACGCCTGTCGTTCTTGAATCAACTTCTCTAATTCGTGAATCATCCTTCCACCTCCGTGAAAAAGCAGCTTCGATTTCCCGTATGACACGTCGGTCCATTGGCACGGACACGTACCAAGAGTGCGTCTTGGTCACAATCGACGTGGATGCTTTCGAGCTCGAGCGTATTTCCGCTCGACTCCCCTTTCATCCAGAGTCGCCCTTTCGAACGTGACCAGAACGTGACTGTGTTCGTCTCGAGCGTCTTTTGAATCGCCTCATCGTTCATATAGCCTAACATGAGGACGGCGTCGTCCGCTGTCGACACGATGATGGCTGGAATCAATCCGTTTGCGTCGTAACGAACCGCATCGGCAAGTTGTGCTCGTTGCATACGTTCTTCACCTCTTCCACTGTCGTTTTCCCGTCATGCAAAATCGAGGCGAGTAGCGCCGCATCGACCTTCTCGAGCGCGTCGACGACATGATTCGCGTTCCCGGCACCGCCAGAGGCGATAATCGGGATATCGACGGCGTCCCGGAGCAAATCAAGGATTCGCAAATCGTAGCCGCTCTGCTTTCCGTCCTGATTCATCGACGTGACGAGCAGTTCACCCGCCCCAAGTGCAGCCACTTGCTTTGCCCAATCGACGGCCCGCAACTCGGTCCGGTTCTTCCCACCATACGTATAGACGAAGTAATCATCGTCCTCAAACTTGACGTCGATGGCGATGACGATACATTGTGACCCGAACCGCTCGGCCGCTCGTTTAATCAAATCGGGTGATTCGACGGCGAGCGTGTTGAGCGACACTTTATCGGCCCCGGCTTTTAAGAGCGAGGAAATATCCTCCAGCGACCGAATACCGCCACCGACCGTGAGCGGAATGAACACTTTCCGGGCGACGGCACTGACGACGTCAAGCATCGTCTGGCGGCGTTCCGTACTCGCAGTGATATCTAGAAACACGAGCTCATCCGCACCGGATGCGTCATAATACTTAGCAATCTCGACCGGGTCGCCGATATCCCGGAGTGCCACGAACTCGATTCCTTTGACGACACGACCGTCTTTCACATCAAGACACGGAATAATGCGACGTTTAAGCATGGCGCGCCTCCCACTCAATCAAGTCATCGAGGCTGACTTGTCCGGAAAGTAGTGCCTTCCCGACGACCGCTTCGTCGATACCGGCCGCTTGAAGTGCTTCGACATCAGCCTCGGTCGTCACACCACCCGAAGCGATGAGCGTGACTGAAACAGCCTCACGCAGCGCCTTCATCCGCTCGAGATTCGGTCCGTTCAACTTCCCGTCCGACCCGATATCCGTATAGAGAATCGTTTTGACACCACGGTCAACGAGCCCTTTCGCGGCATCGATATCTTTTAAGTCGGTCGCTTCTTGCCAGCCGTTGACGGCGACGATGCCATCATAGGCATCGAGGGCGACGGCGACACGATCCCCGTACTTCGCGAGCGCCCGGTTCAAGAAATCCGAGTCTGTGAACGCTTTCGTCCCGAGCAAGACCCGGTCCGCACCGGTCGCCATGACCGCGTCGAGCGCTTCCTCGGAACGGATGCCCCCGCCAGTCTGAACGAAGAAACCGCACGTTTTGGCAAAGCGGACGACATCGAGATGTCTCGGTTCACCGGCTTTCGCCCCTTCGAGATCAATCAAGTGAAGCATCGGGACGCGCCCTTGCCACTCCTTCAATTTCTCATACGGGTCTCCGTACTGTTCTTCTGTATTGAAATCGCCTTCTGTCAAGCGGACGATTTTTCCGTCAATCAAATCAATGGCCGGTAGTAATCTCACGTTCGACCGCCTCCTTCCATTCTTTCAATAAACTGAGTCCAAACGCGCCGCTCTTCTCCGGGTGGAACTGCATCCCCGTGACGAGCCCTTTTTGCACGATGGCTGGCACGTCTTCACCCATATAATCGGCAGAGGCGATTACATTTACCGGGTCGGTCATGACGTGATACGAGTGAACGAAATAGACGTCCTCGTCTCGTAAAATCGAGTTCCAGCCGACGTGCGGCAGACGTTTCGCACGCATCCGTTCAACGCGGCCTTCAATCAAACCGAGTCCTTCTGTCGGGATCCCTTCCGTGCTCGACTCGAATAAGAGTTGCATGCCAAGGCAAATGCCAAGGAACGGCTTCTCCTGTGCCGAGCGCTTTAACAACGGAATCAGTCCCGTCTCGTTCAGCGATTGCATCGCCTGCGGGAATGCGCCGACGCCCGGAAGCAAGATGGCGTCAGCTGCCTCGATGTCGACAGGATCGTTCGTGATGGTAACGTAACAGCCGATGGCTTGGAGCGCCCGTTCGACATTGAATACGTTGCCCATTCCATAATCGATGACCGCGACCTTCATCCTTCGATCAGTCCTTTCGTCGATGGGAGTCGATTCGATCCGTCTTGCCCGATTGCTTCAGCGAGGGCGCGACCGAACGCTTTGAACAGCCCTTCAATCATATGGTGCGAGTTCGACCCGTAGAGCACCTCAAGATGAAGCGTTAAGCGGGCGTTCATCGCCACGGCCCGGAAAAACTCTTCGGCGAGCTCGGTATCAAAGTCCCCGAGTTTCGGATTTTTGATTTCGGTCCGGTAGACGAGGAACGGACGGCCGGACACGTCGACGACGGCACGCGCGAGCGTCTCATCCATCGGCAAATAACTCGTGCCGTAGCGGCGGATACCGATTTTGTCACCGAGCGCTTGATTGATCATCTGCCCGAGGGCGATTCCGACGTCTTCGACCGTATGGTGAGCGTCGACCCACGTATCCCCTTCGACATGGACCGTCAAATCGATTTGGCTGTGGAACGCGAACAGTGTCAGCATGTGGTCAAAGAAGCCGACGCCTGTCTTAACGTCACTCTGCCCCGTCCCGTTCAAATCAAGCTTGAGCTCAATGTTCGTCTCTTTTGTCTCTCGTTTCGTCTCAGCTGTTCTCAAGTGAAGTCACCTCTTCTATCGTTTGTTGAAGCAAGCGGTATGCCTCGTCCGTACCCGCACTGACACGAAGCCCGTCTGCGAACGCGCGAACGTGCACGTCTTTTTCAAGGAATCGGGCGGCCCAGGCTTCGCTGTCCGGTGTCTCGACGTATAGGAAATTAGCACGGCTTGGCAAGACGTTCCCAATCGGTGCGAGCAACGTCTCAAGCTTTTGTCGCTGCGTTTGATGGAAGTTGATCGACTCATCGATATAAGCGGAGTCGTTCAAGACGACCGTCGCCACGGCCGCACTCAGCCCGCTCACATTGAACGGCGAGCGGAACCGGTCAATCTTCTCGACTAAGCGCTCGTCGGCAATCATGAAGCCGATGCGCAGATTCGCGAGTCCGAACGCTTTCGATAACGTCCGGAGAATGATGACGTTCGCGTGATCCGCTAGGCGGTCTTTGAATGAATCTTCCATCGTGAAATCGATATACGCTTCGTCGACGACCAAATACGGGACTCGACTGGCAATCGTCTCAAGATCATCGAGCGACCACATCTTTCCGGTCGGATTGTTCGGGTTCGATATGAGGACAAGTTTCGGCCGTTCCGCCTCAATCGTCTGCATGAGCGCCTCGAACGACAATCCGTCCGTATCCGGCTGTACGAAATTCCCGCGGGCGATGTGCGTATAAATCCCATACATCGAAAAGTCTGGAATCGGTGCGGCGACGACATCGTCGGCATCGAGAATGGCCTGACAGAGAATCGCGAGCAATTCATCGCTGCCACTGCCGACCATGAGTTGCTGCGGGCTCACACCGGCATACGCCGCATAGCTTTGTTTAAGCGCCGTCAACTCGTCGACCGGATAATGGCTCAAGTCGAGCGGAAGCTCTCGGATAGCCGTCTTTAAGCGCTCTGGGAAGACATATTGGCTTTCGTTTTGATTCAACGCGTGCCCTTTGACCGCATGCGGAACGTAGCGTGGAATCGTCTCATAGTTCAGTCTCATACGTCCTCCAATCGGACCGCCATCGCCCGGGCGTGGCCGTCAAGTTGTTCTTGTTGCGCGATTCGAATCGCGGCACGCGTGATGCGCTCATCGAGTTCTGTCATTTGCAGGAACGTCTGGCGTCGGTAAAAATCATCGACCGAGAGACCGCTCGAGAAACGGGCCGTCCCGCTCGTCGGCAGGACGTGGTTCGGTCCAGCGATGTAATCCCCAAACGCCTCCGCCGCTTCATGACCGAGGAAGAACGATCCACCGTGACGGATGGCTTGCATGTAATCTTCCGGGTCGGCGACGGCGAGTTGGACGTGTTCAGCCGCCATCTCGTTCGCATACCGAATCGCCTCATCCTTCGTCTTCACGAGGACACCCCCGCGCTTCATCGCCTCTATCGCAATGTCACGCCGGGGTAATTCAGCCAATTGTCGCTCTAATTCTTGTCGAATCGCTTCGGCCAATTCGTCAGTCGTGACGAGCACAAGTGCCGTCGCTTCGACATCGTGTTCGGCTTGAGCCAGCAAATCGGCGGCGACCCATTTCGGATTGGCCGTCTCATCGGCGATGATGAGTACCTCGGACGGTCCAGCGACCGAATCGATGCCGACGATGTGGGAGACGAGCGATTTTGCCGTCGCGACATAGGCATTCCCAGGCCCGACGATTTTATCGACCGGTTGAATCGTCTCGGTGCCGAACGCCAAGGCGGCCACGGCTTGCGCCCCGCCGACGAGATAACATTCATCCGCCCCTGCGATTTTTGCCGCAATCAATAACGACAAATCGATGCCGTCTTGTTTCGGCGGCGTCACCATGACGACTCGCTTCACGCCTGCCACTTTCGCGGGAATGATGTTCATCAACACGCTCGACGGATAGACGGCCGTCCCGCCTGGTACATACACACCGACCGAATCGAGCGCCATGAAACGACGTCCAAGCCGGAACATGCCGTCTTCGTACACGTCATCTTGACGTCGCTGGCGTTCGTGAAACGTGCGAATGCGTTCGGCGGCGAGCGTCAACGCCTCGATCAGTTCGGCGTATGCTTCAGGCGGCGTAAAGGTCGTCAAATCGACCGTCTCAATTTTGTCGACGCCGTCAAATTTCTTCGTGAATGCGAGGAGCGCCTCGTCCCCGTTCGACTCCACGGCCTCGAGGATTGGTTTGACCGCTTCAACCCAGCTTTCCCGCCGGGTCCGGTTCGTTTCAGTGCTCATTGAGAATCCTCCTTGCCCAAGCGACGAATCCACGCCTTCAATTCATCAGGATTGTTGGCGAGTGCCGCCTCACTCGTGATGAACTTGGCGTTCACCGTGAAAATCGTCTCGTATTCTTCAAGGTCGTTCGCGCGGAGCGTCGCCCCCGTCTCGACGATATCGACGATGCAATCGGCGAGACCTGTGAGCGGTGCGAGTTCGACCGATCCGTTCAATGCAATCACTTCGACGTTCTGTCGTTTCGAAGCGAAATGAGAGATGGCGATATTCGGATATTTGCTCGCGACTTTCAATTTTTTCGTTCCATTCTTCCGTTCTTTCGGTCCGCAGACCGCCATGCGGCAACGGCCGAACGGCAAGTCGACGACTTCAAGAACGCCCGGCGTTTTCTCTCGCAAGATGTCTCCGCCGACGACGCCGACATCAGCGGCGCCGTGCATGACATATTTGTAGACGTCATCCCCTTTGACGAAGATGAACTCATGCCCGTCGACTTCGACCGTCAGTTCGCGGCCGCGCTTTTCAGGCCAAACGGTAAGTCCGACTTGTTCGAAATAGTCTCGGGCCGCTTTTTCAATGCGCCCTTTTGCGATGGCTACCTTCATAAAATCACCTCACCTAACTGTTCTAAATCAAGGGACAGGCCGAACGCTCGTCGAGATTGTCCAAAATGTCCGTATAATGAATCATAACGACCACCCGAGAGGACGCGCCGTCCGTCGATGCTTCCTGTCACCGTCAATCCTGAATAGTAATCAAAATCACCAGTCTGACCAAAGTCGTACGAGACATTCAAACCGATGGACCGTAAATGTTCGACCGCCCGTTCGACTTCATCGATTGCAGCCGTCAAGCTTGGCTCCGCGACTTCACGTAACTCATCAAGTGCAGAGTCACCAATCAAGAACGGTAATTTCGCGATTAACGGGTATTGATACGTATCGGCGAGTTCTCGAAGCGATTCCAAGTTACGGAGCGCCAAATATTGGCGTAACGTCCGTTCTGGGATACCGGCTTCGTCCGCCACTGCAGCGACCAAGGCAGCCGATCCAACTTGAATCCGGAGTCCGTCTTGCGGCAGGACACGCTCGGTCATACTGAGGAACGAGGCGATCAACTCCATATCAGGAGCGTCCCCGTCAATCCATTCGAGACCGAGCTGTTGACGTTCATGCGGCTGTCCCGAATGCTTCGGGGTACGTCGGTAGACGGCACCGGCATATGCGACACGCATCGGCTCATGACCGTCCGCGAGTTTCCGTGCAATTTGTAACGTATAGTCTGGACGCATGACGAGCAACTCTCCGTCATTCCCGAACAGACGATAATAGGCCGACTCATCAAACAAGGCCAAGTCTTGATAGTGCGAATAATATTCTACGAGTGGGGGTTCGATCACGCTGTAGCCGTTCGATTCGGCTCGTTCGAGAAATGATAACATCCACTGCTTCGGACGCAGAACGTCCTCCCCTTGCAATTCTTGCCATCCTTCCGGGATGGATCCTTTTGTATTGAACCAAATCATCGATATCACCCTTTATCTTATTATCACTTTACCAAACTAAAGTAGTGTGTTAAATTTATCAAACCAAGCCGGTGCTGTCAACCGGCGAACTCGAAAGGAATGTCGCATGATGATTGACTTTACCCGTGATGGTCACCTTCACACCCCATTTTGCCCACATGGCTCGACAGACCCGCTCCAGGCGTACGTCGAGCAGGCGTTAGCCCGTGGTATCAAGACACTCACGTTCACCGAACACGCTCCGCTCCCGGCCCGGTTTCAAGACCCGACACCAGACAAAGACTCGGCGATGGCGTTCGAGTTGCTTCCAGATTATATCGAGGCCTTGCAGTCGTTAAAACGGACGTATCCGGCACTCGACCTTCGCCTCGGTTTAGAGATCGACTACTTGCCCGGCTATGAAGCTGAGACGTTGGCGTTGCTCGAGCCCTATGCCGACGTATTAGATGAAACAATCTTGTCTCAACACTTTATACTCGTCGACGGCGAGCTCCTGCCTGTCGACTTCTCGCTCGAGACGTTTCATGTCCTCGTCGAACGTATCGGCTCGTTCGAGGCCGTGATGAAACAATATTATACGGCGCTTGCTGCCGGCCTCGCATTCCCTTGGGAGCGCCTGAAAGTGGACCGCATCGGGCATATCGATTTACCAATCAAATATCAGTCCAACTATGTATGGGACCGGTCCAACGTCCAGGCCGAACAGTCGCGCCTGCTCCAGACGATGGCTGCCCGTGGCTTCGGGATCGATTTGAATACGGCCGGACTCCGCAAACCCGAATGCGGACAGCCGTATGCGATCGAGGTCGCGTCTGATGCGGCCGGACTCGGCATCCCGTTCGTGCTCGGTTCGGACGCCCATATTGCCAAAGATGTGGGTGCCGGATTCGAAAGCATACAAAAAAAAGCCACGTTCCTATGAACGTGGCTTTTTCACAGCGATCTAGCTATCTAGATCCCCATTTTTGGTTGTCGATAACGATATGGCGTTCCATTTCTTCATCTATTGACAATAATACCATACTAATTCGGCAATGCAACCTAAAAATGAAAAAAGGATGACGGAATTGTCATCCTTTGCTATTTAGACCGCCATTGCAGCGTATAAATCTTTTAATTCATTCGTAGCCGCTTCGTCCATCTGTAACGCGACGAGTTCGACGAATTGAAGGGCTGGATCCTTGTCGCCCGACATCCGAACGATCTCGGCTGCCGCATCGTCGAGCGCGAGCAAGATACCCGATACACCTAGCGTCGGATAGTAACGGAGTAGCGCGCGGACGTGCTTCATTTCTGAAATATCATTTCCATTGATCTTAAGTGCTTTGACTGCCAACTCTTTATGCGTTCCAATCGCGAACTTATCTTCCCACACCTCTTCGAGTGTGATCAACGCTTCCACATCATAGGCACCATCTGTGAAACGAACTTGTTTTTCCATGTAACATTTCCCCTCTCGTTAATCTACTTTCATTATATGAAAGAAACCCCCGAAAAGATTGTGAAATGTTGAACATTTTGTGGAATTTTTGTCTCACCTAGTTGTGAACATAAAAAAGGTCCCTCCGAGGAGAGACAAATAATGGAAGAGTAAAACACCATTGGCAGTACATTAATAATATAACACCGAATGTAAACGTTTACAATGTGTTTTTAAAACTTTTTTCAAGTGGCATATGTACCACGTCAATTCCGCTCTCGCGCATCAAATCGAGACCGTCGCCATGTTCATAACCAACCGCATAGACGACACGGGCGACGCGGGAGGCGATCAAAGCGAGCGAGCAGGCGTGGCACGGCGAATGGGTCACATAAGCCGTCGCCCCGAAAGCGTTCGTCGAATCGGCGGCGAGCTTTCCGATCGCGTTGATTTCAGCATGAATCTCATGTTGTTTCGACCAATTGTGATGATCGTACGGGTCAGAGCATTTGATATAAGTCACACCGTCATGAATGAACGAGACCGGCGTCTCGAGCAAGTCGACCGCATTCGCGGATACGTATTCAGCACGCTTATAAAATCCATCATCCCGCTTTAAGAAGATTTCATTGCAGTTCGTATGCCCCGGCGGCGTGCCGTTCAGGCCAATCGAAATCGGCTTCTCATCTTTGACAATGACGCAAGCGACACTTTTAGAAGCACACTTCGAATGACGTACCGCCATCATATCGGCAAACTGTAACCACGTCTCGTCCCATAGGTGTTGTTTATCCATTGTTGATCCTCCTCGAAGAAAAGGAAAGTCTGAATGCTCAGACTTTCCCCGTTCAATATCCAGTCTCTTTTGGCAACTCTTTGTTTTTCGAAGCAATCTCGATGACTTTTTCTTTCAACTCGTGCTCCATCCGATCGAGTTCACGTTCCGCCTCACGACGCTTCTGACGTCCCTCTTGTTGAATCCGGAGCGTCTCATCGAGCGTCGAAAGCAAGTTCTCGTGCGCCACTTTGAGCGACTCGACCGAGACGATGCCTTTCTCGTTCTCCGTGGCAATCTCGATTGACGAGTCTTTCAACATCTTCGAGTTCTGCTCGAGCAAAGTATTCGTCGTCTTCGTGACGTCTTGCTGCATCCGGAGCGCCGTCTTTTGCCGCGTCAAGCTGAGCGCGAGCACGACTTGGTTTTTCCAGAGTGGAATCGTATTGACGACCGCCGACTCGATTTTCTCGGCTAGAATCTGGTTGTTCTGCTGGATGACCCGGATTTGCGGGGCCATCTGTAGGCTGATCGTCCGGCTCAGTTTCAAGTCGTGCAACTTCTTCTCAAACCGGTCTGCGAGTTGAATCATGTCGTTCAACTGTTGCAGTTTGACCTGGTCTTTCGACATCTCGACTTCTTGACGAAGCGGGGCAATCTCATAGCTCCGTACGTGATCAAGCTTCGTCTCCCCAGCGGCGATATAGACGTTTAGTTCTTCGAAGTAGCGTTTGTTTTTGTCGTACATTTGATCGAGCATCGTGATATCCTTCATCAAACCGAACTTGGCTCGGTCTAGATTATGGATGACCTCTTCTAAATAGACGCTCATCTTTTCAAACTGTAACTTATAGTTCTCGGCTTTCTTTTTGGCCCGGCCAATGAGCGGCAGGTTGTCCATGAAGCTCTTCTTTTCCGGTTGCAACATGTCCGGGTCCATCTTGCGCACGTTCTGCATCAAGTCGGACAACAGCTTGCCGGCGTCTCCGCCATCTTTCATCCGGACCTCAGTCAAGATTTGGTCCGAGAATTGCGATAGTTCACGTTGTACGTTCGAACCGAACAGCATGACGGAATCCGTCTTTTTAATATCAATCGACTCCGCGATGCGCGTGATGCGTTCCCGGTGCGCTTGTGGGACGTCGGCATTCACTTGAATGGCCGGTACCTCATGTTTCTCGGTCATCGCTGACCAGTCCACGGACGGGTCCGAAATCGCATCGGTTTCCGTCTTCGTTTTCGTTTGGGAAGTAAGTTCTTCTTCTGGCCATGACTGCCAGTTCGTTTCATTCGATGAAGTCATGCTTTTTTCTCCCTTCTGGTTGATCGGCCAATACTCTCTCCATCATGATCAACTCTCGTTCAAAATCGACCGCGTCATCTTCGAGGAGACGACTGCGCTGTTGTTTGAACTTGTCGACGATGAGCCGCATATTGGTCATCAACTGTTCACGTGTCTCTTCTTGAATGACGACCCGTTTTCCTTCTAGTTCTTTGAATTTCAATACGACCGATACGAGCGAGTCCAAATAGAACGTGAACAAGTCACGGACATGCTTGGCATCTTGAGGATTCTCGAACAGCTCAGCGAACAGTTCGTGTGCTTCTTTCGAGACCGCCTTCATCTCACGCCGCACCTCGATGTCTTTAATCTCAGGCAAGACGCGGTCAATCTGTTGTAACTTCTCATAGCCTTGTTCAATCGTCCGCTGTAAAAATTGAAGCTCTAAATCATCTGTCGCTTCAAATTGGCGCACCGGTGCCGCTTCTTCGAGCGGTTTCAAGATGCGTGAACCGACGAACGGTTCATCCTCATCGAGCAACAATTTCTTTTTGGCCCGCTTGGCGACGGGCGCCGGTGAGCGCTTCCGACGTTTGCTGTTCGACCACACTTCGTTCAATACGAGCGCCCCGACGATGATAAACAACCAAGAGAAATCAAAAACGCTTATGGCAAAATATAGGATTGCCCCGGTCAGGGCCCATTTCATCCATGTTTTCATCCGTTTCACCTCGTCTCATGATACTTCTATTGTACCTTACGTGACCCTTCAAAAAAAGTTTCGTCATCTTTATAAGCTTAGCATAACGTTCCCGCGCGCTCTCTCGGTCGCAAGAACGAAAAGTATTGCCGATAACTATACAAAAAACCTCCTGATTCAACGAATCAGGAGGTTGCTTCCGTTATAATCTGACCCACGTCGTCACCATAACTACGGCGACCGTCACCGGAATGACGTACCGGATCAAGAAGTGCCAGATCGGGTACAACTTCACACCGATGTCTGACGTTTGAATCTCTTCTTTCAAAATGCGTTGATCGACGATATATCCGACGAAAATCGACGTCAAGAGCGCACCGACCGGCATTAATACGTAGCTGACGATGTAATCCATCGAATCGAAGAACGTGCGACCGTCTAAGAACTGCATCTCGCTCATGACACCGAACGAGAGTGCCGATGGAATCCCGACTGCGAAGACGATTGCCGCTGACAACAGGGTGACGTAACGCTTCGATATCGTTTGTTTCTTCTCGTTCAACTTGTCCGTCACACCTGCTACGACGACTTCGAGCATCGCAATCGACGATGTGATCGAGGCGAATGTGAACAATAAGAAGAACAACACCATGAAGAATCCACCGAGCGGTACTTGGTTGAAGACGGCCGGCAAGACGACGAAGAGAAGCGCCGGTCCCTCTGCCGGGTCAAGACCCGAAGCGAATACGGCCGGGAAAATCGCGAGGCCTGCCAATAGCGAGACGGCGATATTCAAGAGAACGATCATGTTCGCTGAACGATTAAGCGTACCTTTCGTCTGAATGTACGAGGCGTACGTCAACATGGCCGCGACACCGAGCGATAGCGAGAAGAACGCTTGACCGAGGGCGAACAAAACCGATTCACCGGTCAAGGCCGAGAAGTCAGGCTGCAAGAAGAAGCGAACCCCTTCCATCGCACCGTCGAGCGTCAACGAACGGATGACGAGCACGATGAAACTGACGAATAAGAGCGGCATTAAAATCTTACTCATGCGCTCGATGCCAGCCTCGACACCTTTCAAGACGATTAAAAGCGTAATCAATAAGAACAAGAACTGACCGAACACGGCGATGCCTGGAGATGAGACGACATCTCCGAAAACGACACCGAACTCGTCGGGAGAACGTCCGTTCAATGTCCCGCTCAATCCGAGCCCGACATAGATTAAAACCCAACCGCCGATGACACTGTAGAATGAGAGCAATAAGAAACATGCGATGACGCCGAGGTAGCCGACGAGTGTCCAACGCCCGTGGCCTAATTTTTTGAAAGCGAGCAGTGCCGTCTTTTGTGTCGAGCGTCCGACGATGAATTCACCAATCAATAGTGGTAACCCGAGTAAGAGCGTGAACGCTAAAAACATGAGCAAAAAGGCGCCGCCTCCACTTGTGCCGGTGACATACGGAAATTTCCAGATTGCACCGAGACCAATCGCAGACCCTGCGGCCGCTAAGATGAATCCAATTTTTGAGGCGAACGAATTTTGCGCCATTACCATCCCTACTTCCTGTTTTCATATCTTTTTTCATAATAATAGTGAAATACTAACACGGTTCAGAAATGAGAACAACTAAAAACAGAGAAAAGTCTGAATTCTTTTCTCTGTCAGCAATTTTTATAGATTTTTAGTGTGACGGGACAAGAAATGACAACTCGCCCGGCAAGACATCGATATCCAACCGTTCAGCCTCGAAGTGCTCCCCATCGACGTCGATGATTTGAGATTCACTCAAATGGACGGTCAGTTGAGACATCTGTAGATGCACCCATTCCGGTGACGACTGTTCGAGCCCGAGCTGTTGGGTCAACAATTGACGAATCATCGGGAAGCCGATGGCGGAACTATGGACGACCTCGACGAGTCCGTCCGTGAACGATTGGGTCGGGAGCTTTGTCGGTACTGTCCCGAGATAAGCCCCGTTCCCTACATATAAGAAGCTGACTGGTCCATCGTGGACGACTTCCCCTCCGTGTTCGATGCGAACGTCGAACGGATCGAGTTCACGAAACTGCCGGATTGTCGCTAAAAAGTAACCGATTGACCCGAGTGATTCTTTTTGGAGCGGATCGATTTGTCTCGACGCGTCCGCGATCAGGCCGACCCCGATGAAGTTGAGCCCGTACCGTTCGTTGACTCGCATCACATCGACCTTTTGCGCGTAACTCATCTTGAACAAACGGGCCGCCTCGATCGGTTCGACCGGTAGAGCGAGGGCACGGGCGAAATCATTACACGTGCCAGCCGGAATCAGACCGATTGTCGGCCGTTCATCCCGCGGAAGCTTCATCAAGCCATTGACGACCTCGTGAAGCGTCCCGTCCCCGCCGACGACAATCAAGTGCTCGTAAGCCCCGCTCTCTTCGGCGAAACGACCGGCGTCTCCTTGCGCGAGCGTCTTCCGAATCAAAATCTCATCGTATAACGATTCAATCGTCCCGACTACCTCACCGAGCATCGTCTCGTTCCCGCCAGACGTGGGATTGGAGATAATCAATGCTCTCATAATAAGCCCGCCTGCTCCAAGAAATCTTTCGCGACGTCATACGCCCGTTCATTCCCGTACGCGACGCGACGGTTCAATTCAGACATCTCTTCGTCAGTAATTTTACCACCCAATTGGTTGAGGGCATCCTCGATTTCCGGATGTTCATCGAGCGTCTCTTGTTTCACCAACGGAGCTCCTTGGTAAGGTGGGAAGAACTGTTGATCGTCCTCGAGGACAAGCAATTCGTTCTCGGCGATATCCGGGTCGGTCGCATACGCATCGACGAGGTTGACGTCTCCACGTGCGATAGCACGATAGCGCAACTTTTGTTCAATCGAGACGACCGACGGGAAATCGAGTCCATACGCTTGTTGCAGTCCCGGGTATCCGTCTTCACGGTCCGTGAACTCGAGCGTGAATCCGGCTTTAATATCCGATTGAACGTTTCGTAAATCCGAGATGGTCGTGATGTCTTCTTGCTCGGCATAGTCGCGTGGGATCGCGATGGCGTACGTGTTGTTGAACTGCATCGGTTCAAGCAACGCATAGCCGTCATCGGCGAGCGCGTCCCGAGCCTGTTCATACACTTCACGTGCATCGTTCGAGTTCGGTGTCTCTTTCACGAGACTCGCGAGCACCGTTCCTGTGAATTCTGGATAGATGTCGACATCACCAGATTGTAACGCGCCCCAGACGAACGTCGTCTCTCCGAAGTTCGGACGGACGGATACAGACAAGTCAGTCTGATCTTCAATCAACAGCTTATACATGTTCATTAAAATCTCAGGCTCTGGCCCGAGTTTCCCCGCGATGACAAGGTCGGTCTGTTGCGTCCGACCGAAGGCGAGCGGGGCCGCGACGATGAGTGCCAACACGGTCGAGACGGCAATCAATTTCGTCTTGTTCCGGGTTGCCGTCGCCCCTTCCATTTGGCGAAGCAAGAAATCAAACAACAAGGCAAGGATGGCGGCCGGGATTGCCCCGAGCAGAATTAAGTAATTGTCGTTTCGGTTGATCCCGAGAAGAATTAACGTCCCGAGCCCACCAGCGCCGACAAGGGCGGCGAGCGTCGCCGTTCCGACAATCAGCACCATCGCCGTTCGAATCCCGGCCATGATGACCGGTAGCGCGAGCGGGAGTTCGACTTTCATCAAACTTTGGTTCGGTTTCATCCCACAAGCCCGGGCCGCTTCGATGAGAGATTTATCGACCTCGTTCAGCCCGGTGAATGTATTTCGTAAAATCGGGAGCAAGGCATATAGCACGAGGGCAATCGTCGCCGGTAAGGCACCAATCCCGACGAGCGGAATCATAAGACCGAGTAACGCCAAAGAAGGAATCGTTTGAATGATGGCGGTAACGCCTATTGCGGTCTCGGCCACTTTCTTGCGACGCGTCAACCAAATCCCGAGCGGAACGGCGATTAAGACGGCTATCAAGAGTGATACGACGGAGAGCTGCAAGTGCTCAATCAGCGCCTCGACGAGTTCGCCACGCCGGTTTTGAAATGTCTCAAGCATCTACCTCACCTCTTCCACGTTGGGTAAAGTCGAGGACGAACGGATCCGTACTCGCTCTGATTTCATCTGGAGTACCGATGACGACCAATTCGCCATCACGCATCAAGGCGATGCGATCCCCTAGTTTCATCGCTTCTTGCATGTCATGGGTCACGAACAGAATCGTCTTCCCGAGCTCATCGTTCAAGCGTTTAATATCATCTTGAAGCTGACCTCGGCTAATCGGATCGAGCGCCGAGAACGGTTCATCCATCAAGATGACTTCTGGGTCGGCTGCAAGCGCCCGCAATACGCCGACGCGTTGTTGCTGTCCACCGGATAGTTCCGTTGGCTTTTTCACTCGCAAGATCGGATCCAGCCCTGCAATGTTCATGAGTTCGGTCACGCGGTCCTTCGTCTTCTGTTTCGGCCATTTCAATAATTCGGGAACGACAGAAATATTTTCCTCGACCGTTAAATGAGGGAATAAGGCAATTTGTTGGAGCACATAACCGATGTTGCGTCGCAACTCGTATATATCGAATTGATAAATCTCTTTCCCGTCGATGAGGATTTTTCCATCTGTATGGTCAATCAGTCGATTCACCATCTTCATCGTCGTCGTCTTCCCGCACCCCGATGGCCCGATTAAGACAAAAATCTCTCCTTTACGGACTGTCAAATCCAAGTCTTTGACGGCTAGCGTCCCGTCTTCGTAGCGCTTGGACACATTTTGAAATTCTATCAACTCTACCCCTCCTCGGCTCGTAACTTTTTCATGAAAGTCAAATATTAGTTTGCCCGTTTCCAACGTTTGTTAAACAATCGGACGTGCTATCTGGTGCGTATGACCACTGCCGATAAGTAAAATCATGAAACAAGGCACAAAAAAAGGTCCTCCTGAAGGAGAACCTGCTGTTATGGAAGTGTAATCGTGATGTGGCGACGACCCCAGTTGATGGCCTCGTCTTTCGTATCGACGAGCAAGTCGACGATATTTCCTTTGATGCGTCCACCCGTATCCAAGGCGATCGCTTGACCGACACCTTCGATTTGAACAATCGTTCCAAGTGGAATGACAGCTGGATCGACGGCGATGATACGCATGCCGTTATAGAAAATCGAATCCGTGACATCATGACCGGTTGCCGTCAAGACGCGGCCCCCGTATGAGCCGTTATCGGCTGCATCGTTCGTGTACGCCGTCGACTCGGCTTGAATGGAGCGTCCTGTCGTCGAGACTGGAGTTGCAGTCGTTGTCGACACCGTCGATTGCTTTTTCGAAGTTGCGGCTTGACGTTTCGCTTCTTCTTGTCGTGCCTGCTCGGTAGCGACACGTTTTTCTTCGGCCAAACGTTCTGCTTTTGCTTCACGCTCTGCCTGCTCTCGCTCGGCTTTCTCTTCGGCGGCACGTTTTTCTTCCGCAATCCGTTTCGCTTCAGCCACACGTTTTTCTTCCGCGATCCGTTTCTGTTCGGCTAGTCGTTTTTCTCGTGCAATCTTTTGTTGGCGTTCTTGCTCGATCGCTTTTCGTTCCAATTCAAGTGGGTTTTGGACAATTTTTTGTTCCGTCCCAATCCCGATTTGGGCGGCATCCGCCGTCGCGGCAAACGCGAACGTTCCCACCGCCATAAGTAGGACAGTCATCATATATTTTAAGGAATGCATAATCAATAGGTCAGCACCTTTCTCGTCATCTAACGAACAGGAGTTAATTTACCATGTCCGTCCGACCCCGAGAAGGGATTTTGATGAAGTGAAATATTTCTGACACATCGACTCTCTGTCGGTTACAATCTGTAACATTTACGTGAAACATAGCTCTACCAAGCGTTTTAATAAAAAATTACAGATTCGTTACAACATATCGTGTAACAAATCTGTAATCTGATTGTCATTCTGTTTCAGCTTCGGTCGAGCGCAAATCGTGAGGTCTTACCATGCCCCAAGGTGCCACGTCGACGTCCACTTCGAACGTCTTCGCTCCTTCGATTGCTGATGTCTCTTCCTCAGCGACACGATACGAACTCATATCATCAATATATACTTGGCGGTCGTAATAGTTGGCCCGAGTGCCTCCGAAAAACGGCCGTGAACTGACCCGGTCAATGGTCGCATATCCATCGTCCCCCGTTTTGAATGAAACGTATACTGTCCCTGACTCGACATCTTGTCTTCCTTCGAACGAGTCATACTCCAAATAGACGAAGTCTCCGAAAAACGGGTCGTACGGTTCGTAGGAAGTCGCTTTGAACGTATATGTCTCACCGAACCAGGACACCGCATAGACGAACAGTATAAACCCGACGGCTATCAACACTTGCACAATCGGTACTAGCCAAGGCGTCAATCGTTTCATGTCTGAGCATCCCCTCTCGTAGTACGACTACGGCTGCGCCACCACAAGGCGAGCGACAATGCGAAGACGATCAATGCTCCGATGAGGAAGAAAAGTGAAATATCGAGTTTATCCCAAACATAGATGAAGTAGATCGTCATTTGAACGAGCAAGAAATAGATGAAGGCGAGCACGATCGGTTTGCGATTATGGTCTTGATAGACGAGATAAGCGAGGGCGACCGCTTCAAGCAGGATGGCCAGCAAGATGCCCGAATCCTCGAACAATGAGAAGGGGATGACGGCGAGCAGGCTGACCCACATCAAATCTGGACGTCGGTGCAACAAATAGACGGCGACGAGGACGACCGAAAGGATTGTCGCCTCGATGACCGACGGCGTTCGTTGAGACAACCAGCCTTCCGTCGCATTAATCAAATAGCCGATTGATAGGACGGCTGCGACGAAAAGGTACAGATAGTTCCATTGGGCCCGCTCCCGATAAACGAGAAACAAGACGTGTAGCGCAGCGAGTGCCCATAGCGGCCAAAAGCGGCCTTCATAGTCGGCGTACTGACCAATCGTGATCAATAGGCCGTAGAAGCCGAACCAGGCGAAAATGCGATCGAGCTCGTTGTCCCCATAATGGAACCAGACCCACGTCACGATCAATCCGAACGCAATCAACGTGATGCCGATGCCTTGAAAACTATTCGTGATTGCCAAAAAAGCAGCGAGTGCGGCCAAGAACGTGAAAATCGGATGTTTGAAAATCAATTTGTGCATGACGGCGACGGCAAGGAATAACCAGAATAAGAACGGAATTTGCGAGGAAAGATTATACGTCGAGAAAATGACGATCATCGTGGCGACGAAAAAGGCGACGCCTAACAGTCGGAATAGCGTGACATAGCGTGTCGCTTTCACTTGCAGGCGTTCGGCGGTCACATACATCCCGACCATAAACACGAGTAAAATGGCGACTTTCACAAGATCAGGAATCGCTTGCCAATTGGCCGCGACAAAACTGAATAGACTAAGTGCGAGCAAAATCGATCCGATAATCACAAGAATAGGCGGTTTGTGCTCACGTTTGTCACCGACCGCCAACTTCTTATGTTCATACTCGACCAAGCGCTGACCGGTCACTTCATCCAGTAAACCGGCCTCTTCCCATTCACGAACTTTTTTGTCAATGGACACCTGAATCATCCCTTTCGATTAAAAGGTCAGCTGGCGCGTTCGATCAATTCCAAATCTTTTTTCAGTAAAACTTGCTTCTCGAATTCGAGACCAAGCTGTTGAAATTCTTCCATGATGGAAACGTCCCCGATGACCGTATTGGTCAATACGGCAGTCACTTCTGCGACCCAACCTTCACGAGTTGACTTGACGATATCACCCACAACGAATTCTACAGACACAACCATTCACTTCCAATCTTAAATTTGTTTCTATCATTATAACGAAATTATATCGGTTTGAATACGTTTTCTTTAAGCCGTTTAATAAATTGTGTCAAAATTTTCCCAGTCAATCCCCAAATAATGTAGTCTTCATGTTCATAAAAAGGTTCTCTCATTTTAATTACCCGTTTTTCGTACGCTTTAGCATTCGCCATCCGGTCAAACGGAATATTTTGATCAGGATTCATCGTCCATTCCATTTCGCCGTGGAACGGGTCGAGCAACAGCAACGTCTCGACCGGGATTGAGAACAGATGGTCGACTTCATCGGTGTGACGGACGTCAGGGATTGTCGGAATCACCCCCACGAACGGATAGATCAGTTGCCGATGTGGCGTCGCGAGAGGTTGCAGGCGACCGATCACTTCAATCTCTTCCATCGCGAGCAATAGCTCCTCACTCGTCTCACGAATAGCCGCCTCGACCGGGGTCTCGCCAGGATCGAGACGGCCGCCCGGGAATGAGATTTCTCCAGGCTGGCGCCGCATCGTATGGGCGCGCACTTCAAAGATGACATGCCACGCTCCATCGACCTCGACCAAAGGAATCAACACAGCAGCCGTCTGTTCATAATTCTCTTCCATCGAAAAACTGTCACGCAATTGTTGTTCCGTGATCCACGATTGTTTCATGTTCTCCACCTCATTCTCTATGTTTCTACAGTTCCACCGTTGTCCCCTCGTTTAAACGCATCAAATGTCGGAAATATCATTATTAATGATAGGAGATGGTAGATGTGGTGGACAAACAAGTTGATGTATTGATTGTCGGGGCGGGCCCGACCGGACTCACGCTCGCGCTGACGTTAGCCAGATATGGAATCTCATTTGAAATCATCGATCGCAAGACGACACCGTCGAACAACTCCCGCGCCATCGGGATTCAACCTCGGACGATTGAAGTCTTCTCTCGTCTCGATGTCGCCAAAGAAGTGCTCGACCGGGCGCGGACCATCGAGAAAGGAAATCTATATTTTTCAGGACAATGGACGGCCAAGCTCGAATTCTCCCGTCTCGTCACGCCCTATCCGTTCGTGACGTTGCTCCGTCAAAACGAGACCGAAGCAATTCTCGAGGCGGCGTTAAACGAGCACGGGCATTACGTACAGCGTGGCGAAGCGCTCGTGTCACTGACTCATTACCCGTCTCGTGTGCTCGCACATTTGGAGTCAGACTCAAACCGGACAATCGAGGCCAAATATGTCGTGGCGGCCGACGGAGCGAACAGTTCGATTCGACGCATGCTCGCTCTGCCGTTCAGCGGAAAATCGTTCAAGGAATCGTGGGTGCTCGCCGACATGAAAGCCAAATGGAACATCTCGCGTGAAGAGGTGCATATTTTCTTTTCGGACCGCGGTGTATTGGAAGTCTTCCCGCTCACGGACGACACGATTCGCATCACCGGCAATCTCGCGAGCGATGAGTCGTTCAGCGAGGCGGAATTGCGTGAGTTAATCGAACAGCGCAGCCATATGGATGTCGAAATCGACGAGGTCGAATGGTTCTCATTGTTCCGGGTCCATAACCGCATGGTTGACTCATTCATTCACAATCGCGTCATTCTCATGGGTGACGCCGCCCATATCAATTCACCTGTCGGCGGACAAGGGATGAATACCGGCATCGCCGATTCGTTCAACCTCGGCTGGAAGCTGTGGCTTCATTTGAAGGCGGGTGCCCCGTTCCGCGTCGTCGATTCGTATCGCGATGAGCGCGAGCATGTGGCCCGTAACGTCCTGCAGACGACGAACGTGGCGACCGAAGTGTTACAGACAACGCTCCCAGTCCTCCTGCCGTTCCAAGCACTCGGCGCCGACGTCTTCACGCGCGTCAATCTCATCAACCAAAAAATCACGGAACGGATTGCCCAGCTACACTTGTCGTATCCTGGACATTCCCGCGTCCCGTTTTTACGCGTCACCGAAGGCAAGATCTTCCCGGAGATCGAGATTATCCGGACGGACGACGGACTCCGCACGAAGATTTCAGAAGTCGCCGACGGTCGCTTCCAAGTGCTCGTGCTCGACGACGATAAACGGGATGCGAGCGCGTTGTATGACTATTTGAACGATCATCAATCGTTCTTCCAAATCATCACGCTGTCGAAGACGAGCCGTCCCTTCTTCGATCAAGGCAACGAGCTCGCGAAATCGCTGTTCATGAAACGCGGCGTCCTCGTCATCCGTCCGGACGGTTATCTGCTCCACAAGCAGCGGCATCTTCGCCCGGAAGCGCTACAAGCGACAATGGCAGCATGGTTGCCGTCCCTATGACAAAAGCTCCACTCGGATTTGAGTGGAGCTTTTGTTTACGCTTGATTGTAATAAAGCGTCCCTGGTTTCGACAGCGTCAAGTCATAAAACGCCTCGAACGCTTCGATATCTTCCAACTTGCGAAAATCAACTTTGTCCGTCTCTTCATTCGGGATTGCAACGATGATGCCATCATCGGTTTGTTTGATCATCCCGGTCTGTCCATTATGGATGCGGATGTAGAGCACGTGCTTGTCTTCTAGCAGCGTCACGGCTTCGCGACGCGATTGAATCGTTGTTTTCATAGTCATCCCCCACTTTCTTTTGAGTATACCGGTCCATCGTTGTTGCTTTCAAGCGGTTGCGCCCTTAAAATTATGTAAAGAAGGGGTTGAACGCTTTGAATTTGGAAACTATTTTAATTATCGTCTTAGGCATCACATTCGTTGTGCTCGTCTCAATCCGCGCCGTCCGCAACTTGCAGTGGGTCCGCTTCGGTGAGGCGTTTGGCAAACAAGGCGAGGCGCTGCTGGACGACTATACGTACTTAACAGAACAAGGCATCACGTGTCGCGTCGAGCACGGTTTGCCGACCGGCCGCCTGTTCCGCCCGCTCGCCAAAAACTTGGACGACCGGGTCGCCTTGTTCGTCCATCGCAAAGACGAACAGAAGGCTCGACAATTATTGAAATGAAAACGACGCTGAAACTACAGCGCCGTTTTGTCAGGCTGTAGACATAAACATCGTCTGCAGCCTTTGTATTTGTCCGACCGGGCACAAGGAGTTTGTATTTTTACCACTTTCTCGCTTCCTATAACTTTTTGTTGTCGGCTTTGTCCTCCAGTAATCGTTCTAAAATTAATACGTAGACCAAAGCAACCAGGATTCCCAACGTACCTGGCAGAACAGCAATAATGGAGTCAGCCAGATATGCTACTGGGATTAAGGAAGTCAATAGAGATTTCACACCGAACAGCACCATCAGGGACGTAAGCAGAACAAGGGTCACCGTTCTCTTCTGCGTGCTCCCAAAAAATTGACGTCCCTTCTTCTCTCCCTTCGTCATCCCCAGCCAAGATAACATTCAGAAAACCTCCTACAATGAAAACGGCGCTGACTCTTCAGCGCCATTTTCATTTATGTACTTGCCGCTCCGAGCAATAGTAGGCGATGTGTTTAATCGTCGCCTCAGACAACAGCTCGAGCTTCGTCTTCGTGATGACGTCGTCAATCACATCGAATGTCTCGGCACAGTTCGCTTTGATGCGTTCCACTTTGAGACGTGGTGTCTCCGGGAATATTAAAAATGACGTGACGGGGACAGCTTGTCCGCATTGCCTCTTCAAGACGCTCCGGGCATGCTTCGTCATCCGCTCAAGCTCTTCCATCGGATGCGGATAGATGTTTTTCCAACCGAGCGGTGTCTCGAGACGACAATCCCGGTTCGTCATATGGACGGCCGACGTCGTCCGGTTGATGCGGACTAAAAAGACGCCTTTCGGTCCGACCAACACATAATCGAGAACGTCATCGCCGAGCTGGACGTGTTCAATCATCATCCAATCAAAGCGACACGTATGACGAATGATCTCAACGATCTCGTCCGTGTACGATTTCGGTGGTGCGATGACTTCTTCTTTCGTGCGGAACAAGCCTTTCGTCTGTCGTTTCTCAGGTTCTTTCTTGACGGCCGTCAATACTTGTAACATCTACTCCACCTCCTCCCTTTATTCGCTTGGACCGACCTGTTTTCCGAAGACGGCCTTTTCTAAATTCGAGATGCGTCGCAACATGTCATAGTTCGACGCGACAGGCTGGGCCGGTTTGACCGGTTCTGCTGCTTGTTCGTTCGAACCGCGACGAAGCGACTCGTTCTCTTGGCGCAACCGTTCGATTTCTTTCGTCATCTTCTCGTAATCGCGGATGACGACGTCCAAAAACTGGTCGACTTCTTCTTGTGAGTAGCCACGGAGGGCGGTCTTGAATTCTTGTTTATAAATGGCTTCAGCTGTTAGTTCGGTCTGCATGATTTTCACTCCCAATGTTGTTCCCATTGTTTTTCTTCTTCGATTACACGTAACTCTTCCGGCGTAATCAAGAATAACTCCATCTGGTGTTTTCGTTTAGCCCCTTCGACGAGAAAACGAGGGCTTCCCCCCGTCTCTTCGTCATACAGCGTGATTAATCCTGCTGCTTTGTCCAAAAAGAAGGCAGTTTTTGCGCGCAATTGGCTCGGGTCCTCGTACGGACGTTGGGTCAGCGGTTCAAAAAAGTCAGCCTCGAGCTGCAAGCGGATGAACAGTTCTTGTTCAAACGGCTTGTACTTCTCTTCCATCTGTAAAAAAGGTGGAAACACGGCAATTTTGATTGGATAAGATTCTCTTAACTCTAACAATACTTCTCCAGCCCACAATTCACAACCGTTCGTGCCACTAAAGATGAACCATTCGGCCCCACGCTCGATTGCTTCCATTATTTTTCGCTCGTAAGCTTCTTTGATGATATCGATGCCAGGATGGTCGGCTTTGAAGATGCCGAGCTCATGTGGACGATATCCTGTGATGGCGACAACTTTCATGACCGCTTCCTTTCTAACCGATTCATCCGATGACGGAGTGCCCGCATCTCGGTCAAGGCGGTCTGTCGAAGTACCGTCTCTTTACGTTCCGAGAGCGTCAGCGCCTGCTCGGTGAACGTGATGGCTCGGTTGATGTCTTTTTGATGATGTTCGGCATATTTCGCGAGCTCGACGAATGCCTCGACCGTACCGACCTGTTCGAACAGCGGCAACGCCTGCTCCATCTGGCCGGTCCGTTTCAACAGCAGGGCTTGACGCATCAAGGCACGTTTCGTCGGCTGTTCAAGCCGCTCATATTCTTGAAGCGCCGCCTCGGCATTACCGAGATCGTTCAACCAGTGGGCCCGCTCTTCCCCGAACGGCGTCTCATCAGCTTCGACGAGATGACAGAGCCGTTTATAGAGCGAGACGAGACTCAAACAGTCGGCATGGTGGTGTTCGATGACGGGCTGGATGATATCCGGTTCCCGTTCTTTCACGTATTGAAAATAGTGCATCGGCGCCAAAAAGCCGGGCATGTCGTCCGTCCGGGCATGACCGAAATGGGCCTCGACCGCTTTGAGCGAGACCGATTCAAGCGTCGGTTTCAACAGACGACGTGAGGCATGCAACAAATCGACGTGGCCGACGGCCGGGAGCGCCTTCACTTTCGAACGGACGAACGTATGCCTTGTTTTGATTTGGGGCCAGTCGAACGACTTGCCGTTATACGTCACGAAACGAACCTCGTCGCCGATGTCATTCAAGAAGTGATAGTAGAACGCGGTCTCGAATGCCGGGTGCGGCAACACGTACTGAATCATCTCCAGATGATCGTCTTGGAAGCGCGCGAAGCCGATTAAAAAGATTGAGGTGCCGGAGCCGCGAAGCCCGGTCGTCTCGGTGTCCATGAACAATACCTGTTCGGATGGCACATCGACTTGAAAGAACGGATGGGTCGATGTCGCGAGCGAGGCTTTCGCCTCTCCGAACGTATAATCATGATACGTCTCATCGAGTGGATAAATCTGTTTCAAGCGGACGCACCACTCTTGTTCGAACGTCAAAATCTCTCCGCCTCGGGCCCGCCATTTCGCTTGCTCGACGTCGTCCGGCGTCACGGTCACCTGTTTCGGTTCATTCGTTTTAATGAGTCGTGATAGTTTTGCTTTCATATCGTTCCTTTCAATGCTTGCAACTGTCTGACGACCTGCTGTTTAAAGTCACCGTAGCCAATCATTCCGACACAGCGCGGACAACCGCTCTCGCACGGACAATCGTCGACCGTTCGAATGGCCGCATCCAAGACCTCATCGGCGTCGCGATAAAGCGCTTCGCTCAGCCCGATGCCGCCCGGATAACGGTCATATAAATAAACGGTCGGTTTATTCGTATGGGTCGCTTTCATTTGAATCGTCGTGAACAGATCAAGCGTGTCACACATCAAATAGAGCGGGGCCAGGCGTCGCAACAGATCGCTGACCGCCTCGAGCTGGTCTTCCATGTCGGCCTCTGAATAGGCGAACCGTTCGTCGAGCGTAAACCATGTCGCGGTCGTATGAAGTTCCCGCTCCGGCAAGTGAATCGGTCCGGAACCGATATTCTCATGCGTCCCGAACTTGATTTTCTTGAACAGGGTCGCCATCGCGATGACCGACACTTCCCCAAACGTCTTCACGCCGGTCGTCTTGTTCTCTTCCAACACTTTCAGTTCGACTGCCAAATTGGCGTCCGTATAGTAGTCGACGTCGACGCGTCGGACGTACGCTTTCTTCTCTTCGAAGTCGAGACGTTCGACTTGATACTGCTCGGCGCCATGTAAATAGATGGCTTCGTCGTGGAGCAATGTCATCGCGCTGAACGTATCCATCTCACCGATGACTTGGTTCTTCGCGGTTTGATCGACGATGACGACGTTCTCTTGGTCACTCGTCCGAAGCGAGATGTCATGGGCGGGGAACGCATCGGTCATCCAATAATATTTATCGGCCCGTTCGTGCAAAATGTGGGCGTCCGTCAAGAAATCGAGAATCTCTTCCGTCTCGACTGTGCCGAACCGCTCCCCTTTCTGGAAAGGCAGTTCGAAGGCGGCACATTTCATATGGTCGACGAGGATGATTAAATTGTTCGGGTCGAGACGAGCCGCTTCCGGAGACCGGTCTAAAATCAAATCGGGTTGTTCGACGACGAGTTGGTCGAGCGATGACGATGAGGCGACGAAGATGACGAGCGCCTCGGAATGACGGCGTCCGGCCCGGCCGGCTTGTTGCCACATCGAGGCGACCGTGCCCGGATAACCGTTCAACACACACGCTTGCAATTGGCCGATATCGACGCCGAGTTCAAGCGCATTCGTCGAGACGACGGCCTTAATCTCCCCGTTACGGAGCCGGCGTTCGATTTCGCGACGCTCCGATGGCAAATAACCACCCCGGTATCCGACAATCGATTTAGGACCAAGCTCGCGCCGCGTCAATTCTTGTAAATACGTCAACAACACTTCGACCCTGACGCGTGAGCGGGCGAAGACGATCGTCTGGATGTCCGCCTCGACCAGTTTGGAAGCGATACGCTTCGTCTCGAGCGTGGCACTCCGGCGAATACCGAGCGCTTCATTGACGACGGGCGGGTTATAGAAAATCAAATGCTTCTTGCCTTGTGGCGCCCCGTTATTGTCGACGAGGACGACGTCTTCTTCCGTCAACAGTTCAGCCAGCTTGACCGGGTTGGCAATCGTCGCCGACGTCATAATCCATTTCGGATGACTCCCGTAATAGGCGCAAATCCGTTTCAGGCGGCGGAAGACGTTGGCGACATGGCTGCCGAACACGCCGCGATACGTATGAAGCTCATCGACAACGATATACTCTAAATTCTCGAACAAGCGAATCCATTTCGTATGGTGCGGCAAGATGCCGGAATGTAGCATATCTGGATTCGTGATGACGATATTGCCGGCGTCCCGTACTTTCGTTCGGGCTGCCGGTGCCGTGTCGCCATCATAGGTGAAGCAACGCAAGTCGCCCTCGAGCGCTTCGACCATCTCCATCAAATCGCTGTTTTGGTCTTGCGCGAGCGCCTTCGTCGGATACAAATAGAGCGCCCGGGCGTTCGGTTGTTCAATCATTTTCGACAGGACGGGCAGGTTGTAACAGAGCGTCTTCCCGGATGCGGTCGGTGTGACGATGACCGTCGAGTTCCCACGCGACGTCTGCTCGATTGCTTCGGCTTGATGAGTGTACAGTTGTTCAATTCCCCGGCCATGCAGCACCCGGACGAGATCTGGCGGCAGACTCGACGGAATCGGTGCGTAGCGGGCCGGTTTCGCCTCGACCGTATGCCAATGTGTCACGTTTTGAGAAAAGCCCGGGTCGGTCTTGAGCGTATGGATCATTTCTTCCACGGAACGTTTTTTCCGCATGAGGTTCACCTTCTTTACGATTTCGAAGGTGCGAGTCGCTCCACGATAGCTTTCACTTCGCCGATTCGTTCATCGCGTACGAGCCGATGGACAGCAGGTAAGCGCAGCACAGCCATTTCTTTGAAGGCGTCGGCGACATGTCCATTCTCTTCTTCGAGACGAATGATCGCATCGTCATACAACCGTTGCGTCGACCGTCCGAACAAGACGATGGTATGTAGCTTTGTGCATTTCGAATGGACGGCTTGCAAATGTTTCGTGTAACGCTGCACCGCTTTATGGTAGTCTTCATGCGTTGCGAGCGCTTGACGCTTGCCTCGCAGAAGTTCTGGATAGAATGGTTCGTCGCCGAGGAACATCGTCTCGACGCCGATTCGTTTCAAATAAGGATGGCCACTGGCCTCGGCTATCGCTTGATCATCAATCAAACGTCCGAACGGAATCGACTCCTCGACGAGCAATCGGCTCATTTTCAAGCCGTTGATACCGTGTAACGGAATACCTAAATCATCGTCTTGCAGTCGGTCGATCACAAACAACACTTTCATCTTGCGTTTCAGTGAGAGTTGTACCATGTGTCACCATCCTATTCGCTTTCTTTTCATTATAGCAAACGAAACAGAAAAACAGGGCGCTGATGTCGCCCTGTTTCCTGTGAATCTGTTTTAGTCACGACCACCGTTGCCATTCCCGTTGCCGTTACCTCGGCCATTCGAGTCTGTCGATTGACGGCTGACGTCTCCGTTCGAATCCGTTTCGCCATCAGTCTCATCTGCTGGCGGTTCTTCTTCGGTCGGTGGTTCCGTGTTCTCGTCTTCGGTGTTCGTGTCGTTCCCGTTATTCTCATTGTTACCATTATTGTTATTACCGTTATTGCCATTATTATCGTTGTTCTCATTATTTTGACCATCGGTTTGATCGCCTTCTTCTTCAGGCGACGTCTCTTCCGTGGCTGGCTCTTCTTCCTCTTCGGCCGGAGGCTCCTCGCTTCGTTCGACGGTATACGTAGTCTGAAGCGGGCTCGATTGTTGATCGCCGACGAGCGCGTTCGTCGCGTTGGCGACAATCGTGAACGTCGTCTGCCCTGAAGCGAGATCAGCGATGGCGATGCTCGTGTCCTCGGTTGTCCCGACGACACGCTCGCTTCCGTCCGGACGTTTTTCGGTCACCGTGAACGAAAGTCCTTGGTAACCTGCAGCCTGCACCCCTTGAGTGTCATACGACCACGAGAGTGTACCCGTTCCAGCAGGCACATCATAGTCAATCGATGCGCCGGTCGGAGCGGCCAATTTATCCGGCTGTAAGTCTTTCGGTTTCGTTCCTTTGACGTACAGCTCGTTGCCGAGCGAGAGCACCGACTCCGGTTGCTGGAAGCGGTCCGGTTGACCCGTCGCGTTCGTCACTTGCTGCATCATATACTCGAAGTAGTACTGGGCGTAGTTCGGTTTAAACAACGATACTGGTACGTCATTTGCACGGCCCGTCCATACCGAAATCGAGTAATCAGTCGTATAGCCGGTGAACCATTTATCCTTCTCGTCGCCTTTATCATCGTTCGTCGTTCCGGTCTTACCGGCGACGTCCCATGGGAACGCGCCAGGCTCATACGTCCCGTTCGAACCGCTGACGACGTCACGGAGCATGTCCGTCAACATATACGCCGTATAGTCTTCCATCGCCTGCTTCGCCTTGATCGGCGAATTGATCGTCGAGCCGTCGTTGAACTCGATTTTTTGAATCAAGTGCGGCTTCGTGTACATCCCGTTCGTGCCGAGCGCAGCGTAAGCGGCTGCCATTTGCGTCGTACTTGCTTCCGCCGTTCCGAGTGCGTTCGAGGCGTTCATCTCGTCGCCTGACATCGATGGCTCGATGCCGACGTTCTCGACGAACGATTGAATCGCTTCTTGACCGAACTCGTCCCGCACTTCATAGAAGGCACGGACGGCCGGTGTGTTACCGGAAATCGTCAAGTAGTAGCGCATCGTATTGGCACCGCGGAATCCTGTGTAATAGTTTATAGGTTTATAGTTATCGCTGTCGTCAAACGCTTTATCGATTAACACTTTCCCGGTCGACCATTGTGCGTTCTCGATCCCTGGACCGTAATCGAAGAACGGCTTCGCCGTCGAACCGATTTGGCGTTTCTCCCGTGAATAATCGCGGTAGGTTTTATCGCCTTGTTTCGCTTGTTCACTGTCGATGACGGCGACGATTTCACCCGTCTTCGTGTTCAACACCGTCGCCCCCATGCGGAGATCTTCTGGGAACGCACCATTCGGAAGGTTTACGTTATCGTTCTTAATGTCGCTATTGAACTTCGTGTGCAAGTCTTTATTGATTGACGTGTACACTTTCAAGCCAGTCCCGTAAATATCTGCCTGCTCGAGACCGTAGTCTTCTTCGAGCTCGGCTTGGACGCGGGCGTAAATCGAACGAGTATACGTCTCTTCTTCTGTTTCTTCACCAGGCGAGATGACGTCGGCGATCTCGACGTCAAGCGCCTGGTTGTATTGTTCTTCCGTGATGTGACCGTCACGCTTCATCGCCGAGAGCACTTGCTCTTGACGGTAACGCGTGAGCTCCTGGTCCCCGTTAATCGGGTCGTAGGCACTCGGACGTTGCGGGAGACCGGCCAAAATGGCCGCCTCTTGATAGTTCACTTCCGATACCGGTTTATTGAAGTATCGTTTCGAAGCCGTTTGGACCCCATATCCACCTGAACCGTAGTAGTTCTTATTCAAGTACATCTCTAAAATCTGTTCTTTCGTGTACTCGCGTTCAAGCTTGATGGCGAGCCACTGCTCTTGCAGCTTGCGCTTCAATTTCTTGTCGGTCGACAAGAACGATTGTTTGACGAGCTGTTGCGTGATCGTCGAACCACCTTCGGCCCCGAAGCCGTCGGTCACGTTCGCGAGCACGGCGCCACCGATGCGACGCAAGTCGACCCCGTTATGCTCATAGAAACGACGGTCCTCAATCGAGATGACCGCTTGTTGCATCACTTCCGAGATATCGTCAATCGAGACGTACTCACGAATTTGACCGCTGCCTTCAAGCGGCTCACCTTCAGCCGATAACAGCTGAATCGGGTACGTATCGACCAATTTCTCTTCATCGAGCGGTGGTGCTGTCGCAATCGCATACGCGGTGTATGCGCCGCCGGCGATGACGCCGATGATGAATAAAATCCCTAAAATCGTTATGATGCGTCGAAACTTCGACTTCTTCGCTTTTAGTTTCGGCTTTTTAGCCGCTGGTTTACGTTTATTGGTCGTCGTGTCTTGCCGACGTGCCATCCGACTTCGTTCCATTCATGCTTCACTCCTTCTATTTCAATCGAGCCATGCTTCAATCGCCGTCAAATAATCGATGGCCGGCATCGCTCGGGTTGGAACTTCAATTGCTTCTTGCTCGATATAGGAGAGCGGAATCGACTTGCGTCCCGATTCGCGCTGTTCCCACCAAACTAATAATTGCTCCGTTGATAACACATATTGCGTATTATAGCGGCTAAACCGAATGATGACAAAACAAATCCCTCCATGCCGCTCACACTCACGCATGTGGTGGATTTGGTGGTCGTGGAAGTTTCCGAGCGGAAACGACGTTTTATTGTTCGTCTCTTTCGCTTCGAAATCGATATACTTGCCGCGATACACCCCATTATAATCGGTCGTCGATGCTTGCTTGAAATACGCCTCGGTCACTTTTGCCGCACTCCGTTTCGGATAATCGACTTTCACGATTTGCAGCGGCGTCGGTTTCTTATGGATGACCGCCCGACTGTGGAGCCGATAAAACTCGTTCGTGTCGTTCAGCAGCGTCTCGAGGTTCATCCCTCGGTTCGCATACGTCTGCGGATTCGAGCGGGCCGGTCCAGCCGAAGGTTTCGGCTTTTTTCCGTTTGGATAGTGGAACAATGTCGTCACCCCTAATATCTAGTTTAACAGGTTCGCCCAGCCGTTCCTTCCGTCTGAAGTCTGATTGTCGAGTTCTGTCGCTCGACTCCTGTGTGGATTTTCCGCAATCCATATCGTACCAAACTCCCGTATGTTAAACTAGTATGTAGTGCATTGTGTAGTCAAATTGACACGACCTTGTTACGGAGAAGCTATTTATTTTTCTGAAATAAGTCTTCTACTTATTAGCCATAATCAGGGCGGAGTAAACGCAGATTGACGGAAGTTTCTAAAAAGTGTGCAATAAATAGTGTAAACCAAGGTTGATAAACAATTAGCAGGCCCGCTTTTATAAGCAGTAGAGCCATGGTTGGAGGAGTAAGATGGAAACACAAAAGAAGTATGTCATGTTCGTCGACGAGACGGGGACGCCAAAGGGAAACACGCAATTCAACCTGACCGGTGTATTGATGGAATATAAATATGCGATTGATGCCGACGAGGCTGGCATGCCTTGCGAATTGAAGCGTCGGTTACATGCCTTCAAACGCGACGTGTTCAAGACAGAAAATATCCCGCTCCATTTAAAAGAGATTTTAAAGGCTGAGCACCCTTACGGGAAAGAGGATGGCATCACAATCGATATGCTCCGTGATTTCTGGAACAAGTTGCCTGATTTCTTGCGCGATATCGACTGCACGATCGTCAGCGTCGAGGTCGATAAACAAAAACTTCATGACTTCTACTCGACACCGAAAGACCCGTACGTCGTCGCGTTCGCTCACTTGATGAAGTCGTTTTATGCGTTCTTGGAAGAGACGGAAGCCGTCAGCGCCCGCGTCGTCTTGGAGTCACGGGATGACTATCAGAACTTGCTCATCCAAAAAGCGTTCTTCGATATCTTCAATTCGGGGACGGTCCATCTCGACGTCGAGAAGAGCCGTCAAAAAATCAAAGGCTTCATCTTTTCAGAGAAGCAGAACACGGTGTATCAGTCGGGTCTCGAAATCGCTGACCTCGTCTGCCTCCCGCTCTCGCGCGTGCGTCGCGGCGTCATCGAAGTAAAACCACGGTTCGTCCATTATGGGGATGAGAACCGCATCTTCAAAGCCATCAAGGACAAGATTTACATTCGTAAAGAAAGTCCTGACCAAGATTTCCGCAACTGGGGATTCAAAAAAGTACCGATTACGAAAAAGCGCCGCGAATGGAGCGACCATCCGTGGAACCACTAAAAACTGCCTTGCCGATTATTCGGCAAGGCAGTTTTTTCGTTCATTGTCCGGTCGCTTGCTTGGACTTCATTCGTTTTTTCCCTTCGCGGCACATATCGAGCAGCGGACATGTCTCGCAAGCAGGACGTTGCGCTTTGCAGTGATACCGGCCGAAGAAGATGAACTGGTGATGGAGCTGTGACCATTCTTCGCGCGGGAACTTCTTCATGAGCGTGTCCTCGACTTGACGGACGTTATCTTTCCAACGACAGATACCGAGACGTTTCGAGACACGCTCGACGTGCGTGTCGACGGCGAATGCCGGTTCGTGAAATGCGACGGACAAGACGACGTTCGCCGTCTTCCGTCCGACGCCAGGCAACGCCTCGAGCGATTCGCGATCCGACGGGACGATCCCGTCGTGACGTTCTACGATTTGCATCGAGAGCGCCTTCATGTTTTTCGCCTTGTTCCGATACAGACCGATGCGCTTGATTAACGCCTCAATGTCGGCGACGTCAGCAGCGGCCATCGATTCGACGGTCGGATAGGTCTCGAACAGACCAGGCGTCACTTTGTTGACGAGTGCATCGGTCGCCTGCGCCGATAACGCCACGGCCACGACAAGCTCGAACGGATTACGGTGCGTCAACTCACAGTGGGCGTCCGGGAACATGCGACGCATCGTGTCAGACACTTCGGTCAATTGGGCTCTCGTCAACATCACTTTTTCCTCCGTTGATAATCGACGAGGTCCTCGAGTGACTCGACGTTGTGGTCTTGCCACACTCTGAGAATCTTGTCCATATATTTAAAGTTGCGTACGTTGCGAAGCTTTGCTTCCCGAAGCGCGGCCATAATCAGCTCTTCACTGAAGCCGTCCTCGGTCAACCAACCGACAATCTGTTCGATCTCGAACGGAGTGATCGTCCCGAATTCGCGCTCAAACGTATGAATGATGTTCTCATTTAACGAATGAGCCGATTTTTCAGGTGTCGCCCCTTCTTCGAGCGCAAGGAACAACGGGAGCAGACTGTATCGTTCAACCTCGGTCGACGCATCGATGGCGATCAACTCTTTTTGGAGCAAGCCGAGCAAAACGGAACGAGCCTCGCTTTCGGCCACGTTCATTCGGTCTCCGAGTTCGCTCGGAAGCGGCATCTCAATACCTTCCCCTGTCATCTCAAGCAAGTGGATGACGAGATTGAACTCGACCGGACTCAAGTTGAGGCGACGCGCCTCCGTGAACAGTTTTCTCGGAACGACGACTGGATTTTGTTCGAACAGCTTGATTAGATTATGTGCATCCATGTCGCACATCCTTTCTAGACAAATCAATCGGGGAAGACGAAGTCATCCCCGATTGGCGATTATGGGTGAATGCGGTTCAAGAGGCGTGGGAACGGAATCGCTTCGCGGATATGCTCGATACCGCTAATCCAGGCGACCGTACGCTCAAGACCAAGACCGAAGCCAGAGTGCGGGACCGATCCGTATTTGCGAAGTTCGAGGTACCAGTCGTACGCGTCCGTCTCATCGAGACCTTCTTTGATGATTTCTTCTTTCAACCGGTCGTAATCGTCTTCACGTTGCGAACCGCCGATAATCTCGCCGTAGCCTTCCGGTGCGATCAAGTCGGCACAGAGGACGAGTTCCGGGTTTTCCGAATCGACTTTCATATAGAACGGCTTGATGTCTTTCGGCCAATGTGTGATGAACACCGGGAGGTCATGCGCGTTGGCGATGGCCGTCTCGTGCGGGGCACCGAAATCGTCGCCGTACTCGATGTCGTCGAAGCCTTCGTCTTTTAAGAACTTGATCGCATCGGTGTAACGGACACGCGGGAACGGTGCTTGGACTTTCTCAAGTTTCGACAAGTCGCGTCCGAGCAGTTCCAATTCGTTGCGGCAGTTTTCGAGCGCCGATTTGGCGATATACGAGACGTAGCGCTCTTGGAGCTCGAGGCTCATGTCGTGGTCGAAGAATGCCATCTCCGGCTCGATCATCCAGAACTCGATCAAGTGGCGGCGCGTCTTCGATTTCTCGGCCCGGAACGTCGGTCCGAACGAGAAAACTTTGCCAAGTGCCATCGCGGCAGCTTCCATGTATAGCTGGCCCGTTTGTGACAAGTAGGCCGGTTGTCCGAAGTAATCTGTCTCGAACAACTCAGTCGTTCCTTCCGGTGCACTCGACGTGATGATTGGTGGATCGATTTTCACGAAACCTTCTTGGTTGTAGAACTCATACGTCGCCCGAATCAATTCGTTACGAACTTTCATGATCGCGTGCTGGCGACGCGAACGGAGCCAAAGGTGACGGTTGTCCATCAAGAACTCGGTACCGTGCTCTTTCGGTGTGATCGGATAGTCGATTGATTCTGCAATCACTTCCATCGCCGTCACTTCGAGCTCGAAGCCGAGCGGCGTGCGCCCGCCGTCCGATTTGACCGTACCGGTGACCCAGACCGAAGTTTCTTGCGTCACGCCTTTAGCGAGCGCGAACAACGCTTCGGCTACATCGGCTTTGACGACGACGGCTTGAGCGAAACCGCTCCCGTCACGAAGTTGAAGGAAAGCGATCTTTCCACTCGAACGTTTGTTGGCGATCCAGGCTCCGACGCGGACCGTCTGGCCTTCGTAATCTTTAAATTGGCTGATTGAAATAGTTGTCATATCCATATCCATCCTTTCGCTTATCGAGCTTTACGTGTAATGAAGTCTTCTACTCGATCGAGCGCTTCTAATACCCGTTTCAATTCTGTTGCATAAGACAAGCGGACGTAGTCGTCCTGTCCGAAACCTGAGCCTGGAACGAGGGCGACAAACGCTTCGCCGAGTACGGCCTCACACCATGCGTCGACCGAGTCATATCCGCTCATCAATGCCGCCTCTTTGGCGTTGGCATATAAGTAAAATGCGCCTTGCGGCTTCAAGCATGTGATGCCTGGGATGGCAATCAAACGCTCATAAACGATCTCGAGTCGTTCCGCGAATGAGACACGCATCATCTCGACGTCGTCTTGTGGTCCGTTATACGCTTCGACCGCCGCCGCTTGGGCGATTGACGTCGGGTTCGATGTCGAGTGCGATGCGAGGTTCGTCATCGCCTCAATAATCGTCTTATCGCCGACCGCATAACCGATGCGCCATCCGGTCATCGCGTGTGACTTCGAGACGCCATTGATGATGATTGTCCGCTCCAACATCCCTGGAAGCGTCGCGATTGAGACGAACTCCGCATCGCCGTAGACGAGTTTCTCATAAATCTCGTCACTGACGACGAGCAAATCGTGTCGTTTGATGACGTCCGCGAGTGCCGACAGTTCGGCCTCGGTATAAATCATACCGGTCGGGTTCGACGGACTGTTCAAGATGACCGCTTTCGTCCGTTCCGTGATGGCCGCCTCGAGCAACTCTGGCGTCAATTTGAACATCGTCGACTCATTCGTATCGACGTACACCGGGACACCGTCCGCGAGCTTCACTTGCTCCGGATAGCTGACCCAGTACGGTACCGGGATGATGACTTCGTCGCCTTCATCTAAAATCGCTTGGAACAATGTATAGAGGGCATGCTTCGCACCTGAGGCGACCATGACCTCCGCACGCGTGAACGTCAAGTTGCTGTCGCGCTTCGTCTTCTCGATGATCGCGTCTTTCAATTCGACCGTCCCGCCTGATGGCGTATACTTCGTGTCACCATCGCGCGCGGCCTGACAGGCTGCCTCGATAATGCGTTCCGGCGTATTGAAGTCCGGTTCCCCGGCGCCGAGGCCGATGACGTCTTGTCCCGAAGCCTTTAACGCTTTCGCTTTCGCTGTGATGGCGAGTGTCGTTGAAGGTGTCAACTGCTTTACACGTTGTGCCAATAGATGTTCCACAAAAACTCCCCCTTGGTTTCGTTACGAGTCCGTCAATTGGACCCGTCGAATAAATTCGCCCGCTTGGAGCGTATAATACGAATACGTATACGATGCGCCCGATTTCGTCACGACCTCAATCAAGGCCCGTTCGTCAAACCCGTATTTACAGCTGACGAGTGACCCGCCCGTTTCTGCGACCGATTCGGCACAGACTTGATCTAAGTCGACCGACGCGATGTCACGCGTCACAATCGGCAACTTGTCATCGACTGGCACGAACTGGACTTGATCCGTCTCCTCGAAGACGACATACGGTTCCGTCCCGTTATACAGCTCGGCCCGTTCGATGTTGACGGACGGTTGCTCGGTCTCGAGACGCTCGCGTGCCGCCTCGATCATCTTGTCTTTCGTGCGCTCGGTATGACCGACCGTGAACCAATAGATGCCACTAAATACGATGACGGCACCGATGAGTGCCGTCATGAACGCAACCACTACTTTGGTCTTCCGTGTCATTCCGTCCGATAGATGGTGAACACCATCTCTTCTTTCTTCGGATCATTCACTTTTTTCTCTAAAGCAAGACCGAACATTAAATCTTGGCCCTTCAACGTGCGGTTCAACAAGTCGACAATTTTGTATACATCTGCCGTCGGCTCGATTCGAACCGTCGCCAACGTCTCGATATTCGAATTCATGATTACTCCTCCTTCAAAAAACACTATACCCATTATTATAAAACGATAATATCACGATGCCTAGCGTTATCTCTGATTTCCTAGGCCGGTCTTTTCTTTCTCGTCTAAAAATAGCTCCAGTTCGGCGAGTGCAGTCTCGAGCGGACCGTCGATTCGGTCGACGGCCGGCAAACTGTTGATGAACTGCTTCCCATAACGGGTCGTCTCGACACGACGGTCAAAGACGAAGATGGCGCCGTAATCCTCTTTCGAGCGAATCAGACGGCCGACCCCTTGTTTAAAGCGGATGACCGCTTGCGGGAGTGACAGCTCGAAGAATGACGATTTGCCTGTCGCCTCGATTTTCTCGGACCGCGCCTGCATGACCGGTTGGTCGGGCGGGGCGAACGGGAGTCGGACGATAATGAGGCAAGTGAGTGCCTCGCCCGGAATGTCGACGCCTTCCCAGAAGCTGGCCGTCCCGAACAAAATCGATTGGTCGATGCGCTTGAATTGTTTCGTCAAACGGCTGCGTGATCCGCCGCTGACGCCTTGGGCGAGGAGCGTATAACCTTCATCAAGCTGGTCTTTGACGGCCTCGTGCGTCAACCGCAACAGTTCGTTCGATGTGAACAAGACGAGCATCCGTCCTTTCGTCACATTGGCGATTTGGGCAATCGAGCCTGCAATCTGTTCGACGAACCGCGGCAACGGAACCTCGTTGATGAGCGGGATATCGGATGGCACGAACAGTTTCGCTTGTTTCTTGAAATCAAACGGTGACGCCAGGACGACGCGACGGACATCCTCGCCGTCGAGTCCAAGACGGCGTTCGATGAATCCGAATCGGCCCGAAACGGTCATCGTCGCCGACGTCAAGACGGTCGAACGCTTGGCGAACAGTCGTTCATGCAAGAGCAGACCGATTTCGACCGGTTGCGTATACACCGAAGTCAACTTACGATTGGCCAGATTGAGTTCGACCCAACTGACAGCATCGTCATCCCGCGTGAGCATCGTCTCGTAGAGCACGCTCTCGATATCGCGCACGTCCCCGATGAACGCCTTCAAATCCCCGAGTACGGCCCGTTGTTTGAACGTCATATGTTCTTTATGCTCATCGAGAAGGCGATGCAGTTGCCGGAGCGTCGTCCGGAGTGTCCGCAGACGGTCTTCGAGTCGCTTCGCCACTTCCCGAATCGGACGGAACGGCTCCCCTTCCCGCTCAAAGCGGACGGTTTGACGTTGCTCCCGCTTTTTACCGAGCGACTGGAGCGCCGTGAGCAAATCGTTCAGTTCATCGTCGACGCGGGCGAGCGCTTGATCGGTCGCCTTGCTGAACGCCTCGGCTTCTTCTGCGACGGCCGTCAAATCAGCGAGTCCGAGCACGCGTGAATGGAACTTGCCATCGGCGCCGTAACCGAACCACTTGAACAAGCGGTCGAACTGAATCGCGTCGAACGTCACACCGAAGTGATGCGACGCGACTTCCTCGACTTGATGGGCCTCATCTAAGATGAGCGGCGTATCGGTCGGAAGAATCCCGGCCTGATGCTGCAAATCAGAGAACAATAAGGCGTGGTTCGTCACGATGATATCGGCCTCTTTCGAGCGCAAGACGGCCCGGGTGAAGAAGTCCCGGCTATACCACGGGTCAAAGCGGCCGAAGTCCGAGGCCGCGTCGGCTTGGATGAGCCGTTTGAACGAGGCCGGCCCTTGTGACGCCGCGCCTGGTAGCGACAACTCTTCCAAGTCGCCTGTCACGGTCTCGGTCAACCAGACGAGTACCATCGCCTTGCACATCGCTGGGAGCAAGCCTTCGTTCTCCTCCTCGAGAATCATCTCGAACTTGCGGAGGTCGATGTAATTGCGTCTCCCTTTCAACAACGTGAATTCGACTTCAGGGAAAATCGCTTTTAAAATCGGCAAATCTCGAGTCAACAGCTGTTCCTGCAATTGAATCGTATGTGTGCTGACGACGACCGGTCGTTTCGTCTCGAGCGCGTGATGTGCGCTCGGAATCAAATACGCCAACGTTTTTCCGGTCCCTGTCCCCGCCTCGATTAACAGTGTCGCTTCGTCATCGAGCGCTTTATAGACGTGGCGCATCATCTCAAATTGACTTTGCCGCGGCTCGAATTGCCCGAACAATGCCGGGAGCGTCTCTTCAATCGTCCGGTGAAGGAACGGCTCGAACGGCTCGCGTTCGATGGCGGGTTCGAACGTGTCGACGAGACGTCTCAGTGCGATTTTCCGATGAACATCGTACGTCGTCTCGTCGTCGGCCCGGATCCCGACTTGAATGATCAACTCATCGAGCAGCGGCTCGACGTTGCTCGTCCACGACTCGGACAACCGCCGCAATTGTTTTAGCGTGACGAGCGGTAACGCTCGCAACCGCTCGACCAAGCGAACGAACAGTTCAGCCGTTGCCTCGGCGTCGCTGAGCGCGCGGTGCGCGTCGGTGTGGACGAGGTTGAACGTCTCGGCGAGCGACTCGAGTGCGTGGCTCTCGAGCGTCGGGTATAGAATCCGCGCCAGCTCGACCGTGTCGATGGCCCGGCCCTGGAACGGGATATACCCGGCCAACTCTAAGCTTTCATTCAAAAAATTCAAATCAAACGATACATTATGGGCGACAAAAATCCGCCCGTCTAGCATCTTCCATATATCTGGGATCACTTCCTCAAACGTCGGGGCTTCCGCCACGTCTTGATTCGTGATCGTCGTCAACTGCGTGATAAAAGGCGGGATTGGGCGACTCGGACGAATCAAGGTACTGTAGCGCTCAATCACTTCACTCCCTTGAACGACCACCGCCGCAAATTCAATCAATTCGTCGCCGGACTTGACGGAATGACCAGTCGTCTCCAAATCCACTATCACATAGGTGTCCATAACATCCATCCCATCTTCGGCACGCTCGTGCTTTCTGTCTGTCTCATCTTACCATAGAACGATACACGAAAAAACGGGGATGCCTCTCGCGGACATCCCCGTTCGTCTTATAAAATCGTATGGGCGATTTCTTCGTATAGAAGTTGATCAATCTCGTTTCGCTCGTTCAAGACGGCGACTTTCGGACGATGTTGTTTCGCTTCCTCGGCCGTCATTTGACCGTACGCCATGATGATGACGACGTCCCCGACTTGGAAGTGACGGGCCGCAGCCCCGTTCAAACAGACGACACCTGAGCCTCGTTCGCCCTTGATGACGTACGTCTCGATGCGAGCCCCGTTATGGTTGTTCGTGATGTGGACATGCTCGTTCTCCATGATCCCGACCGCATCCATTAAATCTTCATCGATCGTGATCGAGCCGACGTAATGTAAATTCGCCTCGGTGACGGTCGCCTTGTGTAGTTTTGCGTGCATAAATGTTCGAATCATTGGATTCATCCTTTCTTCCAAATCACATTATCAATCAAGCGGGCCCGTTCGAACTGCACCGCTACAGCAATCAATAGTTCGGTTGACGCGGAGGTCACCTCGGTCAACGTCGGATAGTCTTTGATTTCGACATAGTCGATCGTACTGCTCGGAATGTGCTTCAAGCGGTCCTCGAGCCGTGCCATCACGTCTCGAATCGCCTCACCTTGCGCAAGGGCGTCTCGCGCCTCAATCAAGGCACGGTTGATGTCACTCGCATCCGCCTTCTCTGACTCCGACAAATAGACGTTACGGGACGATTTCGCAAGGCCCGACGGTTCACGGATAATCGCACAGCGGCGAATCTCGACCGGGACGAAATAGTCGCGGACGTAACCTTCGATTAGAGCGACCTGTTGCGCATCCTTCAACCCAAAGTAAGCGCGGGTCGGACGGACGAGATTGAACAGTTTCGAGACGACGGTCAAGACGCCATCGAAATGACCGGGACGACTGGCCCCGCATAAGACGTCAGCGCCGGTGCGCACCGTCACACGTGCCATGTCGAGCGGATACATCGTCTCCGTGTTCGGGTAGAACAAGACGTCGACACCCGCCTCGCGAGCGAGTGCCTCGTCCCGCTCGAAATCACGCGGATAGCGGTCGAGGTCTTCGTTCGGTCCGAACTGGGTCGGGTTGACAAAGATACTCATGACGACGAGGTCGTTTTCTGACTTGGCTGCTTCGACGAGACTGAGGTGCCCTTCATGCAAATAACCCATCGTCGGGACGAAACCGATCGTCCCGACACCTGTCAATGCTTCTTGTAACGAACGTGGGGTCGTGACGATGTTCATGCCTTGCCCCCGTAGAGCGTGTCGAGCAATGACTCATCCATCGTGAACGTGTGCCGTTCGAGCGGGAACGAGCCGTCTTTCGTCGCATCGACGTAATTGCGGATTGCTGTCGTCGCTACTTCATTCACGTCGGCATATGCCTCGACGAACTTCGGAAGGCGGTCGACGCCATATTTCAAGATATCGTGATAGACGAGTACTTGGCCATCCACATCGGCACCCGCACCGATTCCGATGACCGGGATGCTGAGCGCCTCGGCAATCTTTTTGGCCAATTGATGCGGCACACACTCGAGGACGAGCATCTTCGCGCCGACCCGCTCCGCCTCGAGGCTATCGGCAATCAACTGTTCTGCGTCTTCGAGCGACTTGCCTTGTACTTTATAACCTTCGAGCACACCGACCGATTGCGGAGTGAGACCAAGGTGGGCGACACACGGCATACCGACTTTCGTCAGACGCTCGATCGTTTCAAGCACCTCACCCGCCCCTTCAAGTTTAATCGCATCGGCTTGTCCGTCTTGGAACAACGTCGCGGCCGCTTGAAGCGTGCGGTCGAAATCACCGTGGTATGTCGCGAACGGCATATCGACGATGACGAACGTGTCACGGGCCCCGCGGCGAACCGCTTTCGCGTGATGGACCATGTCCGAGATTGTCACAGGAATCGTCGAATCGTAACCGAGCACGACCATCCCGAGCGAGTCCCCGACTAAAATGATATCGACGCCTGCAGCCTCGGCCAGTTTCGCGGACGGGTAATCGTAGGCAGTCAACATAACTAATTTTTCTTCTTGCTTCATCTTCTTCAATAACGAAGTCATCGTATGCATATAGTTCTCCTCCTAATGTGGAGACAGGTTAGAAAAAACGCCTTCCTACACGAATGGTAAGAAGGCGCACGAAAACAATCTCAAGTAGATGAGTGTCCTTCTGTCCCTGTCAAAATGATCAAGGCAGACAAAAAAATGTAGTGACGGTCTGCAGTACTGGTACACTTCGCGAGCGATAGCGTCCGGCACATTCATTATAGACCACGAACCCGTTTCCATCAATCATTCCAAACTGCGATCTCGGCAGAATAAATCGGCTCGACCGTTCCTTCATGTTCCAACAGGAGTGCCCCTTCCTCTGAAATGCCGCGCATCGTCCCGCGTCTTGGCTTCCCTGACGCCGTCAACGTCACCGGTTCGTTTAGATAGGCGGCGTGTTCGAGCCAATGGGCGCGCACAGAATCAAATCCTGAGGCGAGGAACAAATCGTATTCCGTCTCGAGCTCGGCGAGCAAGTGCGCGAGCAACTCGCTTCTCCGATACGTCTGATTCGTTTCAAGCTTGATGGACGTCGCGCGATGGGCGAGCTCGTCCGGGATGACATCGCTATTGACGTTCAACCCGAATCCGAGGATGACGGCTTGAATCCGGTCACCCTCCGTCTGCATCTCGGTCAAGATGCCGCCGATTTTTTTCCCATTGAGCAACAAGTCATTCGGCCATTTGATGGTAGCCGGGATACCTTGCGCATGCAGGGCGCGCGCGAACGCGCTCGCCGCCATGAGCGTCAGCTTCGAGGCGTCGCGAATCGGCAACGCCGGGCGCAGGATGACACTCGCCGCGATATTGACGTGGCTCGGATTATACCAGTTCCGGCCGAGTTGGCCTCGTCCCGCTGTCTGCTCCTCGCTGATGACGAGCGTTCCTTCGAGGACGCCTTTTTGCGCCAATTCATGGGCGATGCGTTGGGTCGTATCGACTTGATCAAACGCATGGACGGCTTGTCCGAAGCGTCCTTTTCGGAACGATACGAACGCTGGCTCATCGAGTCGGTCGGTCTGGCCGAACAATTGATACCCTTTTCGAGGAATCGTCTCAATCGCATACCCATCTTGTTTTAACATCTCAATATGCTTCCAAATAGCGGTACGTGAAATATTAAATTGACGGGCCAACTCCTGACCACTCCAGACGGTCCCGTCCTGCAACAGGTTTAATACTTTTCCGCGTGTTGAAGCCATCGTTTCGCCTCCTTTCGTAACGGTTCCGGTTCGTTGGCGAGCTCGCCTTCCAGCACGAGCCGTTCGACGTGGGCGAGCATTTGTTTGATGAGCGGACCCTTGGCCCCGATTTGGAGCGCGTCACGGCCGTCGAAGCGAAGCTCCCGGCGCGATTGAATCGGCAACTGCCGCTTCAACTGTTCAGCCGTCTCCGTCCGACCCGACATGTCGAGATACGTCGAGAGCGTCGCCGTCGTCGTCTCGTAAATCGTGAACGTGTCGAGGCCGGTCGTGAACAACCGGGCGAGCACGATCGCTTCCCGTTTCAGCGCGTTCGAGCGTTTCCACGGCGTCAACCAATCGGTCGCAGCGGCATGATGGACGAACAGCGCCCAGCCGCCGACCGGATTGACCGGCGTCCGTCTGTCGGCGATGACGCGCTCAATCAGTTCTGCCGAGACGTTCGGTAAGTACTGATGGATGCCGAGGTCCAGTATCGCCGCCAGCGCTTTTCGATACGCCGGACCGACCATCAGCTTCTCAAACTCGATGGCGACCCGCTCCATCGCGATGTCTTGCAGTTTATGACCGAGTTCGCGGGAAGCCCGTTGCACGTCGTCATCGAGACGGAAATCGAGCTGGGCCATGAAGCGGAACGCCCGCATGATGCGGAGCGCGTCCTCATTGAAGCGTTCGTACGGGCTGCCGACGGTACGAATGACACGCGCCTCAAGATCCATCCGACCGCCGAACAAATCGACGACGTTGCCATCGTGGAACGCCATCGCGTTCATCGTGAAGTCGCGCCGTTTCATATCCTCCTCGAGCGAGACGCCGAGCGACACGTGGTCGGGCCGTCTCGAATCCGAATAGGTCCCTTCCGACCGGAACGTCGTCACTTCGAACGGATGATGGTCGAGAATGACCGTCACTGTGCCGTGATCGATTCCGGTCGGTACCGATTTCGGGAACAAGCGCATGACTTCGTCCGGAAAGAGCGACGTGGCGATATCGATGTCATCCGGAAGCGTACCGCGCATATAGTCGCGGACGGCCCCCCCGACGATATACGCTTCGCCGCCGTGGGCGTTAATCGTTTCGATAATCTGTTTGGCGTATTCCCATTCCGTCATGGGCGCACCACCTGTTCATAAAGCGATTCATATGCCGTGACGATATCAGCCGACGCGAACTGTTTGGCCCGTTCGAGCCCGTTCGTGCGGAAGCGTGCATGCAGTTCCCCGTCGAGCAAAATCGCTTCGAGCGCTCTCGTCGCCGCGAGCGCGTCGCCGCGTTTGACGACGAACCCTTCCACGCCGTCAGTGATGACTTCCGGCAATCCGCCCGCATCGCTGACGACCGACGGGACGCCCGTCGCCATCGCCTCGAGCGCGACGAGACCGAACGCCTCTTTGTCCGATAACAGGATGTGGACGTCGCAAATCGACAAGAGCGCCGCCACTTGTTCTTGCTTCCCGGCGAAGATGACTTGCTCTTCGAGTCCCATTTCGCTCACGAGGCGGCGCATCGCTCCCATGAGCGGACCGTCGCCGACGAGGAGCAGTTTCTTATGTGGGACGTTCATCTGCTGGAACGCCTCGAGCACGAGATCGATTCGCTTCACTTGCCGGAAGTTCGAGATATGGATGACGACCCGGTCTTGATCGGACAAGCCATACCGTTCGCGGAGCGACGTGTCGGCCTGCGGTTGATAGACCGCCTCATCGATGAAGTTGTGGATGACGTCAATCGATAAGTCGGACCCAATCCGCTCGAGCGTCTCTTGCTTCAAACTGTCCGAGACGGCCGTGATGGCGTTCGATTGGCGTAAGCCGTACAAAATCGCCGGCTTCAATTCCTCATCTTCCCCGAGCACGGTGATATCCGTGCCATGGAGTGTCGACACGATCGGTGTCTTTGTCCCCGCCATCTCGCGTCCGAGGGCGGCACAGACGGCGTGCGGCACCGCATAGTGGGCGTGGATGACATCGAGGCCGAACGCCCGGATGACGCTCGCAATCTTCGACGCCAGCGTGATGTCGTACGGTGGATACCGGAACACCGAGTATTGATTGATCTCGACTTGGTGGAACGTGATGTTCGGATGATAGGCGTTCAATCGGAATGGGATGCTCGACGTGATGAAATGGACGTCATGGCCCCGGTCGGCGAGTTTCATCCCGAGCTCGGTGGCGAGAATGCCCGAACCCCCGACCGACGGATAACAGAGAACTCCGATTCGTAGACTCATGTGAGCTCACCTGCCCGATGGACGACGTACGGGCGACTCGTCATCAACCCTTCCGCATATGCGGTCCCGATTAAGCTGCCGAAGTGACGTTCCCGCGCCAACACCCGTTCGAGATAGGCGTCCGTGAGCGGCGTTGCCACGCCGTCGACCGGTGTGAACTGACTGGCATAGGCGCGCAAGGCGTCAAGTTTTTGCTCGATTGTCCCTGTGATGTCGATGCAGACGTCCGGTGTCGTATGGGCGTTAATCATATATTGATAGACGCTCGACGGCCGATATGCCGGGACGTCGGGCATGTATTTACGGATTCCGGCATTAAAGAGCGCCTCCTCGACGAGTCGGGCGCAGGCGCCGTGGTCGGGATGGCGGTCGATGCCGTATGGATACAGGACGTGTGTCGGACGCTCGGACCGAATCAATCGGACGATTGCCTCGATTTGCGTGGTGTCCCCGGTCAGGCCCCGGTCCGGGAACCCGAGATTGATGCGACGGATGCCGAGCACCCGATCGGCCGTTTCGGCTTCGATGCCGCGTGTGACGACGTCCCCGTTCGAAGACAGCTCCGCTCTCGTCAAATCGACGTATAGGACGTCGACCCCGGCCTCGGTCCATTGGGCGGTCATGCCGGCGATTCCGATTTCGATATCGTCTGGATGGGCCCCGATTGCTACTATTTTCATAAAATCACCTCTTCTGTGAAAATTATATCGGACTCATCGCAGAATGTCATATGTAGAGGGTAGTCAATCGAGAGGTTTTTCGAGTACGCTACTAGGTGGGAGGTGAACCAAATGACGGTACAATTACCGATTCGGTTTCGCAATATATTCTTTATTTTAATTGGTTCCTTTATCTTCGCGTTCGGCGTCTATCATTTCAACGTCCAGAACAATTTGGCGGAAGGCGGATTCACGGGCATCACCTTGATTCTGCGCGGTTTGTTCGACTGGTCGCCATCGATCACGAACTTGGCGCTCAACATCCCGCTCTTTTTTGTCAGCTACAAGCTGCTCGGGCGGACGACGTTCATCTATACGCTCATCGGGACGTTCAGTTTCTCGCTCTGGTACGCCCTCATCGCCAAGTACTCGAATCTAATCATCGATTTGACGGACGATATGGTGCTCGCGAGTCTATTCGCCGGTCTCTTCATCGGAGTCGGTCTCGGCATCATCTTCAATAACGGCGGGACGACGGGAGGCGTCGATATCATCGCCCGGCTCGTCCAACGTTATGTTGGCTGGTCAATCGGCAAGACGTTCCTCGTGTTCGACTTTTTCGTCATCGTCCTCAGTTTGACGTATCTCGATATCCGCGAGGCGATGTACACGCTCCTCGCCGTCTATATCGGTGCCCGCGTCATCGACTCGATGCAAGAAGGGACATACGCCGGCAAGGCCGCCATGATTATCAGCGATCATCGTACGGCCATCGCTGACGGGATTCACGCCACGATGAACCGCGGGACGACACGGCTCCTCGCCAAGGGCGGCTATTCGAATAAAGAGCTCGAAGTGCTATACGTCGTCGTTGGACGAAACGAAGTCAATCGGTTGAAGACAATCGTCAAACAGATCGACCCGCACGCCTTCGTCACGTTCCACCACGTCTATGAGGTCGGCGGTGAAGGGTTCACGTTCGATGAGAACCGTGTCCCGCTGAAATAAGTCACGACAAACGACGCCCCGTTCGGATGAACGGGGCGTTTCATTATTGCTCGATCTGGACGATCTCAAAATCGAGTGGGCCGCCCGGTGAAGCGATTGATACGGATTGACCGACAACGCCTCCCATCAACCCGCTACCGAGCGGGGACGATACGGAAATCGTTCCTTCCGCCAAATCAGCCTCGAGCTCACCGACGAGGCGATACGTCTCATCGTTCCCGTCCGGTAATTCCCGAATGACGACTCGGCTCCCGAACGCGACGACGTCGGGCCGACCCTCGTCGACGATGACGGCATCAGCGAGCAGACGCTCCAGTTCGATAATTTTAGTCTCAATCTGCTCTTGTTCCCGGACCGCGTCCGCATACGTCACGTCTTCACGGAAATCACAAAACTTCCGGGCCGTCTTGACGCGTTCGAGCGCCTCGCGCCGGCTATCGCCACGCAACGTCTCGAGCTGCTCCTGCAAGCGGAGACGCCCCGCTTTCGTCAATCGTGGGTGATTCATCGGCTGCTCCTTTCAAAAGCGAAATGAAAAAGTCCCGTCACGTGGACGGGACCCTTGATTCTACTCATCACGTGGCATAAAGACGATGAGTGCCAAACGGATCAGTTCGGCGACGGCGACGAGTGTGGCCGCCACATATGTCCAAGCTGCCGCGTTGAGCACTTTGCGTGCGCCCGACTCTTCCGTTGCCGTGACGATACCGTGGCTCGTCAATTCAGCCATGGCCCGTTTCGAGGCATCGAATTCGACCGGTAACGTGACAAGCTGGAACACGACCGCCCCGAGCATCATGATGACACCGAGTTGAGCGAGACCCATCGCGCCGAGCAAGAAACCACCTAAGAGAAGTGGGAACGACAAGTTCGACGTGATGTTCACGACCGGGACGAGACGATGACGGACCCGCATCATCTTATAATCGGTCGCATCTTGAATCACGTGGCCGATCTCGTGGGCCGCAATCGCAGCGGATGAAATCGTCGCGCCTTGATACACTTCGCGCGACAGACGGACGACTTTATTGACCGGGTCGTAATGGTCACTCATCAAACCATCGACCATCTCGATCCGGACGTTTTGAACGCCGTTTTGTTTCATGATGAAGTCAGCGACCTGTGCACCCGTGACTCCGCTTTGAATCGGTTGTTGGAGAAACTTTTTGTACGTACTTTTCACTCGCATCTGGGCCCATAACGGAATGAGCATAATCAGTGCAAGATAGAAAATATAGCCACCTAATGACATGTTCTCTATCACCTCTGCGTGTATTTGATAATCTGATTTTACATTCTAATGAACTTATTATCAAGCGAAGTGCGTAGGATGATGTGGTATCCCATAAAAAAACATATTCCGGTCAACCAGAACGACCCGTAGCCGATCCAGGCGATATGTTCGGCCAGTGACGGATAACGCGGCCATTGTCCGAGCACGTAGTCAACGACGTCGTTATGGATGACCCAGATGAGCGTCAAGACGAACGAGCGGACCGTCCATGTCATGAACGGTGCGTACAACAGCGCCTGGAACGCCATCGCCCCGTGTGACACCATCAGCATGACGGCCATGAGCACGGTGAACGTCTCGGCATCCGGACCGAGTTCCCGTAAGAACAAGATGTTCATGATGACGGCCCATACCCCGTATTTGATGAGCGTCACGAAGGCGAGCGTCTCCATGAGGGGCGACTTCTTCCCGGCAATCCATAAGCCGAGCACGACCGTGAAGAAGAGCGAAGCTGTCGGACTGTCCGGCACGAACGGCCAATAGATGAGCGGTGTGTCACGGAGCTGGGGCTCATACCAGACATATCCGTAAATCGTTCCGAACAAGTTGATGATGAACAAGAGCACCAAGACGGTCCGATGGGTGAGAATCGGGCGTAGCATATGTATCATTCGTGTATTCCATCCTTTTTTTCTCTATTGTAGCGCAACGGAGGCGAAGTAAAAAGAAGCGTGACCCGTTAGACGGGCCACGCTTCTTGAACCAATCGATTATTGGTTGTTTTCGCCGCCTTCACCGTATGAAGCGATGAATTCAGACATGGCTTGGAGATCTTCATCCGAACCATCCCATTGACCGGCTGGCATCGTACCGACACCGTTGACCGCGATATCCGCGATCTCTTCGGCCGTATACTGTGTGCCGACGAGTGCAGGAGCTGCTGCCCCGCCTTCGAGGTTCTGACCGTGACAGTTCACACAAGACTGAGCCGAGTAAATCTCATAGCCAGGTGCGGCCGTATCGATTTCAGGGCCCTCGCCCGGAACTTCCAAGATCCCTTGTTCATGAACTTGATCCCAGTGCGTCGTTTGAACCGATTCCCACGTCAAGTAGAAAATCGACAACACGCCGAGAAGCATGAAGCTAATGGCGATCGGACGTTTGGCCGGACGGCGTTCGAGTCCTTGGTCGAGCCATGGTGCGATCAAGAGCGCCGTGAAAGCGACCCCTGGCAAGATGACCGTCCCAAGCAAGATCCAATCCCCTGCTGCGAACTGATACTTGAGCAATTGATACAAGAACAAGAAATACCAGTCCGGAAGCGGAATGTATGACGTGTTCGTTGGGTCGGCGATGTTTTGGAGCGGTGGGGCCTCGACAATCGTCAAGGCGATGAATCCGATCAAGAAGACCGAACCGACCATCCACTCTTTCAACAAGAAGTTCGGCCAGAACGCTTCCGTGCGTCCTGGATACTCTGAATAGTCTTTAGCAATATTTTGTTTCCGATTCGAGATTCCTACTCGAGAGTCGGTTACAAATTTCATCCCTTTACCGCGATGCATATCGTTTCTCCTCCTTTTTGTCTTCGATTCGGCTTATAGCGGTCCTGAGATCCCTTGCTTACGAATCATCAAGAAGTGGGCTCCGAGGAGTCCGAACAAGGCCGCCGGTAAGAAGAAGACGTGAATGGCGAAGAAGTTCGTGAGCGTCCGTGCGCCGACGATCTCGCCACCGGCGAGAAGCGTTTTGGCGATACCACCAATGACCGGGACACTCTCGGCAATTTGAAGTGTAACTTTCGTCGCGAACAACGCTTTCATATCCCACGGCAACAAGTACCCTGTAAGACCAAGCGCCAAGACAACGAAGAACAAGAGAACACCGACGACCCAGTTGAGTTCGCGAGGTTTCTTATACGACCCGGTAAAGAATACGCGGAGCGTATGTAAGAACAACATGACGATCGCAACCGATGCGCCCCAGTGGTGCATCCCACGAACGATTTGTCCGTGCGCGATCTCGTTTTGAAGATAGTACACCGACGCGTGCGCGTTGATGATGTCTGGTACATAGTACATCGTCAAGAACATCCCTGACAGAATTTGAATCACGATCGTGAAGAACGTCAGACCGCCGAAGCAATAAACAAATGCTGAAAAGTGATGGGCAGGGTTGACGTGTTCTGGAACTTCATGGTCAGCGATGTCGCGCCATAACGGCGTGATGTCGACGCGTTCATCGACCCAATCATAAATTTTTTGTAACATCGACTATTCCCCCTCTCACAACTGTGCGACTGGACTGCCCAAGTATAGGAAGCCGTCTTTTTCTTCTTTTTCGTAGCGTGCAAGTGGTGCAGTCGGAGGCGTACCAGGAATGTTCGTTCCATCTTTCTCATAGCGACCGAAGTGACACGGGCAGAAGAATTCTGTCGGTCGAGTCGGGTCTCCACCATATCCTACTTGGCAGCCGAGGTGCGTACAAATTGGAGACAAGGCGATGATTTCGCCGCTCTCATCTTTAAATACCCACGCCGAAAGCGTTTCTTCAAATTCATACCAAGCATCTTGCGTTTGTTTCTTAAAGTCGACACGTTGCGGCTCAGTCGTGATGTCATCAAGACTGATGACTTTTACTTTATCGCCCGCTCCCGATTTTTTTAAGACCGGATCGATCGCAAAGTTGACCATCGGACTGATCAATGTTGCCGCCATAAAGCCACCTACACCAGTCAACGTATACGTTAAGAACTGACGGCGTGTGACTTTTGACCCATTTTGAGCCATTTCGTTCCCCCCTCATTCGTGTGCATAACCCCATAATTCTTTATGCATTCTTCACAAAAATTTCTCACTCAACAAAATAGTATATCAATAAAACCTCCACGTCAACCGCTTCATGTCGCCATCCAACGGCTCGAAAGATCGGTAATGACTTGCGTCGCAAAATTTTGAACCATCGTGTGCGACTGCTCGCCGGACATGCCTTTCAACGCAAGCGGCGGAACGAAAATAATCGGCAGTTCAGAGCCCTTGAAACGCAAATCCGAGGAGATGAACAACACATGGGTAAACCCCGATGCCGTCGCCTGAACAGTAACTTGTTCGGCGAGCGCACGCCCTGCCTCCGCGTCGACATAACTGATTGTCGGGCTTAGCATCGTCCGGCCGGACAATTGGCGCTCGGTTTCAAGTGCCACCGCCTGGATGACTTCGTTTCCTTCGGCTTTCCGCACCATGTCCTCATCAAACGCCAATTCGACGAGCGGGACGACGAGCGTATCGACGTATTGGCGTTCTGAGAGCGACTTCATCGCGTCTAGACCATCGAACCTCATCTTCCTCCTCCTCTCCATTAGACATACATCATTATGTTCATTGTAGCGTACCTACAATCGTTCCCTCTGCGAAACTTATGAACGAAATGTGAAATTATTGTGTATTCCTACGTCATTAATATACCAAAAAACAAGCGCAACCCATAACGGAAGCGCTTGTTTTTATTAAAATAATTTTGAGGCTCGGACTTGATGGAGCTGGCTCGTCAAGTTGCGGAACAATTTCTCGTCCCGTCGGTCGAGTGCCTTATCGATTTCGACGAGCAGACGCTCCTCCTCGAACTGGGCAACCGAGGCCCGAATGACCGTCTGGGCCGACGTCGTCACTTCGTCTTTCACTTCGGCGACGGGTTCGAACGGATTCAATTCCACGATATCAATCCACAGCTCATCAATCATCATGCCTTGAAAGTTCAACTCCACGTAGATGGCGCCGTCGTGGAGCCGGATGTCGTGATACGCCTTCTCGGGATTGACCGTGATGAGGTCACCCCGACGGTAACGGAACGGTTCGCCGTCAAATCCATACGCCGTCATGATCAGACTGCGCGGTGAGACCGAGGCGTTCGTGACGAAATGAACGTTCCCGAGTTTTTCTGGATGTCTGAGCCAGTAGTCGATAATCCACTTGGCTTCTCGTTTACGAAGCGTATGATGAGCGAGGAATCGCTTTAAAAATGTTCTTTTCCGCTCGACCATATGACCCCATCTCCTTTATATCGTTTAATCGTGATCCGTCAACCGTTCGAGCCGCTCTTCAAGTGCTTGGCGGTCATCGACATCGACAGTGAGCGCAAGCGTTTGCTCGAGCACTCGTTGCGCTTGGTCACGCTGTCCCTCTTCTATCAATAGTGTAGCCCATTCAATCGCAAATGACACGTCCTCTTTATAAACTTGCTCGATCGACCGGTATAACGTGACGGCCGTATCATAGTCCTCAAGTTCATAGGCCGCTTTCGCCTTGTACCATGTCATGAGTGGAGACGTCGAATGTTCCTCGAGCGCATCGATTGTCTCGAGGACGGCCTCCATGTCCCCGGCTTCGAACAAGACCGATAAGAGCAGCTCAGTCGCCTGAAGAGACTCCGGATTCAATGCGAGCGCCTCGCGCAGTTCCGTGACCGCCTCATCTGTCCGACCTTGTTTCAAGAACAGTTTCGCTTTTACCGTACGCAACTCGTCGTTATAGTCGTCGCGGTCAATCCCTTGGCCAATCACCTCGAGCGCCTCATCGAAGCGGCCGAGTTCGTCGAGCGCTTCCGTGTAAGGCAGATAGAGCGACGTGAAGTCCGGGTCCATCGAGCGAAGCGACTCAAACTGTTTGACGGCAATTTCGTCACGTCCGATGCGGTGGGCCGTCATGGCGTGACCGAAAATCGTGTTCAAGTTGCGGTTTTCCGCCTTCTCATACTCATCGAGTGCCTCTTCGAACGAACCGATCATCGTGAGCGCCTCGGCGTAATCGGCCTGATAATCGAGTTCTTCCGGCAAGCGCAAGTGCGGCAGACGCGCGTACAGCGGTACCGCCTGTTCGAACGATCCGATCGACGCGTACAACTCGGCCAATCCGTAGATGAGGAGCGGTTCGTCCGGGTTCGTCTCGAGCGCCTCCATCAGTTTCTTGACGGCGACCTCGTCCAACCCTTGTGATTGATATAAATCGGCGAGGAGGACGAGGCTACGCATATGCGCTTCCTTGTCCGTCGTATCGATTTTCTCGAGGACGGCAATCGCCTCTTCTTCCCGGTCACTGTCCAAGTAGGCCTCGGCGAGCGACAAGGCGACGTGCGGGTTGCCCGCATAATCGACATATAGCGCTGCGAGCAACTTGACGGCCCGATCGGCGAGGCCGAGTTCGAGGTAGAGATCGGCGATGGCCAACCGGTCCTCGTCCGACCCTTCCTTTTCGAGCGATTCGAGATGCATGAGGGCATGCTCCGTCTCACCTTTTTCAAGCATCTCAATGATATGGTTTAATTCTGTTTCGTCTAACATCGTCAAAATTCCTCCTAACGGCTACTCGTATTGACGTTATTCTATCTCACGACCGAGTCGTTGTAAATCGTCACGGAAGCGCGGGTAACTCACGTCCGCTGCCTCGACATCGTCAATCGTCACATGTTCCGTCGTCAATAAGTCCGCAATTTGGAGCATCATCGCCAAGCGATGATCTCCGTGCGAGGAGACGTGTCCCCCGTGCAAATGGCTCGGATAGACGTCAAAGCCGTCATCCGTCTCGCGAAGGTCGACACCGAGCACCTTCAATTCGCTCGCGACCGTCTGAATCCGGTCCGTCTCTTTCACGCGGAGCTCCCCCGCATCCCGGACTGACGATGAGCTCGACGCCTGCGACGCGACGAGGGCGAATAATGGCAACTCGTCGATTTGATGTGGGATGGCGGTCCCGTCCAACCGGATGCCGTGGAGCGTGCTCGTCGACACGGTGACGTCCCCGACCGATTCTTCTCCGAGTGCGCGGACGTTCGTCACGTCAACGTGCGCCCCCATCCGTTCGAGCGTGCGCAAAAAGCCAATCCGTGTCTCGTTCAAACAGACGTCGGTCGTCGTGACGCGACTATCCGGGACGAGCGCGGCCCCGGCCCACCAAAAGGCGGCCGAGGACGGGTCAGCCGGTACGGCCACCGTCGCGCCTTCCAGGACGGACGGCGACAGCCGAATCGTCCGAACCCCCTCTTCCGAGGTGATGTCAATCTGCCCGTTGAACAGCGGCAGCATGCGTTCAGTATGATCCCTCGACAAGACCGGCTCGCGCACGATCGTCGGGCTGTCCGCACGGAGTCCAGCCAATAAAATGGCTGATTTCACTTGCGCGCTCGCGACAGGCAACGTGTAATCGATGCCCGTCAACGCCCGCCCGCGGATGTGGAGCGGAGCGACGTCACCTGCAAGGTCGGCTCCCATGGCGCGCAACGGGGCAGTGACGCGTCGCATCGGTCGCTTCGAGAGCGAGGCGTCGCCGGTGAGCGTGAACGTCCCGTCGTAGCCAGCAAGCAGTCCCGTCAAGAGACGCATCGTCGTGCCGGAGTTCCCGCAATCGAGTTCCGCCGACGTGAGCGACGGGCTGCCAGTGATGACGAGTCGTTCCGCTTGTTCATCGACTTGTGCGCCCAAACGACGGATTGCCTCGAGCGTCGACCGGCAATCCTCACCGAGGAGCGGGTCGTACACTGTCGTCTGTCCGTGCGCCACGGCCCCGAGCAATAACGCCCGGTGCGTAATCGACTTATCGCTCGGTACGCGTATCAATCCGTTCAATCCCATCTTAAAACCACCCTTTCAACTGATTATACGCTTCGACGAGCCGTTCGGTCGTGACGCTCGTCACGGTCACTTCTTCACCGAGCAGTACGAAGCGAATCTGTCCAGTTCGATTCTTTTTATCGTGGCCCATCACCTCGAGATACGCCTCGAATGGTTGCCAGAGGACCGGCGTGATTGCTTGCTGTTTCATGAATCCGGCGAGCGTTTCCGCGCGTGAGAAGTCTCCGGCGACGAGGAAGGCGTACACCATTCCGTATAGGATGGCCTCCCCGTGCGCTAGTCGGTACGCCTCGACCGACTCCAACGCATGGCCGAACGTATGACCAAAGTTCAGCCATGCCCTTACGCCGTGTTCCCGTTCATCGGTCTCGACGACCTGTCGTTTCACTTCAATCCCACGTGCGAGCCACGCCTCCCAATCGAGCGGTCCTTGCGCCAAAGCGGTGAACAGCTCGGTCTCGAACGAGTACCCGAGGACGTATCGTGACAAGTAGGCATGTTTAATTAACTCGCCGAGCCCACTCAGCACGTCACGGTCCGTCAACGTCTCGAGGCGGTCGACGTTATAGTGGACGCCCGCTGGTTGATAAAAGGCACCGATCGCATTTTTGGCGAGCGGATGGTTGACCGCGACTTTTCCGCCGACCGCTGAATCGTGGGCGAGAACCGTCGTCGGCACTTGTATGTAATGCAGCCCGCGCATATAGACACTCGCCAAAAAGCCGGCCAAGTCCCCAATCATGCCGCCGCCAAAGGCGACGACGAGCGTGTCCCGGTCACAGCCGGACGTCAACCCGTCCGCGACGAGACGTTCAATCGTCGCGAGAGATTTCGATCCGTCGCCCGGACGGACGACCGACCAGACGATTGGACGCGCGCTTGCCTCGAGACGAGTCCGAAACGCCGTCCCGTGCAGGCGATCTACCGTCTCGTCCGTGATGACCCACACGGTTGAGCACGAGAAGTAAGGGACGCGGTCGAGCCAGGCGTCCCCTCGTTCAATTGTGACGTCGTATGGAGTCGAGGCGTTCACGCGAATCGTCACCACGTGCGAATCTCCTCGCGGTACGCGTCGACGCGCGCTTGGATGCGTCCGACCGTGTCATGTCCGAACGTCTCGCATAACTCACGGGCGAGTTCAAACGCGACGACGGCCTCGACGACGAGTGAGGCGGCCGGGACGGCACAGGCGTCACTTCGCTCGATTTGGGCGAGGAATGGTTCTTTCGTATCGATATCGACGGATTGGAGCGGCTTGTAGAGCGTCGGAATCGGTTTCATCACAGCGGTACAGACAATCGGCATCCCGGTCGTCATCCCACCTTCGAAACCGCCGAGATGATTGCTCAAGCGTGTATAGCCGTCCGGTCCATAGGCGATCGGGTCCATCACTTCCGACCCTGGTCGATACGCCATCTCGAACCCATCACCGAAAGCGACGCCTTTGATGGCGTTGACACTCATGACGGCGCGAGCAATGGCCGCATCGAGTTTCCGGTCATATTGGACGTACGACCCGAGCCCCGGGATGACACCATGCACTTCCGTACAGATGACACCGCCGAGTGAGTCACCGGCTGCTTTCGCCTCATCGATTCGACGCATCATCGCCTTGCCTGCCGTCTCATCCATCGTCCGGACCGGTGACGCCTCGATCGTGGCGCGCAATGTATCGAGCGACTCGTATGAGGCATCGGCCTCGACGCCGCCAATCACTTTGACATAGCTGACGAGCGACATCCCGACAGCAGCGAGCAATTGTTTGCTGAGTGCGCCGACTGCGACCCGAGCGGCCGTCTCACGTGCGCTCGAACGTTCGAGGACGTCCCGTAGGTCACGATGGTCATATTTCAAGCCGCCGACGAGGTCCGCATGTCCGGGTCGTGGGCGGACGACACGGCGTTTGATTTCCACGTCCGCATCAATCGGTTCGGCCTGCATCACGTTCCGCCAATGAGTATGGTCCTTGTTCTCGATCCAGAACGAAATAGGGGCCCCTGTCGTCACCCCGTGACGAATGCCGGCCCTCACCTTGATTCGGTCTGATTCAATTTGCATGCGGCGGCCGCGGCCGTAGCCGGACTGCCGTTTCGCGAGTTCCGCATTGATGGCTTGCACATCGACCTCAAGCCCGGCCGGTACACCCTCGATAATGATTGAAAGTCCAGGCCCGTGCGATTCTCCTGCCGTCAAATAACGCATAGCTGCCACCTCATTCTTCAAATTTTTCGTAGAAGAAGCTCTGCTTCATCTTGTAGCCGTATCGCTTCGGTTGAAAGATCTGCTCGGTCCCTCCGACGAAGAGGACACCGCCTGGTCGGAGTGATCGGTGGAACGATGTATAGACTTTCTCTTTCGCTTCCTCGGTGAAATAAATCAAGACGTTCCGACAGACGATTAAATCAAAATTCCGTTCATACACGTCGGCCAACAGATTATGTTTTTTGAACGTTACTAATTTTTTGATGTCCTCTGTGATGTAATAGTCGTCTCCACGGCGGGTGAAGTAACGTTGCCGAAACTCTGATGGCAAGTCAACGAGCGCCCGCTCATGATACTTGCCTTGTTTCGCTTTTTCGATCACCACGTCATCTAGGTCCGTCGCCGTGATTGTGAACTGGGCGGGTGACAAATGTTTCGATAACAGCATCGCCAACGAATACGGTTCTTCGCCCGTCGAGCACGCCGCGCTCCAGACGCGCAACTTGCCCTGGCTCTTACGGATGAGTTCCGGCAAAATGTCCGTCTCTAGTTGCTGCCAGCGGACCGGGTTCCGGTAAAATTCACTCACGTTAATGGTCATGCGATCCAAAAATTCATCGTATAAGCCCCGGTCCGACTCCATCGCTTTGAAGTATTCGATAAACGTGGCATACCCTTTCTTCTCGCGAAGTGCAATCATACGTCGCTTCATCTGGGCTTCTTTGTATAGGTTTAAGTCGATCCCCGACTTCATATAAAACTTTTTTACGAAGATGGCATAATCATTTATCACCAGTTCCAACCTCAATTCTTTCTCTTCTCCTAGATCATGTCGTGCCAAAACAAGCGAAAGCGCTTCAATCCCAATATAAAAAGGGACAGGAGGCCCCCGTCCCTTTTATCGTCATCAAACGTGTGATGCTTCAGTGGCGAACCAGAGTGACAATTCACGCTCTGCGCTTTCCACGCTATCTGAACCATGGATGACGTTTTGTGACATCGTCGAGGCCAAATCGCCACGAATTGTTCCAGGTTGTGCGTCCAACGGGTTCGTCTTCCCGATCATCAATCGAGAGACGGCGACGATATTTTCGCCTTCCCACTCCATCGCTACAACAGGACCAGACGTTAAGAATTCGACAAGCTCTCCAAAGAACGGCTTTTCCTTATGTTCCGCATAATGCGATTGTGCGACCTCAACCGATGGCGTCAATAGCTCAAGACGGTTCAACGTATATCCTTTCTTTTCGAAGCGCGAGATGATTTCCCCAATCAGACCGCGTTTCACTCCATCCGGTTTTACCATTAAAAATGTTTTTTCCATTCCCCTAATCCCCCTAAATCAATATGTGTACCATGTACTTTATTAGTTTACACGGTCATCTTGATTATTGAAAGGGTTTACAAGGTGGTTGTTACCATTTTCGTTTCCCGATATACTCGGCGATTTCAATGAGCGAGCGTTTGTCCGGTAAGTCCGGCAAGCCATCGAGACGTTGAATCGCCCGGTTCACGTACCGGTCGATCGTCCGTTGGCTTCGCTCGAGCGTCCCGTTGCGCTGCACTTCACGAACGAGCGTATGGGTCGTCGCGTAATCGGACGACTGGTTGACTTGCTGCAACCGACCAAAGAATTCAGGGTCTTCCGCTGAATAGAAGAGCGGCAACGTTTTATGACCGTGCTTCAAATCTTCTCCGACCGGCTTTCCAAGCTGAAAACTTTTCGCGGTGAAATCGAGCAAATCATCCGTCATTTGAAACGCCATCCCGATGTCATAGCCGAACAGCCGCAGCTGTTTGACGACTTCGGGTGACGCCCCTGAGACGACGGCCCCGGCCGCACAACTCGTCTCGATCAAGAGCGCCGTCTTTCGGGCAATCCGATCGAGATATCGTTTCGGGGACTGGCTCCAGTCGTATTGGTCTTGGATTTGATTGATTTCACCGATACAAATCAGTTCCATCGTGTCTGCCATGATTTCCATCACGCGCGGCGAGTCGACCTCAGAGACGAGTCGAATCGCTTCGCCGAACAACGTATTCCCTGTATACATCGCGACCTGCTCATCGTAACGTTCCATGACGGTCGGTTTGCCCCGGCGAAGTGTGGCGTCATCGATGACGTCATCATGGACGAGCGAGGCCATATGAATCAGTTCAAGACTCGCCGCCACTTTCGTCAAGCGGATGTCTTTCGCTTGCCCGAAACCAGCGCTCAGCAATACGAACGCCGGACGGATCCGCTTCCCGCCCGCATCAAGCAGTTGCTTCGAGGCCGCCTCGATGACCGGGTGATCCGTATGGACCCGCGTCGACAAGAAGCGATCGATCTGCTCAATCTCTCGGTTCATGTGGCGATAAAGTCGCTTCAAAGACATCGGTCACCACTTCTTTCCTAGGTGCATGGCACACGCACCGCCGGAGAACGCCTTCACTTCGACTTGTTCGAAGCCTGCCGTCTCGAACATGCGTTTTAGCGTCAACCGGTCTGGGAATTGGTCGGTCGACTCTTGGAGCCATTTGTATTGATCGTATGAGCCGGCGAACACTTTCCCGAATAACGGCATGACCGAGCCGAAATAGAAGCGATACAGTTCGCTGAACAGCGGTGCTGTCGGTTGGCTCGTCTCGAGACAGACGACCGTCCCGCCCGGTTTCAAGACCCGGTGCAGTTCACGGAGCACCGTCATGTAATCCGGTACGTTGCGAAGGCCGAAGCCGATCGTCACGTAGTCGAATGAGTGATCCCCGAACGGCAATGCCATCGCGTTACCATGGATGAGTTCGATCGTCGGATAATCGGCCACTTTTGCTTGGCCGACCGCGAGCATATTCTCGGAAAAATCAAGACCTTTGACGACACCGGTATTACCAGCCGCCTCGGCGAGTTGAATCGTCCAGTCGGCCGTCCCGCAGCAGACGTCGAGACATTTTGCGCCCGGGAACACTTGCATGCGACGCATCGTCGCTTTGCGCCACCATTTATGCAAACGGAAACTGATGATCGAGTTCATCGTATCGTAGCTCGGTGAGATTGATTGAAACACGTCATATACTTTTTGCTCTTTTTCTTTCGGTTGCAATACGTAACATCCTTTCCGTTCTAAGCGACAGCGTGCGCCAGGAGCGTCGTTAGCTGTTCTCGTTGATCTTGGCGCAGTACTGTCGCCTTTCGTTCGATGATCGTTTTTCCGTTTGTGGTCAAGTAGGACCGACCTATCACCTCAGAAAACGTTTTAATCAATCCGAAGTTCGCTTCCATCCAAGTCGTGACGGATACGTCCGCATCAAGCGCGAGCGTACATTTCGCCCCATTGACAAGCTGGACCGACCGACCGAAGCGATTGCTATAGTCGGCAGGAAACAGTGCCAATATTTTATAAAATTGAGCCGAGGCGAAATCGCCGGCGAGCACTTTGAGTTGCCGCTCGAGCGAGCCGTTCGGGCAATCCTTTACTTGATCATGCAGTTCAAGTGCTTGATGTGCAAAATACGTCGCAAGCACGAGCTGACGTTGTTGATTCGATTCGATTTCAATCATCTCGACCATCCAACGAAGTAAAGGCATGTCGACTACGGGTACAATCTCGTGTCTCGTCAAATACGGATGGTTCATGCGTTCTTCGATTTGACGAGCAAGGTCGGTGACAACGGTTTCGTATGTCATCTGTTCCATGCTATCCCCCCTCGTCCTCTTCGTTGTCATTCTGACATAGTATAGCACATTTTTGTCACATTCACGCCATGGGAACTCGCTTTCCGACACAAAAAAAGCCGCCTTTCGGCGACTTATGTATTGCCCATTATTTGACCGCATCTTTAAGCGCTTTACCTGCTTTGAAGGCAGGAACTTTGCTTGCCGGGATTTCGATATCTTCTTTCGTACGTGGGTTGCGACCTTTACGGGCAGCGCGCTCACGAACTTCAAAAGTACCAAAACCGATCAATTGAATTTTATCACCGTTTTGGAGTGCTTCAGTGATAGATTCGAAAGTAGCTTCTACAACTTGTGTAGCTTCTTTTTTCGAAACATTTGCTTTCTCCGCAACTGCTTGGATCAATTCAGTTTTGTTCATCACGATTCACCTCCTCTCACTGAGAGTTTACGGGATTAATCATATCGTACAAACGTTGATATGACAACATTTTTTAAGCAATCGGTCTATATTCGACCCACTCAGTCGATCAGTTGTTTAAAAACTCGACTTCACCTTGTTCATTAATCGTGTACCCTTGCGAATAAGCCGGAGCGAATGGGGAGTCATTATAGAGCAAATACCGAATGTCCTCACCGACTTTTGGCTCTACATCCGTGTTCTCGAGGGCGGCCTCCAGGTCGGCCCGGTAGTCGACAAATAATTGTCCGGTCCCGTCGACATAGATCGGCAACTCGTTTTCCGTGTACGGACTCGGGATACTCGGCTCTTCAGAGACGAAGACGAGATCATAATCAATCGTGAATTGGTTCTTTCCGAGCGACCCGTCAAACGGGAACTTGCCTTCTTTGGCCCGGAACGCGTTAATGTTCGTCTGTAACTGTTGCAAGCTTTCTGACACACGTAAATCAATGAGTTTGACCTTCGGCTCCGTCTCGGCGTCCACGAGGACGTACAAGAACAGACCGCCTCCTTCGAAGCTGTTCGCCGGCGGGTCGGCTAAATAACCAGGGACGAGCCGGGCGAACTCAATCGGATAACGTTCCATGAGTGGCGTCTCGGCCGGCCTTGTTTTAATCGGCAACACCCCGGTCGTCTCCTTGAACGAGTCGACGGCCGTCTGTACCGACTTCAGTTGGTCTTCATACGGGACGTTATCGACCCGATTCGAATCCGGGAACATACATCCACTGAGCACGGTCGCCGCCAATAGACTCGCGACCAAAAAAATCCGTTTCACGTCTTATCCTCCTGTCGGTCCTGAAGCGACCACATAAATCATGATGATCGTCCCAAATAAAAATATGACGAATGCGATGACGCGGACGAGCGCCGCGAACCATCCCGTTAGTTTCGTATGGCTGACTGCCACCATGAGCGCGGCGATGGCAAACGCCCCGATGCCCGCAAATGAAATCCACATCTTGATCAGTGACGGTGTCACGTCTATCCCCTCGACTTTCTCTTTAAATCTAGCTCCGTACATTAGTGTAGCAAAAAAAACAAAGGAACTGAACGAAAACGTCAGTCCCTTTGCTCTACGTCGCCTTCGAAATGGAACACTTCTTCCATTTCATGCTTCTGCGGGCGTCTCATTAACTTTTGTACTTCATCATGTGGGCTCTTACCTTCGAATAACACGTTGTAGAGGGCCTCTGTGATCGGCATCTCGACACCGGCTTCCCGAGCGAGCGTATGCGCCGCCTCACAGGCACGCACCCCTTCCACGACCATGCCCATTTGACCGAGCACATCCTCGAGCTTCTCGCCGCGACCGATCGCGTTCCCGGCACGCCAGTTACGGCTATGCTGAGACGTGGCCGTGACGATCAAATCGCCGATTCCCGTCAAGCCGGAGAACGACGCCGGGTTGGCACCGAGTTGGACCCCGAGCCGGGCGATTTCGACGATCCCGCGTGTCATGAGGGCCGCTTTTGCGTTATCGCCATAACCGAGCCCATCCGTCATTCCTGCGGCAAGCGCGATGATGTTCTTGAGCGCACCGCCGTACTCTGCCCCGATGACGTCCGAATTCAAATAGACCCGGAACTGATCGTTCGTGAGCAACTCTTGAATCTCATCGGCCACGTCCAAGTCCTCGCAAGCGATTGTGATGGTCGTCAATTTACGGACGGCCACTTCCTCGGCATGCGTCGGTCCCGTCAAGACACCGATGGCCCGACGTTTCGACGGGTCGATCTCTTCGGCGATAATCTCCGACAGACGCTTATGCGTCTTCGGTTCGATTCCTTTGGCGGCATGCACGATGACCGCCGGTTCCGTAAGGAGCGCGTTCAACTCACGCGACACCGGACGAATCGCCGAACTCGGGACGACGAGGAATACGATGGAACGATCTTTGACCGCTTCCGCCAAGTCTGTCGTCGCCCGAATCGAAGTCGGCAACGGTGCGTCTTTCAAATAGGTCGCGTTCGTGTGGGCCGTGTTGATTTCATGAACGTGGTCTTCCTCACGTCCATATAGTAGAACATCATGTCCGTTGTCAGCGAGGACGAGCGATATCGCCGTTCCCCAGCTCCCTGCACCGATGACAGCTACTTTTGCCATAGGAGGCACCCCCATTACTAGTTTTTCTGACGAGCCACGATATGAATCGGTGTACCGGTAAAGTCAAATGCGCGGCGAATCTGGTTATCTAGATAACGTTTGTATGAGAAGTGAAGCAACTCTGGATCGTTGACGAACAACACGAACGTCGGCGGCTCGATGGCCACTTGCGTCGCGTAGTTAATCTTGAGTCGTTGTCCTTTGTCCGTCGGTGTCGGGTTCATCGCGACTGCGTCGACGATGACGTCGTTCAAGACGCTCGTCGAGATGCGACGGCGATGTGAATCAGCCACTTCTTTGACGACCGGCAGAAGTGTCTGCAATCGTTTCGACGTGAGTGCCGACAAGAAGACGATCGGTGCGTAGTCAAGGAACAAGAATTCTTTACGAATCTTCTCTTCCATTTTCTTCATCGTCTTATCGTCTTTGTCGACGGCGTCCCATTTGTTGACGACGAGAACGATGGCTTTCCCAGCTTCGTGGGCGAGTCCGGCAACACGTTTGTCTTGTTCGATGATGCCTTCTTCACCGTCGATGACGACGAGAACGACGTTCGAGCGTTCAATCGCTTTTTGGGCACGCATGACGCTGTAGCGCTCGGTAGATTCATACACTTTCCCGCGCTTGCGCATCCCGGCCGTATCGATGATGACGTATTCTTGCCCATCCCGTGTGAACGGTGTATCGATGGCATCACGAGTCGTTCCTGCGATGTCCGAGACGATGACGCGTTCTTCACCGAGAATCGCGTTCGTCAAGCTCGATTTCCCAACGTTTGGACGTCCAATGAGCGAGAACTGGATGACTTCTTCGTTGTACTCATAGTCGTCTTTGTCTGGAGCCATGTCGAGCACTTTGTCGAGCAAGTCCCCGAGACCAAGACCGTGCGTCCCTGAAATCGGGAACGGATCGCCGAATCCGAGTGAATAGAACTCATACATGAGTTCGCGCATCTCGAAGTTGTCGACTTTGTTGACGGCGAGGACGACCGGTTTGTTCGAACGGAACAACAAGTTCGCCACTTCTTCGTCTGCTGCTGTAATGCCTTCACGTCCGTTCACCATGAAGACGATGACGTCCGCCTCATCGATCGCAAGCTCGGCCTGATGCCGCATTTGCACGAGGAGCGGCTCATCACCGACCTCGATTCCGCCTGTGTCGATTAAATGAAACTTACGGTTCAACCACTCACCCGTCCCATAAATGCGGTCGCGTGTTACACCGGGCTTATCATCGACGATCGACACGCGATCTCCGATAATCCGGTTAAAAATCGTGGATTTCCCAATATTCGGGCGGCCTACGATGGCCACTGCTGGAATTCCCATATAAACACCTCTCTAACTTTCATTCAATAAGTCTATCGTTTCTAATTGCAACTGTACTATCATATCACAGGCGAATTTCTGTGACCATACAAAAAGAAGCGGGAGTCTGGCTCCCGCTTGAACGATCGTCTTATTTAGAATCGTCCGAGGCCTCGTCACCTGTCAATTCAGAGACAGAGAAACCTCCTTGGTCGCTATACTCGTCAAGCAGCGATTGATCCGCGTCGCCACGTGATGAATCGCTCGACTCGAGCGCACGCATCGACAACGAGATTTTCTTCTCGTCAAGATGGACGTCGAGTACTTTGACGGTTACTTCTTGGCCTTCTGACAAGACTTCAGACGGTGTCGCGATGTGCCGGTTCGCAATTTGCGAGATATGGAGCAAACCTTCAACTTGTGGTGCGACTTCGACGAACGCACCGAACGTGACGAGACGTTTGACTTTCCCTTCAATCACGTCACCTGGCTGAATTTTACCTTCTACCGATTCCCACGGTCCAGGCTGCGTCTCTTTAATCGACAACTTCACTTTCTCGTTGTCGAGGTCAAGTCCAAGCACTTTCACTTTGACTTTATCTCCTTCAGTCACAACATCGCTCGGTTTCTCAACCCGGCTATGCGCCATTTCCGAAATATGGACGAGGCCATCGACACCGCCGATATCGACAAACGCACCGAAATCTGTGAGACGTTGAACCGTCCCTTCGATGATTTGACCGACTTCAAGCGATTCGAGCGTCTCCGCTTTCTTGGCGCTCATTTCCGCTTCGGCAACCGCTTTATGCGACAAGATGACGCGATTTTTTTCGCGGTCAATCTCGACGACTTTAACCGTAATCGGTTTATTCAAGTAGGATGAGAAGTCTTCGACGAAATGGTTCTCTACGAGCGAAGCCGGGATAAATCCACGGATACCGATATCAACGACAAGTCCACCTTTGACCTTGTCTTTTACCATGACTTCGAATACTTCGCCGGATTCGAATTTCTCGACGATTTGATCCCAAGCTGCCTCGGCATCAACGTCTTTCTTCGAAACGACCACCTCTTCGTCCGTGACCTTTTTCACTTTGACACGGATTTCGTCGTTAACATGGAGTGATTCGTTTAAATCGTCTAAATGCATGCTTGATACTTCGCTGATTGGTAAAATTGCCTCGGTTTTATAACCGATATCGATCAACGCTTGCTTGTCCTCGATTTTGACGACAGTACCGGTCACAATTTGACCTCGATTGATTTCAAAATCAGGCATATCTTTCATTTCTTCGACCATTCCAACACTACCCCCTCACGATGAGTACAAAAAGGAGCGCCGTAAGGCGCTTACACCTAGTATAAACTTCTTATAATTCGAAAGATTTGTCAAGGTGTTATCAGGTTAGTTCCTCTCCTAGCGCGAGATTAAACCTGAAATTAACGAACGTTCCGTGAATGCTGCATGTACAAGTCACCGATTGTCGTCATAATCAAGTCGGCCGCGATTTGGGCGCTCGCCTTGTCCGCTTTCAAGCCGCTCATGTCGATCGGTTGGCCGATGACGACCTTCAACTTCGAGCGGAACTTATACGTCCCAATAATCGCCACCGGAAGTACCGACGCGTCCGAACGGAGCGCGAAGAACCCGACGCCGGCTTGGGCTTTGCCGAGCGTACCGTCTTTTGACCGCGTTCCTTCCGGGAAAATCGAGATGACCTCGTCTTCCTTCAACTTTTGCAAGACGACCCGGAGTGCTTGTCGGTCTCCTTCCCCGCGTGACACAGGAATCTGTCCAGCCCGATTCAAAATGTGTTTCAATACCGGCACGTCGAACAACTCTTTTTTCGCGAAGAAACGAAGCTGACGCTGTTTCGGCATCGCCCCGGCGAGCATGACCGGGTCCCAGTTCGATTGATGGTTCGAACAGACGATCATCGAACCGTTGAGTGGGACGTTGTCGCGCCCGATATACTCGACACGGAAGCTCAATCTACGGATGACATTGACGACAGCTACGGCCAGTCGATACATGCCGAACGGTCCATCGTTGAGCGGTTTCATCGATCAATCACCTGCTTCATCAAGTGCTCGATCGCCTCAACGACGCCGTCAATCGACAGCTCGGTCGTATCGAGATAATGCGCATCGTCGGCCTGACGAAGCGGGGCGACCTCACGCTCGGAATCGCGTTTGTCCCGCAAGGCGATCTCGAGCTGTAATTGTTCAAGGTCGCTCGGCAATCCTTTCGATACGTTTTCCTCATGGCGGCGGCGGGCCCGTTCTTCGACCGTCGCCGTCATGAACACTTTCAAGTCGGCGCCTGGTAAGACGTGCGTGCCGATATCGCGGCCGTCCATGACGATTCCGCCTTTACTGGCGAGGTCCCGCTGTAAATCCATAAGGGCAGCCCGTACTTCCGGCTGGCGTGCGACGAAGCTGACGTTGTTCGTCACTTCGCTCGTCCGGATGACGTCGGTCACTTCGTCGGCGCCGTCGAACACACGTTGTCCGTTCTCGGACGGGACGAGCCGTAAATCCATGTTGCCGATCATCTCGGCGAGTTTCGGCCCGTCTTCGAGACCGACCCCGTCTCTGAGGGCACGATACGTCACGGCACGATAAATCGCACCCGTATCGATATAGACATACCCTAGTTTTTTGGCAAGTGTTTTCGCGATCGTACTCTTCCCGGCTCCGGCCGGTCCATCTAATGCAATCTGTAACGGTTTATTCATAAAAATTGGGTATCGGCTCATCCCGATACCCGCCTCCTCTCGGTCATTTGTTCCGAGAACATCATACCAGTTTTTTAACGTGAAGAAAATACAGAGCCCGTCCGTTTTCTCGCTTCAAGTTGGGCCCGGAAGCAATAACGTAAAATCGTTTCCTGGTCCCTGTGCGATAATTCTTCGAAACGAAGCGACAGCTCTTGTTTCGCCGCCTGTTCGTGAATCCGTACGAGTCGGCTCTTGACGCGGAACGTTTGCGGATTCCCGCGGTCGTCATTGACCTGGAACGAGACGATGATGGCCTCGTCGACAGCGACCGGTGCCCGATTGGAGATGATGCGCATGCCTCCGGCCGATAAGTCGAGTGATGTCGACTCGAACGACGGGAACGCCTGCCCATCTTCCGCGGATACGGTCACGCGAATCATCTCCGGCACCCGCAAATATTCACGGCGCTGGACCCGTTTGATTTTCTTCTCATCCGGCATCGGGAATGCATAACGAAGCGTCAACTGCGCATCGCTCACCCGTCTCGAAATGACGGTGTCGAAGGCATATAGTTGCTCTTCTCCTTTAAAGAAATAGACGCGCATCGGCTCGTCTTCGTGCAAGAAGAACGTCTTTAACGTATCCGTTTCACTCGGGGACTCGATCCAGACGACTTGATCGTTAATGGCCGCGACCTTCGTCTTTCCTTCTTTTCTCCCTTCGACTTCCACCCGTAACTCTTGACCTACTTTTAACATGAAACGATTCCCCTTTATTCTATTTATATTGACGATGATTGGAGCGATTGGCAGTGCGGACGAGCAATAAGGCGACCATCCATAAGACGACTATATAGACGACAGCCGGTACTTTGTTCATCGGTTCGACGAGCAAGATATAGTCGAACATGCCATGCAACAGCGTGGCCGCCATGACAGCGGTGAACAGCCAAAACCGCTCGTGGTTGGAATGTTTGGCCCGGCCGAGACAAAACCCCATGACGACGGCGAACAGCGCGTGGCCGCTCACCGGCAGCACGGCGCGCCAGATGGCGATCTCGATTGAGTCGTACACCCATAAATATAGAAAATTCTCTAACGTGGCAAAGCCGAGTGAACAGGCGACCGCATAGAGAATCCCGTCGTAGTAATCATCAAAGACTTTATGTATGTATATTGTATAATAAATCATGAACCATTTAAAAAATTCTTCTAAAAGCGCGGTGGCCACGAACGCCTTCCAAAACGGGCCCACGAGCACCCCTTCTTCCACGAACGCATACTGGACGAACATGATCGGAAAGACGAGAATGGCCCCGGCGACGAACGACCGGATCACATAGCCGAGCGGTTCCGCTTCCAGTTCATGCCGGAGATAGAAGTAGGAAAGAAGGGCGAACCCTGGCGCAACCGCAGACAAGGCGATTGCAATCATGATGCATCTCTCCTTTCTCACGTTAAGCATACACTGAAATAGAGGAAAGAAAAAGTAGGGCACGCCTAGAAATTGGAAGAAACGAACAAAAAAGTTGGAGGTCTGTTATGAATCATTTATTACTCATCCACACCGGCGGCACAATCGCCATGTCCCAATCGGGGTCGGGACATGTCATGCCGAGCGAGGTCAATCCGATTGATGCGACGTTGCCGAAAGCGACCGATATCGCCAACATCACGACGAAACACTTCTCAAACATCCCATCGCCGCACATGACGCCTGAAAAAATGCTCGAGCTCGCCCAGTTCATCAATCAACAACTGACGCAAGACACGTATGACGGGGTCGTCATCACCCACGGAACCGATACGCTCGAGGAGACGGCTTATTTCTTACAAATCACACTCGGTGCCCCGGTCCCGATCGTCTTGACCGGGGCGATGCGCTCGTCGAACGAAGTCGGCTCTGACGGCGAATTCAATCTCATCACGGCGCTTCGGGTCGCCCAAAGCGATGTCGCGCGTGGCAAAGGAGTACTCGTCGTCTTCAATGGCGAGATTCATTCCGCCTTCAACGTCACGAAAACGCATACGTCCTCGGTCGACACGTTCAAATCGGTCCACTTCGGGAACGTCGGCATGGTGACGAAAGACCACGTCCTCATCTATAGCCAACCGACGACGAAGCAACCGAAGATGATTTCGACAATCACAAAACGGGTCGCGGTGCTGAAAGTCGTTGCCGGGATGGACCCGGACTTGATTGAGGCGGTACTCGCGCTCGGCTATGACGGACTCGTCCTCGAAGTGCTCGGTCAAGGCAACGTCCCGCCGTCGATCGTTCCCGCGCTCGAACTGCTCGTCGAACGCATGCCGGTCGTCATCGTCAGCCGCTGCTTCAATGGAATCGTTCAGGACGTCTACGGCTACGTCGGCGGTGGCCAGCAACTGAAAGAGATGGGCATCATCTTCTCGAACGGCTTGAACTCACAAAAAGCGAGACTGCGCCTTCTCGTCGAACTCGAGTCCGGTTCGTCGCAAGCGGTCATGGAACACAGCTTCAGTTTCCAACAATGAGTTGGCGACTTGCCAACCGATTCGTCCTTCCATACAATGAGGGATGAGGTGATTTCATTGAATAAACACGCTATCGTCGTCGGCGCCGGACCGTGCGGGCTGTCGGCTGCGATTGAATTGGAACGCATCGGCATCTCGTGCACGATTATCGAGCGCGGCAATATCGTCGATGCCATCTATCGGTATCCGACCCATCAGACGTTCTTCTCGTCTGCCAATCTGCTTGAAATCGGGAATATCCCGTTCATCTGTAAAGATTTGAAGCCACGCCGGCAAGACGCACTCGTCTACTATCGGGAAGTCGTCAGCCGGACTGGGCTCGATGTCCATCCGTTCGAGACGGTCGAGGCGGTCGAGCGGACCGAGAACGGTTTCGTCGTGCGGTCCCGACACGACCGGGACGGTGCCAAAGAGCGCCAGGCCGACTATGTAATCTTGGCGACGGGCTATTACGGACGCCCTCGTCGGCTTGACGTGCCCGGTGAAGAGTTGCCGCACGTCGCCCACTATTTCAAAGAGGCGCATCCGTTCTATCGGCAACGCGTCACGGTCATCGGTGGGAAGAACTCCGCCGTCGACGCGGCCATCGAGCTCGAGAAGGCCGGTGCCCACGTCACGGTACTTTATCGCGGGGACGGCTACAGTCCGTCCGTCAAACCGTGGGTATTGCCGACGTTCGACTCGCTCGTCCGTCATGACAAGGTGCGGCTCGAGCTCGAAGCGGAAATCGTTCGCATCGAACCGCATCACGTCGTCTATCGTCAGCATGGTGAAGAACATCGGCTCGAGACCGACCACGTCCTCGCCATGACCGGCTACTTGCCCGACCATGGGCTGTTCGCCGATGCCGGGGTCCAAGTCGATGAGGAGACCGGTGTGCCGGCGTTCGATGAAGCGACGTACGAGACGAACGTCGACGGCTTGTTCATCGCCGGTGTCGTCGCGGCCGGAAACGATGCCAATAAGATCTTTATCGAGAACGGACGTTTCCATGGCCAAGCGATCGCCGAGACGCTTCGGGAGCGCAACGGTGTCACATCATAAATAAAGAGAGGGAAGACCTGATTTCAGATCTGGGCTAACCTAAATTTTTGAGACAATATAAAAACACCTTCGCAGTGGTACACTTAAAAAAAGTGCTAGCATCGGAGGTGTTTTTGCGT